>CBDDYZ010000003.1:0-238665 GCA_965235675.1 Candidatus Pelagibacterales bacterium | reverse complement strand
GTTCAATAAAAGATGGGTGATTATGACTTTCTATTTTAAAGACAATTGCATCATTATCTCCAATATCAATAACACCTGCATTTTCTCCAGGGCCTTGAATTACATTTTTTCCTTTTGTGGGTAAGTTTTTAAGATGAAATCTTGAAGATTTATAAGAGCAATGTTCATTCCACATTGCAGAAAAAATACCTAATTCAGTAATATTTGGAACTCGTTTTAATAAATCACAGATCTTTTTATACTCATCTTTTTTTAAACCATGATCGATTGCAAGTTTTTCGTTTACTATCATTATCTTAAGATTATTAATTAAGTTTTCAAAAAATAAAGAACCATCTTCACCTGATAGAGCAGGGTCTATCATTCTTTCAGGATGAGGCATCATTCCTAAAACATTTTTTTGTTTATTAAATATTCCAGCTATATTCTGTAATGAGCCATTAGGATTTGATTGTTCATTAACGTTTCCATTTTCATCAGAATAAAACATGGCAATTTGATTGTTGTCATTAATATCTTTAATTTGATCATTAGAGCAAAAGTAATTTCCTTCATTATGGGCTATATGAAATTCATAAACTTCTTTTTTGTTATCCTTAAAATAAGAGTTGTCTTGATTATTAACTTTTACAAAAACATTTTTACAAATGAATTCTAAGTATTTATTTCTAAGTAGAACTCCTGGCAACAAACCAGACTCGACTAAAATTTGAAACCCATTACAAACTCCCATAACTTTACCACCCCCTTGAGCAAAATTTAAAACAGATTTCATGATTTTAGATTTTGATGCCATACTTCCACATCTAAGATAATCTCCATATGAAAATCCACCTGGTAAAACCACTAAGTCACTTTTTGGAAGCTCAACATCATCATGCCAAACCATTTTATTTTTAAAGCCAAATTTTTTTAAGGCAACATCCATATCTCTGTCACAATTGGATCCTGGAAAAGTAATTACGGATGAATGCATTATTTATTATTCTGATCCGATAATTTTATAATCTTCTATAACTAAATTCGCTAAAAGCTTTTTACACATATCTTCAACATTTTTTTCAGCTTTTTTTTTATCAGTTTCTTTTGTATCAATTTCAAAGTATTTGCCTTGTCTAACTTCATTAATGTTGTCAAACCCCATACCATCTAAGTGTTTGATGAATAACTTTACCTTGAGGGTCCAAAACATCTTTTTTAAGTGTGATGATGACTGATACTTTCATATTATTTTATTTTCTTTATTGAGCTTAATTTTGTAACGTTTACAGCACTCATGTTAGATTGTTCGTGTAAAATTCCTAACCTTTTAGCAACTTCAGTGTAAGCGGGTATTAAATCTCCAAGATCTTTTCTAAATCTATCTTTATCAAGTTTTTTATCAGTAATACTATCCCATAATCTGCAAGTATCAGGGCTAATTTCATCTGCTAAAATAACTTCAGATTTACCGTTTTCTTTAAGTCTTCCAAATTCAAGTTTAAAATCAATTAACTTAATCCCAACTCCTCTGAACATACCAATCATGAAATCATTAATTCTTAGGATCATTTTTTTAACTTTTTCTAATTCAGATTTTGTAGCCCAATCAAATGCAAGAATATGTTCTTCAGCAATAAGTGGATCACCTAATTTATCATCTTTAAGGCAATACTCTAATAGAGGCTGCTTTAGAACAGTTCCGTCTTCGATACCTAATCTTTTAGTAATAGAACCAGTAGCAACGTTACGTACAATAAATTCAATAGGTATAATCTCAACTAACTTAATAATTTGTTCTCTCATATTTAGTCTTTTTACTAAATGATTTTTTATTCCGATTTGAGAGAGATTTGTTAGAATGTGTTCTGATATTCTATTGTTTAAAACACCTTTGCCTTCAATGGTTGATTTTTTTAAATTATTAAAAGCAGTTGCATCATCTTTGAAATATTGAATAACTAATCTTTTATCAGCGGTTGCATAAATTATTTTTGCTTTACCTTCATATAATTTTTTACCTTTTTTCATTATTTAAATACTCTTCTAAAGATTAAATCTACATTTTTAAAATGGGATGAATAATTGAATATAGCTTTTAATCTTTTTGATGAAATTTTAGCCATTATAAATTTATCGTCTGATATAACGTCAAATAAATTTAAATTGTCAGCAAAACATTTTTTGGCATAATTTTGCACCATTTTGTAAGATTGTTCTCGGCTCAATCCTGATTTTGTAAGCTCTAGCATTACCTCTTGAGAAAAAATTAAACCTTTAGTGATATTTAAATTTTCAATCATTTTTTTTGGATAAACTATCATTTTATCTAAAATATTACTTAGTCTTACTAAAGCAAAATCTAGAGTAATATTTGCATCAGGGCCAATATTTCTTTCAACACTTGAATGAGAAATATCTCTTTCATGCCATAGTGCAATATTTTCAAGAGCAGGGATTACCGCACTTCGAACCATTCTAGCAAGCCCTGTTAAATTTTCACTTAAGATTGGATTTTTTTTGTGTGGCATTGCTGATGAACCCTTTTGATCTTTTGAAAAAAATTCTTGAACTTCATAAACTTCAGTTCTTTGTAAATGTCTAATTTCAATTGCAACTCTTTCAACTGAGCCTGCAATAATTCCAAGGACTGAGAAATAAAAAGCATGTCTATCTCTTGGTATTACCTGTGTTGATATAGGCTCAACTTTTAAACCTAGTTTTTTAGCCACATGTTTTTCAACATTAGGGTTAATGTTTGCAAATGTTCCAACTGCTCCAGATATTGCGCATGTTGAAATTTCATCAATTGCATCAACTAACCTTTTTCTATTTCTCTTAAATTCCTCATAAAATGAAGCAAGTTTTAACCCAAAAGTAATAGGTTCAGCATGAATACCATGACTTCTACCCATACAAGGAGTGTATTTATATTTCTTAGCTTGTTTTTTTAAAACTTTTAAAATTTGATCAATATCAGTAAGTAAAATTTTGCCTGATTGAACTAATTGAATATTTAAACTTGTATCCAGTACATCAGAAGATGTCATTCCTTGATGAAGGTACCTTGCTTTAATACCAGCTTTTTCAGTAACAGAAGTTAAAAAAGCAATAACATCATGCTTAACCTTAGATCTCAATTTGATGAATTCTTTTAACGTTTATCTTGGCTTTTTTTCTAACAACTGATGCTACCCCTTTAGGGATTTGACCAAGTTTTTCCATGGCTTCAGCTGCTGCAACCTCTACATCAAGCCAAATTTGGTATTTATTTTGTTCTGACCATATGTCAGTGAGTTGTTTTCTAGAATATCTTTCAATCATTAATTATAAGTAAGGGGGCTTTGAATAACCTTTAACAGATTCTGTAAAGATTTCATAACCATTTTCAGTAATACCTAGCGTATGTTCAAATTGTGCTGATAAAGATTTATCTTTTGTAACAGCTGTCCAACCATCTTTTAGCATTTTTACATCCCATTCACCTGTATTTATCATGGGTTCAATTGTAAACGTCATACCTGGTCTAAGTTCCATTCCAGTATTTTTTCTTCCATAATGTAATATATTAGGGGGCTCATGAAAGGTAGTGCTTATTCCATGACCACAAAAATCTCTAACAACAGAATAACCTTTTTTTTCAACAAAAGATTGTATTTCATAACCAATGTCACCAAGTTTTAATCCTGGTTTTAATAAATTTATAGCTCTCATCATAGACTCGTGTGTTGCATCAATTAAATTATTTACTTTAACTGAGGTTTTACCAACACAAAACATTCGACTTGTATCACCATAATGTTCATCAACTATAGCAGTTACATCAACATTTAAAGCATCACCTTCTTCTAATACTCTATCTGAAGGTATTCCATGACAGACAACATGATTTAAAGAAGTACATAATGATTTTTTAAAACCTCTATAATAAAGAGGAGCTGAATATCCACCATGGTCTTTTATAAATTCATAACTCTAACTTATCAATATGATCAGTTGTAATTCCAGGTTTAATATTTTCTGTCAACATATCAAGAGTTCTTGCTGCAAGATTTCCAGCAACTCTCATTTTTTCAAATTTTTCTAAATAATCAGACATCAATAATTTTAATTTTTTTATCTATCTTAATTTCTTTTGCACTTATTTTACATTGATAAGCTAAAAAAATAACACCAGCTTTTTTTGCTAGTAAATAATTTTCATAATATTCTTTATCAATATCTTTGGCTATTTTAAAATTATTAACTCCTTGGATTTGAACTAAGAACAATAGATAGGATTTATAACCTTTTTTAACAGCTTCAATAAGAGTTTTTAAATGTTTAGACCCTCTAGACGTTACAGCATCAGGAAATTCTGCAGTTTTTTCATCCCTAAATAAAGTAACATTTTTAACCTCTACAAATATTTTTTGCTTATTTTTTTCAATTAAAAAATCAAATCTGGTTTCTTTATCAAAAAATACCTCAGGTTTAATACTGTCACTATTTGCAACCTCTTTCACTAGATTATTTGATAAGCCATGATAAGCAATTTTATTTGCAAAATGAGTATTTACACCAACCAAATTTTTTTTAGCTTTAATGATCTCAAGCGTATATTTTAGCTTTCTTTTTGGGTCATCATTTTTGGACACAAAAACTTCATTACCCTCATCTAACAAACCCTTCATTGATCCTGTATTAGGGCAATGTGCTGTAACAATTTCCTTACCAATTTTAACATCAGTAAAAAATCTCTTGTAACGTTTGATAAGTTTGCCTTTAATTAAAGCTTTGGTAAATTCCATATATAAAATGTATATTTAATAATGACAGAAAATACAAAATTTAATGCCGCAATTCTTATTATTGGTAATGAAATTCTTTCAGGAAGAACACAAGACACTAATACGGGAACTATTGCCAAGTGGTTAAACTCTATTGGAGTGACAGTTAATGAAGTTAGAGTAATTCCAGATATTGAGAGCACTATTGTTGAAACAGTTAATCACTTAAGAAAAGTTAACAACTATGTATTTACAACTGGAGGTATTGGTCCGACACATGATGATATTACCGCTCAATCTATATCAAAAGCATTTAACCTTGAGTATGAAATTCATCAGGAGGCATTTAAAATATTGGAGGCTTATTATAAAGTTGGAGAATTTAATGAAGGAAGACAAAAAATGGTTTGGATGCCAAAAAATGCTAACTTAATTCTTAAACCCAACAAGTGGTGCCCCTGGATTTTATGTTGAAAATGTTTTTTGTTTACCTGGAGTGCCATCAATTTTAAAGTCAATGTTAGGTGGATTAAAAGATAAAATAGTAGGGGGAAATCCAATAATAAGTCATACAATAAGTTTAAAAACTGTTGAAAGTGAAATTGCAAACTCTTTAACCAACGTTCAAGACAACAATAAAGATGTTGAAATAGGAAGCTACCCTTTTTTTCAAGCAGGTAAATTAGGAGTATCTATAGTTATACGATCAGAAGATCAAAAAAAAATTGATAAATGTAGTACTGAGATATTGAAATTTGTTAATCAAAAAAAAATAGAAGTAGTTATTAGATAATAAAAATGCTGTATTTTGCCTACGGTAGTAATTTAAATCATTTTCAAATGAAAAGAAGATGCAAAGATAGTGTTTTTTTAAAAAAGATTAATCTTAAAGATTTTAAATTAACTTTTAGAAGTAAATATAGAGCGGCTGATATAGAGCCTAAAAAAAATTCAATTAGTTCCAGGTGCATTATTTGAAATATCTAAAAGTGATGAAAAAAAATTAGATATCTATGAGGACTACCCAGTTCTATATAAAAAATATTATTTTACTTATTATGGCAAGAAAGTAATGACCTATACAATGACAAAAAAAACTTTGTTTGCGTACCCAACAGAACGATATTTAAATACTGTAAAGAAAGGTTATAAAGATTGTAATTTAAATTACCAAATTCTTAAAAGAGCATTAAAAGCTTAATTGAGATATGGTTAAGATTGTTAACAAAAATAAGTTGAGTTATAAATAAAAACAGTTAAACAAATGAAAATAATACGTGCCCTCGTGGTGAAATTGGTAGACACAAAGGACTTAAAAGACGAGGGATAGAGGTTAAAGTCAGTCCATAATAGTCCAAGGCAGTCTAAACATCCTATAAAATCTTATAACTTTAATTTAGCTTTCAATTAAGATTAGAAAATAAGGCTTAATTAATTTGTGTAAACCAGCACAAGACCAGCACATAGAAAGTTAAGTAGAAATTCTATCTTTGTGTGGAAATTTTTATTGGTAAATCTTTTGTTACATCAAATCTTTCTTTTTTTGTAACGTCTTCAATTTGTTCAGATTTCTTTTTTAAGCACCATTCCTCATACCGACAAAAAGTATAAATGGCATTATATTTATTGATCATAATTACCGTATTTAATTCACTTTTTATCAAGTATTTTACATCATATAATTCTTTAATATTAACTTCGGTTAATATTTCTCTAGAATCAGGATTGTAATATCCAGATTTATCTTCACAGGGTGTTTCTAATATTTCATCTATATATTCTTGAAATATTTTTCCTTTAATAAATTTATCATATAATCTTCTGAGTTAATAGTTTCATATATTAGTCTTCTTAAGGGTGGTTTATTTAATTGAAGCCACAACTCAAGTAATTCAAAATATATTAATTCATACAATCTTATTTGAATTGGTTTTCCCCTTACTATTTTTGACCATTCTAAAAATCTTCTTATTTCAATATTTTTTCTAATACTTTTCATTAGTATAAATTTTACCCACCAGATTTAATTTTAGTAAAACCACAATTTTTACATTCTAGGGTTGTAACTCTGTCAGTTGGATTAAAGCCAAATTCAATATTAATTGTTTTGTAATTATGTAATCCCAAAAAACACAGTAGTTTTATCAATTTCAAAATCATAATTTTGACACTTTAAATTGTTAATTCTAATTATTGATTGTCAGCACAAGGCTGAATTAGAGCGGGACTCAGATAGATCATACCGCACAAGAAATATAAAAGCAAAAAATATAATTCAGCTTTTTTTACTTATTAATTTAAGAGATCTTTTTTTTTAATTTTTAAAAATTTAAAATTAAAAAAATTTAGTTATTAACAACTTGAATTTTGAAAATGTGATATATTTTAATTAATGAAAGAGTTTAAAGAGTAGCAATAAATTCTAAAAAATAGAATTACAAATAAATCATTTAACTAAATTATATGATAATTGGCTTTGTTGTCATGTGAAAGTTGCCTTGAACAAAGAAAAATTAAAACTAAAAGAAATAGTTTCTAATTTTAATAAATCATTTTTAATATAAAGATTAATTTGATTACACAATCCTGTACATTTATTTAAGTTAAATTGCAGAGCGCTTTATAAATCCTGCTAAAGCGACACTTCAACCACCGCTTTAGCCGGTGGTTTTTTTTTGAAATTTTCTCAAAATTAAAATCGGGTATTTGAGCCGTATTGTGCACCCGGTATTTTGCCAAAGCACTAAAAAGGAGAGAAGAGCTAATTTTTTAACCTCTTAGTTTTTAATTAGCTTCTTTTCTCCATTAACTTGGAGAAAAAAAATGACTACTAATAAATTAAAAGAAAGATTGGATAAAGGACCAGTAATTTGTGCTGAAGGTTTTTTATTTGAAATTGAAAGACGAGGATACATGGCATCTGGAGAATTTGTGCCAATGGTTTCTCTTGATCACCCAGAGGTTCTTGAAAATTTACATAGAGAATTTCAACATGCGGGATCAGACATTGTTGAAGCATTTACTTATAATGGTCATAGAGAAAAGATGAGAGTAATAGGTAAAGAAGATTTATTGGAACCACTTAATAGATCAGCTTTAAAAATAGCAAAAAAAGTTGCTTTAGATACGCCTAAAGGATCTCAGCCAAATTTAATGGCAGGAAATATTTCTAACTCTAACATTTGGAAAGAAGACGACAAGCAAGCTCAAAAAGAAGTTGAGGGAATGTTTTCTGAAATGATTGAATGGGCTGTAGATGAAGGTGCTGATATGTTAATTGGTGAAACATTTTATTATGCTGAAGAGGCCTTTAAAGCTCTTGAAGTAATGAAAAAAGCTAACCTTCCAACAGTACTCACAATTTCACCAATGGGTGAAAATAAAATGAGAGATGGCATGTCAGTAGTTGATACATGTAAAGAGTTGGAGCAAAGAGGGGCTGATGTTGTGGGTTTAAATTGTTTTAGAGGGCCAGCAACTATGATGCCATTCTTAAAAGAAATTAGAAAAGCAGTTAAATGTCATGTTGGTGCATTACCAATTCCGTATAGAACGAATGAAAAATTTCCAACTTTTTTTAATTTACCTGATAGAGATGATTGTGGTTGTCCTTCGCCACATGGAAGAACATTTCCCACAGCTCTAGATCCACATTTTTGCAATAGATATGAAATAGGTCAATTTGCAAAATGGGCAAACATTTTAGGAGCACATTACCTTGGTGTTTGTTGTGGTGCTAACCCAATGTTAATAAGAGAAGTAGCAGAGTCTGTTGGTCTAAAAGTACCCGCTAGTAAATACAGAGAGAACATGGAAAATCATTTTATGTATGGAAAGAATAAAAGAATTCCAAAACATATGACTGAATACGGAAACAAAGCGTAAATAAATTCAGAATGATATTTTATTAAATTAAGCCTTATAAAAATAGGGCTTAATTAATTTACGTAAACCAGCACAAGACCAGCACATAGGGAGATAAATTTAAAAAGATAAATACTATCAACGTTAATTGAAAGTTATTTCAAATCTGTACACACTATAGGCACAGTGATAAAGTTTTTTAGTGAATGCAAAGCTATGACAGATTAGAAGATTTCTTAAAGCAAAATAAAAAAAGACAAATTTGGACTATTTCAAAAGACCAAAGTGTAATGCAAGCACTTATTTTAATGTCAGAAAAAAATATAGGTGCAATCATAATTATTGATAATAATGATTTTCCTATAGGTATTTTTTCAGAAAGAGATTATGCAAGAAAGGTTATTTTAAAAGGTAAGAATAGCAAAGATACATTATTAGACGAAGTTATGACCAAAGAATTAGTTACTGTTACTAGAGATTTTAAAATTGAGCAGTGTATGGGATTAATGACTGAGCATAGAATAAGACATCTACCAATACTAGAAAATAAAAAAGTTGTTGGTATTATTTCAATTGGCGATGTTTTAAAAATTATGATTAAAGAACAAAAAGATCTCATTGATCACTTACAAAAATTTATAACTAGTTAAAATGAAAAAACTTATAGGATTTTATAGGACAACCAGCACAAGACCAGCACATTGAGAGATAAATTAAAAAAATTTACTTATTCCTCTTGTTCAATTATAAATATTAGCATAAATACTCATGAAATTCATTAATGCCCTCGTGGTGAAATTGGTAGACACAAAGGACTTAAAATCCTTGCCGCTTGCGGAGTGCCAGTTCGAGTCTGGCCGAGGGCACCACTAAATGAAAGATAAAATTTATTTAGTTTTTGACAAAACAAAAGCTTCCTTAAAAATTAAATCTTTACTTAGTAAAAAAACTAAACATCACATCTTTAAAAAAATCTAATCTAGTAATTGTTGTTGGTGGTGATGGTTTTATGCTTCAAACCTTAAAAAAACTATACAAATTTAAAAAACCTTTTTATGGAATTAACTCTGGAAACTATGGCTTTCTAATGAATAAATTTTCAAATAAAAATATTATTAAGAATTTAGCAGTTTCTAATAGTGTTAAGATTTATCCTTTACAAATGACGGTTACTAATAAAAGTAATTAAATTAGAAAATCTATAGCAATTAATGAGGTATCAATTTTAAGACAAAGCAAGCAAGCGTCATCAATTACAATTACAGCTAATAAAAAAAATATTATTAAGAAATTAATTTCTGATGGAGTTTTAGTTTCAACACCTGCAGGGAGTACTGCTTATAATTTATCAGTTCATGGACCTATTTTAAGATTTAAATTCAAAAAAATTATCAATTACACCCATAAGTCCTTTTAGACCAAGGAGATGGAGAGGAACAATTGTAAGTGATAAATCTAAAATTTTAATAAAGAATTTAGATACAAATAAAAGACCAATAAGTGCTGTTGCAGATAATTTTGAAGTAAGAAATGCAAAAACAATTAAAATTAAAACTAATAAAAAAATTAAGCTTTGAGTTATTGTATGACAAAAACAATAGTCTTACATAAAAAGATAAAGATTGAGCAAACAAGAAAAGAAACTACAAACAATTAAGTGATGGTGCCCCCGCACGGATTCGAACCGCGGACCTATTGATTACAAATCAATTGCTCTACCAGCTGAGCTACAAGGGCAAGACTAAGTATAATTATAATTATTTATTTAATTAAGCAAGTTTAATAATTAATAATTTGATCTTTTTAAAATACGTTTTGTATATATTATCTAAATAAATAATGAAAAAAAATGTAATAATTTTTATGCCATCAATTGACGATGGAGGTGTTGAAAAAAATCTTTATGAAGTTAGTAATTATGTAGTAAAAAATAACATTAGTTTAGAAATTATCACTTGTAATGATGAACATGTCTTCTAAATTTTCAAAAAATATAAAATTTATTGGCCACAAAAAATCTTATTGAATAATAGAAGCAGATATACAAATTTGTTTATGCTTTATTAATTCTCTTTTTAACGCTTCCATTTAAAAGAAAAGAAAAAACATTAGTATTTGCATTTCAAGCAAATATTTATGCTGTTATCTTAGCTAAGATTTTAAATGTAAAAATTATTACTCGATCAAATTCAGCCCCATCAGGGTTTATCTTTAAGCATTTATTTATAATTTGTTATTAAATTTGCAATGATGCCATGGTTAATTCAGTTGAGTTTAAGAAAATTTTTGAAAAAAAGTTCATTTAAAGTGGAAGTGCATATACAATCCATTTAATAAAAACTTTGTTTTAAAAAAAATTAAAATTAAAAAAAAGATTACCTTTTTTAAAAAGGGATATTTAAATATTATCATCGGTAGGCAGATTAACATGATCAAAAAGATCATCTTACTCTATTAAGATCTATTTAAAGAATTTCAGATTCAAATTTTAAAGTCAAAGTTTGCTAATAATAGGCAAGGGAAGCACAAAAAATGCATCAAAAAGATACATTGTTAAAAATAATCTTCAAGATAAGATTAAATTATTCTGGATATACAAATAATCCCAATTCCTTTGGTCAAAAAGCCAACATTGTTGTTCTCACTTCGAAATTTGAAGGGCTTACCTTAATATGTTTATTAGAAGCACAATTATTAAGAAACGGTACGGGACTCGTCAACTATTCCGTTGGCTACCCAACTGGCACCTAAAGAACTTTTACTTAATCCAAAAGCTTTGAGAGGATTTAAGTAAATTACAGTGAGATTTGGAGGGCTTGTCACATTTGACTAAAAAACTACTCTGACAACAAGAATAGTATAATAGAGAAGATAATCTACTGGTTATAAAAAATTTTATCGTTTTGATTATATGTTGAATTGTAAAAAATATTTAAATTTTATACAAAAAAATTAATTATTAGATGATTTCTTTATTAAAAAATTTTATAAATGGATTTTTATTCATATTTGGCTACAGAATTTCAAGTATTAATAAAACCAATGATCTTGTTCAACTATGATAAATACAAAGACTTATAATGAATACCAAAGACCTCAGGTCGATTGGAACAGACAAAAGATAAATCATGTCTGGGCCGACAGAAGACTCTCTATCACTAACTAGTGATTTCATTAATAAAAACCTTATTAAAGAAAATATATATGGTTTATGTCACGGCTCAAGAAATGGTTTTGAGCAGGAATTTTTTAATGATAATGTTAAAAATTCTAAAGATCATAGGAAGTGATATTTCAGATACTGCTAATAACTTTAAAAACTCCGTAGTGTGGGATTTTCATGAAATAAATGATGCTTGGTAAATTATTTTCATTTCATTTACACAATTCATTAGATCAAAGTTATGACCCAAAAAGCATAACTACTTGGCTTAAACAAATAACAAAACAATGTGATCATGGTATAGAGCATACACACTTTCAAATATCTTCCCAAGATCCAGGTAAATCATGCTGGGATCCTTGGGTGTTATATGGTGAGCCAAAGAATTATACAAATCCTCACAAAGATTGGACTGGTGGCAAAGATAAGCCAGAAAGTATTATTAAGGGAAAAAAATTTCCAAAAAAAAAACTTACATTCCCTGTTCAGTGTAAAACCACTTAACAATAATTGATTTTAATTTTTTTTTAAATAACTTAAATGATGAAACACAATTGCTGCACTATTTGAGATATTTAAGCTTTCTACATCCTTATTTATATCAATCTTAACAAAAAAATCTGTGTACTTTCCCGTGTGCTCTCTCATGCCAAATCCCTCAGAACCAAATAAAAGAACATTTTTTCCTTCCCATTTTATATCTGTGAAGTCTTTTTCTCCTCTTGCATCAAAACCATAAACCCAAAAATTTTTTTCCCTCAAGTTTTTTAGTGTGGAATTTATATTTGCCACTTCAAAAATATTGATATGTTCCATACAACCACTTGCAGCTTTATACATAAGCTTACTATCTGATGGAAATTGTCTTTCTTTAACAATTAATCCATCAATATTAAATGATGCAGCACTTCTAATTAATGAACCAATATTTCTTGGGTCTGTTACCTCATCAATACAAACAAATGTTAAGTTATTTTTTCCTTTTATAAACTCTTTTAAGTCGGGTTGATCAATATGTTCTACTTCTGCAACGTATCCACCGTGCATAATTTGATCTTTAGAAGTGTATTTATCTAGTTCTTTTTTTGATTTGAAATAAACCTTAACATCTTCAAGGACATTTTTTTTTGGATTTTTTCTGTGAATATTTTTTTTACTTTCTTCTGTTAAAAATACTTTTAAAACCTTCCTTTTAGGGTTTCTTAATGCTTCAATTACAGCATGTTGACCAACGATTAAAAAAGATGATTTATTCATAAAATTAGTTTGTTTTATACGTTTTTTCCTCCATTTTCACAGTAAATCTCGTGTTGCAATTGCATAATAAAAATATATAAAACGCCTGTTGTTTGAAGCTTTATTGAACAAGGGGACACTTCCCCAAAAAGGAGGGGTTCCAGAGCGGTCAAATGGGGCGGGCTGTAAACCCGTTGACTTCGGTCTTCGAAAGTTCGAATCTTTCCCCCTCCACCATTCAATAAAATTTTTTATAACAATGGAGTGTTATTCTTGATGTTGTGCGGGTGTAGTTCAATGGTAGAACGCTAGCCTTCCAAGCTGGATGTAAGAGTTCGATTCTCTTTACCCGCTCCAAGAAAAAAAGAAATTATTAATAAAACTAAACTGAGGTAAAAAAGTAATGTCAAAAGAAAAATTTGTAAGAAATAAACCACACTGTAACATTGGTACAATTGGTCATGTCGACCATGGCAAAACAACATTAACAGCCGCTATCACAATTACATTATCGGCAACTGGTGGAGCAAAAGCGGTTGCTTACGATCAGATTGATAAAGCCCCTGAAGAAAAAGAAAGAGGAATTACAATCTCAACTGCTCACGTTGAATACGAAACTGAAAAAAGACATTACGCACACGTTGATTGTCCAGGTCACGCTGACTATGTAAAAAATATGATTACAGGTGCAGCCCAAATGGATGGAGCTATCTTAGTAGTTAATGCTGCTGATGGTCCTATGCCTCAAACAAGGGAGCATATTCTTTTAGGAAGACAAGTTGGTATTCCAGCAATTGTTGTTTACTTAAATAAAGTAGACCAAGTTGATGATAAAGATATGATTGAACTTGTTGAAGAAGAAATTAGAGAACTTCTAACTTCATACAAATATCCTGGTGACAAAACTCCTATCGTTAAAGGTTCTGCATTAGCTGCTGTTGAAGGTAGAGATGAAGAAATTGGAAAAAATTCTATTTTAGAATTAATGAAAGCTGTTGATGATTTTATTCCACAGCCAGCAAGAGAAGTTGACAAACCTTTCTTGATGCCAGTTGAGGACGTATTCTCAATTTCTGGAAGAGGAACAGTTGTTACTGGAAGAGTAGAGACAGGTGTTGTAAAAACTGGTGAAGAAATTGAAATCGTTGGTATTAGAGATACTAAAAAATCAGTTTGTACTGGAGTTGAAATGTTTAGAAAACTTTTAGATTCAGGTGAAGCAGGTGATAACATCGGTGTGCTTTTAAGAGGTGTTGAAAGAACTGACGTTGAAAGAGGTCAAGTTCTTTGTAAACCTGGTTCAGTTACTCCTCACACTAAATTTGAGGCTCAGGCTTATGTACTTAAAAAAGATGAGGGTGGAAGACACACTCCTTTCTTTACTAAATACAGACCTCAGTTTTACTTTAGAACAACAGATGTAACTGGAGAAGTTACATTACCAGCAGGAACTGAAATGGTTATGCCAGGTGATGATGCTAAATTCACTGTTACATTAATTACTCCAATTGCGATGAGTGAAAAATTAAACTTCGCTATTCGTGAAGGTGGTAGAACAGTTGGAGCTGGAGTAGTAACTAAAATTATAGAGTAAACTCTATAGGAGTGTAGCTCAATTGGTAGAGCGCCGGTCTCCAAAACCGGAGGCTGAGGGTTCGAGTCCCTCCGCTCCTGCCAATAAGTGAACAGTATATTATGAAAAACCCGATAAAATTTATACAGGAAGTTAAACAAGAAGCCTTTAAAGTTTCTTGGCCAACAGGAAAAGAGACTATGCAAGGTGCTTTAATGGTATTTGCAATGGCTGTTATTATGTCTTTGTTTTTTTTACTTCTTGATCAAGTTCTTAAATTTTTATTGGAAGCTTTACTAAAGGTAAGTATTTAATGAAAAATTGGTATATTGTTCAATCACACTCAAATTTTGAAAATAAGGTTGCTGGATTAATAAAAGAAGAGGCTGAAAAAGCTAAAATCTCAGATAAAATTGAGGAAATTGTTGTACCAACTCATGATGTAACAGAAGTTAAAAGAGGAAAGAGAATTCAAAGAAAAAAGAAATATTTTCCTGGTTACGTACTAATTAAAAGTGAGATGGACAATGATCTTTATCATTTAATTAAAAATCTGAAGAGAGTAAGCGGATTTTTAGGTTCAAAAGGCATTCCAGTACCTGTTTCAGATAAAGAAATAGAAAAAATATTAGGACAAATAAAAGATGGTGTAGCACAGCCAAAATCTGGTATAGAGTATAGCCATTGGTGAAAAAGTTCAGGTTGTTGACGGTCCTTTTGCATCATTCAGCGGTATGGTTGAAGACATTGATGAAGAAAAATCAAGACTTAAAGTTTCTGTGTCGATATTTGGAAGACCAACACCCGTTGATTTAGAATATAACCAAGTTGAGAAAGTAAGTTAATGGCTAAAGAGATAAGTGGATATATAAAATTGCAAATTATGGGTGGACAAGCTAACCCAGCTCCACCAGTTGGTCCTGCATTAGGACAACGGGGCATTAATATAATGGAATTCTGTAAAGCATTTAATGATAAGACAAAAGCGTTTGCTGGAAAACCAATCCCAGTTATCATTACTGTATATAAAGATAAAAAATTTGATTTTGAAATTAAATCACCACCAGCTTCACATTTTATAAAAGAAGCAGCTAAACTTAAAGGTGGATCTAAAGAACCAGGAAGAAGTATAGCTGGTTCAATTACAAAAAAACAAGCAGAAGAAATTGCAACACAAAAAATGAAAGATCTTAATGCGCACGACTTAGACCAAGCTGTAAAGATTATTGCTGGATCTGCAAGATCTATGGGAATTGAGGTTAAAGACTAATGCCATCAAAAAGATTCAAACAATTACCAGAAAAAACTAAAAGATTTGCCAGCTGATGCAATTGAAAGTTTATTATCTATATGTTAAAAAAAATTGTACAACTAAATTTGATGAGTCAATTGATTTAAGTTTTCAAGTTAACAATAAGCAAAAAAAAGGTGAGGTAAATATTAGAACTGTAGTTAATTTACCAGGTGGAACAGGAAAAAAAGTAAAAGTTGCTGTTGTTTGTGAAGATGCAAAAGCTAAAGAAGCTAAAGATGCAGGTGCCGACATAGTTGGTAGTGATGAATTTATAGAAAAAATTAAATCAGGTGAATTAGATTTTGAAAAACTTAATCTGTACACCAGGGATGATGATTAAGCTCTCAAAGTTAGGTAAAGTTTTAGGACCCAAAGGTTTAATGCCTAATCCAAAATTAGGTTCAGTTTCAGACAACATTAAGCAAGCTGTAACTGATGCAAAATCAGGTCAAGCTGAAATTAGAAATGATAAAGATGGTAATATAGGTGTTAGCATTGGAAAAAAATCTTTTCATGATGATCAATTATTGAAAAATTATCAAGCAATTTTAGACACTTTAGAAAAAGAAAAAGGAAATCTTACTTTAAAAGGTGATTTAATTAAAAATACTTTTGTAACATCAAGTATGGGTGTGTCATACAAAGTTAAATTAGGAAAAGCTATATAGTTATGATGAACAAGGAACAAAAAAAGAATTATATAAGTGAAATGGAAACTCAGTTTCAAAATAATGAAGCTGTTATGGTTACTCATTATCAAGGTTTAACAATGTCTCAATTAGATGAGTTAAGAGCTCAAATGAGAGAACATGGAATAAAATTTAAAATTACTAAAAATAGAATTACTAAGTTGGCAATTGAAAAAACTAAATGTAAAGATCTTGCTAATTTATTTACAGGAGCTACTGCTGTAGCTTTTTCTAACGATGCTATTATCTCGGCTAGAATTTTATCCAAATTTGCGAAAACTAATGAAAATCTAAAACTTTTAGGTGGAATAATGGGCAATGATGTTTTGGACCAAGCTGGAGTTCAAAATGTAGCTAATTTACCAACATTAGATGAAGCTAGAGCAAATATAGTAGGTATTCTAGCAACACCAGCATCAAAATTTGTAAGTATTTTACTTGCACGTTCTGAAAAAATGAGTAGTTTGTCCCCAGAAAATTCTGAAAAATAACCTAAAGAAGTATAAAAATTATGCCTGATCTAAATAAAATTATAGAAGATTTATCAAGTTTAACTGTAGTTGAAGCAGCTGAACTTTCAAAACAACTTGAAGAAAAATGGGGTGTTACAGCTATGGCTGCAGCAGCACCAGCAGCAGCAGCAGCAGGTGGAGCAGCTGAAGAAGCAAAAGATGATTTTACAATTATGTTAGTTTCTGCAGGAGATAAAAAAATTAATGTTATTAAAGAAGTTAGAGCAGCAACATCTTTAGGTCTTAAAGAAGCAAAAGATCTAGTTGAAGGTGCACCGAAAGAAGTTAAATCGGGTGTAAACAAAAAAGATGCTGAAGAGATCAAAGCTAAGTTGGAAGCAGCTGGCGCAAAAGTAGAACTTAAATAAATTAATTAGAAAGAACTTAATTGCTGGTTAATTTAATTAACTAGTAACTGATTATAAATGCAATTATCTTTTACTGAAAAGAAAAATGTAAGAAAAAGCTTTGGTAAGTTAGCTGAAACTTTATCTATTCCAAACTTAATTGAAGTTCAAAAAAATTCATACAAACAATTAACTGACTTTGATTCAGATGCAGGAGATCTGACAAAAGGTTTTGATAGAGTTTTTAAAAGTATTTTTCCAATTGAAGATCTTAATGACAAAGCAACTTTAGAATATGTTTCTTATAGATTAGAAAAACCAAAATTTGATACCGAAGAATGTATACAAAGAGGTTTGTCTTTTACCTCTGCACTTAAATGTACTTTAAGACTTAGTTGTTTATGAAATAGATCAAGAAAATAATACTAAAGATATTTTATCTGCAAAAGAACAAGAAGTTTACATGGGTGAAGTTCCAATGATGACTGATAGTGGAACTTTTATAACTAACGGTGTTCAAAGAGTTGTTGTAAATCAAATGCATAGAAGTCCAGGTGTATTTTTTGATCATGATAAAGGAAAATCTCATGCAAGTGGTAAACTTCTTATTTAATTGTAGAGTTATACCAAATAGAGGTTCATGGTTAGATCTTGAGTATGATGTAAAAGATTTTTTATATTTTAAAATTGATAGAAAGAAAAAAATTTTTGCTATCAACTTTATTAATGGCTCTAGGTTTTACTAAAACTGAAATTGCTGATGAATTTTATGATAAAGAAACTTATACATTTGATCCTAAAACAAATAAATGGAAAACAAAATTTAATCCAGAAAACTATAAAGCTAAAAATTTTTCAGAAGAAGTTATTGATGCAAAAACTGGTAATGTTGTTATTAAACTAGGTGATAAAATTAATTTTTTAACTGCAAAAAAACTTGCTAACGATGGTTTAAAAGATATTTTAGTTTCACAAGAGTCACTTTATTGGAAAATATCTTACATAAAGAAGTTAAAGTTAGCGATGATGAAGAAGAAGGTACTTTTGGAATTGGTACTGAGCTAAATGATACAATCATTAAACAAATCTTAGAAGCGAACATCAATTCAATTGACATTTCTATAACAAATTCAATTAATAAAGGCCCTTACTTACTAACAACAATTTTAAATGATAAAAATAATAACAAAAATGATGCTATTACTGAAATTTATAAAGTTTTAAGACCAGGTGAACCACCAACAATTGAAATAGCTACTCAAATTTTTAATAACTTATTTTTTAGTTCAGATAGATACGATCTTTCTGATGTAGGTAGAGTAAAAATGAACTCTAGATTAAATTTAGAATGTTCTGACAAAATTACAATTTTAAGAAATGACGATATTATAGCTATAGTTCATAAAATGTTAGATCTTACGTGATGGTAAAGATGAAGTTGATGATATTGACCATCTTAGGAAATAGAAGAGTTAGGTCTGTTGGAGAACTTGTAGAAAATCAAGCTCGTATTGGTGTTTACAGAATGGAAAGAGCTATCAAGGAAAAAATGACAACTCTTGATATTGAATCTGCAATGCCACAAGATTTAATTAATGCTAAACCATCTAACAGTTTCTTTAAAAGATTTTTTTGTAAGTTCTCAACTTTCACAATTTATGGATCAAACCAATCCATTATCTGAAATTACTCATAAAAGAAGAGTTTCAGCTTTAGGACCTGGTGGTTTAACTAGAGAAAGAGCTGGCTTTGAAGTACGTGACGTTCACCCAACTCATTATGGAAGAATTTGTCCAATTGAAACGCCTGAAGGACCAAACATTGGGTTGATTAATAGTTTATCTACTTATGCAAAAATTAATAAATATGGTTTCATTGAAAGCCCGTATAAAAAAGTTAAAAACGGAGTTGTTGAAGATAAAGTGGAATATTTATCTGCAATGGAAGAAACTAAATATACTATTGCTCAAGCAAACACTAAATTAGATAAAAATGGAAAAATTATAGAAGAGCTTAGTTTCTTGTAGAGAAAACTTAAACTTTATTTTATCAAGACCTGAGAATATTGATTATATAGATGTATCTCCAAAACAACTAGTTTCAGTTGCAGCATCATTAATTCCTTTTTTAGAAAATGATGATGCAAACAGAGCTCTAATGGGATCTAACATGATGAGACAGGCAGTACCTTTATTAAAACCTGAATCACCATTAGTTGGAACTGGTATAGAAAGGGATGTTGCTCTAGACTCAGGAGTAACAATTGTTGCTAAACGAGATGGTACAGTTGATAAAATTGATGGTAAAAGAATTGTTATCAAAGCAACAGAAGAAACTGATTTTACTAAGTCTGGTGTAGATATTTATAATCTTACAAAAATTTAAAAGATCAAATCAAAATACATGTATTAACCAAAAACCATTTAGTTAGAGTTGGTGATAAAGTTAAATCTGGAGATATAATTGCTGATGGACCATCTACTAAGCTAGGTGAATTAGCATTAGGTAAAAATGTTACCGTAGCATTTATGCCTTGGCAAGGTTACAATTTTGAAGACTCTATTTTAATTTCAGAAAGATGTGTAACAGACGATGTGTTCACATCAGTACATATAGTTGAGTATGAAGTTATGGCTAGAGATACTAAATTAGGTGAAGAAGAAATTACTAGAGATATACCAAATGTAAATGAAGAAGCTTTAAAAAATCTTGATGAATCAGGAATTGTTTATATTGGTGCAGAAGTTAAAGCTGGAGATATTCTTGTTGGTAAAGTTACACCAAAAGGAGACTCAGCTTCTGGTCCAGAAGAGAAATTATTAAGATCAATTTTTGGTGAAAAAGCAATCGATGTAACAGATACATCATTAAGAATGTCTAGAGGAAGTAGTGGTACTATTGTTGATGTTAGAGTATTTCAACAGACATGGAATAGAAAAAGATGAAAGATCTATTACAATTGAAAGAGCTGAAATTGAAACTGTTCAACAAGATAAAATTGTAGAAGAAGAAATTCTAGAGAGAAGTATTAAGCAAAGAGCAAATCAAATCTTATCTGGTTCATCTTTAACTAAAAAAATTAAAGATTTAGAAGATGGAACGAAACTTAGATCTTGAGACAATCAACAAAATTAGCATAAATGATATTTTCAAAATAACAGTAGGAAATGTCAATGATGAAGCAAGTCTTGCTCAATTAAAAGATCAATACAATAAAGCAAAACAATCATATTTTAGAAAGATTTGAAGATAAAGTTTTAAAAATTAGAAGTGGTGATGATTTACTACCAAGTGTAATGAAAATGGTAAAAGTTTTTGTTGCTATTAAAAGAAGATTAAGACCTGGAGATAAAATGTCAGGTAGACACGGAAACAAAGGTGTTGTTAGTAAAATTGTTCCAGTTGAAGATATGCCTTACAGAGAAGATGGTAGACCAGTTGATATTGTTTTAAATCCACTTAGGTGTTCCAAGTCGTATGAATGTTGGTCAAATTTTAGAAACTCACCTTGGTTGGGCATGTAAAGAATTTGGTGAAGAAGTTAAAAGATTAGTTAATGAAAATAATAAAAAATTTGAAAAAACAGAGAAGATTTCTTCATTTTTAAAATCTGTTTATGGAAATGATGTTTTTGATGGTGCTATCGACAAATTAAATAAAACTGAATTTAGTGATTTATGTGAAAATCTTACAAAATGGTATAGCTATCTCAACACCGGTTTTTGATGGTGCTAAAGAAAAGGATGTTTCTGAAATGCTTAATTTAGCAAAACTACCAACATCTGGACAAACTAATTTATGGGATGGAAGAACAGGAGAAATGTTTGATAGACCAGTGACTGTTGGAATAATTTATATGTTAAAACTTCATCACTTAGTTGAAGACAAGATACATGCTAGATCTACTGGACCTTACAGTCTTGTTACCCAGCAACCTTTAGGTGGTAAAGCTCAACTTGGTGGTCAAAGATTTGGTGAGATGGAAGTATGGGCTCTTGAAGCTTATGGAGCATCTTATACTTTACAAGAAATTTTAACTGTTAAGTCAGACGATGTAGCTGGTAGAGTTAAAGTTTATGAAACAATAGTTAAAGGTGAAGAAAATTTTGAATCTGGAATACCAGAGTCATTCAACGTATTAGTAAAAGAAATAAAATCATTAGCACTAAACATTGAGTTAAATTAAATATGAAAAAAGAATTAACAGATTTATTTAAAAATAGTGAAGTTTCTGAAGCTCAAAATTTTAATAGTATTAAAATTACTTTAGCAAGTCCTGAAAAGATAAAATCATGGACTTACGGTGAAATTAAAAAACCTGAAACAATAAATTATAGAACTTTTAGACCTGAAAAAGATGGTCTTTTTTGTGCTAGAATTTTTGGTCCAATTAAAGATTATGAATGTTTGTGCGGTAAGTACAAAAGAATGAAATTCAGAGGAATAATTTGTGAAAAATGTGGTGTTGAAGTAACAAAATCTAATGTTCGTAGAGAGCGAATGGGTCACATCAATTTAGCAACACCTGTTGCACATATATGGTTCTTAAAATCATTACCAAGCAGAATATCACTCGCAGTTGATATGAAGTTAAAAGAAGTTGAGAGAGTTTTGTACTTTGAAAACTTTATTGTAATTGAACCTGGTTTAACTGGTTTACAAAAAAATCAATTATTAAACGAAGAAGAATTAGCTAAATATCAAGATGAATTTGGTGAAGAGTCATTTGAAGCTGGAATTGGAGCAGAAGCAATTTTAACAATTCTTAAAGCAATGGATTTAGAACTTGAAAGAACTAAATTAATTAATTCAATTAAAGAAACAAAATCTAAAGTTAATGAAGAAAGATCAATTAAAAGACTAAAATTAATTGAGTCATTTATTGAAACTGGTCAAAAACCAGAATGGATGATTTTAACTGTAATTCCAGTTATCCCGCCTGAATTAAGACCTCTAGTACCTTTGGATGGAGGTAGATTTGCTACTTCAGATTTAAATGATCTTTATAGAAGAGTAATCAATAGAAATAATCGTCTAAAGAGATTAATGGATCTTAAGGCTCCAGACATTATTGTTAGAAATGAAAAAAGAATGCTTCAGGAATCAGTAGATGCACTTATTTGATAATGGAAGAAGAGGTAGAGTAATTACTGGAACTGGCAAAAGACCTCTTAAATCTTTAGCTGAAATGCTTAAAGGTAAGCAGGGTAGGTTTAGACAAAACTTATTAGGTAAAAGAGTAGATTATTCAGGAAGATCTGTAATCGTTGTAGGACCAGACCTTAAACTTCATGAATGTGGTTTACCAAAAAAAATGGCTCTTGAACTATTCAAACCATTTTTATATGCAAGATTAAATAAATTAGGATTAGCATCAACAATCAAACAAGCTAAAAAGTTAGTTGAAAAAGAAACTAATGCAGTTTGGGATGCATTAGAACTTATTGTAAGAGAACACCCAGTTTTATTAAACCGTGCTCCAACTCTTCACAGATTAGGTGTGCAAGCATTTGAACCTAAGTTAATTGAAGGTGATGCCATTGAGTTACACCCGTTATGTTGTGCAGCTTTTAATGCTGACTTTGATGGAGATCAGATGGCAGTTCACGTTCCATTAAGTTTGGAAGCGCAGCTAGAAGCAAGAATTTTGATGCTTTCTACTAATAATATTTTAAGTCCATCAAATGGAAAACCTATTATTGTACCGAGTCAGGATATGATTTTAGGTTTATATTATTTGTCTCAAGCTCCTTTTCAAACAGAAAAACCAGATGGCTATTTTATAAATAATGATGAAATTGAACATGCTTTGTCTACAGGTCAAATAAAAGTTCATTCTACTATTGTTTCAAGATTTGAAACTCTTGATGAAAATGGAAATAAGAAAGTTGAAAAACACACTACAACTGCTGGAAGATTTTTATTAGCAAACTTACTACCTAAACATAAAGATATTACATTTTCAATGATTGATAGATTACTACCTAAGAAAACGGTATCTGAAATTATTGATAGCGTATTTAGATTTTGTGGTCAGAAAACTACCGTTATATTCTGTGACCACTTAAAAGATTTAGGTTTCAAACATGCATTTAAAGCAGGTATTTCTTTTGGTAAAGATGACTTAGTTATTCCAGAAAACAAAGGTCAATTAATTGAAGATACCAAAAAACTAATTGCTGATTATGAAAATCAATATTCTGAAGGTTTGATTACTAGAGGTGAAAAATATAACAAAGTAGTTGATGCCTGGTCTAAGTGTACAGATAAAGTTGCTGGTGAAATGATGAGAGGTATCTCTGCTACTGAAAGTACTGCTGATGGAATGAAAATTAATTCTGTATTTATGATGGCAGATAGTGGTGCGAGAGGATCTGCAGCTCAAATGAAACAGTTAGCTGGGATGAGAGGACTAATTGCTAAGCCATCTGGTGAAATTATTGAGACACCTATTATATCAAACTTTAAAGAAGGTCTAACAGCCTTAGAATACTTTAACTCTACCCATGGAGCTAGAAAAGGTCTGGCAGATACTGCATTAAAAACAGCAAGTTCTGGTTATCTAACAAGAAGATTATGTGATGTTGCTCAAGATCTTAACAATTTCAAAAATTAAATGTGATAATCCAGGTTTTATTGAATTAGCAGAAATTCTTGAAGGTGGAAATGTCGTTGTCAGTTTATCTGAAAGAGCTCTTGGAAGGGTAACAGCATTTGATGTTAAAAATCCTATTACTGGTGAAGTTGTAATTAAAAAAGAAACAATGATCGATGAAGCTGGTTGCGATAAAATTGATGCAGCAGGGGTTAAATTTATTAAAGCATACTCTGTTATGACTTGTAGCTCTAAAAAAGGTGTTTGTGCAACTTGTTATGGACGTGATTTATCTAGAGGAAAAATGGTACATGTGGGTGAAGCAATTGGTATGATCTCAGCTCAATCAATTGGTGAACCAGGCACGCAATTAACAATGAGAACTTTCCACGTTGGTGGAACAGCTTCTGTTAAACAAGAATCTCAAATCATTACTAAATCAGCTGGTACTTTAAAAATAATTAATTCTAACTTATTAGAAGACTCTAAAAAGAATTTGATAGTAATGGGAAGAAATACTCAGCTATCAATTGAAGATGATAATGGCGTTCAAGTTGCTGTTTATAAAGTCGCTTATGGTTCAAAATTATTTTTCCAGAATGGTGATAAAGTTAAAGCAAATGAAAAAATTTGTGAATGGGATCCTTATACAACACCAGTTATTGCTGAAAAAAGTGGTATAGCAGGTTATGTTGATTTAATTGACGGTGTTTCAATTCAAGAAACTACTGATGATGCAACAGGAATTTCATCTAAATCAGTTATTGATTGGAGAGCTCAATCTAAAAATACTGATTTAAAACCAAGAATTACTTTAAGAGATGACAAAGGTAATGTTATTAAAAAAGCTGATGACAATGAAGCCAGATATTATTTAGTTCCAGACTCAATTCTTTCAGTGAAAGATGGTCAAAAAATATTTGCTGGTGACATAATAGCTAGACTTCCAAAAGAAACTACTAAAACAAAAGATATTACGGGAGGTCTACCTCGTGTAGCTGAATTATTTGAAGCTAGAAAAGCAAAAGATAGTGCAATAATTGCAGAAAATGATGGTCAAGTTTTATTTGGTAAAGAAGTAAGAGGAAAACAAAGAATTTCTATTCAACCTGAAAATGGAGAACCTTCAAACTATCTAATTCCAAAAGGCAAACATATTAATTTCAACCAAGGTGAAAAAATTAAAAAAGGTGAGTATCTTTTAGATGGACAACCGTTACCACATGATATTTTAAGAATACTTGGTATAAAAGATTTAACAGAATACTTTGTTAACCAAGTACAAGAAGTTTATAGGTTACAAGGTGTAATTATAAACGACAAACATATTGAAACGATTCTAAGACAAATGCTTAAAAAAGTAGAAGTTAAAGAGTCTGGTGACTCGAGTTATTTACCAGGTGAGATGATAGATAGAATTAAATTTGATAATACAAATGAAAAGCTTGTTGCTGAAGGAAAAAATCCAGCAACTGGAGAAAGAGTTTTAATGGGTATTACTAAAGCATCTTTACAAACAGAGTCTTTTATATCAGCAGCTTCATTCCAAGAAACTACAAGAGTTCTTACAGATGCGGCTATTAAAGGTAAAGTTGACCCACTTAATGGCTTAAAAGAGAACGTCATTGTTGGTAGATTAGTTCCAGCTGGAACAGGTCACATTAAGAACAAATGGAACAAGAATGCTTTAGAAGCAGATAATAAGTTCTTGGCCGATCAAGATAAAATTGAACCAGCAGAACCCACTGAAACTCAAGCAAACTAAACAAAATAACACTCTTCAAAAGTAGTTTTTAGTTTGACAAACTAGAATTAAATAGTAGTTTGGCGATGTTTTTGGTTGGAATGTAGTACCTACTTTATGGAACTAAACGCTGCCACAAAATAACCTGTCAGTTATTTTCATTCAAAAATATATTAATTAATTAAAAAAATTTATGCCAACTATTAACCAGTTGTTAAGAAAAAAAAGAATTAAACCTGTTGCTAGGAACAAAGTTCCAGCTTTGCAGAAGCAGCCTTTAAAAAGAGGTGTTTGTGTAAAAGTTTATACAACAACTCCAAAAAAACCTAACTCAGCATTAAGGAAAGTTGCAAGAGTTAGACTATCAAATGGTTTCGAAGTTACTGCTTACATTGGTGGCGAGGGTCACAATCTACAAGAACACTCTGTTGTATTGATCAGAGGTGGTCGTGTAAAAGATTTACCAGGTGTACGTTATCATATTCTAAGAGGAAACTTAGATACCCAAGGTGTTGCAAATAGAAAGAAGCGTAGATCTTTGTATGGAACTAAAAAGGGTAAATAATAGATATGTCTAGAAAAAAAACACAACCCAAAAAAGTTGTTACTCCAGACCCGATATTTAATTCTACAATTATTCCAAAACTAATAAACTCGATTATGTATGATGGAAAAAAAGTTGTAGCTGAAAAAATAGTTTATGAAGCAATAGAAAAAATTAAATCAAAAACAAAAGAAGAGCCAATTAATGTTTTTAATGAAGCAATTAATAACATTAAACCAACTGTAGAAGTTAGATCTAGAAGAGTTGGTGGTGCAACATATCAAGTGCCAGTTGAAGTAAAATCAAAAAGAGCACAAGCTCTGGCAATCAGATGGTTAGTTGATGCATCTAGAAAAAGAAAAGATAAACAAATGTCTGATAAAATTTTTAACGAACTGTATGATGCTTATGAAAAAAAAGGTTCTGCAGTTAAAAAAAGAGAAGATGTTCACAAAATGGCTGAGTCAAATAAAGCATTTGCTCATTTCAGGTGGTAAAAAATTATGGCTAGAACACATACTTTAGATAAATACAGAAACATTGGCATCATGGCACACATTGATGCTGGAAAAACTACTACTACAGAGAGAATATTATATTACACTGGTAAAAGTCATAAAATTGGTGAAGTACATGATGGTGCTGCAACAATGGACTGGATGGAACAAGAACAAGAAAGAGGAATAACAATTACCTCTGCCGCTACAACTTGTTTCTGGAACGATCATAGAATTAATATTATTGATACCCCTGGCCACGTAGATTTTACTATCGAAGTTGAAAGATCTCTTAAAGTTTTAGATGGAGCTGTTTGTGTTTTTGATGGTGTAGCAGGTGTAGAACCTCAATCAGAAACTGTTTGGAGACAAGCTGACAAATATAAAGTTCCAAGAATATGTTTTGTTAATAAATTAGATAGAACAGGTGCTGATTTCTATAGATGTGTTGAAATGATTAAAGATAGACTAGGTTGTACGCCTCTACCTATTCAAATTCCTATTGGTATTGAAGCAGATTTAGTGGGTGTTGTAGATTTAGTAAAAATGAAAGCACAAATTTGGAAAAATGAAGCTCTAGGTGCAGAGTGGGAGTACAAAGAAATCCCTGATGATTTAAAAGAAATTTCTCAAAAATATAGAACAGAATTAGTTGAGTTGGCTGTTGAGCAAGATGAGAAATTAATGGAAGCCTATTTAAATGGTGAAGAAATTAAAGAAGAAGATTTAATTAGATGTATAAGAAAAGGTACATTAAATTTCACTTTTGTACCAATAACAACTGGTTCTGCTTTTAAAAATAAAGGTGTACAACCACTTCTTGATGCAACAATAAATTATCTTCCAAGTCCAATTGATATTGGATCAATTAAAGGTACAAAACCTGGAACAGAAGATGAGTTAGATATGAAGTTTGATGATAAAGAGCCATTTTCTGCATTAGCTTTTAAAGTTGCTAACGATCCATTTGTTGGATCTCTTACATTTATTAGAATTTATTCTGGTACAATTAAAACTGGTACAGCTGTATATAATACATCAAAAGACAAAGAGGAAAGAGTTGGCAGAATGTTATTAATGCATGCAAACTCTAGAGAAGATATCAAAGAAGCTAATGCTGGAGATATAGTTGCTTTAGCTGGTCTTAAATATACTATTACAGGTCACACATTATGTGATGAAAGCAATCCAGTATTACTTGAACCAATGGAATTCCCTGAACCAGTAATAGAAATTGCAGTTGAGCCAAAAACAAAAGCTGACCAAGAAAAAATGGGTGAAGCCCTTGGTAGATTGGCAGCTGAAGACCCTTCATTTAGAGTTACCTCTGATGAAGAGTCAGGACAAACTATTATTAAAGGTATGGGAGAGTTACATTTAGATATTATTGTTGATAGAATGAAAAGAGAATTTAAAGTTGAAGCAAATGTAGGTGCTCCTCAAGTTGCTTATAGAGAAACTTTACAAAATCCTTCTGAATTTGAGTACACTCACAAAAAACAAAGTGGTGGTGCTGGACAATTTGCAAAAGTTAAGCTTTTAGTAGAACCACAAGAACCTGGTTCTGGAAGATTAGTTGAAAGTAAAATTAAAGGTGGAGCCATTCCTAAAGAGTTTATTCCAGGTGTTGAAAAAGGAATTGAAACAATTTCTGATGGTGGAATTTTAGCTGGATTTCCAATGATTGATTATAAAGTGACAATACTTGATGGTTTACACCACGATGTTGACTCAAGTGTTTTAGCTTTTGAATTAGCTGGAAGAGCTTGTTTTAAAGAAGCTTGTACAAGAGGAACTTTAAAACTATTAGAACCAGTAATGAGAGTTGAAGTTGTAACTCCTGAAGATTATATGGGTGATGTTATTGGAGACCTAAATAGTAGAAGAGGTCAAATTAGCACTCAAGAGCAAAGAGGAAATGCCACAGTTATTACAGCAATGGTACCTCTAGCTAATATGTTTGGTTATATTAATAGCTTAAGATCAATGTCACAAGGTAGAGCTCAATATTCAATGTTTTTTGACCATTATTCTAAAGTCCCACAAAACGTTCAGGATGAAGTAACTAAAAAGATTGCAGGCTAATCATTATGGAAAAACAAAATATAAGAATTAAATTAAGAGCATACGATAATAAAATTTTAGATGCTTCTACAGAAGAAATTGTAAACACTGTAAAAAGAACAGGTGCTACGATTAAGGGTCCAATACCTTTACCAACTAGAATTGAAAGATATACAGTTTTAAAAGGTCCTCATATCGATAAAAAAAGTAGAGAACAATTTGAAACAAGAACGCATAAAAGACTAATAGATATTATAGAGCCAACACCTCAAACTGTTGAGGCTTTAATGAAACTTGATTTAGCATCAGGTGTTGATGTGGAGATTAAAATTTAATTATGAGTGAAATTGCATTAATTGGAAAAAAAATTGGTATGACTAGGGAGTTCTATAAAACAGGACGACTAGTACCCGTTACAGTCATTAAGATGGAAAAAGCAAGAGTTATTCAAGTAATTAACGAGGATAAACGAGGATACAAGGCTGTGCAACTTGGTTTTGGTAAAATTAAGGCTTCAAAACTTACTAAGGCAATGAAAGGTTTTTATGCTAAAAAAAATACAGAAGCCAAAAAGAAATTAAAAGAATTTAGAGTAGAAGATACCGAACAGTATAAAGAAGGCAATGAGTTTGGATTAGAAATATTTAATGAAGTAAAATTTGTTGATACCACATCCAAAACTATTGGTAAGGGTTTTGCTGGAGCAATGAAAAGACATAATTTTGGGGGATTAAGAGCTACACACGGTGTTTCAGTCTCTCACAGATCTCATGGTTCAACTGGTCAAAGACAAGATCCAGGTAAAGTTTTTAAAGGAAAAAAAATGGCTGGACATATGGGTGACAGGTTAAGAACTATGCAAAATTTAGAAATCGTTAAAACCGATTTAGAAAATGAATTATTATATTTAAAAGGTTCAATTCCTGGATCAAAAAACACTGAAATTTTGGTTAAAAAATCAGTTAAAGTTATTAATAAAATGACTATTAATGAAAAAATTGTTGCTGCAGAAGAAGCTAAAAAAACACCAGATAAAAAGAAAAAATAATGAAAATTGATAAAATAAATTTAGACGGAAAAAAAGTTTCTATTGAAGTTTTAGACAAAGTTTTTGGAGCTAAAATCAATAAGAAATTAGTTGATAATGTTTTATTTAAAACTAATGCAAACTACAAGGGTAGACACGCAAAAACCAAACAACAAAATGAAATTACTGGATCTACCTCTAAAATTTATGCTCAAAAAGGAACTGGTGGTGCTAGACATGCTAGTAGAAAAGCGCCTATTTTTGTAGGTGGTGGTGTTGCACATGGTCCAAAAGGAGAGTTAGCCTACAAAAAAAGAAAATTAAATAAAAGTGAAAAAAAACTAAGTATTGCTTCATTGATAACTGAAAAAAATAAATTAAATAATCTTTTAATCTTTAATGATTTTGGAAGTGAGATTAAAAAAACAAAAGAGATGAATTCAATAATTAAGAAATTTGAAATTACAAACTCATTAATTGTTTTAGATAAATTATCTAAAGAAAAAATAGAAAAATCTGTAAGAAATATTCCAAATGTTAAAGTTACAGATATTAATCATTTTAGTGCTTTTGATATAATAAAATTTAAAAAAGTAGTCTTTACTGAAAGTTCAGTTAAAGAGCTAGAAAAGAGATATTCGTAATATGGACAAGATACATCTATACGATAAGATTTTATCACCGATGGTTACTGAAAAAACCACAAATTTATCTGAGCAAAATAAAATTGTGTTTAGAGTGCCTCGTGCTGCAAACAAAACAAACTTAAAAAAAAATATTGAAAAAATTTTTAAAGTGAATGTAACAAAAATAAATATTATCAATAAACAGAATAGATCTAAGGTAACAAGAGGCAAAAAAGTTAATGTCCAAGGTTACAAAAAAGCAATAGTAACACTTAAAAAAGGTCAAAGTATTGACCTAACAACAGGAATTTAAGAAATGGCATTAAAAACTTTTAAACCATATACAAAATCAACTAGAGGAACAATTTTAGTTGATAGAACTGGACTATGGAAGGGAAAACCTTTTAAAGCTTTAGTAGAACCAAAAAGTTCTATGCGTGGAAGAAATAATAATGGTCACATAACTTCTCGTAATATGTCAGGTGGTGGACATAAGCAAATGTATAGAGTTGTAGATTTCTACCGAAAAAAAATTGATATGCCAGGTACTGTAGAAAGAATTGAGTATGATCCAAATAGATCTTGCTACATCATGCTTGTTAAGTTTGATGATGGACAACATTTTTACTATTTAGCTCCTCAAAAAATTCAAGTTGGAGATAAAGTTGAAAATGGTCCTGAAAAAGAAATTAAAGTTGGTAACTGTATGCCACTAAGAGATATTCCAGTAGGTATAAACATTCATAATGTTGAATTAAAGCCCGGAGCAGGTGGAAAAATTGCAAGATCTGCAGGAACTTCAGTTACAATCAGCGGTCTAGATGGAAATTATTCATTAATTAAGATGACCTCTGGAGAAGTTAGAAAAATTGACTCAAGATGTATGGCAACTATTGGGGTACTTTCAAATCCTGATCAAAAAAATATAAAAATAGGTAAAGCTGGTAGATCTAGATGGCTTGGTCGAAGACCTCATACTAGAGGAGTTGTGATGAACCCAGTTGATCACCCTCACGGTGGTGGTGAAGGTAAAACAGCAGGTGGAAGACACCCTGTATCACCTACGGGTCAGTCAGCCAAAGGATTAAAAACAAGAGATAATAAGAGTACCGATAAATTTATTGTAAGAAGAAGAAATAATAGGAAGGATTCTAAAAAATAATGTCTAGATCAGTGTGGAAAGGACCATTTGTTGAAGAAAGCTTGATCAAAAAAGTTGAAAAACAAAAATTAGATCCAAAAAAAATGCCTATTAAAACATGGTCAAGAAAGTCTACAATTATTCCTGAATTTGTTGGAGTAAGCTTTTTAATCTACAATGGTAAAAAATTTATTCCTGTAACGATATCAGAAGATATGGTCGGACATAAACTTGGTGAATTTTCTCCAACAAGAACATTTTTTGGACATACACCAGCTGATAAAAAAGCAAAACCAGCTGAAACGAAAAAATAATTATGAGTAAGACAAAAAAAATTAATAAATTAAAAGAAAACACTGTTAGATCAGTTAATAACAACATCAGATCTAGTGTTAGAAAACTAAATCCAATTTTAAAAGCTATAGTAGGCAAAAAAGTTGATGTTGCAATTCGAGAACTTCAATTTTCTGCTAAAAGAATTACTAAAGAAATCAGAAAAACAGTTTCATCTGCAGTTGCAAATGCAGAAAATAATAATCAATACGATATAGATAAACTAATAGTTAAAGAGGCATATTGTGGAAAAAAAGTTGTTATGAAAAGGTTTAGACCAAGAGCCAAAGGAAGAGCAGCTCCGATTTTGAAACCATATTCAACAGTTACTATAATTTTATCAGAAGCAAAAAAAATGGAGAGTCATGGGACAAAAAGTTAATCCAGTAGGTTTTAGACTTGGTGTGAATAGAGGATGGGACTCTGTTTGGTATGCAAAAAAGAAAGATTTTGGAAATTATTTAATAGAAGATTTTAAAATAAGAGAATATATCAAAAAAAATGTAGTTAATTCTGGTGTTTCAAAAGTTATGATCGAAAGAACATCAAACAAATGTTACGTTACCATTTATACTTCTCGACCAGGTTTTGTGATTGGTAAAAAAGGTAGTGATATTGATAAAATTAAAAATAATTTATCAAAATTTACTAGCAATGAAGTTACTCTAAATATTAAAGAGGTAAAAAAACCTGAAACTAATGCATATTTAGTTGCAGAAAATATTGCTCAGCAACTTGTTAAAAGAATTTCATATAGAAGAGCAATGAAAAGAGCTATGCAATCTTGTCTAAGATTAGGAGCAAAAGGAATTAAAGTATCTATTAGTGGGAGATTAGGTGGAAATGAAATTGCAAGAACGGAATGGTTAAGAGATGGAAGCATTCCTTCTCACACTTTAAGAGCTGATATTGATTATGCTGAAGCTGAAGCACTAACGACTTTTGGGATTATTGGTATCAAAGTATGGATCTATAAAGGAGAAGTTTTTGCTAAAGAATTTAGCCAAGAAACAAATAAAATAGTACCAAAAGAGGTTAAAGAATAATTATGCTACAGCCAGTTAGAACAAAATACAGAAAAGCGCATAAAGGAAGAATTCATGGTACAGCAACACGTGCAAGTAAAATAAATTATGGATCATATGCTTTGAAAGCAATGGCCCCAGAGAGAATTATTGGTAAACAAATTGAAGCTGCTAGAGTTGCTTTAACTAGACACATGAAAAGACAAGGTAGAGTTTGGACGAGAATTTTTCCAAATATTCCTGTTTCAAAAAAACCTGTAGAAGTACGTATGGGAAAAGGTAAGGGTGCACCAGAATATTGGGCTTGTAGAGTTAAGCCAGGCAGAATTTTATTTGAAATTGATGGTGTTTCAGAAACTATTGCTAAAGAAGCCCTTTACAAAGCTTCAGCTAAATTACCAATTAAAACTAAATTTATTAAAAGATTTGTATAAAAATGAAAAAACAAGAAATTAAAAAATTATCAAAAGATGAAGTTATCAAGAATATTGATAAATTAAAAAAAGATTTATTTAATTTTAGATTTCAAAAAATTAACTCACAAGTTACAAATCCATCTAAAATAGGACAGACTAAAAAAACTATAGCAAGATTAAAAACTATACTAAAAGGAAAGTTAAATGCCTAAAAAAATATTAACAGGAGTAGTAACTAGCGATAAAGCCAATAAAACTATAACTGTTTCAGTTGAAAGAAAATATTCACATCCTGTATTAAAGAAAGTTGTTAAAGTAAGAAAAAAATACAACGCTCATGATGAAAAAAATAAATATAAAATTGGAGACACGGTTTCAATTATTGAAAGTAAGCCTTTTTCAAAAAATAAAAAGTTTCAAGTAATGGATGGATCTAAATGATACAAGTACAAACAGAATTATTAGTAGCTGATAACACTGGTGCAAAAAGAATTGAATGTATCAAAGTTTTAGGTGGTTCTAAACGTAGATATGCAAGCATTGGAGATACCATTGTAATTGCTGTTAAAGAAGCTTTACCAAAAGGTAAGGTAAAAAAAGGATCAGTTCATAAAGCTGTAGTAGTAAGAGTTAAGAAAGGCATTCATAGAGATGATGGGTCTAAAGTTAGATTTGATAACAATGCAGCTGTTCTAGTTGATGACAAAGGTGAACCTGTTGGCACAAGAATTTTTGGTCCTGTAACAAGAGAATTAAGAAATAGAGGTCAAATGAAGATTATTTCATTGGCTCCAGAGGTTTTATAATGATTAAAAAAGGTTTAAAAGTGAGAATTTTAACTGGAAGAGATAGAAAAAAAGAAGGTGAAGTTATAGAAATTGATAGACCTAATAATAGAGCAAAAGTTCAAGGAATTAACATTGTTAAAAAACACGTCAAAACAACAAAAGAAAAAAAAGGTGGAATAATTTCTAAAGAAAGCTTTATTCATTTATCTAATTTAAAACTTGTTGATGACAAATCGAAAGCAAAAAAAATTGAGGCTAAGAAATAATGACACCTAGATTAAAAGAACTTTATTACAAAGAAATCCAGCCACAGTTAAAAGAGCAGCTTGGTTTTAAAAACACTTACATGGGTCCAAAATTACAAAAAGTAGTTATAAATATGGGCCTAGGTTTAGATGGTGCGGATGCAAAAATTATGAAATCTACTGAAGAAGATTTAGGAAAAATTGCTGGCCAAAAACCAGTTGTTACTAAATTTAAAAAATCAGTTGCAAATTTTAAGACAAGAAAAGGCACAAATGCAGGATTAAAAGTTACGTTAAGAGGTAACAAGATGTATGAATTTATAGATAGATTAGTGAATATTGCCTTACCTAGAATTAAAGATTTTAGAGGCTTATCACCTAAGGGTTTTGATAAGTTTGGAAATTATACTTTTGGCATCAAAGAACATATAATTTTTCCTGAAGTTAACTTCGATAGAATTGATAAAATTAGAGGTCTTGATATTGTTGTCGTGATTTCTGCGATAAGTAAAGAGCATAGTTTTGCTCTACTAGAAAAACTTAATTTCCCGTTCATTAAAAAAGGAGATAATTAAAAATGGCAAAAGTAAGCGCAATTAATAAAAACAATAAGAGAATTAAACTTTCTGATAGGCTTTATAAAAAGAGACAAGCTTTAAAGAAGATTGTAATGGATAAGAAAATATCATTAGAAGAAAGATTTAAAGCTCAACAAAAATTATCAAATTTACCACGTAATTCTGCAAAAAATAGAGTTATGAACAGATGTCAAATTACAGGTAGACCGCATGGTGTTTACAGAAAATTAAAAATATCAAGAATAGCCTTAAGAGACTTGGGACTGCATGGATTAATTCCTGGCATGACTAAGTCCAGTTGGTAGAAAGGATAATATGAGTTTAAGTGACCCAATTGGGGATATGATTGCAAGAATAAAGAACGCTCTACTTAGAAACCATAAAAAAGTATCACTGCCTTCTTCTAACTTTAAAGTTAAGATTGCAGATATTTTAAAAAGTGAAGGCTTTATAAAAGATTATAAAATTGAAACAGATGATAAAAAACCAACATTATCTGTTGACCTTAAGTATTACTCAGGAAATCCAGTAATTAGCACTTTTGAAAGAGTGTCTAAACCAGGAAGAAGAATATTTTCTAGTGCTGATAGCTTACCAAAAATTAATGGTGGTCTTGGAATAGCAATTGTATCAACACCAAAAGGTGTAATGACTGATATTGAAGCTAGAAAACAAAAAGTAGGTGGCGAAATTATTTGTAAGGTATTTTAATGTCTAAAATTGGTAAAATAAGTATTTCAATCCCAGAAAAAGTAAAAGCAGTTCTATCTGGCAATGTTTTGAACATAGAGGGGCCATTAGGTAAAAAATCGTTAAACGTTGATTTAGATATGTTTAATGTAGATATTGCTGAAGGCAAAGAAATATCAATTAAACCAAAAAAATTAGATCAAAATTCAAAAAGATTATGGGGCATGAATAGAAGTCTGATAAATAATGCAGTAATTGGTTCAAGTACAGGCTATGAAAAAACACTTGAGCTTGTAGGAGTTGGTTATAGAGCTGCCCTTAAAGACAAACAGCTAAATTTACAGCTAGGTTACAGTCATGATATAAACTTTGATATCCCTGAAGGTATTAAAATTGCTGTAGAAAAACAAACTATAGTTAAAGTTAGTGGATCAGACAAACAACAAGTGGGAATGGTTGTTTCAAAAATAAAATCTTTTAGAAAGCCAGAACCTTATAAGGGCAAAGGTATAAGAGAAAAAGGACAGTATATTTTAAGAAAAGAAGGAAAGAAAAAATAATGAAATTAAACACAATTCAAAGAAAAAAGTTTAGAGTAACTGGAAAGTTAAAAAAAGTATCTTCTCCAGACAGATTAAGATTGAGTATTTCTAGATCTGCAAATAATATTTCAGCTCAAATTATTGATGATACAAAAAATATAACTGTGGTCTCATGCTCATCTGTAGAAAAAGATATCAGGGCAATGGATAAAACTAACAAAACTGAAATTTCAAAAATTGTAGCTGAAAAATTAGCAAAAAAAGCACAAGAAAAAAAGATAACAAAAATATATTTTGATAGAGGAATATATAAATATCACGGTAGAGTTAAGGCTTTTGCTGATACTTTACGTAAAAATGGAATGGAATTTTAATTATGGATTTTAAAAATAAGAACGATGACGGTATCTTAGAAAAATTAGTTCACATCAATAGAATTACAAAAGTTGTAAAAGGTGGACGTAGATTTGGTTTTTCAGCGCTTGTGGTTGTTGGAAATCAAGCAGGAAAAATTGGTATAGCTCACGCAAAAGCAAAACAAGTACCTGATGCTATAAAGAAAGCTAATGAAACAGCACGTAGAAAATTAATACATATTCCACTTAGAGAAGGAAGAACTATTCACCATGATGTTTATGGCAAAGATGGTGCTGGTAAAATTGTTTTAAGATCAGCTCCTAAAGGAACTGGTATTATTGCTGGTGGACCTGTTAGGTCTGTTTGCGAAGTTTTAGGTATAAAAGATATTGTTGCAAAATCTATGGGAACATCTAACCCACATAATATGATTAGAGCAACAATGAAAGCTTTATCAAAACAAAATTCACCAAAACACATAGCAACAATTAGAAATAAAAAAATTTCTGATGTAATTGAAAAAAGAGGATAATGAGCACACTTAATACAACTGGAAAAGTTACAAAGAAAAAAATTAGAGTAGGTAGAGGTATTGGATCTGGTAAGGGTAAAACATCTGGAAGAGGTGTGAAAGGTCAAAAGTCAAGATCTGGTGTAGCAATAAAAGCTTTTGAAGGTGGACAAATGCCTTTATATAGAAGACTGCCTAAAAGAGGATTTAATGCAATCAAAAGATACCAGGCAGCAATTGCAATTATTAATTTAGAAAAAATTCAATCATTTATTGATGAAAAAACTATCAATTCAAGTGATGTTATTAACATAGCTTTATTAAAAAAATTAAAATTGATTAATAAAAACTCAGATAAATTAAAAATCCTTGGTACAGGAGAGATCAAAGATAAAATAAATATTGAAGCTGATTTAATCTCAAAGTCCGCAGTAGAAAAACTTGAAAAAGCAGGTGGATCAATACAGTTAAAAAAATAATTAAGATATTATGAGTGCATCTTCTCAAACTAATGATCTTAAAAATCGAATAATTTTTACAATATTTATTCTAGCAGTCTACAGATTTGGTACATTTGTACCTCTTCCAGGTATTGACCCAGATCAATTGCAGGTAATGATGGATGGTAATCAAAAAGGGTTGCTAGGCATGTTTAATGTTTTTGCAGGAGGAGCTGTTAGTAGAATGGCTATATTTGCATTAGGTATAATGCCTTATATTTCCTCATCTATTATTGTTCAGTTGTTAACTGGTGTTTCTGATTACTTTAAGCACTTAAAATCTCAAGGTGAAACAGGTAGAGCAAAAATTACTCAAATTACAAGATACGGAACTGTTTTGCTTGCTACAATTCAAGGTTACGGATTATCTATTGGTCTAGAGTCTTCACCAAACTTAGTTATAAACCCAGGTCTATTTTTTAAAATAACTACTGTTTCAACTATTGTTGCTGGCACAATGTTTTTAATGTGGTTAGGTGAGCAAATTACACAAAGAGGGATTGGAAACGGTATCTCACTAATTATTTTTGCTGGTATAGTTGCTGAAATACCAAGAGCTTTAGTTACTACTTTTGAGTTAGGTAGAACAGGAGCTGTTTCAACATTCATGATTATAGCAATATTTGTTTTATTAATTGCCACAATAATGTTTATCGTTTTTATGGAAAGAGCATTAAGAAAAATTCTTATAAACTATCCAAAAAGACAAATGGGGAATAAAATGTATGGTGGAGAGTCTTCTCATTTACCTTTAAAGATAAACCAAGCTGGAGTTATTCCTGCTATTTTTGCTTCTGCTTTATTGTTATTACCAGTGACTTTTTCAGGATTTAGCTTTTCTGACAATGATACATTTTTAAATATAAGTTCTTATTTTACACAAGGTCAGCCTCTTTATATGATCTTATATGCTTCAGGAATAATATTTTTTACTTTTTTTTATACCTCAATTACTTTTAATCCGACTGAGACTGCAGATAATTTAAGAAAATATGGAGGGTTTGTTCCTGGAATTAGACCTGGTGAAAATACAGCATTATATATTGAAAAAATTATAACAAAACTTACAACAATTGGCGCTCTTTATTTAACATTAGTCTGTTTAATGCCTGAGTTTTTAATTGCAAATTATCCAATACCTTTTTACTTGGGTGGAACATCAATCCTAATTGTTGTTGTTGTAGCAATTGATACCGTAACTCAAATACAAACTAGATTAATGAGCTCTCAATACGAGCAATTAATAAAAAAAACAAAATTCGGTAAGTAAAAATCGTGAATATAATTTTATTTGGACCCCCAGGTGCTGGAAAGGGGACTCAAGCACAGTTCATTGTAAAGAAGCATAATTATTTTCAATTATCAACGGGTAATTTATTAAGAAATGAAGTTAAGCTAAATACTGAACTTGGAAGTGAAATTGAAGAACTTATTTCAAACGGAAAATTTGTTTCAGATGAAATAGTGAATAAATTGCTGAAACAATCAATTACTAATTTAAAATTTAGAGATAGAATTATATTTGATGGCTACCCAAGAAATGTCGAGCAAGCAATTAATTTAGAAATTATATTGAATGAATTTAATCAATCTATAGGTCATACAATATTCTTAAATGTTTCAAGAGATATTATTGAAAAACGTATTATGGGAAGAATGACCTGTGATATATGCAATATGACTTTAAACGCTTATTTTAACAAAAAAGAAATTGAATTACATCCCTGTGGTGCTGAACATTTAAAAAAAAGAAAAGATGATAATTTAGAAGTGGTCATCGCAAGATACGATACTTATATGACGGCTACAAAACCTGTATTAGATTTTTATATTAAAAATTCAAATTTCACAGAAATTGATGGAGCAGATGAAATTGGTCAAATTACCAATAAAATTAATGATATTCTTAAGGTTTAAGACGTTGACTTTGGAACATCTTCTTATATAAAAGGCTAAATTTATTCTCAAAAATATGGCTCGTATAGCAGGTGTAAATATTCCGCAAAACAAACTTGTTCACATAGGACTTACCTATATCTATGGTATTGGTGATAAGTTTTCTAATCAGATTTGTACATCACTTGAAATTCCCAGAGAAAAAAGAATTAATGAACTTACTGACGAAGATATTCTAAAGATTAGAGAATATATTGACTCAAACTTTAAAGTAGAGGGTGACTTAAGAAGAGATTATTCTTTAACCATAAAAAGATTAATCGATCTTGCTTGTTACAGAGGGTCTCGTCACAGAAAAAAACTTCCTGTTAGAGGGCAAAGAACAAGATGTAATGCAAGAACAAGAAAAGGTAAGGCGATCGCGATTGCAGGAAAAAAATTAACACCACTTAAAAAATAATTTATTTATGGCTAAAGTTGACAAAGTTGAAAATAAGGATGCTGTTGTAGAAAAAAAAGCTGATAAGAAATCTAAAAAAAGCTCATATTCTAAAAAAAAGAAGATAAAGAAAAATATTCTTAATGGTATTGCTTATGTGCAATCAACATTTAATAATACAATAATATCAATCGCAGATACTAATGGTAACGTTATTTCATGGGCTTCGGCAGGACAAAAAGGATTTAAAGGTTCAAGAAAATCAACTCCATATGCTGCACAAATTGCTGCAGACTCTGCCGCATCTAAAGCTTTAGAGTACGGAATGAAAACTTTATCAGTTGAGGTTAAAGGACCTGGTTCAGGAAGAGAAACTGCTTTGAGAGCTTTACAAGCAAGAGGTTTTAAAATTCTTTCAATTAAAGATACTACACCAATGCCACATAACGGCGTAAGACCACCAAAAAAAAGGAGAGTTTAATAAATGGAAAGTTTAAATGTAAATGCAAAAAATTGGAAAGCATTAATTAAACCAGCCCAATTAGATGTAAAAATTAATGATGATAAATCACATGCAAAAATTGTAGCAGAACCTTTAGAAAAAGGTTATGGATTAACATTAGGAAATTCACTAAGAAGAATTTTACTTTCATCTATAAGAGGAGCCGCTGTAACTTCTATTCAAATTGATGGTGTGCTACATGAATTTACATCTATAAAAGGTGTTAGAGAAGATGTAACAGATATAGTTCTTAACGTTAAATCTTTAGCATTAAAAAGCTCATCTGAAAGTACTAAAAAACTTATTTTAGACGCTAAAGGTCCTGGTGAAATTAAAGCCTCTGATATAACACCAGTTACTGATATTGAAATTTTAAATCCAGATTTAGTTATCTGTAACCTTGATGAAAATACACATTTTCACATGGAAATGAATGTTGGCACAGGTAAAGGTTATGTTCCAGCTGTAATGAATAAACCAGAAGAACCACCATTAGGTTTAATAGCAATAGACTCTTTATATAGCCCAGTTAAAAAAGTTTCTTTTTCTGTTAGCACAGCTAGAGAAGGAAAAGCTCTTGATTATGATAAATTAACTATGGAAGTTGAAACAAATGGTTCAATTTCAGCTGAAGATGCAGTTGCTTATTCTGCTAGAATTTTTCAAGATCAACTAAATATGTTTGTTAATTTTGATGAACCAGTTGAAGCTCCTATAAAAGAAGTGTCAACTGAACCAGAATTTAATAAGAATTTATTAAGAAAAGTTGATGAACTTGAATTATCAGTACGTTCTATGAATTGCTTAAAGAATGATAACATAATTTACATTGGTGATTTAGTTCAAAAATCTGAAGGTGAAATGCTTAGAACACCTAATTTTGGTAGAAAGTCATTGAATGAGATTAAAGAAGTATTAACTGGCATGTCTTTATATCTTGGTATGGAAATACCTAACTGGCCACCAGAAAATATTGCTGAAATGTCTAAGAAGTTAGAGGAACAGATCTAATGAGACACGGAATGGCCAATAAGAAGTTAAACAGAACTTCTGAACATAGAAAAGCTTTATTGAAGAATATGCTAAATTCTTTAATAAAATATGAACAGATTACAACGACACTTCCAAAGGCTAAATTCCTAAAACCTCAAGCAGACAAGATTATAACACTTGGAAAAAAAGAAACTTTACAAACTACAAAAATGTTAATGTCAAAACTACAAGATATTTCATCAGCAAATAAGGTTAAAAAAACTTTATCTAAAAGATATGCTTCTAGAAATGGTGGTTATACTCGAATAGTTAAGGCAGGTTTTAGATATGGTGACAATGCACCAATGGCAGTAATTGAATTTGTTGATAGAGATGTAGAAGCTAAAAGAGTTGATAGAAAGAAAAAAGACGTTTCAAAAGATAAAACTGAAGAGAAAAAATTAGCTACTGCTTAATTTTTATATAATAATATAACATCATGAAAAAGTCATTCAACGTTGATTCAACGTTTAACGATATGCGTATCGATAGATGGATTCGTAATAATCTTGGCAATTATCCACAAAGCTTAATTGAAAAAAGTTTAAAAAGTGGAAAAATAAAAATAAACACTAAAAAAGTAAAAAGCTCACATAAAGTTAAAACTGGTGATGTGATTAATATTTTTAATTTTGATTTTAAAGAAACTATAGTTCAAAAAACAATTAAATTTGTTCCTACAGAGGAGGTTATTAAGGAAAATGAGGATTTGATTATTGATAACAACGAAGATTTTATTGTTTTAAATAAGAGTGCAGGTATTTCGGTTCAAGGTGGAACTAAGTCTAAAAAAAATCTAGTAGATATTTTTGCTCGAAGTGAGATTTTTCAAAATACCAAACCTTTTTCAGTTCATAGATTAGATAAAGATACCTCAGGTGTTTTTATTATGGCTAAACATAGAGAGTCAGCCCAACTATTAACATCTCTCTTTAGACTAAGAAAAGTTCACAAAACTTATCTTGCCATTTGTCATGGAGAACTAGAGAAAGACTCTGGTGAATGGAATAATGATTTAACAAGGTATGATAATGATAAAGAAATAGTTGAAAAAGCTAGAACTCTTTATAAGGTTTTAGATAAAAATTCTATATGTAGTTTAGTTGAAATGAAACCTATAACGGGACGAAAACACCAATTAAGAAAACAACTTTATGCTGTCGGATGCCCTATTTATGGAGACCAAAAATATAAATTTAGTAATACTGACAAAGCAATTAATAAGAATTTAATGCTACATTCATATCAAATTAAATTTATGATAAAGGATAAGAAGTATACCTACACGGCTTTGTTACCTGATTATTTTAAAAAACTTTTAAAAACTAAAAGACTTAGACTTCCAAATTCTTAGAAAATTTATCAATAACGATATCTTTTAAATTCTCATAATTTTGGTTATTGATCATTTTAAGATTAGTCACACCTTTATCTGAAATACCACAAGGTATTATTTTTTTATAATTATTAAGATCATTATCAATATTGATTGCAAAACCATGATAAGCAATCCACTTACTCACTCTAACTCCAATTGCTGCGACTTTACTAATTTCATCATTATGCTTAATCCAAATTCCTATATTTTTAGGATCTCCAAAAGTTTTGATATTAAATTCTAATAAACTTTGAATAATTGTTTTTTCAATTAATGTAATAAATTTTCTAATATCTTTTTCTCTCTTTTTTAAATCGATAACAAAGTAGCAAATTAGTTGTCCTGGACCATGATAAGTAATTTTGCCACCACGATTTGTTTTAACTAGATTTATTTCATTATTGAGAACTTCCTCTGATTTATAGCTGGTACCAGCAGTAAATACTTCTTCATGTTCAAGAATCCAAATTAGTTCATTATTTTTACCACTATTTATTTCAATCAGTCTATTTTCTAAGAAATTTATAGCATCTTGGTATTTTACTGGTTTTGTTGACTTTTTTATCTCTATCTTCATTTATAAATTGTATTATTCTTATTATACACTATTAGTGCAAAAATTGATTTATAGGTAAATTTATGTCTTTAATAAAAAAAATAAAAGATAAAAAAGTTAATTTTGAATTTAACAAAGAGTATATAAAAGTAGTTACTTCAAAGATTAGCAATAATGATGCTGAATTTATTACAAATTCTTTTAATGAAATGCATCCAGCTGATGCTGCTGATATTATTGAACACTTAAATCAAAGCGATAGAGAAAGTTTAATCAAACTTAATAAATTTAATATCGATCCTCAAGTTTTTATTGAATTAAATGAGGCAATACAATCTGAAATTATAGCCTATCTATCACCTGAAAGCATTGTTAGACTTTTAAAGAATCTTGAGTCTGACGATGCCATCACAATATTAGAAAATGTAGAAGAAAAAGATAAAAATTCTATATTAAGCTCTTTACCACCTAAAGATCGTTTCGCATTATTGGAAAGTTTAAGTTATCCAGAAGATACAGCAGCGAGAATTATGCAACGAGAATTTACAGCAATTCCAAGCAATTGGTCTGTAGGTCAAACGATAGATTATTTAAGAGATAATAAAGATTTACCTGAAGAATTTTTAGAAATTTTCATAATAGATGAGGATTTTAAACCAATAGGAACCGTTCCTTCTTCTAAAGTTTTAACTACTTCTCGAGAAACAAAAATGTTGTCTATTATGTCGGAATCTCAATTATTAATTCCTGTTGATATGGACAAAGAAGAAGTGGGCCATGTTTTTGAAAATTATAATTTAAATTCAGCTGCAGTTGTAGACAAAACTAATAAGTTAGTTGGAATGATCATGTATGATGATATTTTAACTGTCCTTAAAGAAGAAGCAGAAGAAGATGCTTTAAGATTGGCTGGGGTAGGAGATGAGGAAATTACAGATGGTGTTTTTAAGAAGACAAGACGTAGATTTAATTGGTTATTATTAAATTTATTTACTGCTTTTCTAGCAACATGGGTTATTAGTTTATTTGGTGCCACTATAGAACAAATGGTTGTGCTGGCATTTTTAATGCCAATTGTTGCTTCAATGGGTGGTAATGCAGGAATGCAAACTTTAGCTGTAACAGTTAGAACTTTAGCAACCAACGATTTAACTAAAAACAATTTTACACAAAATATTCTCAAAGAATTTAATATAGGTATTTTAAATGGAATTATTTTTGCAGTAATTAGTGCATTAATAGTTCAATTATGGTTTCAGGATAATTTACTTTCATTGATTATTTCTATGTCCATGATTATTACAATGATGGTAGCAGGTTTATTTGGAATTGTTGTACCCATTACCTTAAAAAAGATGAGCATAGACCCAGCAATTGCTTCAAGTGTATTTGTTACAACAATTACTGATGTTATTGGTTTTGTATCTTTTCTAGGAGTAAGTGCGTATTTTCTTTAAAAGTTATCTATAAGTCGAATACCACTTAAATAATAAGCAACAAATAATTTGAAATTATGTTTTTTAATTTTTTTACTCAAATTTATAAGATTTCTACATTCTAAATATTCAATCTTTATATTAAATTTTTTTATAAGATTATGAGAGGCTTTTTTAATTAAGTTTTTATCTTTAATATTTTTTTTGATCAATTTCTTTAATTTGAATAATTCACCAGCAATTGTTCCAGCTATTTTTAGATTATGAGCATTTAATAAAAAATTTCTTGTAGATAAAGCTGCTTTATTAGAGTCTCTGATAGTTTTACAAACATTAACTTTAGTTTTATATTTTTTCTCAATAAAATTACGTACTAAAAAGAATTGTTGATAATCTTTTTCACCCATCCAAATAATTTTTGGTCTTATTATGTTTGTTAAACGGTCTAAAACATCAATAACTCCTTCAAAATGACCTTTTCTAAATTTAGCACATAATATTTTTTGTGATTTTTTTAATAAAATTTTGTTCAGTTTTTTTTTACCATAAATCTGATCTACTGAAGGAATAAAAAGATAGTCAATCTTTAATTTCTTAAGAAGCTTAATGTCTTTATTAAGGTTTCTAGGATATGTTTTATAATCTTTTTTGCTGTTAAACTGTGAGGGGTTTACAAAAATACTTACTAGAGTTTTTTTACATCTTTTTTTGGAAATATTTATAAGTGAAACATGGCCTTTATGTAAACCACCCATTGTAGGAACAAATCCTAGTCCTTTCTCTTGGACTATTGCCTTATTTAAATCAACTATCTTTCGTATTAATTTCATTTGTAATAATAGTATTAATAAGTAAAACATTTATATGATTAAACAAGCAATTATTCCGCTTGCAGGACTTGGAACAAGACTGCTACCTCTCACAAGTGTTTTTGCTAAAGAACTTTTACCAATTAACGGTAAACCTGGAATAGAATATATTTTAGATGAATGTATTAATGCTGGTATAAAAGAAGTTATTTTTATTATCTCAAAAAAAAAATTAATGATAAAGAATTATTTTTATAACGATAAATTTTATAAAGATATTATTAAAAAGAAAAAAGACCAAAGGATCATTAAAGAGTATAAAAAAATATTAAAATACAAAAAAATGATTAAATTTGTATTCCAAGAAAAACCATTAGGAACAGGTGATGCTGTTTTAAAAACAAAAAAATTTATTAAAGATAAATATTTTTTAATGTTATTACCTGATGATCTAATAATGAAAAGTAATTGCTCAAAATCTATGATTTCTATTCATAAAAAATATAACTCTTCTGTTATGGCGAGCATGAAGGTTAATAAGAAAGATGTTTCTAGATGGGGTATTTACAATATAAAAAAGAATATTGATAAAAATAATTTTATAATCAAAAATGTTGTAGAAAAGCCTTCAATTAAATCTGCTCCATCAAAAAATGCTGTTATTGGTAGGTATATTTTGCCTAAAACAATTTTTAAAAAGTTATCAAAGTTAAAGCCTGGTAGTGGTAAAGAAATTCATATCACTGATGCTATTCAATCTTTGATAGATGAAAATTATAGATTTATTGGACATAACTTTAATGGCAAATATTTAGACTGTGGAACAATGAAAGGTTATATTAACTCTACTTTAGAAATTGCGAAGATATGAAACTTTGTATGATAGGCACTGGCTATGTAGGTTTAGTAAGTGGTGTTTGCTTTTCTGATTTAGGTAATGATGTCATTTGTGTTGATAAAGATTTAAATAAGATTAACAATCTTAAGCAGGGCATTATTCCTATTTATGAGCCTGGTTTAGAAGAGTTAGTTTTAAAGAATTTTAAAAACAACAGATTAAAATTTACAACTAATTTAAAAGAAGCTGTTTTAAAATCTGATATTATTTTTATATGTGTTGGAACACCTACCAAAAAAAATAGCAGTGCTGCTGATTTAACACAGGTTTATGATGTAGCTAAAGAAATTAGCAGATCTATTTCTAAATTTAAGATTATTATTACTAAATCGACTGTCCCTGTTACTACGGGAGATGAAATTGAAAAAATAATATCAAAAAAAATATCAAAAAAGTTATTTTCTGTTGTTTCAAATCCAGAATTTTTAAGGGAAGGTGAGGCTATAAGAGACTTCATTTACCCTGACAGAGTTGTAATAGGTACATCAAATAAAAGATCAAATAAAATTTTAAAAAATCTCTATTCTCCACTTATATCTAAAGGTGCAAAATATATTAATACCTCAAGAAGAGCAGCAGAGTTAATCAAGTATGCGTCTAATGCTTTTTTAGCCACAAAGATAACCTTTATTAATGAACTTTCTAATCTATGTGAAAAAATAAATGTGAATATTGAGGATATTTCTATTGGAATGGGTCTTGATAAAAGAATTGGTAGTCGTTTTTTAAGAGCTGGTCCGGCTTATGGTGGATCATGCTTTCCAAAAGATACGAAAGCCATTGTTTCAACTGGTGACAAATTTAAAACAAATTTATCAGTAATCAAAAGTGTAATTAAATCTAATGACAATAGATCATCTTTATTACTTAAAAGAACTTTTGAAATTTTAAACAACAAGATAAAAAATAAGAAAATATGTTTTCTAGGTGTAACATTTAAAGCAAATACAGATGATATGAGAGATTCGTCCAGTTTATCTATGATTCCTTCGTTACATAAAAAAGGTGCAAAAATTAATTACTTTGATCCTACTGGTGAGAAAAATGATTTTAAGAAATTAAAAAATGTAACATTTTCTAATGATATTAAATCTGCAATTTCTAACTCAGATCTAATTATTATTCACACTGAATGGAATGACTTTAAATCAATAAATTTTAACAAACTCGTTAAAAACAAAAATTATAAAATCTTTGACATGCGAAACATTTATTCAGCAAAAAAAATGTCCGAGCAGAAAATTAAATATTTTGCTATTGGATCCTAGTTTAATTCAAATATTGCATCAACTTCTACTGACACGCCTAGAGGTAAACTATTAGTACTAACTGCTGCTCTGGTATGCATTCCAGCTTCACCAAAAACTGATACAATTAAGTCAGAGGCACCATTAATTACTTTTGGTTGTTCAGTAAAATCTTCTGTAGAATTTACAAATCCGGTTAACTTCACACATGATTTAACTTTAGAGAGGTCATCATTGCATGCTTTTTTTACTTGAGAGATAATGTTTAGGCCACATCTTTTAGCCGCTTCATACCCATCTTCAGTGCTTAATTCTTTGCCAATTTTACCTTTAATTAGCTCACCATCTACATTAGTAGAAATTTGTCCTGATATAAAAAGCATTTTGCCAATTATTTTTGATGCCACATATGAGCCTACAGGATCTCTTGCTTCTGGTAATTTTAATTTTAATTCGTTAATTTTTTCATCATAATTCATTTTTATTTACCTTTTTTCTTTTTTTTATTTTTTTTATTTCTATCGTATTCTTTTCTTTTCTCAATTAATATTAAAGCTTCTTCCATATTTAACTCCAATGGGTCTTTTTCTTCAGGAATAGTTGCATTTAAAGATTTATACTTAATGTAAGGTCCATATTGACCTTTCATTACTCTAACTGGTTTTTTGTCCTCAGGATGTTCTCCTAGATCTTTAATTATAGATGCTGACATTCTTCCAGGTTTAGCTTCTGCTATTAATGTTATTGCTCTATTTAAGCCTATAGAAAAAATTTCTTCTACATTCTCAATTCTTGCAGATTTATTTTCACATTTTAAATAAGGGCCAAATCTACCAGAATTTAATATAATATCTTTTTGATTTTCAGGATTGATGCCTAAGCTTTTAGGTAATGAACATAAGAATTTAGCTCTATCAAGATCTATACTATCTAATGTAATTCCTTTAGGTATAGAGACATTTCTTAAATTGTTATCTTCTTTTTCTATTTTCTTTTTTTTTGTTTTCTTTTTCTTTTTTGTTTCAACAATAGCTTCATCTTTTAATTCCTCAATTTTTTCATATTGTAAGTAGGGACCAAATCTTCCATTTTTAAGATACATGTCATTACCATTTTCATGTTTTCCTATAAACTTTGGTTCTGCTAGTTGGGATTGAGCAGCTGCTTTAGCTTTAGATAAAGGTCTAGTAAATTTACACTCTGGATAATTTGAACAACCTATAAAAGCACCACCTCTAAAGCTATTTTTTAAACTTAATGATCCCGTATCACAAAGTTTACATTGTCTATTTATATTACCTTCTTTATCTCTTTCAAAAATTAAACTACCAAGACTGTCATTTAAAAGGTCTAAAACTTCTCTAGTTCTTTTTTCTTTAACATCAGACACATTTTGATTGAAATCTTTCCAAAACATTTCAAGAACTCTAATCCATCCTTCTTTGCCTGTAGTTATGTCATCTAATTGATTTTCTAATCCAGCAGTAAAATTATAATCGACGTATTTAGAAAATAATTTTTCAAGAAATGCAGATATTAATTTTCCTCGGTCAGTAGGATGAAATCTTTTATTTATAGTTTCGGCATAACCTCTAGTTGATATGACTGATATTATACTTGCATATGTTGATGGTCTTCCAATTCCTAATTCTTCTAGTTTTTTTACTAAGCTTGCCTCAGAATATCTTGGAGGAGGCTGTGTAAAGTGTTGTTCGTCTAATAAGGCTTCAATATTTATTGGCCCTTTGTTCATTTCTGGAAGAATATCTTCATCTTCTTCTTTCTTATTATCGTTCATAACTTTTAAGAATCCGTCAAATTTAATCACCGAACCACTAGCTTTACAAATGGTTCCATTATCATCTGAAGTTATTGTAATAGTATTTCTGTCAAATTGAGCAGGCTGCATTTGAGAAGAAAGGGCTCTACTCCAAATTAAATCATATAATTTATGCTGATCAGGACTTAAATATTTTTTAACAGACCCAGGTGCACGCATAATATCTGTTGGACGGATTGCTTCATGTGCTTCTTGAGCATTTTTTGCTTTTTTGCCAGAATAACTAGCTGCCTGATCAGGCAAATATTCACTTCCAAATTGATCCTTGATATATTTTCTGAAAGTATCTACAGCATCTTTAGATAGATTTGTACCATCTGTTCTCATATAGGTAATTAAGCCAATAGTTTCTCCCTCAATTTCTATTCCTTGATACAATTTTTGAGCGATTTGCATTGTACGTGATGCTCCAAACCCCAATCTACCTGAAGCAACTTGTTGAAGAGTAGAAGTTGTGAATGGACCAGAAGGATTTCTATTTACAACTTTGCTAGAAATATCACTTATTTGAAATTTTTTAGATTGAACGGTATTCATTGCTTTTTCGATTTCATCTTTATTTTTGAATGAAAATTTTTCAATTTTTTTATTCTCTAGTTGAGTGATGCTAGCGAGAATACTATTTTTATTATTATCATTAAATTTAATACTTAGTGTCCAAAATTCTTCTGGATTAAATAACTCAATTTCATGCTCTCTTTCAGTAATAAGTTTTAAGGCTACTGATTGAACTCGACCTGCAGATTTTGATCCTGGCAATTTTGTCCACAGTATAGGTGATATGTTAAAGCCAACTAAGTAGTCTAGAGCTCTTCTAGCCATATAAGCATCAACAAGTAAAGGTTCAATTTGCCTAGGATTTTCAATGCCATGCACTACTGCTTTTTTGGTTATTTCATTAAAAACAACTCTTTCAACATATTTATCTTTTATTAATTTTTTTTCATTCAAATATTCTTTTACATGCCATGCTATTGCTTCACCTTCACGATCAGGGTCTGTTGCCAAAATTATTTTTGAAGAAATTTTAGCAGCATCAGTAATTTCCTTAAGATATTTTTTAGAAAAACTATCAACTTCCCATTCCATTTTAAAATTATTTTCTGGATCAACAGATCCATTTTTTGATGGAAGATCTCTAATATGTCCATAGCTTGCTAAAACAATATAGTTATCACCTAAATACTTATTAATAGTTTTAGCTTTAGCAGGACTTTCTACGATGACTAGATTCATTATAAAACAAACTACTCAAAAGCTTTTGATAGTCAAATCAATAAATTTTTGTCTTTGTTTCTTCTTTATTTTTCAGGCGTTTAACGTTTTCTCTGTGAGTATAGAGTATTAAAATAAACATTATCATAAAAAAAATTGAATTATGATTTCCAAAAATGAATAAATAAAGTGGAATAACCAAACTTGCAATTATTGATGATAAAGATGAAAATTTTGAAATGACAAATATAATTCCCCAACTAACAACAAATACAAAACCTAGAATAATATTTATAGAGAAAAGTATACCAACATAAGTTGCAACACCTTTTCCACCTTTAAATTTTAGCCATACAGGAAATACATGACCCAAAAATGCACATAAAGAAGCTATAAAAACATATTCTGGATAGTTAAATTTTACAAATAAAACTGGAATAACTGCTTTTGCTATATCTAGGGCTAATGTCGTATATCCTAAAGCCTTATTACCAGTTCTTAGGGCATTCGTTGCACCAATATTCCCTGAGCCAATATTTCTAATATCTTTTTTTAAAAATATTTTTGTGAGTATAAAACCAAAAGGTATAGAACCAAGAACATATGATACTAATGCAATTAATAAATATTCCATTATTATAATTTAAATAGTTCTTCACCTTTTACAAATGTATTTGTTACTTTACCTTGGAGTTTTTTATCTTCTATCGAAGTATTTTTAGATTTTGATATCAGTTTTTCTTTTTTTACAATCCACGGTTTATCAATATCAACTATACAAAAATCAGCTTCATTTCCGACTGAAAGATTACCTTTGTTTATTTTTAATATTTTAGCTGGGTTTGATGTAAGTGCTTTAATTATAGTTTCTAATTTTACTGATCCGTTATGATATAATTCTAAGCTTAATGAAAGTAGTGTTTCAATACCTGATGCACCGGTAGCTGCTTGAGCAAATGTTAATCTTTTTTGCTCTTCATCTTCCGGCTTATGATCTGAAACAATTACATCAATAGTACCATCCTTTAACCCTTGTACGAGCCCAATTCTATCTTCTTCTGTTCTTAATGGTGGTGATAATTTTAAGAAGGTTCTGAAATCCCCAATATCATTTTCATTTAATGAAAGATTGTTTATAGAAACCCCAGTTGTAAATTTAACTTTTTCTTTTCTTTCTTTAATTATTTCAATTGATTTTGCAGCAGATACTTGTGATATATGATATCTACACTTTATATTTTCTAGTAACGTTAGATCTCTCTCTATAATTATTCTTTCAGCCACCGAAGATATTCCTGATAGTCCTAGTTTTGTTGCAATAATTCCTGAATTGATCATTCCATTTTTAGATAACTCATAGTCTTCAGCATGCTGCATAATTAAAGTCCCAAGATCTTTAGCAGAATTCATTATACGAGACATTAATCTAGTATTTTGAATAGTTTTTATACCATCTGTAAATCCAATTATACCTCTGCTTTGAAGTAGACCAAATTCTGTCATTGTAATTCCTTCAATGTTTTTTGTAAGGGCTGCACTAGGAAACACGTTAATTTTAGATTTATCTCTTCCACGTCTTTTTAAAAAATCTACAATTGAAACATTATCTATAATAGGATCTGTGTTTGGCATAGTGACAACTGAAGTTACGCCGCCAGCAAGAGCCGCATTACTTAAGGTTCTAAAATTTTCCTTGTATTCATAACCTGGCTCACCTGCAAAAACTCGCATATCTACTAATCCTGGAAATATATATTTTCCCTTTAAATCAATAATCTTTTCTCTTGAAGGTATATTGTTCGTGTTTACTTTTTTGCCAATAGCTTCAATAGAACCATCTTCAGCAATAATCATTCCACCATTTTCATTAATTGAATTATGAGGATCAATTATATTAGCATTTATAAAGTATTGTTTTTTCATTTATTCACAAAATATTTTTAAACAAGCCATTCTTACAGCCACCCCAAGTTCAACTTGTTCTTTAATTACACTCCTGTTGATATCGTCAGCTAACTTTGTATCTATTTCAATACCTCTATTCATTGGCCCTGGATGCATTATTAATGCATCATCTTTTGCATGTAATAGTTTGTCAGGAGTTAAACCATAATATTCATAGTATTCTCTATTTGAAGATAAAAATGAGCTAGTCATTCTTTCATTTTGTAATCTTAACATCATCACAATGTCACAGTCCTTTAATCCTTTTTTCATGTCTGTAAAAGTATTTACTCCAAATTTTTCTATCTCTTTTGGCATTAAATTAGATGGTGCAATAATATTAACTTCTGCTCCTAACATATTGAGCAGATAAATATTTGATCTTGCAACACGTGAATGTGTTATGTCACCACAAATTGCTATCCTTAAACCTTCAATTTTTTCTTTTCTATTTATAATCGTTAAAGCATCTAATAAAGCTTGAGTAGGGTGTTCACGACTTCCATCACCAGCATTAAGTACTGCACAATTTACTTTTTGAGACAAAAGATTACATGCTCCAGAGTCTTGATGTCTAATAACAATAATATCAGGATGCATTGCATTCAAGGTCATTGCTGTGTCTATAAGTGTTTCACCTTTTTTAATTGCAGAATTTGCCATATTCATAGACATGACATCTGCACCAAGTCTTTTACCAGCTAGTTCAAACGAACTTTGTGTTCTCGTAGAAGGTTCAAAAAATAAATTGATTTGTGTCTTACCATTTAAAATATTTGTTTTTTTGCTTTTACTTTGATTTAATTTAATAAATGATTTTGCTTCATCTAAAATTAGATTGACATCATTGATGGATAAATCTTGAATACCTAGGAGGTGTTTTTGAGAGATTTTAATAGCTTTATTTGTTTTACTTGCCATTAAAATTAACTCTATAACTATTAATAGGCACTATGGCAAGTATTAATTATTCAAATAATCTATTGCCCCTTGTAAAATAAAGGCAGCAGCATTTTGATCTATAGTTTTTACTCTTTTAGATACATTAACATCCAATAAACTAGAAATATTAAATGCCCCAACCGTTGAAAGTCTTTCATCCCATAGTATCACTGGCAGATTAATTGATTTAGATATATTTAAAGCTACATCATTAACAGATTGAGCTGATCTGCCCATGCTACCGTCCATATTGACAGGGTTCCCAATAATTATCCCTCCAATATTGTTTTCTTTGATAATAATTTTAAGTTGGTCGATTAGTTCATTGGTGTTTGTTTTATTGATAGTTTTAAATGGTGTGGCAATTGATTGCCTCTCATCACATATGGATACACCAATTCTTTTAGAACCCAAATCTAAACCAATAAATCTGACTTTATTTGCTTGTTTTAATTTGAATTCTTCAATTGTGATCATATTGTATATTTTAAACTTAAGTGATAGTTTGCCGACATATTTAATTATCACATGACTATTGATCTTAAAACAATAAAGCACATATCAAAATTATCAAGGATTTCTGTAGAAGAAAGTAAAGCTAAAAAATTGGCTGGAGACCTGAATTCGATATTTGATTTTATAGAAAAATTAAATGAACTTGACACTGAAAATATTGAACCTTTAACCTCTGTTGCTGAAATAACTTTAAAATTAAGATCTGATGAAGTTAAAAGTGAAAATATTAGAGAGCAAATATTGAAAAATTCACCTGATGAAAATGAAGATTTTTTTGTCGTACCAAGAGTTGTTGAATAATGACTAATATTACTTCATTAACATTGTCTGAATTAGTAAAAAATATTAAAGATAAAAAACTATCCTCAGAAGAAACTACAAAAGCTTACATAGAAAGAGGAGAAAAATCTCAAGATTTAAATACATATATCACTGAAGATTTTTCTAATGCTCTCAAAAAGTCAAAAATTTTTGACCAAAAACCAAATTTTGATTTAAAACTACCAGGAGTACCCATGGCAGTTAAAGATTTATTTTGTACTAATGGAGTAAAAACAACTGCGGGAAGTAAGATGTTAAGTAATTTCATTCCAACATATGAGTCAACAGTCACTCAAAATATTTGGAATGAAGGTGCCATTTTACTTGGTAAGTTAAATTGTGATGAATTTGCAATGGGCTCTTCTAATGAAACAAGTTTTTTTGGAAATGTTCAAAGTCCAATAGATAAAGATCTTGTCCCTGGTGGTTCATCTGGTGGTTCAGCATCAGCTTTAGCTGCTAATTTAACTCCAATTACAATTGGTACTGATACAGGAGGTTCTATTAGACAGCCTGCATCATTTACAGGAACAGTAGGATTAAAACCAACTTATGGAAGCTGCTCAAGATATGGGATAGTTGCTTTTGCATCTTCTTTAGATCAAGCAGGTCCAATGTCTAAAAATGTAAAAGATTGTGCTTTGCTTCAAGAAGTTATTAGTACCTACGATGAAAAAGACTCAACATCAATAAACTTTAAAAGAAATGAGTACAGCAAGGAGTTAACAAACAATATTAAAGGTATGAAAATTGGAATTCCTAAAGAATATAGAGTTGATGGCATGCCTAAAGAAATTGAAGATTTATGGTCTAAAGGGATTGAGTATATAAAAGATTGTGGTGCAGAAATTATAGAAATTACACTACCACATACAAACTATGCTTTACCAACTTATTATATTGTAGCTCCTGCAGAAGCATCTTCAAACTTAGCAAGATACGATGGTGTAAAATATGGTTTTAGGTCTAAGGGTGAAAATCTTATTGATATGTATGAGAGAACTAGATCAGAAGGATTTGGTAGTGAGGTTCAAAGAAGAATAATGATTGGAACTTATGTTTTGTCATCAGGTTACTATGATGCATATTATTTAAAAGCTCAAAAAGTTAGAAAATTAATTAAAAATGATTTTGATGATGCGTATAAAAAGGTTGATGCAATTTTAACCCCCTCAACACCCAGTGCTGCTTTTAAGATTGGGGAAAAAACTAACGATCCAATTTCGATGTATTTAAACGATATATTTACAGTACCAGTTAATCTAGCTGGTTTACCTGCAATTTCTATACCAGCAGGTTTGGATGCAAAGGGTTACCCGTTAGGACTTCAAATTATTGGAAAAGCCTTTGATGAACAAAAAATATTAAACATTGCTTATGCAATGGAAGAAAAAATTCAATTTAAAAATAATATTACTGATTGGTGGATTAAGTAAATGTCAAAAGATAAATCAGAATATCTAGTTGAAAGAGGAGACAACATCTATGAGGTAGTCATTGGTCTTGAAGTCCATGCGCAAGTAACCTCAAATTCTAAATTATTTTCATCATCATCAACAACTTTTGGAGCTGAACCCAATACACAAGTAAGTTTAGTAGATGCTGCATTTCCTGGAATGTTACCAGTTATTAATGAATTTTGTGTTCAACAAGCAATTAAAACCGGCATTGGATTAAAAGCTCAAATTAATAAAAGATCAGTTTTTGATCGAAAAAATTATTTTTATGCAGATCTTCCTCAAGGGTATCAAATTTCTCAGTTTAAATATCCCATAGTAGGTGAGGGCACAGTAATACTTGATATGCCAGATGGTCAAAAAGAAGTTGGTATAGAAAGACTTCATTTAGAGCAAGACGCTGGAAAAAGTATACATGATATGGATCCACAAAATACATTAGTAGATTTAAATAGATCAGGAGTAGCATTAATGGAAATTGTGAGCAAACCTGATTTAAGATCACCTGATGAGGTCAGTGCTTATATTAAAAAGCTAAGATCAATTATGAGGTACTTAGGTACTTGTGATGGAAACATGCAAGAAGGTTCTTTAAGAGCAGATGTAAATGTTTCTGTACGATTGAAAGATTCTAAAGAACTAGGGACACGTTGTGAAATTAAAAATGTCAATTCAATTAAATTTATGCAAATGGCAATAAATTATGAAGCAAATAGACAGGTTGATTTAATTGAAGAAGGAAAATCAATTGATCAAGAAACAAGATTGTTTGACACTAAAAAGAATGAGACTAGATCAATGAGATCAAAAGAAGATGCTCATGATTATAGATATTTTCCAGACCCAGATTTATTACCACTAGAAGTATCAGATGAATTTATTGAAAAACTTAAAAGTAATATTCCAGAACTTCCTGATGATAAGAAAAAAAGATTTATTGATGAATTTAAAATTTCTTCTTATGAAGCTACAATATTAGTGTCTGACATTGATATAGCAAAATATTTTGAGGAAGTTGTTGCCAAAATGGGCAAGAACAAAGATATGAAGTTAGCAGTTAATTGGATTACTGGTGAATTATTTGCAGTTTTAAATAATAAAAACTTGGAAATTTCAGAAAGTCCAGTAAGTGCAAAAAATTTAGCTAAACTTATCAACTTAATTAAAAATGGAACTATTTCTGGAAAAATAGCCAAGTCAATTTTTGAATTAATGATAGATAGATGATAAAGATCCTCAAATAATTGTTGAAGAAAAAGGTTTAAAACAAGAAAGTGACCCAAAAGCTTTAGAAGCGTTAATAGATAAAATAATTGATACCAATAGAGAAAAAGCTATTGAATATAAACAGGGTAAAGAAAAACTATTTGGTTTCTTTGTAGGACAAGCAATGAAGGTTTCTGGTGGCAAAGCTAATCCACAGCTAATAAACGAAATATTAAAGAAAAAACTTCAATAGCCTTATAATAGGTAGACACAAAGGACTTAAAATACCATGGGTAAAGCAATTAGAATTACTGAAAAGCTTGAAAAATATATAAATAATTTTAGTTTAAAGTTAAATCCCATCCAGCAAGAAATCATCGATTATAATAATACACTTGGAGACGTTAAGAGAATGCAAGTAGCAACATCTCAATGTCATTTTCTTCATTTAATTATAAAAACCTCTAACATTAGAAATGTTCTTGAGATTGGTACTTTTACTGGGTTAAGTGCGCTTTCAATTGCATTAGCACTACCAGAGAATGGTAAACTTATAGCTCTTGATAAAAATGAAGAGACCAACAAGATTGCAGTAAGTTTTTTTAAGAAAGCTAATCTGGATAATAAAATTAAAACAATTGTTAAGCCTGCATTAGATAGTTTGGAAGAATTAAAGAATAATAAATTCGATATGGTTTTTATTGATGCTGATAAAATGAATTATAAAGAATATTACGAAAGATCTTTAAAACTAGTGAATAAAGGTGGATTGGTTATTGTAGATAATGTTTTGTGGCACGGTGAAGTTGCAGATGAGAATAATTTAGATAAATTCACTGTAAATATTAGAGACTTTAATGATTATGTTGCAAAAGATAATAGAGTGGAACAAATCATTGTACCATTAGGTGATGGAATGACTGTTTGTAGAGTGTTGTAATGTTTGATGTATTTGGATTTTACAAATTTAAAAAACTTACCTCATTAAAAAAAAATAAGGTTTTACTTCAGAATTATTTAATAAAAAAAAATATCCGAGGAACAATAATTATAGCGAGTGAAGGTGTAAATGCAACAATCTCAGGAAAAGCTAACGATCTAAAGTCAACTATTACCAAGATTAAAAAGATTTTAAATTTTAAAAAGTTTGATAGTGAAAATATTTCAAAAAGTAAATTTCAACCGTTTCACAAACCAAAAGTAAAAATTAAAAAAGAAGTAGTTCCCATGGGTCTTTCTTTGTCATCAAAAAATAAGAAAGATAATCATGTAGATCCTAAAAAATGGAATAAGTTAATTAATGATAAAGAACACATTAGTTTTAGATTCAAGAAAACCATTTGAATATAATGTAGGTACCTTTAAAAGATCAGTTAATCCTGATGTTGCTAATTTTAGAGAATTTCCAAAATACCTAAATAAGTTAAAAAAAACAAAGCCAATTGCAATGTTTTGTACTGGTGGAATTAGATGTGAGAAAGCTTCAGTATTTTTAGAAAAAAAAGGTTTTAAAAATGTTTATCAATTGAAAGGTGGAATTTTAAATTATTTAAAAAATATTAAAAAAAAAGAAAGTCTATGGAATGGTGAATGCTTTGTTTTTGATAACCGAATTAGTGTTAAACATGGATTAAAGGTTGGCAGTTATTCAATGTGTAGTGGATGTAGAAAACCTGTCTCTCCAAAAGATAAAAAGTCTAAAAAGTATGAAGAAGGTGTTTCTTGCCCAAATTGTCATGATAGTTTGACAATCGTTCAGAAAGAAAGATTTAGAATGAGACAAAGTCAAATAAACCTTGCTAAAAAGACTGGTTCAAAGCATAAATTCCAAAAAGAATTTAAATAGGAAAATCATTTGTCTAAAGCTATTAACTTAACAAAAGATCCAATTTGGTCACTACTTCAAAAAGTAACGATACCTGCTAGTGTAGGTTCTTTATTTCAAACTTTCTATAATTTAGTTGATACATGGTTTGCAGGAAGAATTTCTGCTGAAGCTATAAGTGCTATAGCTAAATCATTTCCAATATATTTTGTAATTATTGCCGTTGGTGTTGGTATTGGGGCTGCAACAAATTCATGTATTGGTAATCTTATTAGGTGAAAAAAAAATAAATAAAGCTTCATTATTTATTGCTCAATCAATAATTTTTGCATTAGTTACTTCTATTATTGTTACTTTATTTGGACTAAATGCTGCTGATTTTCTTTTAAGTGTTATGGGATCTGATGCAACAGGTATTGCTTTAACTAGAGAGTATTTAGATATCATTTTTTATGGAACGTTTATTGTAATGATTCAAATCTCTTTAAATGGAGCTTTGAATGCGCAGGGTGATACCAAGAGTTACAGAAATGTACTTATTTTTAGTTTCTTTTTAAACATTTTTTTAAACCCTTTGTTTATTTGGGGATATGGAATTATCCCTGCATTTGGAATAGGGGGACTTGCTATTGCAACTGTTATATCTCAAACAATTGGAACTATTTATTTAGCTTACAAAATTAATTCTTGTAAATTAAAAAAATATTTATCAATAAATTGTTTTATACCTAAGTTTATTTTTCTAAGAGAATTGTTCATGCAAGCTACTCCAATTATGATTAGTATGCTTGTTTATTGGTGTAGGTATCTTTAATATATTATATTTTATTGGACAGTTTGGAGATCTTGCAACTGCTGGTTATGGTGCGGCTTTAAGAGTAGAACAAGTTTTTTTACTTCCTGTAATTGGATTAAATACAGCTGTCCTTTCAATTGGTGGACAAAACTTTGGTGCAAAAAAGTACAATCGTATTCGTGAACTTTATACCAAAGCTTTAACCTTTGGATGTTCTTTTATGGCTGCTGCAGGTGTAATTTTGTTTTTTGGAGCAGAATTCTTTGTTTCTTTATTTACAGAAAACCAAGAAGCCATTTATCATGGAGCCATTTATCTAAAAATTGCTGCTTTAATTGCACCAATTTATCCTGTATTTTTTATTACCACAGCAGTATTTCAGGCTCTTAAAAAACCAATTTTTAGTCTCTATCTTAGTATTTTGAGATTAACAGCTTTTCCGTTTTTATCTTTATGGTATGTAATTAATATTAGAGGTGGTGACTATGCAGATATTTTTTATACAATCATGGCAACAAACTGGTTTATGGGTATTGCAGTAATTATATTTATTGGATATTTTTTAAATAATGTTTTTAAACAAAAGAAAAGCCATTTTACTTATTAGCATAAGTTTAATAATATTTTTTTTAACATACAATCAAGTTAAGTCTCAAATTATTAAAATAGTTGATGGAGATACAATTCATCTTAATGGAGAAAAGATCAGATTTACTGGTATTGATACTCCAGAATTAAAACAAACATGTGTGAAAGCAGGTGTTAGTGATCCCTGTGGAGTTACCGCAAGGCAAATACTTATTGATAAAATAGGAAATAATACTGTTGAGTGTATTAGTAGAAGGAAAAGATCAATACAAAAGAACACTTAGCAGAATGTTTTGTTAATAATGAAAGTCTATCAAGTTATCTTGTTAGAAAGTGGTTATGCTTTTGCTTATAGAAAGTATTCAAAAAAATTTATAGCAGATGAAGACTATGCAAGAATGAATAAAATTGGCATGTGGTCTATGGAGTTTTGATTATCCTTGGGATTATAGAAAATCTAAAAAAAATTAAACCGTAAAGATTACTTTTTTTTAACAGTCTTAATTCTTAATTATTACCATCTCTTTTGAGGCGATTTTCAAACTTTCTTACAAAAAATGAGACAATTAAGATCAAAACTAAATATTCTAAAATTAAGAAGGTATAAATTTCTAATGGTCTATAAGTAGACACAACTAATTCATTAGCCTTTCTTGTTAAGTCACCAATACCAATAATTGAAACTAGTGAAGACATCTTTAATACATATACAAATTGATTGCCTAATGCAGGTAAGATATTTTTAATTGCCTGAGGAAGGATGACTAATCTTAACCTTTGATAAAAAGTTAATCCAAGTGTTGACCCTGCTTCCCACTGAGATTTTTTTATTGAGTTTATACCAGCTCTAAATATTTCTGCTTGAAAAGCACTCTCACTTATCGCAAGTGCAATTATTCCAGATACAAAGGGACTAAAACTTATTCCTGTCATTATTGGAAGTCCATAATAAATCCATAAAATTAAAACAAGCAGGGGTATAGCTCTTACAATTTCTACATAGCAAACATTTATGTATGTTAAAAATCTATTTTTAGCTAAAGATGGAATTGCAACAATAAACCCTAATATTGCAGATATGATTATAGATACTACTGAAATATAAATTGTTGTAGTTAAACCACTTAATAAAAATTTAAGATTTGTTAACCCTTCAACATTATTGGGTGAAAGAATAAACCAGCCTAATTCTTGGCCACTACAAGAAGTAAGAGTTATAAATAAAAGTAAAAAAATTAAATTTTTCACTTTTAAATTATAATTGATTAAAGAATATTATCTAATCTTTATAAGCTTTTTAAATTATATTTTGCTAAAAGTTTATCAAAGAAACCAGAGGATTTTTTATCTTTAATCCACTTATTTACATAATCATTCCAAACTTTATCATTTTTATTAACCATCATAGCTAAAAAAGCAGGATTTTTTTCTCCATCAGGAACAATAGCTAGCTCAGGATATGTAATAACTAATTTATTTGCCTCAGTAGAGCTTGTAATATTTCCATCTGCTCTTCCAGCTAAAACTTCTTGAAAATCTCTTGCTGGCGCTTCAACAGATCTTAGATTTGATTTTGGAAAAAACTCCTTTGCTTTTTCTTCTTGTGAAGTTCCTAGTGTTGTTGCAATAGTAACATTACTGTTGTTCAATGAATCCCATGTCGAATATTTTTTTAAATTCTTTTTAAGCACCAATGGTACAGTTCCATATTTATAATATGTGTCAGTAAATCCAGCTACTTCTGCTCTTTTTGGTGTTTTCGTAACACTTGTAGAAATATCATATCTTCCTGCAGTAATTCCAGAAACTATAGTTTTCCATTCTGTAGGTACAAATTTAATTTTAACACCCATATCTTTAGCTAGTTCGCTCATTACATCAATATCAAATCCTTTATACTTATTTGTAGCAGGATCTTTCAGAGTCATTGGATCCCAGTCACCTGTAGTTCCAACTTTTAATTCACCAGAAGATAAAATCTGATCAAGTTTAGATTCTGCGTTAAGTGAGAAGGGTAAAAGTGCTAATAGCACCACAAGGAGTATTTTTTTCATAATCTAAATATATATGAAAATTAATGTGTGTAAGGTTATAACCTTGACGCACTATCACTCATCCAGGAGTGTAAATGTTGGGAAAAAGAGCGCCTAATGAATAAATCCACATTATTTATCTCTTTATGGTGAATAATAACATCAATATGAGCTAGAATCGTTTGAACAACCAAACCTTTTTTCGTTTTAAAATTATTAAAGTTAAAAGGCGAGCCTGTTGCTAGTAAATCAAAAACCTTACTACCCTTAATATTTAGCATTACAAACTGATCACTTACATCAGTCACTGCACCCAATTTAACTTTTGATATATTTCTAATTAACTCATCTTCAACTTCATAAGTATTATTGTCTTCACTTACAGTTTCATTTGATATTAACATCCATTCATCAGGGCTTAACCAAAAAGCAGTTAATTTTTCAGTTGAAGTAGAAGTATTAGCTTCTGTTGGTAAAAGCATATTGAGATTTTTTCCAATTGCGGTCATAAATTCTTTTGTTTTGCCTCTTATGATTAGTTTCATTATAGGTTTAATTTCCTTTATTTCTAAATCAGAATAAGTGATATCACCTTTAATAGATGTTTTATAATTAAGCATTTAACCTCTCATTTTCTTTGTCAAAAAAAACAGGATTAACAATTGTGACGTTAATATTTTTGTTTTCCATTGGAATAAATAATTTTTGACCAAGCATATTTTTTCCACCTCTAACTACAGCTAGTGCAATTGATTTATTTAGATTGGGACTATAATAACTTGAAGTAACATGACCTAACATTTCAACTGGTTTTTGATTTATATTAGCTACTATCTGAGCACCTTCTTCCAATACCTCTGATGGATTATCTGTTAATAGACCAACCAGTTGTTTACGGTCCTCTCTCATAGTGTCTGATCTATATAAAGATCTTTTTCCAATAAAGTCATATTTTTTCTTACTAACAATCCAGTCCATTTGTAGGTCTATAGGTGTCATCGTTGCATCGGTATCTTGACCAACAATAATAAATCCTTTTTCTGCTCTTAATAAGTGCATCGTCTCAGTGCCATAAGGTGTAATGTTGAACTCTTCACCGGCCTCCATACATTTTTTCCATAAAGCTTCACCATAATTTGCTTGAATATTAATTTCATAACTATGTTCACCCGTAAAACTAATACGCATAATTCTACATTTAATATTATCTATTTTGACATTCTTGAATGACATATGAGGAAAATTTTCATCAGAAAGATCAAGATCTGGTGCTAATTTTTTTAAAATCTTTTTACTATTTGGCCCACAGATACTAGCTGTTGCATAATGATCAGTTACCGATGATAGGTAAACATCTAGTTCAGGCCATTCGGTTTGAAGATAATCTTCTAATTTTCCAAGTACATTTGCTGCACCCCCAGTTGTGGTTGTCATTATATAATGATTTTCATCTAGTCTAGTTGTAACACCATCATCATAAACCATACCATCTTCATTGAGCATTAAACCATAACGACATTTTCCAATAGCAAGTTTTGACCATGCATTTGTGTAAACTCTATTTAAAAATTCAGAAGCGTCCGTTCCTTGAATATCAATTTTACCAAGTGTTGAAGCGTCTAATATGCCTGCACTCTCTCTTGCTGCTTTACTTTCTCTTTGTACGGCTTCATGCATGGTTTCATTATTTTTTGGATAGTACCAAGCTCTTTTCCACTGACCTACGTTTTCAAATTCAGCCTTATTTTCTATATGCCAATCGTTCATAGGCGTTCTTCTAAATGTATCAAAAAATTCACCAACATTTCGTCCAACAATTGTTCCAAATGTTAAAGGAGTGTAGGGAGGCCTAAAAGTTGTCGTTCCAAGTTCACCCATTTTTACACCTGCAGTTTCTGCAATAATACCAAGCGCATGCATATTACCAAGTTTACCTTGATCGGTACCCATCCCTGTTGTTGTATATCTTTTTACATGCTCAATTGACCTGAAGCCCTCTCTTAGAGCAAGTTTAATATCTTTTGCTGTTGCATCATTTTGATAATCAACAAAGGGTTTGGTCTTTCCTAAAATTTTATCAGAAGGAAGTAGCCAAATATTTCTAAAATCTTTATCTTTAGGACATTTTATTTCTAAATTGTCATATTCAGTTTCGTTTATATTTAAAAATTCTTTTATAGATTTTACAGAGCTGGTTATTACATCATCAATTTCAAAATCACCATTACAAGATCCAATACTTATTTGATCAGAAGGGTATTTATTTGGTATAAAAACCTGATCTTTATCTCTAAATTTTAATTTACCACCTGATTGAGTAAAAAGATGTACTGCTGGTGTCCATCCACCTGCAATAGATAAACAATCACAATCCAATATAATTTTATCCGAACCGCTAAATGATTGTCCATCTTTAGATAGTTTCATTATTGTAATCTTATTAATTCTTTTATAACCCTCGGTATCCACTACAGTATAAGAGTTATATATTTTAACTCCTAGATTTTGAGCTTCTTTTGTAAATTCTGTATTAGATTTTTCTCTAATATCGATTATTGCATCTACATTAATTCCTTTTTTTATTAAAGAAATTGCAGCCTCATAGGCTGTGTCATTATTAGTAAAGAAGATATTTTTTTGACCAGTTGCTACGCCATAATAATCAGCATATTTTTTAACAGCTGATGCAAGCATAATGCCAGGTCTATCATTGTTATTAAATATTAATGGTCTTTCTAATGCTCCTGTTGCAACAATAACTTTTTTAGCTCTTATCTTTAATAATCTTTGTCTTACTTTATTTCTTTTATTTGAATGAGGAAGATGATCTGTTAAATTTTCTCTTGCTAATAAATAATTATATCCATGATAAGCCGCCACACTAGTTCTTGTTTTAATTTCTAAATTATCAATTTTTTTTAAATCATTTATTTCATTCTCTAACCAGATTGATGAATTTTGATTATTTATCTTAATATGATCTGTATCTTGGTAGATTGTAGAACCACCAAGTTCATTTTTTTCATCAAGCAATAATGTTTTTAGATTATTTTTTGCAGCAGTCTTTGCAGCTAAAATTCCCGCAACGCCAGCACCTATTACAAGAACATCACAATGAATATATTTATGCTCATAAATATCTGGATCAGGTTCAGTTGGTGATTTACCTAGTCCTGCCGAATGTCTGATTAAAAATTCATATTTTTCCCAAAAATTAGCAGGCCACATAAAAGTCTTATAATAAAATCCTGCAGGTAGAAGGGGAGATATAAAATTATTTATGCCACCTATATCAAAGTTGACACTTGGCCAACAATTTTGGCTTGTAGCCTCTAGACCATCATAAATTTCAACTTCAGTCGCTCTAACATTTGGTTCTGTGAATTGCTGTGTTATTATTAACTTGAACAATTGCGCTTGGCTCTTCAGACCCAGCTGTCATTATTCCCCTTGGTCTGTGATATTTAAAACTTCTTCCAACTAAATGAACATCATTTGAAAGGAGGGCTGAAGCTAATGTATCTCCTTTAAATCCATAGTAAGTTTTATTATTGAACTTAAAAGCAATCTTTGTTGTTTCATCAATAAAATTACTAGTTTTTACTCTTAACTTTTTTTGCATATAAAATTAAATTGATGGTGGTTTTTCACCCATTTTATAAACGGCTTTTATTTCATCATTGGAAGTATCACGTACCATGTTAAACCATTTTCGACATCCGTGGGCATGGTTCCATCTTTCAAATTGTACACCTTTAATATTTTTTCTCATGAAGAGATATTCTGCCCACTCATCATCACTTAATTCTGTAGGTTGTTTTGGTCTTTCAATATGAGCTTCTCCACCAGCTTTAAACTCGCTTTGCTCTCTTTCTCCACAAAAGGGACAAGTAATTAAAAACATTAATGAGCTACCGCCGCTGCACCATGCTCATCTACAAGATCCCCACTAACAAATCTGTTTAGATTAAATGCAGCATTTAATTTATGAGGTTCATCATTAGCTATTGTATGAGCAAATAGATCACCTGACCCAGGTGTTGCTTTAAATCCACCAGTGCCCCAACCACAGTTAAAATAAAGACCTTTTATAGTAGTCTTACTTATTATGGGACTTGCATCTGGACAAATATCAACAATACCACCCCATTGTCTAAGCATACGCATTCTACTAAAAATGGGATAAAGTTCTAAAATAGCGTTTAAAGTTCCTTCAACAATATCATGACTTCCTTTTTGTGAATACGAAACATAATCGTCTGTACCTGCACCAATTACAAGTTCACCCTTGTCAGATTGGCTAACATAAGCATGTACAGCATTAGACATCACAACTGTATCAATGATTGGTTTAACAGGCTCAGACACTAAAGCTTGAAGAGGTTTGCTCTCTAAGGGCAAACGTAAACCAGCCATATTTGCAAGTACGCTTGAGTGACCTGCAGCAACTACGCCAATTTTTTTAGCTTTAATAAATCCTTTTGAAGTTTCTATACCTTCAACTTCATCACCATTTCTTTTAATACCTTTTACTTCACAATTTTGAATTATATCGACACCCATTTCATCTGCACCACGCGCATAACCCCACGCAACAGCATCATGTCTAGCTGTCCCAGCTCTTCTTTGTAATGTTCCACCTAATACAGGATAACGTATGTCAGGAGAAGTGTTTATGATTGGACAAAATTTTTTAACTTCTTCAGTACTTAAATAAACAGCATCAATTCCATTTAATCTATTTGCATGAGTTCTTCTTTTTAAATCTCTAATATCTTGAAGATTGTGAGCCAGATTCATCACACCTCTTTGACTAAACATTACGTTATAATTTATTTCTTGTGAAAGACCTTCCCATAGTTTTAAAGCATGATCATAAAGGCCAGCACTTGCGTCCCATAAATAATTTGATCTTATAATAGTTGTGTTTCTTCCTGTGTTTCCACCACCAATCCATCCTTTTTCAACAACTGCAATATTTTTCATATTATGTTTTTTTGCTAAATAATATGCTGTTGCAAGACCATGACCACCACCTCCAATAATTATTGCATCGTACTCTTTTTTTGGAGCAGGGTCTTTCCATGCCTTTTGCCAATTTTCATGGTAGGAAAAAGCATTTTTAACTAAAGAAAATATTGAATAGTTGTTTTTCATAATAATAAATAATAATTACTTTATAAATATTGAATATTCAATACAATCAGCTATATCGTTAATCTGTGGAAGAGTGGGTGAGAGGCTGAAACCAGTCGTTTGCTAAATGACCGTGCGGGGAAACTTGTACCGAGGGTTCGAATCCCTCCTCTTCCGCCATTAGAATAGTGGTTGATCCTTAAAAAAATCTTTCATTTCTATTGGTTTTTTTTCTAAAATGTATCTGTAAACATTATAGTTTTCCATTACACGCTGAACATAATTCCTAGTTTCCTTGAATGGAATTAATTCAACCCAATCAACAAAATCAATCTGTTTTTTTTGTGGATCTTTATTAATTTTTTTCCAGTGTTTAACTCTTTTAGGTCCAGCATTGTAAGCTGCTGTTGCAAACGGGTAAGCTCCATCATAATCAAGTATTAACCCTGCGATATAATGAGATCCTAAATTGATATTATATTCTGGGTCAGAGGTTAACCGAGACTTTGAGTACGGGAGCTTTGCTTGTTTTGCAACTAGTTTTGCAGTGTAAGGCATTAGCTGCATCAACCCTTGAGCACCAACATGACTATTAGCCCTCATATCAAATTCACTTTCTTGTCTTATAAGTGATAGTATAAAAGCAGTTTCAGGAATTTTTCTTCCATTCACGTATTGAGGCACACTTATTATTGGATAGTTGTAAGTATTATGAAATCTCTTTTCATATGAGGCTATCTTTGAAACTTGTATAGCAAAATCATATCTTGAGATATTTGTTGCAAGTTCTGCAGCCAAAACCTCACTTCCACTCTTAATATTATCATTTGCTAGATGTCTTAAGATATTTTTAGTATATTTATCTTTATCTAATTCATCTAAAAGATAACTAATTTTAACAAGTTCTTTTTTTTTAAAATATTTTCTATATTCATCCTCAACAATCTGTTGTTCTTCAAGTTCAAATTTCTTCATTGGGACTAATTTTTAAAAAAGCTAATTGACCGTAGTATGTGGTTAGATATTTAGTTGCCTCCTTATACCAATCTTCTGATTGTTTTTTATCACCAATTTTTTCATAAGCTCTACCAAGCCAATATGCACCTCTAGATAGACTTATAGGATAACTTACATTTTGGTAAAAATTATTGAAGTGATCAATTGCTAAAATTGGATCATCTAAAAAACTTAATGCAATCCATCCACTTATCCATTCAGCTTCAGCAAATTCAGGACCTGGATCAAGAGAATGTTGACTTGCAACTTTGTATGCTGTTTCATATTTATCTTTATAAATTAGAGCTCTTGTCATTATAGCTCTTTCAACCCACCATTTGTCAGGTCTCACAAGATAATCTTTATCATTTTTAATTGAAAATATAATCTCTAGAGAGCTATCAATTCTTCCTCTTTTTCTTCTCCATTTAAGTCGATCATGATTTAAACCAGCATCATTTTTAAATTTTTGTGGAACATTTTTAATTGCATTGTCTACACCGTAAGATTTGCTCATTAAAATTTGTCTAGCTGTATAAAGTAATTGATAATCTTTTGGCAGATAAGGAAGCATTCTTTTTAAATCCCAATATTTATTTTCCCAGGCTAAATAATCAGCCCTTTTTACATAGTCTGTTGAATTAAGATATTTTTTATATTTTTTGTTCAATTTTTTCATTTGAGATCTTGAAAGTTTGGCTGTGATCCAACCTTTTTTTATCAATGAAACTCCTTTTTCAATATTTCCAGTTTGAATAAAACTTTCTCCTAATATTAGTTCACCATAACCGCTTAATGGTTCCTTCGAATTAAACCAATCAATGATTTTCTTGGGTGAAATTTTTTCTGTAGAAAGTTTTTCTTCTGCTAAATATCTAATTCTGTTTATTCGAGGATAGTCATCATTATTCTTTAAAAAAACTAAATAATCGTAAAAAGTTGCTTGATTTCCTGAAGTTAATAAATGTCTCCATTGAACAAAATTATATATAGATTTGTCTTTTGCTTTTTTAGAAATTGACAAAGCTGATGACCACTGACTTTTTTCCATTGCCTGAATAGATTTTTTTGCTATGGCGAAATCTTTTTGACTATAATATTTAGAAGTATTTTTAACCGAGGGTTTTATCTTTTTTACTATTAAAGGTTTGCTCTTTGGAATTGAATAATTAATCTTTTTATCAACAACTTTTGCAACTTTATCTTTATTTAATTGAATTTTTGTAGGTTTAGATTTTGGTTTTATTATACTCTGGGAAATTTTTTCATTTTTTGTTTTTTCATCTAATATAGGTTTTTTTAAGGGTAATATTGTAACTTCAGCAGCATAAGAATTGCTTATTATTGACAATAATAACAAAAATAATTTTATAAAAAATAAAGTATTTTTAACCATAAATTTAGTAAATGAATCTTTAAACTATGTTATAAGTATTTATGTTCAAAGGATCAAATGTTGCTTTAATCACCCCGTTTAAAAATAATGAGCTAGATATAGATGCTTATATTAAGCTTATACATTTTCAAATTTCTAATGGCACAAATGGATTGGTACCAGCAGGTACAACGGGTGAATCTCCAACTTTAAGTCATAATGAACATCAAAAAGTAATCGATTTATGCGTTAAAGAGAGCAATGGTAAAACTATAGTAATAGCTGGAACCGGTTCTAATTCTACAGAAGAAGCAATTTCACTCACAACGCATGCAGAAAAAGCAGGTGCTGATGCGGCATTGGTGGTTACACCTTATTACAATAAACCTACGCAAGAGGGACTATTTCAACACTATAAAGCGATAAATGATAAATGTGGAATACCAATTATAATTTATAATATTCCTGGAAGATCTGTAATCGATATGTCTGTTGATACAATGGCTAGATTGTTTGAATTGAAAAATATTGTTGGCGTTAAAGACGCTACAGGTGATTTAGAAAGAGTTAACCAACAAAAAGATAAGATGGGAAATGATTTTATTCAACTTACAGGTAATGATGATAATGCTTTAGAGTTTAATAACAGAGGTGGTATTGGTTCAATAAGTGTAACTGCAAATATTGCACCTAAGTTATGCTCAGATTTTCAGAAGGCATCAAAGTTAGATAATGCAGAAAGTAAACTTGAAGCTGTTAAATTAGATAAAATTTTACAACCTGTTCATAGCTCAATGTTTGTTGAAAGCAATCCAAGTCCAGTTAAGCATGCAGCTAAACTTTTAGGCTTATGTGAGGACGATGTAAGATTGCCATTGGTTAAAGTTACTGACACAACCAAAAATATTGTAAAAAAAGCTCTAGTATCTGCAAAATTACTCTAATGAATAAAAAAACCAATTCTGGTTTAAAAATTATTTGCTTAAATAGAAAAGCAAGTTTTAATTATTTTTTCGAGGAATTAATTGAAGCTGGAATTGTTCTCAAAGGCTCTGAAATAAAATCAATTAGAGAAGGCAAAATAAATATAGCAGACTCTTATGCTGTTGAAAAAAGTGGAGAAATTGTTTTGATTAATTCACACATCTCAGCATTTAAACAAGCAAGTTATTCTAATCATAATCCCACAGATGAAAGAAAATTATTATTAAATAGAAAAGAAATTAATAAACTAATTGGTAAAATGCAAAGAGATGGACTAACTCTTGTTCCAACAAAAATGTATTTTAAAAAGGGCAAAGCTAAAATTGAGATAGCAGTTGCAAAAGGTAAAAAGCAATTTGACAAAAGAGCTACTAAAAAAAACAGAGATTGGAATCGTGAAAAAGCCAGACATATTAGAAAATCGAGTTAAACATTCATATTTGGCAATCGGATCAAATCTAGGTAACAAAATTAACAATATTAATTTAGCTAAATTTGAATTAGAAAAAAATAGAATAAAAATAGTTAAAACCTCATCATATTATCTATCTAACTCATGGCCAGATCCACTGTTGCCAAAATATATAAATGTAGTCATTAAGGTTAAAACTACACTTAAACCCTCTTGAATTATTGAAATATTGTAAATTAATTGAAAAAAAATTAGGTAGATCTAGAACAAAGAAGAATGCTCCAAGAACATGTGATATTGACATTATTGATTATGACAAAAAAGTATTAAATTTTATTGAAGAAAACCTTTTTATTCCACACCCTAGAATGAAAATGAGAAGTTTTGTTTTATTGCCTTTATTTGAAATAGATAAAAAGTGGAAAGATCCAAAATCTGGTAAAAATATTGTTAATTTAGTCTATAGTTTGTCAGTAAAAAACCTTAGATCTATTAAACAAATATAAATTAGTGTTATAATAACCTATGCTTAATTCTGAAGAACTTATAAATAAAGTCAAAAATTATAATAAGTTTTTAAATCCTGAAAAATTAAATAAAGCATACCAATACGCTGTTAAAGCGCATGAAAATCAAAAACGTGCATCAGGCGATCCCTATTCAAATCATCCAATAGCTGTTGCTTCTATACTTAGCGATTTAGAATTAGATAGCGCTACAATTGTTACTGGATTACTTCATGACACAATTGAAGACACACATGCTACATATGAAAATATCAAGAAAGAGTTTGGACAAGAAATTGCGGATTTAGTTGAGGGTGTAACCAAAATTTCTGTTTTTGAAAATCAAGCAAACTCTAGTTCAAAAGCTGAGAATTTTAGAAAATTAATTTTAGCTACCTCTAAAGACATTAGAGTTTTATTAGTAAAACTTGCGGATCGTTTACATAATATGAGAACGATTGATGCTATTAGCAAAATTGAAAAAAAAGAAAGAATTGCTAAGGAAACTATGGAGATCTATGGACCATTAGCTGATAGAATGGGCATGCACAGAATAAGAGATGAATTGGAAGATTTATCTTTTAAAGTTTTAAATAATAAAGCAAGAGAACTTATCAAAAAAAGATTAGATGAAATTCGTGAAGATAAAGTAAATAACTTTAAATCAATTTCTATACAAATTACAGAACTTTTAAATGATCATGACATTAAAGCTAAGATTTTTGGAAGAGAAAAAACTCCTTTTTCAATTTGGAGAAAAGTACAAAAAAAAAGAATATCCCTTGAGCAAATTACAGATATAATAGGTTTTAGGGTTATATTGCCTAGTGAGCATGATTGTTATCAAGCACTTGGAATATTTCACCAACATTGGAACTGTATACCTGGAAAATTTAAAGATTATATTTCTTCACCAAAAATTAATCACTATAAATCATTACACACAGCTGTAATTGGACCAAATAAAAGACCTATAGAAATTCAAATTAGAACTATGGAAATGCATGAATTTGCTGAAAGAGGTATTGCATCTCACTGGAAATATAAATCTTCTGAAAAATTTAACTCACTTACTTGGAAAGAATATGATTGGTTAGCAGATTTAGTAGAAATTATTGATAAAAATGAAAATCCTGAACATTTCTATGAGTATACTAAACTTCAAATGTTTCAGGAAAATGTTTTTTGCTTCACACCCAAAGGTTCAGTAATAAAATTGCCAAAGGGCGCAACTCCAATTGATTTTGCTTATGCGGTTCACACAAAAATTGGTGATAATGCTATTAGCTGTCAAATAAATGGAAATGATAGTGAACTACAAAGTATTCTTCATAATGGAGATGTTGTTAATATAATAACTTCAAAAAATAAATCACCTTCACTTCACTGGATACCAGTTACTAAAACAGGAAAAGCTAGAGCAGCAATAAGAAGATATTGGCATTCGAAAGGTGAACAAAAAGAAGAAAGAATAAAGAAATATAACACTACATTATGGATATCTTTACCAGATCAACCAGGCAAACTAGGTGAAATTACAACATTACTAGGTAATCACAGATTAAACATATCTAATGTTGAGATGCATGAAAAAACACAATATTATATTAACTTTAAGTTCCATTTGATAATTAGAGACCTGAAAAACTTTACAAATTTTATTAGCGAACTAAAACAAAAGAATATTAAGTTTAAAATCATAAGACATGAGGAAAAAAGAAATGCTTTCACACAAAAAATCTTTAAATATTTTAAAAAAAACTAACGCTTTACTTGAAGGACATTTCGTACTTTCTTCTGGACTACATTCATCTAAATATATTCAATGTGCGAAACTGTTAAGTTTTCCAAATTTAGCTAATTCTATTTGTAAATCATTGGCCCAAAAGATTAAAAAAAAATTTAAATATATAGATTTAATTTTAGCTCCAGCGATGGGTGGGGTAATTATTGGTTATGAAATAGGTAAAATTTTAAAAAAAGAAACTATATTTTGTGAGAGAGTTAACGGTAAATTTACTTTGAGAAGAGGCTTTAATATTAAAAAAGGTTCTAAAGTATTAATTATTGAAGATGTTATAACAACAGGAAAATCCAGTTTAGAATGTGTAAATCTAATTACTAGACCAGGAGCAAAACTTGTTGGTTTTGCTACCATTATTGATAGATCAACAAAAAAATCTTTAAAGATAAAAAAAGAAATTATTTCTCATATGAAAATTGATGTTCCAACTTTTAAAAAAAATAAACTTCCTGAATTTCTTAAAAATACACCCATAACAGTGCCAGGAAGTAGATTTATAAAATGAAAAAATTGGGTGTAAACATAGATCATGTTGCAACAATTAGAAATGCAAGAGGCTCAAACCATCCAAATCCATTATTGATAGCAAAACATGTTAGCAAATGTGGTGCAGATTCAGTTACAATACATTTAAGAGAAGATAGAAGGCACATAAATGATCAAGATGTTTTAGAAATCTGTAAAGATAAAAAAATAATTACTAACCTGGAAATTTCTTTAAATGATGAAATAGTAAAGATAGCATTAAAAAATAAACCCAATTATATTTGCATTGTTCCAGAGAAAAGAAAAGAGATAACTACAGAAGGTGGTTTAAATTTAAATAAAAATAGAACTAAAATTAAAAAAGTAATTTCATTATTTAATAAAGCAAATATTAGAACCAGTCTATTTATAGATCCAAATTTAAAAGATATTCAAAGTGCAAAAGAATTAAATACTGATTGTGTTGAAATACATACTGGAAAAATTTCAGATTTAATTAAAAAAAATAAAGACTATAAAAAAGAACTAATAAAAATTAAAAAATGTTCTAAGTTTGGTAAAAATTTTGGTCTTGAAATCCATGCGGGTCACGGTCTTGACTATAAAACAACTGCAATATTAACAAAAATTAAAGAAATTACAGAATTCAATATTGGACATTTTATAATTGGTGAATCTGTCACTCATGGTTTAAAAAAAACGATTAAATCTTTTAGAAAAATAATAAATAAATAACCATGAAAATACTTGGTATAGGTGTTGATATAGTTGATATCACAAGATTTAATAAATTAATAAAAAATAATAGATTTTATTAAAAGAATATTTTCTAACTCAGAAATACTTATTGCTAAAAAAATTAGAAATAAAAAAGCCTATTATGCAAAAAGATTTGCTGCTAAAGAAGCTTTAGCCAAATCAATTGGCACTGGCTTTAGAGATAATCTTAACTTTAAAGATATATCAATTATTAATGATAAATTAGGTAAACCTTCTTTTGTAATTACAAATAAAATAAAAAATATTGTTAAAGATCAATTCAAAACATCTTCATTTAATTTCTTTCTATCAATTTCAGATGAAAAAAAATATTCTATAGCTTACGTAATTTTACAAAAAAATAAATAATGATAAGTAAAAACTTTATAATTGAAAATGTTAAAACAATTTTTTATGCCTTAATCATTGCGGTTATTATTAGATCTTTTTTCATACAACCTTTTTATATACCCTCATCTTCTATGGAACCTACATTATTGGTTGGGGATAGATTATTTGTTACCAAATATTCTTATGGTTATAGCAAACATTCTTTTCCATTTAGTCCACCAATATTCAATGGCAGAATATTTTCACAAAAACCTGAAGTAGGTGATGTTATTGTTTTTAAAACCCCTGCTGACAATAGAACAGATTATATCAAAAGATTAATAGGATTACCTGGAGATAATATTCAATTCATAAATGGTGATTTATTTCTTAATAATAATCAAATTTTTAAATCAAGGGTTCCAAAAAATGATATAATTTATTGTGGCAATCAAACTATAGATGTTGTTAAGTTTGAAGAAAAATTACCAAATGGTGCAATACATAATACCGTTTATTTAAAAAATTATAGTTTTCAAAATTCTGATGTATTTATAGTTCCACCAAAACATTACTTTTTCCTTGGAGACAATCGAGATTGTTCTAAAGATAGTAGATATTTAACAAGCGTTGGATATGTCCATGAAGATAATCTAGTTGGTAAGGCACAATTTATCTTTTTTTCATCTGATTTTAGAATTGCAAGTATCTTTTCTTTTTGGAAATGGCACAAAACTATTAGGTTTGATCGTTTTTTTAAAACTATTAATTAATGAAAATATCTTCATCAATCTTAGAAAAGAAATTAAAGTTAAAATTTTCTGATCCTAAAATTTTAATAAAAAGTCTTACTCATAAAAGCTATGACTCTTTGAATAATAATGAAAAAATTGAATTTTTAGGTGATAGAGTTTTAGGGTTAGTTATTGCAAAAAAATTATTAGAAATCTATCCAGATGAGCGTGAAGGAATATTGGATAAAAAATTTGCATCTCTAGTTAATAAAAGAAAATGCTTAGAAATTGCAAAAAAAATTGAATTACAAAAATATATTTTGGTATTTAATCCAAAAAATAAAAAAATTGTAATTGAAGACAAAGTTATAGCTGATTGCTTAGAAGCTTTAATAGGTGCGATTTATTTAGACAAAGGTATTAATTTTGTTGAAAAATTTATTCTAAATTTGTGGAATGAGCATATTAATGCAAGTGTGGTAACTGAAATAGATGCCAAAACTAAACTTCAAGAATATTCTTTAAAGATGTTTAAAACTTTACCTATCTATAGGTTAATATCAAATACAGGGCCTCGTCATAAACCATTATTTAAAGTCTCTGTGAAATTAAAAAATACTAGAATTTTTACAGCAGATGGTTCATCTAAAAAAGATGCTGAACAGAACGCTGCAACCTTATGTTTTGAGAGTATTTTTAAAAAATGAATTGGGATGATAAAGGATATTTGTTATCTAAAAATCGATACAATGAAAATTCCATTATAGCAGAGGTATTTACTGAAAATTATGGAAAAATTTCTGGTATTATTTTTGGTGGAACTTCAAAAAAAATTAAAAATTATTTACAGATTGGCAATAAAATTCATGTTAATTATAATTCCAAAAGTTCAAATAGAATAGGTTATTTTAAAGTAGAAATTGTTAAAGCTACTACGCCAATTTATTTTGATAATAGTATAAAACTTTGCTGCATAACTTCTGCTATGCATCTTGTAAAACTTTTAACAGCTGAAGCTCAATCAAATAATGACATTTACATTTTAATAGATGAATTTTTTGATTTATTAACTCATGATAATTGGATTGAAGAATATATTTTTTGGGAATTAAAGTTATTAAAATTACTTGGTTACGATCTTGAGCTTAAAAAGATGGTTGAAAAAGAAGTTATAGAAGGAGAAATTAATTATTTTGTAAAATCATCTTCAGAAAAAAAATTTATTCCAAACTTTTTGATAGATCAAAATACAAAAAATATTGATTTAAAAAATTTATTAAAAGGTTTTAAGCTTCTTACTGATTATCTTGAAAAAAGTATATTGAAACCAAATAATTTAAATTTACCCGTTTCAAGAAGTCATTTTATAAATTTATTAAAATAGCCTTAAAGTATTATTTCATTTATTCTGTCAGCATAATAACTGACTATTGCATTTGCGCCAGCTCTCTTAAATGAGATCAAGCTTTCTAATATTGAGTTTTTATCTATTAAACGTTTATTAATACTATTTGTGAGTAAGCTATATTCTCCTGAAACTTGATAAGCTAAAACTGGAATTTTGAAATTATCTTTTACTGATTTTATAATATCAAGGTAGGGCATTCCTGGTTTCACCATTACCATATCTGCTCCTTCCTTTATATCTAGGGCAACCTCTCTTAAGGCTTCATTACTGTTTCGAAAATCCATTTGATAGGTCTTTTTATCTCCTTTTAGAAGTCCTCTTGATCCAACCGCATCTCTGAAAGGTCCATAAAAACTTGATGCATATTTTACTGCATAGGAAAGAATTTGAACTAATTGATAACCATTTTTATCCAAGTGCTTTTCTTATTTTTCCAATCCTACCATCCATCATGTCTGAAGGTGCTAGCACATCACATCCCATTTCGGATTGCAATAAGGATTGATTAATTAAAATTTCATTTGTTTCATCATTTAATATATAGCCAGATTTTATAAGACCATCATGACCATGGGAAGTGTAGGGATCTAAAGCTACATCACACATAATACCAATTTCATTTCTGTATCTTTTTTTAATATATTGGATAGCTCTACAAACTAAATTGTCCTCATTTAACGCTTCGGTGCCAATTTCATTTTTTAACTTTGAATTTGTGTATGGAAATAACGCAACCATAGGTATTTTATTCTTAATGGCTTTATCAACAATATGACCAATTTTATCTATAGAATACCTAAAAACTCCAGGCATAGTTTTTATGGATTGTTTCTTATTTTTTCCATCAATAAGAAATATTGGTAAAATAAAGTCACTTGAAGATAGGCTGTTTTCCTGAATAAGTCTTCTAGACCAATCATTCTTTCTACTACGTCTAAGCCTTAGGTTTGGATAGCTTCCTGTTATCATGTTTTTATTATATTTATAAAATGCGACAAATGTATTATACAAATATATTCTAAAAAGAGTAACTAATAAATATTATGACATTAAATTTTAATGATTTTCAAAAACAGGAAATTAAATTTGATATTACTGAACTTCAAAAGGCATATAGTGAAATTTTAAAAATAAAAAAATTTGATGGTCCTGAAGAGATTAGTAACTTTGGAGCAATATCTCTAACTCAAATTCCTGGTGATCCAGACTCTATTAAAGGTCATAAAGCCAGAGGTGTTTTTTGGACTAAACCGGATGCAACAGGCAAGGAAGTTGTTAGAGATGTAACTATCGACGAGTCTGCATATTCAGAATTTATCGATGAATTTAAAGATACTTATTTTAAGGAAGTTTTTGATGTGCTTTCATCTAAGTATAAGCTTGGAAGAGTAAGAGTATTGTTAAAACAACCAAGATCAACATTAAGTTGGCATAGAGACCCTGAGCCTAGATTGCATATACCAATTATTACTAACCCAGGATCAATAATGGTCATTGATAATGTTGCCATGCATTTACCAGCTGATGGTTCTGTTTGGATTACAAATAATACAAAATATCATAATGCATTTAATGGTGGTGAAGAAGATCGTATCCATTTAGTTGCTTGTGTTTTAGATCATAAATTTAATTAGTTTGAAAAAAATATTCATATCATCTGATCATGCTGGGTTTAAATTAAAAGAATTAATCAAAAATTACTTAGATAAAAAAAATATAAAGATAGTTGATTTAGGTCCATTTAACGATGGTAGGGTAGATTATCCTGATTTTGCTCATAAGGTCGCTAAAAAAGTTAAGATTAGTAACAAACATGTAGGTATTTTAGTTTGTGGGTCTGGTATGGGAATGAATATTGCTGCTAATAGACATAAAAATATTCGTGCTGCACAGTGCTATAATTCAAAATCTACAAAATTATCAAGATTGCATAATAATGCAAATATCATTACATTAGGATCAAGACTTCTTACTAAAAAAAATGCTTTAAATTGCGTTAGCATTTTTTTAAATACAAAGTTTGAAGGTGGAAGACACGCAAAAAGAATTAAAAAGATTTAATTATGTCTAGTGAAAAAAACTATTTAAATAAAAATTATAAAAGCTTTTTTGAAGACAGTTTATCTGAAACTGATCCAGAATTACATAAAGCCATAAGTGATGAGTTAAAAAGACAACAACAACATATAGAACTAATTGCTTCTGAAAATATAGTTTCTCAAGCTGTTTTAGAGGCGCAAGGCTCTGTATTAACAAACAAATATGCAGAAGGGTATCCTGGAAAAAGATACTACAATGGATGTGAGCATGTTGATGTTGCAGAAAATTTAGCCATAGAAAGATTAAAGAAACTTTTTGATTGTAAATTTGCAAATGCCCAACCACATTCTGGGGCTCAAGCAAATGGAGCTGTATTTTTAGCTCTATTAAATCCTGGTGATACATTTATGGGAATGAGTTTAAATTCTGGTGGACACATTACTCATGGGTTAAAAATTTCAATGTCAGGTAAATGGTTTAATCCAATAGGGTATGATGTTGATAAAGAGTCTGAACTTATTGATTATGATAATGTTGAAAAACTTGCATTAGAACATAAACCAAAACTTATAATTTGTGGTGGTAGCGCTTACTCTAGAGTAATCGATTTTAAAAGATTTAGAGCGATTGCTGATAAAGTAGGGGCATATTTGATGGTGGATATGGCTCATTTTTCAGGTTTAGTTGCCGGCAAAGGGTACCCTAACCCATGTGAACACGCGCATGTAGTAACTTCAACAACTCATAAAGTTTTCAGAAGTGCTAGAGGTGGAATTATTTTAACTAATCATGAAGACCTAGCAAAAAAATTTAACACAGCAGTATTCCCTGGTTATCAAGGTGGACCATTGATGCATGTCATTGCTGCAAAGGCTGCTGGTTTTTTAGAAGCATTAAGACCAGATTTCAAAGATTATATCAAATCAGTTTTAGCTAATGCCAAAATTTTATCAGAGACACTTAAGAATAATGGTTTTAAGATTTATTCTGGTGGAACAGATACACACTTAATGTTAGTTGATCTAAGACCTTTCAATGTAAAAGGTAATGCTGCTGCTGAAAGCCTTTCAAATGCTAATATTACCTGTAACAAAAATGGAATACCTTTCGATTCAGAAAAGCCAATGATTACTTCTGGAATAAGACTGGGTACTCAAGCCGCAACAACTAGAGGTTTTGGATTAAAAGAGTTTGAGAAAGTAGGTGAACTAATAACTAAAGTTGTAAAAGGTTTGTCTGAAAACCCTGACGATAATAGCAAAATTGAAGAAGAAGTTAGAAATGAAGTAATAGAACTTACATCTCACTTTCCAATATATAAAAATTTAAAATAATGATTTGTTCAATTTGTAAAAAAGGTGAAACCTCAGTAGTAGACTCAAGACCAACTGAAGATGGCACAGCCATAAGAAGAAGAAGGCTTTGTGTGTGTGGAGCAAGATTTACAACTTTTGAAAGAGTGCAATTTAGAGAAATTATGGTTGTTAAAAAAAATGGAAGAAAATCTTCATTTGATAGAGATAAATTATCAAAATCTATTTTTATTGCTCTTAAAAAAAGACCTATTGATACTGAAACAGCAGAAAAATTTATAAGTAAAATTTCTCGATCACTTGAGGAGCTTGGTCAAAGTGAAATTTCATCTACTACTATTGGAACTATGGTTATGGAAGGTTTAAAAGAGCTCGACCCTGTTGCTTACGTAAGATTTGCTTCTGTTTATAGAAATTTTAGAGAAGAAAAAGACTTTGTGCAATTCGTGGACAAATTAGATGTCTACAAAAAAAGATAAATTTTCAATCAAAGATAAAATTTTTATGGAGCTGGCCTTGAAATTGGCAAAAGCTCGTCATGGACTAACTGGAATTAATCCTTCTGTAGGTTGTGTAATCGTTAAAAATAATGAAATACTTTCAATTGGTCAAACAGGTTTTAAAGGTACACCTCATGCCGAATTTAATGCCATTAAAAATTCACATGAAAATTTGGAAGGCTCAAAAATGTATGTGACCCTTGAACCTTGTAGTCATTATGGAAAAACTCCTCCGTGCACAAATATTATAATTAAAAATAAAATTAAAGAAGTTGTGTATGGAGTTGAAGATATTGATAAAAAAGTTAAAGGTAAAACTTTAAAAATTCTTAAGTCAAAAAATGTTTTAGTAAAAAAAAATTTACTCAAAAAAGAAATTAATAAATTTTATACACCTTATTTCTTTAATAGAAAAAAAAACCTTCCTTATGTTACTGGTAAAATTGCAATTTCTAGAAATAATTTGATATATAGCAAAGATACAAAAAGAATTTCAGATATTCATACTGATAAATTTACACATTATCTTAGATATAAAAATGATTCGTTAATGATTTCGTCCAAAACTTTAAATAAAGATAACCCAAAACTTAATTGCAGACTAGAAGGTTTGAATAAATTTTCACCTAAAAGAATAATTTTAGATAAAAATTTAGAAATTAAAAAAAATTCATACATTTTTAAAACAGCTAATAAAAAAAATACTATAATTTTTTATCATAACGCGAAATCTGAGATGAAATTAATGTTAAAAAAAAGAGGCATAACTTTAATCAAAAGTAAATTAAATAAAGATAACTTTGATATTAAATCAATTTTAATGAAACTCTATGTCCTTGGCTGCAGAAATTTATTAGTTGAAGGGGGAAATGATCTTTCTAAACACATTATTAAAAAAAAATTATTTAATGAATTTTATTTATACAAATGTGCTAAAACTTTATCAAAGTTAGTTAACCATAAAGAGTTTAGTTTTCTTAATGAATTAAAGAAAAATTATAAAAATAAATTGAAAATTAAAAAAAAATTAGGCAAAGATGTAATTACACTTTACAAATAATATTATGTTTAATGGAATAATTTTTAATCAAGGTTTAATTACTAAATTTGAAAAAAGATCAAAAGGTATTAATATTTTTGTAAAAGCTGATTTAAAGCTAACACGTAAAGATCTAGGTGTATCAGTTGCTTGTGATGGTGTTTGCTTAACATTAATTAATATTAAAAATAAAATAATGGAATTTTATCTTTCTGATGAAACCATACAAAGATCAAAATTTAAATTCTTAAAAATAAATGATAAAATTAATCTTGAACTTCCTTTAAGATTTGGTCAAAAAATATCAGGACATATTTGCCAAGGCCACATTGATGCAGTAGGTAAAATACAGAGTATTAAAAAAATTGATAAATCGTATTTATTTGATTTTGAAATTGTTAAAAAAGAAAGAGCAAATCTAATTGATAAAGCCTCTATATGTATAAATGGAATTTCTTTAACAATTTCCAAGGTAACCAAAAAAGGTTTTCAAGTTTGGGTTATTCCACACACCTTTAAACTAACCAATTTATCTTCATTAAAAAAGAGCAGTCTTAGTTAATATAGAGATAGATATCTTATCTAAATACGTTAGAAATTATTTTAATGAAAAAAAATAATTATGCATCCATTGAAAGTATAATTAATATCGCAAAGAAGGGTGGTATGTTCATCTTAGTTGATGATGAGAAAAGAGAAAATGAAGGAGACTTAATAATATCAACCAGTGACTCAAGTGCTAAAAATATAAATTTTATGGCCAAATATGGTCGTGGATTAATTTGTCTAGCACTAGATAGTATACAAGCAAAACGGTTAAATTTATCTTTGATGTCCCCAATAAATCAATCAAGGAATAAAACTGCCTTTACAATTTCTATTGAAGCAAAAAAAGGAATAACAACTGGAATCTCAGCAAAAGATAGAGCAAAGACAATTAAAATTGCTTCAAAGAAAAATGCAAATAAGAAAGACATTGTTTCACCAGGACATGTTTTTCCAATCATTGCTAAAGATGGGGGTGTTCTAGTAAGAGCTGGTCATACAGAAGCCTCTGTTGATATATCAAAACTTGCTAAAAAAAATAACTCTGCAGTTATTTGTGAAATAATGAATGAAGATGGCACAATGGCTAAAGGCCAAGATTTATTTGATTTTGCAAAAAAACATAATTTAAAGATAGGTAAAATTGAAGACCTTATTGCTTATCGTTTAAAAAAAGAAAAACTAATTAAACTTAAAAAACAATCTGATATTAAAATTAAAAATCAAAAATATAAAATTAGAATTTATGAAAATCTTTTAGATGGATCTGAACACTTTGCTCTAATTAAAGGTAATATTAAAAAAGGGATAATACCAAGAGTTAGAGTAATTTCATCTAACGTAGTTCAAAATTATTTAATCAATCAACAATTGCCAAATTCATTTGATAAAACGTTAAATTATTTTAAGAAATTCAATAACTGTGTTTTAGTTTTTATAAAAGATACAAATTTAAAATCTGTTACACAAACACTCAAGGATTATAAGAACAAAGATTTTTATAAAAAGGGAAATGATAAACTTATAAGGAATTATGGTATTGGAGCTCAAATAATTAAGGATTTAAAGATTAAAAATATGATATTAATAACTAAATCTCTTAAAAAAGTTATTGGTTTAGAGGGTTATGATATAAAAATTATTAAACAGGAAATCATTTAATGAAAAAAAAATATTTAATAGTTATTGCAGATTATTATAAAGATATATCAAAAGGTTTATTAAGTAGTGCGAAGAGCGCACTGCCCAAATCTAGTTTAATAAAAATTATCAATGTTCCAGGTGTCTTTGAAATACCAGTTACCATTTCAAAGAATATTAAGAAGTATGATGCTTTTTTAGCTCTTGGTTGTGTGATTAAAGGACAAACTCCTCATTTTGACTTTATTTCTCATTCTTCAACTGATGCAATAATGAAACTATCCGTAGAAAACAAAAAACCCATTGGTAATGGAATTATTACTTGTCTCAATATGCGTCAAGCTATAGCTAGGAAGAAAAAGGGAAGAGAAGCAGCTCTAGCTGTAACATCTGTCCTTTCCCAATAAGGATGAGAACTCCATATAACCCAAATCAAAATCCTAGAGTTATAATTATTCAAAAACTCTATGGTAAATTTTTTAATGATGATGAAGATATAACTTTTTCAAAACACAGATTTAAAAAATCTATTAAAGATGTGGTGCTTGGTACAATTGAAAGAGATGATGTAATTAAAGAAGAGGTCAGAAATTATTTAAGTGAAGATCTTGAATTGTCAAATATGGATAAAGTTTTTCAGGTCATTGTTAAGGCTGCTATATTTGAATTTCTTTATAAGCCTAAAATCTCTAAAAAAATTATAATCAAGGAATATTTAGATGCTTCAAATTTTTTTTTAGAGGACTCCCAAACTAAATATTTGAATGCAATATTAGATAAAATTGCCAAAAAAATAAGAAATACTAATGCATGAATTTGATTTAATTAAAAATTATTTTCAAAAACTTTCTAAAAAGACAATTGGTTCTTTAAACCTTAATGATGATGTTTTTTTTGATAAGAAACATGAGTTAGTAGTATCAATAGACACATATATTCAAGGAAATCATTTTATAGATTTTAAAAAACCAGATTTGGTAATAAAAAAGATCATAAGATCATCAATATCTGATTTAATTTGTAAAGGCGTAAGTCCAAAATACTATTTTATTTCAGGCTCAGGTAATAAAAAAACTTTTTCAAAAAATAACTTAAAAAAAATATCTAAATCACTTAACGATGAACAAAAAAAGTATAAAATCTATCTTTGTGGTGGAGATACAGTTTTTTCTAACAAATTAAGTTTTACAATAACCTCCATTGGTTTTGCAAAAAAAATTATTGAAAGAAATAAAGCTAAAATTAATGATGACATTTATGTTACAGGAAATTTAGGTGATAGCTATTTAGGCTTATTAGTTTTAAAAAATAAATTTAAAATAAATAAAATTCAAAAAGATTATTTTATTAACCAATATTATAAACCTAATATTCAAATTGATTTATCTAAACATTTAAATAAATTTGCAAATACTTCAATTGATATTTCGGACGGTTTATTAACAGACCTTGAAAAATTGATTAATAATCAAAAACTATCTTATAAAGTAAGTTTAGATGATATACCGGTTTCTAATTCCTTGAATAAACTCATATCAAAAAAAAATTTCTTGAAAGAGCATTGTATTTCAAAAGGTGATGATTATCAGGTTCTATTTACTGCCTCGAAAGATAAAAGAAGAATCATAAAAAAAATTTCAAATGAATTAAGAGTTAAAATTTCAAAAATAGGAATAATTCAAAATTCAAATAATAAACCCATATTAATTGATAAAAAAAGAGGAATAATTAGCCTTAAAAATAAGGGTTATTTTCATCATTTTTAAAAAGTTAAATATTGCCTTTTATGGTTTTTTTTGTATTGTCCGGACTTTAAACGTTTAATTTAACAACCAAACAACCAAAAGGCAAAATGAACTCAATCGTCGAAACAATATTACTTTATACTATAGCTGCAGGATTTCTTTCAATTGTATATGGATACTTTACTGGAAAAAACATATTAAGCTCAAGCACTGGAAATGCTAAAATGCAAGAAATTGCATCTGCTATTCAAATTGGTGCAAAAGCTTATTTAGCAAGACAATACAAAACAATTGCCGTGGTTGGAGTTGTTGTTTTGGTTGTTATATGCATTGTATTTAGTCCTCTTGTTGGTTTAGGTTATTTTATAGGAGCTGCTTTATCTGGTATAGCTGGTTATGTTGGAATGTTAGTTTCAGTTCAGGCTAACGTTAGAACTGCTGAAGCATCTAGAAAAGGTTTAGCAAGTGGTTTAGCTGTAGCATTTAAATCAGGTGCTGTAACAGGTATGTTGGTTGCTGGTTTGGCTTTGTTAGCAATAGCTGTTTATTATTATTTTTTATTAAAAGCGGGAGTTGATGAAAGGGAAATTGTTAATGCTCTTGTTGCCCTAGGTTTTGGTGCTTCTTTAATTTCAATTTTTGCAAGATTAGGTGGTGGAATTTTTACCAAAGGTGCTGATGTTGGTGCTGATTTAGTTGGAAAAGTTGAGGCAGGTATTCCTGAAGATGACCCTAGAAACCCAGCTGTAATTGCAGACAACGTTGGAGACAATGTTGGTGATTGTGCTGGAATGGCTGCAGATTTATTCGAAACTTATGCTGTAACAATTGTTGCAACAATGGTTCTTTCTTCTATATTTTTTTATGGTGATATTAATATGATGATATACCCATTAACCATTGGTGGCGCTTGTATTTTAACATCAATACTAGGAACTTTTTTTGTAAAACTTGGAAAAAGTAAAAATGTAATGAATGCATTATACAAGGGATTTGTTGTTTCTGCTGTTTCATCATTATTAATTCTTTATCCAGTAACTGATTATGTTATTGGTTTTGCTAATGAGTATTCTGTAAATGGAAAAACTTTTACTGGTATGAGTCTTTATTACTGTGGTGTAATTGGCTTAGTTATTACCGGTTTATTAATTTGGATTACTGAATATTATACTGGAACAGATTATAGACCTGTAAGAAGTATCGCAAAATCATCAACAACAGGACATGGCACAAACGTTATTCAAGGATTAGCTGTTTCTATGGAGGCAACTGCAATTCCTGCTTTAATAATTGTTGCGGGTATTCTTGCTACCAACTCTATTGCTGGTCTTTATGGAATTGCTATTTCCGTAACAACTATGCTAGCTTTGGCTGGAATGGTCGTCGCACTTGATGCGTATGGTCCAGTTACAGATAATGCAGGTGGTATTGCAGAAATGTCAAATTTACCAAAAAGTGTAAGAAAAACTACTGATGCGTTGGATGCAGTTGGTAATACTACAAAAGCTGTTACCAAAGGTTATGCTATTGGATCAGCAGGGTTAGGTGCACTAGTTTTATTTGCCGCTTATGTTGAAGATATTAAACACTTTTCTGGTGTTGCAGGATCAAAGCTAGAAGGAATAGTTGTAACATTTGATTTATCTAATCCATACGTTGTAGTTGGATTATTAATAGGTGGAATGCTTCCATATTTATTTGGATCAATGGGAATGCAAGCCGTAGGAAGAGCAGGTGGGGCTGTTGTTATAGAAGTTAGAAGGCAATTTAAAAAATACCCAGGTATTATGAAACGTAAACAAAAACCTGATTACGCTAAACTTGTTGATTTATTAACATTAGCTGCAATTAGAGAAATGATTATACCTTCTTTATTACCAGTACTTTCTCCAATTGTTTTATACTTTGTGATATTTCAAATTGGTGGGCAAGTTGCTGCTTTAGCTGCTGTCGGTGCAATGTTATTAGGTGTTATAATTACTGGATTATTTGTTGCAGTTTCAATGACAGCTGGTGGTGGTGCTTGGGATAACGCTAAGAAATATATTGAAGATGGTAATTATGGTGGAAAAGGTTCAGAAGCTCATAAAGCAGCTGTTACAGGTGATACTGTTGGTGACCCATATAAAGATACTGCTGGGCCTGCTGTTAACCCAATGATTAAGATTACAAATATTGTAGCTTTATTATTATTAGCGGTAATTGCAGGCTAATTAATTTTATTTTTCTTTTTACCAAGAGGGTCGTTGATTTTTTGTCTCATACTGGATACAAGAATTCATAGATAAAACTATTTTTAGTAATTAACTCATCTGAGTTGTATCTTCTGAGATATTTTAAATTATTCATTTTATCTTATATCAAAAAATATCTTTTTGACTAGTAATACCTCTGTTATTAATATTCTAGAAGTAAGACATTGTTTTTTAGCAATTTTTTTTTCCCTAATTTTAGATAATTTTGTTGAGTTTGTTTTCATTTCCATATAAATCCATACATTCATTATCAAAAGAACCCTTGTAGTAGATGGAGGACCCAAAAGTTCAAAGATATCATTTTTATTTGTTTTACCAAGCACAAATTTTTCACTTTTTTTTTCTAAAAATTATGCACACCATGATGCTTTATAACTTTATTTAATGTACAATTTGAAATAAATAAAAAAAGAACAATTAGATAATAAAAATTTTTTTCATGAATAAAAATTATATTAAATATTTACAATAATTTAGTTAAATTAACTAGAAATAAAGAATTATATAAAGACTTTAAAAATCAAGATACATTTTCTGATAGAATGATCTTTTTTTTATTACATTTTGCTTTTTTTTTAAAAATTTACAAAAATGATAACAATAAAGAAATACTCCAAGAAATTTATGATTATGTCTTTAGACAATTGGAATTAAGTGTCCGAGAGATTGGTTATGGAGACCAATCAATAAATAAAAAGATGAAAGATTATCTCAATTTATTTTATGGAATGATTGATAAAATTCATAATTGGGATCATTTAAACAATGAATCAAAAAAAGAGCAATTAACAATATTTTTAGATAATGCTCAAAATAGCGATTATTTGGTAAAATATTTTGATAAATATATTGAATTTTTGATAAATAACACTTTAAATTCACATATAAAAGGTGTAGTTAAACATTAATTTTATTATGGCTGTACCAAAACGTAAACAATCACCGTCAAGAACTGGGATGAGAAGAGCTCAGAATATGAAGTTCTCATCTAAAAATATAGTTGAGGATAAGAAATCTGGTGAGTACAGACTCCCTCATCATCTAGATCTTAAAACTGGTATGTATCGTGGTAGACAAGTTTTGGACCCTAAAGAGTAAATTATTTTTTCAACTAAATAAATAGAATGAGCAAAACAATCAAAATTGCTGTTGATGCAATGGGTGGCGATGGTTCACCAAAAAAAATTATTGAAGGTATTAATCATCATTTCAAAAACAATAAAAATACCTTTTATCAAATTTTTGGTGATAAAGGTCAAATTGAAAAGTTTATTACTGATGAATTGCCTAGTGAAAACTTTGAAATAGTTCATACAGAAGATGTTGTTAAAGGAACAGACAGTCCATTGGAAGGTGCAAAAAGAGGAAAAAAAACTAGTATGTGGTTAGCGATTCAGAGTGTTAAAGAAAAAAAATCTGATGTAGTAATTTCAGCAGGGAATACTGGTGCATTATTAGTTATTTCAAAGTTAAATCTTAAAATGATAGACAATATAGATAAACCAGCTCTTTCAGCCTTATGGCCAAATAAAAAGAATATGAGTGTTGTTTTAGACTTAGGTGCAAATATTGAATGTAGTCCGAAAAATTTAATTGATTTTTCGATAATGGGTTCCTCTTTATTTAATTCATTATATCCGAACGATGAAGCAAAAGTTGCACTATTAAATATTGGCTCTGAAGAACTTAAAGGAAATGAAATTATAAAAGAAACTTATCAACAATTGAATAAAAGAACTAATAACGATTTTGAGTTTAAAGGTTATATTGAAGGGAATCAATTAATGAACGGTGATGTTAACGTTATAGTAGCAGATGGTTTTACTGGCAATGTTGCATTAAAGACTGCTGAAGGTACTGCTAATTTTATCACAAGTGAATTAAAAAAAGCAATGACTGGAAATTTGATTGGAAAAATGTCTTCACTACTTAATATTTCAAATTTAAAAAAATTTAAAAAAAGACTGGATCCAAGATTATATAATGGGGCAATTTTTATTGGTTTAGACTCCCCGGTAATTAAAAGTCATGGTGGAACAGATTATATAGGTTTTTCAAATTCTTTAAGTGTTTGCTCTAAAACGGTAACTGGAAATTTGATTGAAAAAATAACTAATAATATTAATTAATGACAAGAACTAACCTTACAAAAAAAGATCTAATTAACTCAATTTATATGCAGATTGGTTTTTCTAAAAATATTTCTGAAAATTTAATTGATGATTTTTTTTCTACAATCTTGGAAAATTTAAAAATTGAAAAAAAACTTAAACTTTCAAAATTTGGTACGTTTTCTATAAGACAAAAAAAAAGTAGAGTTGGAAGAAATCCTAAAACTAAAGAAGAAGCGGCTATATCTGATAGAAATGTTGTTTTATTTAAAGCTTCTAAAGAGTTTAAAGATTTAGTAAATTCTATAAATGATCAATAAAAATTTAGATGCTTACAAATCAATAGGTGAGGTTGCTAAAATTCTAGATTTAGTAAATGCCAAAAAGGGTACTTTAAATACTCATACCATAAGGTTTTGGGAAAAAGAATTTAAACAGATCAAACCAAAAATTCTCAATGGTAATAGAAGATACTATAATAATCAGACTATAGAAGTTCTTAAAAAAGTTAAATTTTTACTTAAAGAACAAGGAATGACAATCAATGGAGTTAAAAAAGTTCTCAATTCTGACAAATCTTTAAACCTTGACGAATTATCAAATAATTCTATAAGTGCTAATTATAATTTCAGAAATAAATTAAAAAATATTTCTAACTTAGTAAAACAAATTAAAAAGCTTAAATAGTATGGCAAAAAAAACACACGTTAAAGTAAGATTGGTCCCTGAAGCTAAACCTGATAGTCCTTTTTTCTATTATGTAAAAAAGCCAGCAGGTGGTGAAAAAGCTAAAGTTAAATTGTCTGCTAAAAAATACAATCCATCTACTAGAAAACATGAAATGTTTGTGGAGAAAAAACTACCACCACACAGTAAATAGTTTATTTCTTTTTAAAGTTTCTCTTCTCGTAATCAATAAAAGACCAAATCATATTTTTCCAAATTCTGTTTGTAATTTTTGGATCAATTTTTGTCTTGATTGATTTTTTTTTAATTTTTTTAAGTATATAGCTTATTCTTGTTTTATCGATTATTTCTTTTTTATAAATTTTTACTTTTAAAACTTCATTTACTAAAAGTGATCTTTTTTTGATTAGTTTAAGCAGATCATTATCTAATTTATCAAGTTTTATTCTTAATTGGGTAAGTTTTTTTTTATTAGTAGGCGACATTTAATCAATTGGTTATTAAAATAATTATTATAAGTATAATTTATGTTTGTAAATAGCGACAACTATATAAAATATTTAAAGATATGGTTAATAGGACTATTTTTGCTAATTGTTCTTATGGTTGCTGTAGGTGGCTTAACTAGATTAACTGACTCAGGTTTATCCATTACAGCATGGGAGCTTTTTTCAGGTATATTGCCACCACTTAATTCAAATGATTGGAATATGTATTTTGAAGAATATAAGAAAATTCCAGAGTATAAAAATATTAACTATGGAATGTCTTTAAACGAATTTAAAATAATTTTTTATTGGGAGTATGCACATAGATTATTAGCACGTATTGTTGGCTTGTTTACCTTAATCCCTTTAATTATTTTTTGGATTAAATATAGAGATTCTAATTTTTATTCTAATAAATATTTTTTGATATTTTTTCTTATATGTTTGCAGGGATTTTTAGGTTGGTTTATGGTTACTAGTGGATTAACACAAAATAATGATGTTAGTCATTTTAGATTAGCAATTCATTTATCACTTGCACTTTTTATCTTATGTTTAATTTTTTGGTATATTTTAGATTTTTTTGATATTCAAAAAATTAGATTATAAAATTCCACAATCCTTATTGTTATTTATTTTTTTATTAATTATTATTCAAATTATATTGGGAGCTTTTCTGTCAGGTTTAAATGGAGGTTTAATTTATAATACTTGGCCAGATATGAATGGTACTTTTTTTCCAAATGATGTTTTATTATTAGATCTTTTTACCTCTGAGTCATTTTATAATACTTCTATTATTCAATTTTTACATAGATCAACTGCCTATCTGCTTGTGATCCTTGTTATGATTATTAACTATTTATTTATTAAAGAAGGAGTTGCCATAAAGAATATAATTCTTTTTGATATAGCTTTACTTATTCAAATATTATTAGGAATTGTTACATTAATATCTGGTGTAGAAATAAAGTATGCATCACTACACCAGTTAGGTTCTATTTTTGTATTAACAACCTATATTTTACTCATTTATAAAAACTCAAGAGGTTTTTTAAAACGATAAAGAATTTGTTATGAAGCGCTAAGTGCTTGATCAAGATCATCTATTATATCGTCAATATGTTCTAATCCTATACACAGTCTTATATATCCAGGCGTAACTCCTGCAGCACTTAATTCTTGCTCTGTGAGTTGGCTATGAGTTGTTGTTGCTGGATGTATAGCTAAGCTTCTAGCATCTCCTATATTTGCTACATGATAAAACATTTTTAAAGCTTCTATAAATTTCTTACCAGACTCAATACCACCTTTTAATTCTATTCCTATTAAAGCACCATTTCCTCCATTAAGATATTTTTTTGCTCTTTTACCAATATCTCCCTCATACTTAGTTGGGTAAATCACTCTAGCAACTTTTTTATGATTAGATAAATGATCCACTGTTTTTTCAGCATTAGAGCAATGTTGTTTCATCCTCAAGGCTACTGTTTCAAGTCCTTGAATTATTCCAAAAGCATTATCAGGCGCTAATGCAGCTCCAAGATCTCTCAAAAGAGTAACTCTTGCTCTAACAGCAAAGGATACATTGGCACCAGTTAATTCAGGAACTGCCTTACCCCATACTACGCCACCATAGCTTGCATCAGGTTCATTAAACAAGGGTTGTCTTTTTGGATTGGCTGTCCAATCAAAATTTCCACCATCAATTAGTGCTCCACCCACAACTGTACCATGTCCACCTATATATTTTGTAAGTGAATAAACTACTACAGCAGCACCATGTTCTATTGGCTTACAGATGATAGGAGCGGCGGTGTTATCAACTATTAATGGTATATTATATTTTTTTCCAATATCAGAAACTTCTTTAATAGGAAATACTCTTAAATATGGATTGGGTAATGTTTCCCCATAAAAAGCTCTAGTTTTATCATCTATTGCTTTTTCAAAGTTTTTAGGATCTGCTGGATCAGCATATCTAACTTCAATACCAAGCTTGCTCAATGTATGAGTAAACAATGAAACAGTTCCACCATAAAGATCTGTAGAACTAACAATGTTATCCCCAGCTTGAGCAACATTTAAGATAGCAAAGGTTGAAGCTGTTTGCCCAGAAGAGACAGTTAAACTTGCTAATCCACCATCTAAGGCAGCCAGTCTTTTTTCAAGAACATCATTGGTTGGATTCATAATTCTTGTGTAGATATTTCCAAACTCTTTTAGACCAAATAAATTGGCTGCATGCTCAGTGCTATCAAATAGATATGAAGTTGTTCTATAAATTGGGACAGCTACAGCTTTTGTAGTTGGATCACTTCTATAATCACCACCATGCAATGCAATAGTTTCTGGGTTTTGTCTTTTTGTACTCATCTTAATACTCCTTTTTTAGTACTTTTGCTTTATGCAAGGCGTACAATACAGTTCAAATGCGCCTACCGAAAATGTGGGTAAAAAATCCTTTTTAGCAATTATTAGCCTGCAATAGGAACAAATCGGCAAATAAAAATTACCATTAAATGGCTATATTGCAAGAGAAATATAAAATTGACTTTATAATTATTAATAGTATTAATCCTCGCTCTATGACTAAATTTTTAAAAAGTAGCGAATTAACAAGTAATTGGTTTGAAATTGATGCTAAAGGAGCAGTTGTTGGAAGATTAGCATCTATAATAGCAATGATTGTTAGAGGAAAAAACAAAACTACTTACACACCTCACATGGATGATGGTGACTTTGTTGTTGTTAAAAATATAGAACATGCAAAATTTACTGGAAAAAAATTTAAAGACAAAAAATACTATAGACATACGGGCCACCCAGGTGGAATTAAAGAAATAACTCCTGAAAAATTATTAGAAAAGAATAAACCAGGAGAGACTTTAAAATTAGCAATTAAAAGAATGTTACCAGGAGGTGTTCTTGGTAGAAAGCAATTAACTAAAGTTAAAATTTATGCAGGTGAAGACCATCCTCATGCAGCTCAAAATCCTAAACTTTTAGATTTAGGAAAATTAAATAGTAAAAATTTAATTAGAAATTAATATGGAACAAACAGCGCAAACAGTATCAAAAAAACCAAAAATCAAATTAGATTTTAAAGATAGCAAATATGCAACTGGCAGAAGAAAAAAATCAATTGCTAAGATTTGGTTAAAAAAAGGGACTGGTAAAATTTATGTTAATGGTCGAACTATGGATGAATACTTCACTAGCGGTAGCCATAAAATGCAAATCACAAGACCTTTTGAAATTATTAATCAAGCAACAGCATATGATGTTAGATGTAGTGTTGCAGGAGGCGGTCACACTGGACAGGCAGGAGCAATGGTTCACGGTATTGCAAAAGCCTTAATATTATTTGACTCAGAACTAAGAAGTACACTAAAAACAGAGAAACTTAACACCAGAGACTCAAGATCTGTTGAAAGAAAAAAACCTGGTCGTAAAAAAGCTAGAAGAAGCTTCCAATTCTCGAAAAGATAATTCTTTTTTATTTCAAAATAGTTATAATAAACAATGCCTAAGCTTAATGTTTTAGTTGCTGGTTCTACTGGTTATATTGGTGTTCAATTAATAAAGTTATTAGTTAAGCACAAAAATATTAATATAAAATATTTATGTGGTAGCTCATCTGTTGGTAAGAAAATTACTAGTTATGAAAAATCATTAAAATCAAAAAATTTACCAAAGATTACTAAATTTAATAAATCATTTTTAAAAGAAGTAGACTTGGTATTTACTGCATTACCAAATGGTGAGGCACAATCTATATCTAATAGTTTATTAAAACATAATGTGTTAATTGATTTGGCAGCAGATTTTAGACTTAATAATGCATCCTTATATTTAAAATGGTATAAACAAAATCACAGATCAATTTCAAATATTAAAAAATCTATATATTCATTACCTGAAATTACAGGTGAAAAAGTTAAAAATTTTAATATTATTGGCTGCCCAGGTTGTTATCCAACATCAATATTGTTGCCGTTAATTCCATTGATTAAAAAAAATTTAATTAAAGTTAATAATATAATTATAGATTCTAAATCTGGATATTCTGGTGCAGGTAGAGGAGTACATGACAAGTATAAAAATAAAAACCTTTATGAATCCTTAAGTGCATACGGTGTTGGTTTTCATCGACACAATTCTGAAATACAACAAGAATTAAATTCTTTTACAAAAAAGAAAGTAAATTTTACTTTTACACCACATTTAACACCAATGTTTAGAGGAATATTAAGCACCATTTATGTAGAGCTTAATAAAGGCTCTACTATTAAAAAATTAGAAAAAGTATTGATTAATCATTATCCCAATAATGGATTTGTAAAAATTCTAAAAACTAATTCTTTAATAAGTACAAATGATATAATTAATACAAATAATTGCCATATATCAATTTGCAAAACTAAGTATAAAGATAGAATTATTATCTTATCAGCAATAGATAATTTAATTAAAGGTGGTGCAGGACAAGCTATACAAAATATGAATATTAGATTTGGATTTAATAAATTTAGAGGATTAAAATGAAATATCTTACATTAATTTGTTTATTTATTTTATCTGCATGTAATTTAAACGATAATATAGTTGAGCTTAATGATAATACTTTAAAAAAAACAAATGTTAAGAATTTTAATTTATCAGATACAGAATTTAAAAGAATGTCTTTTAATGAATTTGAATTATTTCTTAAAGAATATTCAAAAAACACAGAGTATCCTGATATAAACAAGTAAATGAAAATGAATTTAAATATTGCTGTAGTTGGATTGGGTCAAGTAGGTAATTATTTACTAAATGAATTAAATACAAAAAAAAAAGAAATTGAATTAATTACAGGTAAAAGAATTAATATTGTAGCTGTTTCTGCAAAAAACATAAAAAAGAAAAGAAAATTTAAAGTTAATAAAGATATCTTTTTTAAAAATCCTTTAGATATTTTTAAATTAAATAAAGTAGATATTTTATTTGAAGCAATAGGAATGTCTGATGGCATTTCTAAAAAAGTAGTTGAAACTGCTTTAAGAAATAAAATTCACGTTATTACACCAAATAAAGCCCTAATATCAAAACATGGAGATTATCTTGCTAAATTAGCTGAAGATAATAATGTTAATCTTGAATTTGAAGCATCTGTTGCTGGTGGTATTCCAATATTAAGAACTATTAAAGAGGGTCTAGCAACTAACAAAATTACTAAAGTTTATGGAATTTTGAATGGAACTTCTAATTATATTCTATCAGAAATGAGAAATTCTAAAGATAGTTTTGCCAATGTTTTAAAAAAGGCTCAAAAATTAGGATACGCTGAACCAGGTAACCCTAAATTAGATCTTAATGGTTTTGATGCTTTTGCTAAAGTAAGAATTTTGTCTGCTCTTGCATTTAATACTAAGATTTCAAAATATAAATGTTTAATGGAAGGAATTGAAAAAATTGAATTAAAAGATATTGAAATAGCTAGCCAATTAAATTTACGTATTAAGTTACTTGGTATTTCTGAAATTATTAATGGTTGTTTATTTGAAACTGTCCACCCATGTCTTGTAAGTAAAAATTCTTATATTGGTAATGTTTCTGGTGTGATGAATGCTGTCATACTTGAAGGTAAACCTGTTGGTGAAAGTATATTACAAGGAGAGGGTGCTGGGCCTGGACCTACTTCTTCATCATTACTATCTGATTTACTTTCAATTTTGAAAGGGGATATTAAAAAACCCTTTGGTATACCTAACAACAAGCGTAAGTCCATAAAATGTTATAATGTCAATAATTATACTAATTCTTTATATTTGAGATTTGAAGTTAAAGATAAACCTGGTGTTCTGTCCAGAATTACTAACAGGTTAGCTCAATACAAAATTTCTGTAAAAAGAATGATTCAAACACCAGATAAAAAAAATAATAAAGCTACTGTTGTTATTATTACTCACAAAACAAGCGAACTTAATTCAAATAACTGTCTTGCAAAATTTAAAAAAGATAAAGATATTCTTAAATATCCTACATTAATTAGAATTCATAATTAATGGAATTATATTCCAAAATTTTTGAAGTCTTATTTCCTGTTTTTTTTGTTATCGGTATTGGTTATTACCTGGGGAAAAAAAATCCAAAAATAGACACTAATTTCATAACTAATTTTGCAGGTAATATAGGAACGCCTGCAATGATTTTTTATACTGTAACTACCACAGGTATTACTTTAGCAGTTTTTACCTCCTACTTCTTCTATGCTTTAGTTATGATTGGAGGCTTTTCCATAGTTGGTTTAATACTTCTTTTTATTTTAAAAAGAGATCTAAGTATGGAGCTACCACCAATGATTTTACCAAATACTGGTAATATGGGTATACCAATTTGTCTTTTTGCTTATGGCACTGAAGGGCTTGGTGTAGCATCTGCTATAGCCTCTGTTATAATTTTGTTTCATTTTACGTTGGGTGTTTTTCTTGCTAAAAAAAAATTTTCTTTTGATGTGGTTCTTAAAAGTCCTCCTGTTTATGCAATAATAATATCAATATTATTTCTTTATTTTAACTTAGATGTCCCGGTATTTCTTGAAAACACCACTTTTCTTTTAACATATGCAACAATATTTTTAGTTTTAATGTCCCTTGGTATAGCCTTAACAAGGTTTAAGTTTTCTTTAAAAGACTCAATTATATTAGCCTTAGGACGTGTTATTTTGGGTCCAATCATATGTATTCTTATAATAAATAAACTCGATTTGAATGGTTTTGCAGCTGGTGTCTTATTAATACAAAGTGCAATGCCAAGTGCTGTGTTAAATTATCTTGTTGGATCGATGTATTCACCTAAAAAAATTGTTGATAGTATCGCTAGTACAATTGTAACATCAACATTGATGTCTTTTATTACTATTCCAATAGTAGTATTCTTTGCTTTAAAGTACTTCAATTAAACTGTATCTATTGGCTTATGAAAGCCATTATTTTTAGCTTATTAGGTTGGATGTTTCTTCCAGTAATGGATGGATTTGCAAAATATTTAAGTACAGATTTACCAGTACTACAAATAACTTGGGCTAGGTATTTTTTCACAGTTGTATTTACTCTTCCAATAATGTTTTTCTTTTATAAAAAACACCTAGTCTGGTCTGATAAACCAAAACTACAAATACTTAGAGGTTTGATTTTACTTTCTGCGAATGTATGTTTTTTTTATTCAATATCTGTAATCTCATTAGCTAAAGCTTTAACATTAGCTTTTATTGCTCCATTAATCGTTACAGCATTTTCACCCATTTTATTAGGTGAGAAGGTGGGTTTAAGAAGATGGACAGCTGTAATAATTGGATTTGTAGGTTCCTTAGTAGTAATTAGGCCAGGTTTTTTAGAATTAAATCTAGCAAGTTTTGCTGCCCTAGGAACAGGTGTTATGTATGGTTTTTATTTGATCATTACAAGAAAGCTAAGTACTTCAGACAATCCATTATTAACGCTTTTATTAACAGGTTTAGTAGGGGCGATCATAATATCTATGATAATTCCTTTTATTTGGGTTAAACCTACTCTTAATCAGTGGTCTATTATGGCTGGAATAGGGGTCTTTGCATGCATTGGCCACTTATTCCTTATATTGTCGCTTAAATACGCTGATGCATCTAAATTAGCTCCTTTAGGCTATACTGAGATAATTCCTAATGTGATTATTGGTTACTATTTCTTTGGTGATTTCCCTGATAATTGGACATTTTTAGGTCTCTTTATAATTGTGCTAAGTGGTATTTATATTTCTAGAAGAGAAGTAGTGGTTAAGAGAATTTAATATAGGTAACTTATATTTACTAATACTTAATATAATACATTAAGTTTACTATTTATACTATTGTAATTATTAAATTTTTATTATAATAAATAATTATCAAAATAAGAAGAAAATAGCATATTCGTAGTTAAAAATTTATAAATACTTTTTTAAATTAAAGTCATGATATCTAATTAAAGCTTAATTTTTTAAAAATTATTCTAATCAATAAAAAAGCATTGTATATCAACGTTTATATCCAATCCTAGGTCTATAAAATATAATGATATGTTGCCCAGATATGAAGTGGGGGTCAAAAACCCTTTAAAATTGAGCTTTTTTGGACAACTAAAAAACTGTTGGTATTGTTGAAAACTAGAGCAATGCACTATCAGAATATGCCATTTAAACGTCCATAGAGCACCTTAATTTTAGCATGATCTCATATCTGGTACAACTAAAGGGTGCATTATAACATTTTTAGTTATTGTTATAAAAAAGCTCTATAAGTATTGATTTTATTGACTTTTAGATGCTTTTAATAGGTTAAAATCTCTATTTGATGAAGACCTTCTCAGACCTTAATAATTGACGTTTTAGCCTAATTCCACCTTTTGCTGAGTAGCCACCAAGACTTCCGTCTGATCTTATCACTCTATGACAGGGTATTTTGGGTGGATAGGGGTTTTTACCCACTGCATTAGCAACAGCTCTGAATGCCTTAGGTTTTCCAATGGCTTTAGCAACTTCCAAGTAGGTCTTAACTTTGCCTTTGGGTATTTTCTTTAAGTAATTCCAGACTTTTAGCTGAAACTTAGTCCCCTTTAAGTTCATAGAGTTCAAAACCAGTGTTATTGGCTATTTTATCGTATAATTTCTTTGCATTTTCATTGGAAGAGTGGGTGATCCAACGAATTCCATCCCAATTATTGGCTTTAGATAATGATTTTAGGTGACTAATAAGTTTTTGAGCTATTTTTTGACCTCTAAATTCTGGGTCAACAAATAAATCGTCTAAAAAGCCTATATATTGACCCTTAATCGGTCTTGGCATTGTTCTATAATGAGCAATTCCAACGATTTTACCATTCTAATTCAAAGCATATTCCGTTAACAATATGATTTTCATCATGAATCCAGCTCCCAAAGAGTTTCTAAAATATCCGATATTCATTGGAACTATTATAAAAACTTGGCATATTCATTGATATAAATTTAGACCAATCTTTCCTGATAATCATCTTTACTCTAAATTTTCTAATCATTTATTTTAATATTATATATCTATTGACTTATAAAATCACTTAATATATTACTAACGATAATTAATGGTTATCAATAGTAATAAATATGAATAATATAATAACAGACATAAAAGCATTACAGGAAGAAACATTATTAAATCTTACAAAGCTCTAAAGCAAATAATACTGTAAGAGCTTATAAATCAGATTTTAATGATTTTGGATTATTTTGTGCACAAAATGGATTTAAATCTCTTACCATCAGAACCAAAAATAGTTTCATTATATTTAACTCATTTATCAACTAAAGACGTTAAAATGAGCACTTTAAAGAGAAGATTGGTATCAATAGGCGTTATACATAAGCTTAAAGGTCATTATTTAGATACAAAACACCCATCAATTATTGAAAATATTAATGGGTATTAAAAGAAGAAAAGGAAGCATTCAAAAAGGTAAAAAACCATTATTAATCAATAATTTAAAAAAATTAATTAATGTAATAGATGAACAAAAAAAGGAAGAAATTAAAAAATTTAGAGATAGATCAATAATCTTAATTGGGTTTTCAGGTGGTTTTAGAAGAAATGAGATAGTTTCATTAGACTATGATGATCTAGATTTTGTATCAAGAAGGTCTTAAAATTAATCTTAAAAGATCTAAAACAGATCAATTTGGTGAAGGTTCTATAAAAGGACTACCCTACTTTGACAATTCACAATATTGCCCAGTAGTTTCAATTCAAAAATGGATAGAAATATCAAAAATTAATTCAGGTGCTTTATTTAGAAGATTTACTAAAGGATCAAAATTATCAGAAAATAGATTAACAGATCAAACAGTAGCTTTACTTATTAAAGAATATTTAAAATTAGCTGGTATAGATAGTAAAAATTATTCAGGACATAGTTTAAGATCAGGTTTTGCAACATCAGCAGCTGAATCTGGAGCTGAAGAAAGAAGTATAATGGCTATGACAGGTCATAAATCTACAGAAATGGTAAGAAGATATATTAAAGAAGCAAATTTATTTAAAAATAATGCATTAAATAAAATTAAACATATGATAAATTTTTGGTAGTAAACCATTAGAGTAATGAATGAAAATATTAAAACAACTATCATTGAATGATCCAAAAATTAAAAGCTAATAACATTTTTTTAGATTCCTTATAATTTCAAAAGGTTGAACAGATATCTTTTACAGAAACATAATAAAAGATTTAGATAAGTATGTAGTAATATAATCGATGTGATGATTTAAAGATATTCAGAAAAAATTAGATATCCTATTGAAAGAATTAGAACAAATGTGATTGTATAGATCATTTTAGATGATGATCATATTTATCATGAGCAAAATGTTTGAAATATTAATTAATAAGTTCATAAATAGATAAAAAAAATTACAGCTTATTACGTTCAAAAAGTTATTTAAATGTAGCAGAAACTGTAGATGGTAATATTTTGAATTAGATACAGATAATATTTAGTAGCAAAATTAATAAATTTTATCAACAAAATATGTTTCAAATAATAAAAATTTATTCTTAAATGATGATTTGTGGAGCTAGTAGTATTTATAGTTATTTAATAAAGAAATAATCTAAAATTGATAGATTTGAGTGATGAAATTTAAAATTCAAAACTTATATTTTAGAATATATAAGAATATCATGTCAGATCATAAAATTTTTTAAAAAACAAATTATCTGGATAGATCTTAGAACAAATTGCTATATGTTTAGTAAAATTTAAAGTTACGAATATTCAACTATTTCTAATAACTTAATACCAGTGATCAATATATTATTGTCTAAAGTTATTATTTTGTAAAATTATATGAATTTAATAACGAACTTATATTTAAATTAGAATTTAATCAAATTTATTTTAATTACAATAGCAAGTTGAGTAAAATCGTTTGAAATGATACCATTATTATTATCATGAATTAATTCATTTAAAGCTGTTTTTCCAAAAGTGAAAATAGGCAATCCACAAGAATTACCTTCGATAGTGCATTTAAACAAAAAGTTTCATCATAATCCTAAACAAATCATACCGATTAATTTAGTTATAGATATTTCTTAGTAATTAATCTTAGAAACTCTGCCAAAGAACAAAATATTATGATTTTTATAAAAGCTTATTTATTTATGAATAATTCTATTATTTATTATTACCCCAAAAACATAAAACATTGCATCATTATTTGTGGGATAAATAAATTTAATTTATATATCTAATGTTTATTGATTTCATTTGAATCATACCAAACACCATTAATAACTTTTTTCTTTTATAATTATGTTCTGATCATTTATCTGAAATATCATTTATGATAATATAAATTAGGAATAACTATTCTTTTTGTTAAATAGATAATATTTTAGATAGTAACATTCTATTCAGATATTTACTAACAAATTATTAACGTAAGTTTATTACTTATTAATGGTAATAATTGTTTTTTTCTAATCGCTATTATGTCTATTCTGATTAGTCTAGAAGCATTTGTTTTTAGTTTCTTTGATAAATAATCAAATATTTTTGAATCATTTGAAGATAATTATATAATCAAACTTAATTTTGTTAATTTTTAGAATTATGATTTATCTGAAATAATTTGTTAAATTTTTTCTATTAATTATTTTCTTACAATTAATTGATGATAAAGTTTTATTAAACTTTTATCTGACAAACCAATCAGATAAGTCTAATTTAGTAAGAATTCAATTCCGCCAAGATGGTTTAAGCTATTTTGATTTTGATATTGAACTTAAATGGACAATTTATTAATAATATTCATTTATAACTTAATAGTAAAATTAAGTTAAATAAAATATCAGAAATTTTAGCTTTGATAAGTTAAAATTAAACTCAAAGATTTGATATCGGATTTGCTAAATGATTTTTATGTATGCTTACTTTTAGATAATATTTTTTAAAAAATTTTATACTGAGATACCCCATTTTAATAAAAAAATTTTATTTGCTCTGTGATCCTTGGTTTCTTTTTAAATAAATCGATATTTTTTTTTCTGATTGTTACTGATCCAAAATGATAAACTTTAGAATCACTTATACACTTGAAAAAATCTTACACCTATCATTCCATAAGTTTCATATTCAAATCTAGGATCTGATCCTGCTCCAGGATTAAATTCTTCACTAAATCCACCAATTTTATTCCATAATTCTTTATGAATTAAGTGTGGGGCCCATGTTGAACCTTGAAAATCATAATGGTTAAGTTATTTCGTAGTTATCTAAAAGTTTATTTTCATTAAATTTATCTACAGTTAATCATATCATTAAAATTCAATGACATTTAGTTTAGGGCCATCATTAATCATTATACCTAGAAAGATAAAATATTATTATGACTTAATTTATTAACATCGATCTATTAAAAACTTCATCCCAATTCAGGCAGAAAATACATATCGTCATGTGAGTATAAAATGTCAATCAAAACTACTTTTCTTTGAAATTAGATTACAAGCCTTACATAATCCAATATTTATTTTAGAGTATGTAAATTTAATTTTATTTTTTTCTAAATATTGAACTTAAAGGGCGCTTTCTGTAGCCTAATAAAATTTCATTTTTATAAAATGAGTTTTTTTTTAGGCTCTTTATACATAAATAGTTGTTAAACAGGTTTGGAGTAAGTCTGGAATTAAAATAGATATCATTAAAATTATTGAAAACTTTTTGGTACAAAGATTAGATCATCATGTATCCAATTTATCAATTTATAATCGTTTTTGATCATATATTTGTAAATATCTGAGTTAATAATGATGTCAATATTGCCCGAATAAAATTCATTAACTTTAGGATCAATTAATTCTAAAATAATTAATTTAGGTTTATATTTTTTAGATCAAATCCTTTTATAACATTTAACTCATGACCCTCTACATCAATTTTTAGTAAATTTTTTTTTCATTATTCTTGTATTCACTCCATTCAATATATCGCAGGCATCGTTTTTGTTTTAATCTTTTTTATTTCTTTTGATTTAATGCCACTTTCTCTCGAAAGAGTATTAATGGCCGATCTATTATGAAAAAAAAATAGATCCGCATCAGTTTTAACATCAGAAACAGCTGCATGTACATTTAGATCATGCTTTCTAAAATATTTAAACATTTCTATAGCGACTAAAATCAAGATCTTATATTGATGCCAGTCCATCCTCTTTTATATAGCAAAAAAGTATTATTGTTTAGAAAAGGATGATGGCATCCAACATCAATATATATACCTTTTTTTTTATTTCTAAAAAAATGAATAGCCATAAAAGCACCCCAATTAGAATATATTTTTTTATTATTCTGAAATATTTCTTCAATAATTAATTGATAATAAAAATAAAAAAATTTGAATAAATTAAATATCTCAGAATATAAATATTTATTTTTAATTCTTTCTTCAATATTCATTTTTTCAATAATATTATTTAATTACAAGTAAAAACTTTTTTTACCAAATAATTAGCTAAAGGTTGTAATTTGTTCATTGAATAATTTAAAATATTTATTTTTACCATTTTTAGCAAGCATTCATTCTCATTTTTTCATTATTTTTATAAAATCTAATCTTTATTGATGAATCCATACAATCTCTCCTTTAAGAGTAATCTCATTATTATTAAAAAAATCACTCATTTGAGTTTTTTTATCAATAAAAGTTAATAAGCCATTTCCCATTAATGAAGCTAATCGATCGCTACTATAATACTTAATTGGTTTACCTTGACTTAAATTTAATCCCATTTTTGAATTTATTAAAGCATTTATAAAATTCATCTCCCCAAATAGGTTCTTTATTTTCAAAACCATAAAAATCATAATTTATATCTGGAATTTTTTTAACTAATATTATTTAAAAAATTAATTCTATAGTCAGTTTTGCCCTTTTTTAAGTGTGGCTCTATTAACACCATGACTCATAGCATAAAAAATATCCTTAAGTGGTTTTAATTTATAAACATCAAAACATTCGATATTTTTATCAACTGGTACAAAGAAAAAATGTAAATTTTTAATCTGTTTTATTTTTTTTAATAACAGATGGATCATGTGGTATATAAAATTATGATCAACAAATTAATATAATTTGATATATTGCTAATATTTGTTTTAGAATAATCTAAGACTAGGCATTACTAGGATCTTCATTCCATTGAGAAATAATTAGATTTTTATTTAAGTTCCTTGAATTGATCAATTGTATCTATATTTAATATTTTTAGTATGACCAAAAAATAAAAAATCAGGATTATAGTTTTTAAATGTTTCAATTAAATAATTTTGAAATTTAAATTTACTGTTTTAAATGAAAAATCTCTATTTTGTTTTATAAAATCTCTATCACTAATTTCTAAAACATCATGACCATTTCTAATAAAACCATTAGTAAATTTTTTCCCTAAAGAAATATTATATAATCTATGATTTAAGTTTTTGACCTACTGTTATAAATATTAATAATTCTTAATTTATTTTTAATGATAATTTAGACTAAATATTTTGAGTAAACATTATCTCTAATTTGATCAATTAATATTGAATTAATTTTTGTTATATGTTTAATATATTTAAAGCTATTTTTTTGAAGTTTTTTTCTAATATTTATTATTTATTAATTAATTTTTTAATTTCATTATAAATTCATTGCTATTTAATATTTTTAAGTATAATAGCAATGATCTGTAGTTTCAGGTAAACCACCTCTATTAGAAATTATGATTGCACATCCTCTAGCTGAAGCTTCTAAACTAGTTCTACCAAAAGGTTCTTCCCATCTTGATGGTACAACTGCAATTTCTGATTTTTTTAAAATATTTTAGAACTATTTTTATGTTTTAAAAAACCTAATATTCTTAAATGTTTTGTGATTAAATAATTGGTCTCTCTCTTGGTCTCATCACCAATAGAATAAGCTTTCCAATCATTGATATTTATCTAATAATTTTTATAATAGCATCTTCAAATAATATCATAGCCTTTTGATTTATTTAATTTTCCAACAAAAGATATAATTTTTTTCTTATTTTTAAAATTAATTTTAGTTCTTTATGATACTTGGATAAACAACTTCTAGTTTTATTAATTAATTTTTGTATCTAAATCCTATAAAAAATCTATTTTGTGACCCATTTACTTACTAAAAATAATCTTATCAACATGTTTTAATAATATTAATCTTTCATTAATTAGTTTTAGACCCATTCATTGATAAAGGATCATTATGAAAATATAAAAATAATTTATTTTTATATTTTTTTTTAAATATATTAATATAATTTGGTCTATTATGAATTTCAATAATATCAGAATTATAATTTCTTATTAATTCTTAATAAAAGTTTCTACAATATTCTTATGTAGTACTTTGAAAATTTGATTTTAGTTATTAAATTTATATTTATATAATTTTTTGTTAAATAATTTTTTGATTTAGTGTTACCAAAAATAAAATTATTTTTTTTAAAGTACTTGATCTTTATAAAAATCATTAACCCAAATAATGATACAGCACTGAGCTTTATTTAAGTGAATAATTTTCTTTATAAGGTAATAATAGTTGAAATTTTCATTTTGTTATAATTCATTCTAATAATTTCATTTCTTAATATTTCTATTTTTTTTAAGTTTATATTCAAATGACATAGCTTCATTTTTTGATATTAAATTTTTTTTTATAAATTAATTTCCATTTATATCCTTTTGTAGATTTTGCACCTTTATTAGAATTATGTTTATTTAATCTTTTATTAAGATTATTAGTATATCCAACATAAGTTTTATTTAAGACCTAGATATAGATTTAAGCATATATACATAATAAGACATAATTATGGCGGTCCCTGGGGGAATCGAACCCCCCTTTGCAGGATGAAAACCAGCTGTCCTAACCGATAGACGAAGGGACCATGTTGTGATCTTTTATTTTAAAAGTCATTATTTATCAAGCGCTATAAACTATAGTATGATGTCTCTAATAGTTAATTGTAGAGTTTTTTTATTATTCCATATGTTTTCATTAATTTGCCCTATAACATTAATATTTTTTTTATAACCTATTAAGTAATCACCAATCTTAGTATTAATAGAATTAAAGGATATGGATTTAATAGAAAATCCTGTTTTTGACTTTAATATCAATGATATATGGCTGTTATTCAATATTTTTGATTTTAGTATTTTTAAATCTTTTATTAAAAATGTCGGTAACGTGTTTCCAGTTCCAAAAGGTTCTAATTTTTTTAAATTTTCATAAAATTCTTGCTTTAAATGCAATGAGATGAAATTTCTGAGTCGTAATAAAAAGTATTATTTCTCAAATTTATATTTTTTTAAAAATCTTTCAATATATAATCATTAAATATTTTAAGATTTTCTTTATTCAAAGTAAATCCAGCAGCCATATTATGACCACCACCTTCAATTATTATATTTTCATCTAACAAATTCTTAATAACACGTCCAATATTATAATTATAAACAGATCTTGCAGATCCTTTTAATAAATCATTTGATGAAGTGATAACAATAGCTGGTTTGTTAAAAAATTCTTTCAATCTTGCTGCAATAATTCCAATCAAACCCTCATTAATATTTGGACTATAGTAGATAATTACATCTTTATTATTCTTCTTCAATTTTTTTAAAATTAATCTCATTTAATATTAAATTTTCAATTTCTTTTCTTTTTTCATTCAATTTTATTAAATCTTTACACTTATCATTTATGATTTTATCATTAGTTGATGATAGTACTTCTGTAGCATATTCAGATTTACCTAATCTTCCACCAGCATTTAAAATTGGTCCAATTAAATAGCCAAGATCATTAATACTAATTTTGTTTTTCTTATTATTTAATTCAAATAATGTTTTAATTGGCAGATTTTTTTCTATATCAAAATTATTAAGAGCATTTATTGCAATCAATCTATTGAGTTTTCTTATAGGCATTACATCACATACTGTTGCTAACAAGACATAAATTAAATAATCTTTAATTATAGTGTTACACTTGATTTTTTTAATTAATAGATCTAAGAAAAAATATGAAAGTGTTGTTGCACATAAATAATCATATTCATTATAACCATTATTTTTTTTTGGATTTATAATTGAGTTAGCATCAGGAAACGGTTTATTAATTTCATGATGATCAATTATTAGAGACTTTATTTTATTTTCATTTAAAAAATCAATAGCCTCATTAGATGTTGAGCCACAGTCAACCATGATAACTAGTTTTGGATTTTTTAATATTAATTTTTGAAAAAGTTTTTTAGTTGCACCGTAGCCATCTTTTTGTCTATCAGGTATATAATAGAAATATGGGTGTTTTATATCATCAAGAAATTTAACAAATAATGATGTTGCTGCAGACCCATCCACATCATAGTCACCTAAAATACATATTTTTTCTTTTTTATTTATAGACTCTAAAACTAGTTGAACTGATCTTTTAAAATCATCTGTATTAAGAAAAACATTATTAAGATTAAGATTGTTATTTATTGAAGCAATTTCTTCTTCATTAAATTTTCTTGAAATAATTAATCTGGATAAAATATCATTAAAACCATAATCTTGCTTTAACTTGTTTACTAAATTTTGATTAATTTTTATTTCTTCCCAGTTTTTACCCGAAACTGAAATCATTCTTCAAGAATATTTGATCTTTTTAATATTTCTCTAAAATTAGTATTTTTATGTGTAACTAGAGTTTCTGAATTATACCTATTACCTTCTATATGAATACCAGATAACACCTCGCTAGAAGTTATTCCTGTTGCACAAAAAATTGAATCTCCTTTAACAATTTCATTTAATTCATATTTTTTATCTAAATCTTTAATACCCATTATTTTTGCTTCATTAATATCTTTATCATTATCAAAAATAAATCTTCCTTGAAAATGACAATTAAAAGCATCAAGAGCAGAAGCTGCCAAAACACCTTCTGGACCACCGCCAATACCTAAAAATATATCAACATTATATTTGGGATTTGAAACATATAAAGCACCCAAAACATCTCCATCAGTAATAAGTTTAATTTTAACATTAAGCTGTTTTAGTTCTTCAATAATTTTTTTATGTCTTGGCCTATCCATTACACAGGCTGTAATAGATGAAATGTCTTTATTTAAAAATTCTGCTAAATTTGAAATATTTTTCTTTATTGAAAAATCAAGATCAACTAGACCTTTTTCTATTTTACCAGTAGCAATTTTATCCATATATGTTTCTGGTGCATTAAAAAGATTTCCCTTTTCAGAAACTAGCAATAACAGATATCGCACCAGGTAAATTATTTGCTGCAAAATTTGTTCCTTCAAGTGGATCAACAGCAATATCAAACTCAGGTCCTTTTTTATTTCCTAATTTTTCACCTGTATATAAAAGTGGTGCCTCATCTAATGCTCCTTCACCTATAACAATAGTGCCATTCATATCTATTTTATTAAGCTCAATTCTCATAGCATCCACAGCGGCTTGATCAGCTGCAATCTTATCTTTTTTTCCAACTAAATAAGATGAAGCCAATGCTGCTTTAGATGAAACATTTACAAAGTGTTCAATATACTTTTTGTCTAATGACATTAAATTTTTTCTTCAAATGTTTTTGATGAATTAATTTTAGACTCAAATTCTCTCAAACGTTTATAAACACTAGCAAGTTCAATGATTGTTGGCCAGGATTTAAATATATATTGCATTGATCCCTCTACTCTACCAAATGCTCTAATAATCTGTTGCATTACACCTAAGTGTAACCAATCCCGCAACAATGGCTGGTGCTAAAAAAACATAAGCGGATAATACATTTGCTTGTAAATAAGCTATCCTACCAAGGTTAAAATATAGATATCTTAAATATGACTAAATAATGAATTTTTCTTACATCATCAAATAATTCGTTAATATTTTTTGGTCTTATAGTCATATCATCTTCAGCAATTACCAATAATTTTCTATATGCCGCTTCTTGTTTTTGTAAATCATATTCAACTCCAACAAGTCTTAAAATAATACCTAATACGATCAAAAATAAAGTTCCACCTATTGTCCAAATAAAAGCCCCCACTATTAAACCATAATTCCAATCACCAAAAAACAATATGGGTATACCAATACTCAGTCCAAATAAAATTGGTGTAAATTCAATAATCATCATTATTGCCTCTATAAGACTTGTACCCAAACCCTCCATAATTCTTGAAAACTTAATTGTATCTTCTTGAACTCTTTGTGAAGCACCCTCTATAGTTCGAGCTTTATCATATACACCATGATACCATTCAACCATTGCAGTTCTCCAACGAAATAAATAGTGTGCTGTGAAAAAAGCAACAATAGTAGCAAGGGCCACATAAATACCTGCAAGTGTTATAAATGATAATAAGCTAGCCCAATATTCCTCTATAGTGATTGAATTTGGTGCTAGCCAATAGCTTTTTGTATCATGTCATAAAATTGACCAAACCATTCATTAATTTTTACATCAATTTGAACTTGTATCCAAAGATGACAAAAGAATAACAAAAGATCCAATCCACGACCATAGTTGCCATTTTCTTTGAGTAAAAAATTTAAACATTAGTTTTATTTTAAGAAATTGTCTGCATAAGACTTTTTAACAGTTTTTCTTTTTTGAGGTTCGATAATTTCAAAATCTATTTTATTTTTTTTTGCATATTCAATGGCTAACTCTTTTGTAGAAAATTCTAAATTTAATTCTGATAATGTATCTGAACTAGATTCCCATCCCATTAAAGGATTTAATCCCGAGTCATTTGTTTCAAATCTAATAAGCCATTTATCAGATTTACCAAGTCCAGACTGCATTGAGTTTTTTGTTGGAATATAAATTATTGCTTTTTTCATAAAATGGTCGGGGCGGCAGGATTTGAACCTGCGACCCTCTGGTCCCAAACCAGATGCGCTACCAGGCTGCGCTACGCCCCGATTGAGGTACTAATACATTAGATATTCATAATTTCAAAGAATAAAGAACATCAAAAATAAGGCTTTTTCACAAGAATCGTATATACAGACTATATGATCGTTCAATGTAACAATTGTCATAAAAAGTTTGATTTAGACGCCAATCTAATTCCAGAAGAAGGTCGTCTGTTACAGTGTAGTGCTTGTAACAATACATGGTTTTTTAAAAAAAAAAAATAGAGACACCTCAAGAAGTAACTAAACCTGAAATTCAAAATAATAAAGAAGAAGAGACTATATCTCCAAAAAATGATGATGCTAATTCTTCTGAAAAACCTTCAAATGATGAAATAGAAAATGTTGAAGTGGAAAAAATTATTGAACCCTTGCCTGATAAAAAAAATTATAGAATATTAAATATATTAGTTGTCTCAATAATATCTTTTGCTGCTTTTATTATTATTATAGATACTTTTAAAACACCTTTAGGAAAAATTGTCCCAAATACTGAACTTTTACTTTATAATTTGTATGAAACCTTTAGGGATATAGGTCTATTTATTCAAGATTTATTCTAATTTATGATCAAAACTTTATCAAAACCCTTTAAATGGTTTTTTCAATTAGAGGCAGCAAGTGGATTAGTTTTATTGATTGCAGCAATAATTGCTCTTGTAATAAGTAATTCAAATCTAAGTGAATTATATTTTAGTACTCTTGAACAATACTTATTTATAGGTGTTAACAATTTTGGCTTAAAACTTTCTGTTCATCATTGGATTAACGACTTATTAATGGCTGTTTTTTTCTTTTTCGTTACTTTAGAGATTAAAAGAGAATTTATACAAGGTGAGCTTTCTAATTTAAAAAAAGCACTACTTCCAATCATAGGTGCGGTTGGAGGGATGGTAATTCCTGCACTAGTTTATGTTTCAATAAATCTTGGTAATTCAGAAACATTAAATGGTTGGGCTATACCCTCAGCAACAGATATTGCTTTCTCTTTAGGTATATTATCTTTATTAGGATCAAGAGTTCCAATTTCATTAAAGATTTTTTTAACTGCTTTGGCAATTATTGATGATCTTGGTGCTATATTAATTATTGCTTTTTTCTATTCAGGAGATCTAAGTATTAGTTATTTAAGTTTAATTTTGATTTCTTATATTTTGTTACTAATATTAAATAAGTTTGGAATTAAGAAATTTATTCCTTATTTGATAATTGGATCCTTTATGTGGTTTTTTACTTACAAATCTGGCATTCATGCGACTATAGCAGGTGTTTTACTTGCATCAACAATACCTCATAGAGCTAAAGAAAAAGACTTTTCTTTATTAATTAAACTTGAGCACGCAATAAGCCCTTATGTAGCCTTCATCATTATGCCAATATTTGCTTTTGCAAATGCTGGTGTTAATTTAACAGGATTATCATTTTCTAGTTTGTTGGCCCCTGTTCCATTGGGTATACTTTTAGGACTATTTGTTGGTAAGCAAGTTGGCGTGATGGTTATATCATATCTTGCAGTAAAATTAGGAGCAGCACAAATGCCCGATAAGTCTAACTGGTTAAGTTTATATGGTGTTTCAATATTAACTGGTATTGGTTTTACTATGAGTTTGTTTGTTGGAAATTTAGCATTTGTTGAAAATACTCAGTATATGGATGGTGTAAAAATTGGTGTTCTTTCTGGTTCTCTTTTATCAACTATATTTGGCTATTTTATTTTATTATATGCCTCTAAAAAATAGATCATGTATAATAGTAAATATTTCATAATTATATTAACAATATTAATGTTCTCTTTTTTTAACAAGGTCGATGCAAAATATGAAAAAATATTTTTTGATCATACGATCAAAAATATAAACAATGAAGTTATTGATTTAAATCAATACAAAGGAAAAACTATTTTACTAGTAAACGTAGCTAGTAAGTGTGGTTTTACAAAACAATATACTGGACTACAGGAACTATTCGAAAAATATAGAGATAAAGGTTTTTATGTTATAGGAGTGCCATCAAATCAATTTGGAGGTCAAGAACCAGGATCTAATGCAGAAATTAAAGATTTTTGTGAAACTAATTTTAACATTACTTTTCCATTGACAGATAAGGTTGATGTTAAAGGAGACAATGCTCACGAAATATATAAATGGGCAAAGAAAAATTATGGCACCTCAACAGTTCCAAAATGGAATTTTCATAAAATATTGATTAATAAAGAGGGTAAAATAGAAGACACTTTTAATTCTTTTGTAACCCCTATGTCTGGAAAAATTATTAATAAGATAGAGTCTGTATTATAAATTTACTGTTAAGTCCATCAAAACCAGGAATAACTTTTTTTGGTAATTTTTTTTTTAACTTATCATAATCAAGATCGCTATGCATATTTGTCAAAATTGTTTTTTTTGGTGAAAGATCTTTAACCAATTCTAAGACTTGATCTAGATTAAAATGAGCAGAATGATTTCTATACCATAAGCAATCAATAATTAAATAATCAATTTTTTTTAATTTTTTATAATCTTTTTTAAAAAATAAACTTATATCACTAGCATATGCTAATTTTTTATTAATTATATAACAAACACTTTTAATTTTACCATGTTCAACTGGAATGGATTCAATTAAAATTTTTTTATTCTTATTAATAAACATATGCTTATTTTTAAGAGGGTTAATCTTTAGTGTTGATGGATATCCATGTGATGATTTAAAACAATAACCAAAAGTTGATAGCAAATATTTAGCTGTAAGATTATCTGCATATACAGGAATTTGTTTTTTATTAATCAAAAAAAAAGGTCTTAAATCATTAATACCATGAGTTTGATCGGCATGTAGATGTGTATAAAAAACTCTACTAATATTTTTGATTTTATTTTGTAAAAGTTGTGTTCTTAAATCAGGAGAGGTATCAATTAAGATGTTTTGATTGTCAAATTTAATTAAGGCAGAACATCGTGTTCTAAAGTTTTTTTTATTTCTTAGATCACAATTACCAGAATAACCATCTGCTCTAGGTACACCCATTGAACTCCCACTACCGAGTATGACAAATTTAACTGACATTAAAAATCAAAAAGTCTATTAAAATTATCAGTTGTCAAATCTGACATATCTTTAATAGTTTGATTTTTAATTAAAGATAATTTTTCAAGTGTATATTTAACAAAGCTAGGTTCATTTTTTTTTCCTCTCATAGGTATAGGGGCTAAGAAAGGACTATCAGTTTCTACAAGAAGTCTATCTAAGGGAATAGTTTTAAATGTTTCTTGTAACTCAAGACTATTCTTAAATGTGATTATTCCACTTGCAGAAAAAAATGCATCTAAATCTAATAATTTATTAGCAAAAGTTGTAGAGCCCGTAAAACAATGCATTAAAATTTTTAATCCTTGTGATTTGTAAGATTTTAGAATTTGGTAAGTTTCCTCTTCTGCATCCCTTGAATGAATAATAATAGGCTTATCAAGAGCTATTGCAGCATCAATATGCGCCTTAAAACAACTTATTTGTTTTTCTCTATCACTATGGTCATAAAAAAAATCTAATCCTGTTTCTCCAACCCCAATTATCTTGTTCATTTTGGTTAACTTCTTTAATTATGAAATTTTTATCTACTGATAAATTATCGTTAGTTTCATGAGGATGGATTCCAAATGTTCCATATATAATTGGATCTCTTTTTATAATTTCTTTAATTCTATTAAAACTATCTAATGTAGTGCATATTGTTAACAATTTAGTTATGCCCACATCTTTAGACCTTTTAATAACTTCGTCCAAATTTTCTAAAAGTGGTTCATGATCTAAGTGACAATGTGAATCAATCATTTTTTTCAATCTTTTTAAACAAAATATCAATTTTATTAATTATCTCTCCAGACTTAAGAAAATTATTTTCTCCTATAGAATTAAAGTCAATGTCTTCTTCTTTAAGACCAAATATATTTAGAGCTTTGATAGCTGACTCTGGAATAATAGGATAAAGCATGAAAGTAATTTTTCTAATCATTTCAAGAGATGTATATATTATTGTAGCAAGTCTTTGCGGGTCATCTTTTTTTTTCCAAGGTTCTTGATCATTAAAGTATTTATTTGCTTCAAATAGTGCATTAATAATAAAGTTAATATAGTAATTTATGTTTTGATTATCAATTTCTTTACGTATTAAAGACATATTATCTGAAAATTTATTTAACATTAATAAATCCTCCTCAATAAAATTTTTGATATCAGGAACTTTGGATTGACAATTTTTTTCAGCAAATGCTGTAACTCTTTGGCATAAATTGCCATAATTATTTGCAAGATCACTATTAATACAATCTTCTAACCTATCTTGAGAAATATTACCGTCATTACCAAAAGAAACCTCTTTAATTAAATAATATCTCAAGGGGTCAAGGCCATAAGTTTCAATAATATCAAGAGGGTCAAGGATATTACCTTTTGATTTTGACATTTTTTCATCACCAGACAAAATCCAACCATGACCATAAACTTTATTTGGTAATGTAATTTTTGCTGCCATTAAAAAAGCTGGCCAGTAGACAGCATGGAATCTTAATATATCTTTACCTATTAAGTGAACTGAGGCAGGCCAAAAATTTTTAAACAAATCATCATCTGTATTTGGATAATTTAAAGCACTAATATAGTTAGTTAATGCATCTAACCAAACATAGATAACATGTTCTGGATTATTTGGAACTTTAATTCCCCAAGAAAAAGCTTTACGACTTATTGATAAATCTTTTAAACCACTTTTTACAAAACTGATGACTTCATTTTTTCTAGATTTTGGTGAAATAAAATCTGGGTTATTTTCATAATATTCAAGCAAGCTATCCTGCCATTTAGATAAACGAAAAAAATAAGATTCTTCTTCAATCCATTCAACTAGGGATCCAGATGTAGTGGCTATCTTAATATCTTCTTTTTCAGAAATCTCTTCTTCGGTATAAAAAGCTTCGTCTGAAACAGAATACCAACCTGAATATTTAGATAAGTAGATATCATCATTTTTCTCAAGTTGTGACCATAAATATTGGACTGTTTTTTTATGCCTATCTTCAGTAGTTCTAATAAAATCAGTATTTGATAAATTTAATGTATTAGACAAATTTCTAAACGTTTGACTTATTTCATCACAAAAAATTTGAGGATCTATATTTTTACTTTCAGCTGCTCTTTGAATCTTTAAGCCATGTTCGTCTGTACCAGTTAAAAAATGTACTTTAAAACCATCAATACGTTTAAATCTAGCAAAAAAATCAGCTGCTATACTTGAGTATGCGTGTCCCATATGTGGCTTTGCTGAAGGATAATAAATTGGTGTAGTAATATAAAAATTTTTATTCATTTATAATATTTTTGATTTAAATTCTAAAAATAAACTCTCTTCATCAAGATTGAATTTTTCAGTATTATTAATTTTTTGAATAAAACTTTGATAAAAATTTAATAAAAAATTTTTATTATTTGATGTTTTATATCTTTTTAATAAAAATAATTCGATAAAATTAATTAACAAATTTTTAATAAATATATTTTTTTTATAATATGTATTTTCAATAATTAAACTTATTATAGAAGAAACATCATGGTCTTTAAGATTAATTTGTTTTTCTTCTGCAAATTGAACCAATTTAATAATTTCACCAGGGGTACAATAATAATTAATCAAATCATGATTTAATTCATTTAAAATATTTTGATTAAGTATTTGATTGCATATGTTGACAGTTTCATCAAAAGAAAAGTGAATTTTAAACGTTATGCATCTAGATTTTAAAGTAGGTAACATATTTTTTTCACTATTATTTATTAAGATAAAATAAATATTTTCATTAGGCTCTTCTATGATTTTAAGTAAAGCATTTATAGAATTTTTATTAAGATACTCAACATTATCAATCATAATAAATCGATCTTGATTATTAAAAGTAGATTTATTTGTATAAGAGATCATTCCTCTTATCTGAGCAACATCTATATTTTTTTTCTCAGCCAGTAAATCAATCAAATAAAAATTTGGATGAGAGTTATTCTGTAATAACTTGAAGGATTTATTTTCAGAATTAATCTTATTTTCAATTAAATCATATTTTAATTCTTCATCTTTTGATAAAAAAAAATTGACTAAATGATAGGCAAAAGTGGATTTTCCTGAACCTTTTTTGCCCGATAATAAAATCTTATTAGGCATTTTTCTATTATTATAAAGTTGAATAATTTCATTAAAAAAATATTTATAGCCATAAATTGATGTATTTTCTGAAGGTTCTAAATTCATATCCTTAAATTAAACTTTTGATTTTATCCAATATAATTTTTTCATTAATCTTTATATTCATATTAGAATTAATCTTAATATATTTTTTTGGTTTTAATTTTAATAGTTTTATAAAGCCATTTTGAACTTTATTATAAAATTTAGTATCGAACTTATCGTATCTATTAAGTCTTTTTCTTTGTCCAAGTCTTTTTTTCATATTATAATTATTGACTATATTTAAAAAAGTAAAATCAATTTTTATATCTTTTAGTAAATGATTATTAATATTTTCTATTAATTTACGATTTACACCCATCCCATAATGCTGATATGCAATTGTAGAATCGGAGAAACGATCTATTAATATAATTTTTTTACCTTTATTTTTTTTAATAAGTTCAATATTTTCACTTCTAGCAGATAAATATAAAAGCAAATCAGTTTCTTTATTAAAGTTAGATTTATTATCTAATATAAGTTTTCTAATTTTCTCTGAATTAACACTTCCACCAGGTTCTCTGATTTTTATAAAAGCAATATTTTTTTTTTTTAAAAAAAAAGCAACTTTTTTGATATGATGAGATTTGCCAGTCCCTTCTATACCTTCAAAGACAATAATTGGTTTTTTAGACATCGCCCCATATTAAAAAATTAATAGATTTCATTAATCTAGAGAAAATATTTAATTTTTTAACATCTTCGAATGCTAATAAGTCATATTCTTCAATAAATTCACCTTTATAACTTAGGTTTAATTTACCAATTACATCATCTTTCTTAATAGGAGCATGTATTGGACCATTATACTTTAATGTAACTTTTAATAAACTTTTTCTTCCTTTGTTAATTACTTTATAAATATCTTTATTAACATAGGTCTTTACAGTATTTTTTTTACCCAGCCATACCTCAACATCTTCAATAGGAGTGTCACTTTGTGTAACTTTAACCAAATCAAAATTCGTCAATCCCCATTTTATAAGTTTAGAGCTTTCACGAGATCTATCACTTTTTGTATCAAAACCACTTCCAACTGCAATTAACCTTCTACCATTTCTATCAACAGAAGAGGCTAAAGAATATTTTTCGACTGCCAGGTAACCAGTTTTAATACCGTCTGCACCAAGTGAGGAATATAATAGTGGATTTCTATTTCCTTGAGTTATTGGGTCACCTCCAGTTCTATCCCAAGTAAATTCTTTTTCAGCAAACATTTTATATTCTTCAGGAAAATTTTTTATAAGGTAGTTTGACATAATCATTATGTCTCTTACAGTAGATACATTTTTTGTGTTATTTATTCCTGACGAATTAGCAAAATTAGTATTTTCCATACCAATTTCTTTTGCTTTAGCAGTCATCATGATTGCAAATTCATCTTCTGTGCCAGCAATACCCTCAGCTAGAGCTACACAAGCATCATTACCAGAAGCAACTATTATCCCTTTGAGCAAATTTTCTACAGTAACTTCGTCTCCAACCATAATAAACATTGATGAATAACCAGCTGATGATAATCGCCATGCATTTTCAGATACTATAAATTTTTCATCTAGGCTTAAGTCACCTTTTTTAATCAAATCAAAAGCAATTATAGCAGTCATGATTTTTGTCATAGAAGCAGGATAAATTGATTTATCAGGTTCTTTTTCAAATAAAATTTCACCAGACAGGTAGTCTTGTAGGATAGCTGTTCTTGCCTTAATATCAAATGAAGCTTTTACACTAAATGTAAATGATAAAAGTGTAAATAATACTAAGAAAAATTTTGTTTTAATCATTTTATAATTTCAATGTTTTCAAATTCTAATATGTTTATATCATTAAAAGATTTTTGTAGAGTATTAATGTTATAGAATGGACCTAGATAAACTCTATATTTATTTTTCATAATCTTTTCAATTTTAACATCTTTAACATTAGTTTCATTGTTGATTCTATCAATTAATAACAAAGCTGTATCTTTAAAATAAAAATCAGCTATTTTAATTTTATATGAAAATTTATTTGTAGCTTTAGTTGAGCTTTTAATTTCTGTATTATTTAAATCACTAATACTAATATTGTTTACTGGTACATTAGTAGCAACTTTTTTTTCTTCTTCAAAAGTTTTAGCTTTTTTTGCAACAAAAACTGAGTTTTCTAGGATTTCTAAAATCTCTACATATGGCTCCTTCTTTATCTAAATTTATTTCATCTGCTATACGGATTGATAAAACAGAATTATTAAAAGAAGGATAATTAGCATTATTTCCAACAGTTGCTATTATTGATTTATTATTTTTTATATTAGTAATTTTAACTTTTGTATTTTTTTTTAAATTTTTTTGAAAAATTATAAGACTTCTTTCATCTATTTTTCTAGAAATTATTTTTTCCTTTAAAAGATTTTCATTATAAATAAGTGCAAACCCTTTATTAATAAAGGGATCTTCTAAAAGTTGAGATGTCTGAATTTTAGTGTGGTTGATAGCTAGTACAGTTACTTACAAATAATATAATAAAAAAAAGAAATATTCTTTTTTTATAGAACATTTTCAAATTTTTCTTTTAAAGTACAAACAGCTAGAGCAAAACGTAATGATCTATTCCATTGTAGAATTTTTTCATAATTTTCAAAAACAATATAAGCGGGTTCTAAATTTTGTGCTTCAGGAATAATATCTTTATCTGGTGTAATAATTGAGGCTATCATATTGTTGTCAATATTTGTAAAATTATCATTTTTAATTATATATTTTTTTAAAGTCTTAAATTTTTGCTTGCTATGCAAATTTCTTGCTGATGTATTTAATATATTTTGGGGCACATTTTTATCTAATTTTACTCTAATAAAACAAGGTTGATTTTTTTTCCAACCTATTTTGTTTATATAGTTTGCAGCTGAAGCAAAAGCATCTTTTGTTGACTTTAATTCAATAATATTATTCTTATCAAAATCAATCGCATAACGCTCCATAGTAGAAGGCATAAATTGAAAATATCCAAAAGCCCCTGCCCAAGAACCATATAGGATATCATGATTAATTTTTTTACTATCTATCAATTTAAGTATTGTAATAAGTTCTTTTGTGAAAAACTCAGATCTTCTTTCATCAAAACTTAATGTTGCAAGAGATGATAAAATATCCATCTTGCCGACATAAGTTCCAAAATTAGTTTCAATGCCCATTAGTGCTAAAAGCAACTCTTTTTCAACAGAAAATTTATCATCAATAAGATTTATAAAATCTTTATTCGACCTATAAATATCACTCCCCTTCTTTAATTTCTGATCTGAAGTTCTTTTGGATATGTATAATTTTGTATCCTCATAAAATTCAGGCTGAAAACGGTCATACTTTATTACCTTTGGTAAAAACACAACATCAGACATTGCAAGGTCAAAAGTTTTTTCAGAAACACCTTGTTTTAAAGCATAAATTTTAAAATTTTTTAACCATTTAGAAAAATCATTTTCATCTGCCATTAAGTTGCTGGCAAAAAATATAAAAAATATTATCGATAAATATCTAATTATTTTCATATAAATCTTTTAAATAAATAATTACAGCAATCCAAATTAAAATGAAACTTAATGATTTATCGAGAGAAAAAGTTTCATTATAGTAAAAAAAACCCAGTAAAAACTGAAATGTAGGAGTTATATAAAAAATCATTCCAGTTGGTCCTAATCCTGACAGTTCAACACCTCTTACATATAAAAATAAAGGAATCACTGTCATTGGACCAGCCAACATTAATATAAACATTAATGGTATATTGTTAAAACTGAAATAATTTTGGCCATTTTGATATAAAAGATAAAATCCTAACAAGGCAAATGGTAAAATAAATAAGCTTTCTATTAATAGACCAATATCTGTATCTACATTAACCTTTTTTCTTATCAGATTATAAAGCCCCCAGCTTACACCTACAATTATTCCAACCCAAGGTATTGAGTCAAAGTTTTTAAACAATAAGAAAATTATTGAAATCAATACCAAAATAATAGACAGACCTCTTTTTTGATTTATTTTTTCATCATAAAAAATATATCCTAAAAAAACACTCAAAATTGGCATAATAAAATATCCAAAACTAGCATCTATAATTTTTTCATTTCCTACAGCATAGATCCAGGTCGCCCAATTGAGAAATATTAATACACTTGAAAAAAATAACAGAGTTATATTTCTAATATTAGATATTATTTCAAAAAAAATATTCCATTTTGAAAAATAAAAAGTAGTTATTATCAACATTACTGCTGTCCATACGCATCTATGAATTACCACTTCTATAGAGCCAGTATAGGAAATAAACTTAAAATAAATTACACCAATTACTCCCCACCAAAAAGATCCTAAGGCTGTTAAAATAATACCTTTATTGAATTTATTATTTTTCATTATAAATATTTCAAATATTAGCTCATTATTTATTCAATTTATCTATTTTATTGTTGAATTAAAAAATTATGATAATAAAACGTTGTTACGGAGAGATGGCAGAGTGGTTGAATGCACCGGTCTTGAAAACCGGCAAAGGGGCAACTCTTTCCTGAGTTCGAATCTCAGTCTCTCCGCCACTAATCTGATCTGTATTCATAATTTTTAAATAATTCGATAACTTTGTTATTTTCAAAAAATTTGTCTGTTTGTATATTGTGATTTAGCTTATAGAGATCTTCATCATCGTTATCCAATAGATTGCTTAAAAGTATGAGATCATTTTCATTAAGTTTATTTATATATTTTTTAGTAAAAGAAGTTAAAAGTTTATCCATTTCCTTAGTACCTCTATAAGTAGCACGGTAAATTATTTTATTTTTTAAATCCTTTATATTAATCATTGTAATTACTATTATATTCTATCTATCATGAAAAATAAGAATAATTACGATTATTTATTATCAGATCTTACAAAACTAAATGGTGTTGGAAAAAAAACCATGGATATTTTGAAGAAAAAAAAAGTTAATACAATTTTTGATTTATTATGGAGACTACCGAAATCTTATACAGATAGATCATTAGTCACTAAAATTTCTGACCTTCAAATTAATAAAGTTCAGACAATTAGAATAATACCAGCAAAATATCAATTTCCTAGAGTAAGAAACTTACCAAATAGAGTGAATTGCTCAGATGAAACTGGCAAAATTGATTGTATTTTTTTTCATAGTTATGAAGGATATGTAAGAAAAATTTTACCACTTAATCAAGAAGTTACTATTAGTGGTAAAATCACATCTTTCAAGGGCAAATATCAAATAACAAATCCAACATATGTTTCACAGGACAGTTCATTAATAGAGACAGTTCATAATAAATATTCTCTTACCGAAGGTATTACTGAAAAAAATTATAATAAAATTATTAAACAAATATTAGAGAATTTACCTATCTTAAATGAATGGCATGACAAAGAAATATTAGAAAGATTTAAAAATGAAAGTTGGAATGAGTCAATTATCAAATTACATGACCCAGAAAATATTGAAAATTACAAAGCAAACTTTTATCAAAGACTAGCTTACGATGAAATATTTGCATCATTTCTTGTAAATTCAGAAATTCGAAAAAAAATTAAGAAAATTAAAAAAACTTCAAAAAAAATTACAGATAACTCATATAACCAAATAATTAATAAACTTAATTTTAAATTAACAAATGATCAAAAAAAATCATTATCTGATATCAATAAAGACTTAAGTTCAAACAGTAAAATGTTTAGACTTTTACAAGGTGATGTAGGCAGTGGAAAAACTATTGTAGCATTAATTTCTGCATTAAGTGTAATAAATTCAAATTTCCAAGTAGCTCTAATGGCGCCCACAGAAATATTAGCTAGACAACACTACACCTTAGCTAAAAAACTATTTCCTGAAAATATATCTATAGAATTACTTTCAAGTAAAAGTGAAAACATAGATAAGAAAAGAATTATAAACGAATTAAAAAATAATAAAATTAAAATGATTTTTGGAACCCATGCAATATTTCAAAAGAAAATATTGTTTAATAAATTAGGCTATATAATTATTGATGAGCAGCATAAATTTGGTGTTAGGCAAAGAAAATTATTATCTGACAAAGGTGGAGATAATTGTGATGTACTTTTGATGTCTGCAACGCCTATACCAAGAACTTTAACTATGTCTGTTTATGGTGACATGGATGTATCAATAATTAGAGAAAAACCTAATAATCGTAAAGAAGTTAAAACTTATAGTAAACTAGAAACTAAAATGGATGATGTTATCAAATTTGTTAAAAAAGAAATTACAGAAGGCAATCAAGTTTTCTGGGTATGTCCTTTAATTGAAGAGTCTAAAAAATTAGATCATCAATCCTCTGTTAATAAATATGAGTATTTGAATAAAATCTTTCCAAATAAAGTAGCCTTACTTCATGGGAAAATTGAAAATGATGAAAAGGAGGAAATTCTTTATAAGTTTCTTAATAAAAAATATTCAATATTAGTTTCAACAACAATAATTGAAGTTGGGATAGATTTTCCGAATGCCAATGTAATTATAATTGAAAATGCTAATAAATTTGGTTTGTCACAACTCCATCAATTAAGAGGTCGCGTTGGTAGAGGCAATAAACAAGCAAGCTGTATTTTAATGTTTAAATCTAATTTAAGTGTCAATGCAAAAAAAAGGATCAATATATTGAAAAATTCTAATGATGGCTTTGAAATATCAGAAGAAGACATGAGACTTAGAGGTTTTGGCGACTTATTAGGATTTAAACAAAGTGGTGCTAAAAATTTTAGGTTAGCTGATCCTATACAAAATGAAGATTTGTTTATCTTGGCAGAAAAACAAATTAAAAAAATTGAACAAGAAAACATTAATATAGAAAAATATAGACCTTTGCTAAAATTATACGATCAAGCTGATATTATTAATGATATAGTTTAATTTTTTGGATTTGAGGTTCCTGCAGAAACAATAAATTTTGATGCTTCTTCAAATGTCATATCCAGATAAACTAGTTCTTCTTTAGGTATCATCAGTAAAAAACCACTTGTGGGGTTTGGTGTAGTTGGAACAAAAACGTTTACAAGATTTAATTTAGTTTTAGTTTTAATTTCGCCAGTATTTTCTTTGGTAGCAAAACCAACCGCCCATGAGCCTTTTCTTGGATACTCAACCAAAACAACACTTTTTTTATTTCCTTCCTGCTCTCTAAATGAATCTGTCATCTGACCTATAGCAGAATATATTGTTCTCAAAATAGGTATTCTCTTAAAAAGATCATCAACTAATTGTAAAAATTTTTTCCCAATAAAAGATAATGAGAGACCCCCTACGATTGTAATAAATATGATTGTCAAAATTATTTCAATTCCAGGAATTGAATAAGGAAGATAAGTGTTTGGATTTAGTCCAGCTGGAACTAATTTTGTTGAAAAATTAATTAAAAATTTACTTAAATAAAGTGTAAATCCAATTGGAACAAGTACAATTACCCCAGTGAAAAAATAATTTCTTAATTTCAAGGTTAATGATTTTTTCTTTTTTGACATTTTGTATTAATTGTAGCTAGAATAAATTACAAATGAAATTGCAATAATGAAAAGAACTAATAATATTTTGTTGTTTAAATTCATATATGATAATGATTATATAATTATCAAATTTTATAAAAAATGAATAGAAGAAAATTTTTAAATGTAATGGGGTGTGGATGTTCAGGTCTACTGATTAATGCTTGCTCTACAACACCTATTACAGATCGTAGACAATTCAAAATTATACCTGAGGCTAAATTAAATGCTCAAGCAGCTCAAATTTATGAAAAAGTAAAAGAAAAAGAAAAAATGAGTGATGATAAAAAAACACTTAATGAAATTAAAGATATTGGAAAACGGATGGAAGATTCAATTTCGGAATATTTTTATAGAGCAGGACTAGATGACCCAACAGTAAATTTTGATTGGGAGTATATATTAATTGATAATAAAAAGATCAAAAATGCCTGGTGTATGCCAGGTGGTAAAATTGCTGTCTATACAGGAATTCTTGAAGTTACCAAAAATACTAATGGTTTAGCTTCAGTGATGGGTCATGAGATAGCCCATGCGGTTGCAAAGCATTCTGTTGAAAGAGCTAGCAGAAGTGTTTTATTAAATACAAGTACTCAGCTTATTGATATTTTTTCAGGAGGTAAATTATCACAAGTTAATAGAGTAACTGGCATGAATACTGTTGGTTTGTTATCTCAAATAGGATTAATGAATCCCTTCTCTAGAACTCAAGAAAGTGAAGCTGATTATTTAGGAATGATTTTTGCTTCATTATCTGGATTTGATATTAGAGAAACAAAAAAATTGTGGGAAAGAATGAAAGAGTCCAATAAAGGGAAAGAACCACCTCAGTTTATGAGCACCCATCCCTCTTCTTCTAAGAGAATAAAAGATCTTTCAGAATGGGAAAACAGTGTGATACTTGACTATCCACCAATTAATATTAGTTAATTTTATTTTATTGGTGAGCCCTGATGGACTCGAACCATCGACCCATTCCTTAAAAGGGAATTGCTCTACCAACTGAGCTAAGGGCCCACATAGAATTTAAAAAAGTTGAGATTTTGTTTTTTTTTATCATATTTTAAAAAAAAACTTTTGGTGAAGCCTTCTTTAAAATTTTTAAATTTCTTTACACTTAAAAATTTAAACAATAAAAAAATATCTAAACTTAAATAAATTTTATTACCAAAAAACAATTATTTATTCGATAACTTGTTAAATTGCAAATATTTTTATTACAACCTATCAATGTATTCATCGTGAAACTTGTTAAATGTACCATTTTTAATATTATCTCTTATGGCAGACATTAATTCTTGATAAAAGTTGATATTATGTAGTGTTAAAAGAGTAGAACCTAAAATTTCATTTGTATTAAATAAATGGTTTAAATAATTTTTAGAATATTTATTAAGACTTAAATTAGAACAATTAATATCTAATGGCTCATTGTCATTTTTATATTTATTATTTTTAATATTTAAACGTCCATTCCAAGTAAAAGCTAGACCTGTTCTTCCTGATCTTGTTGGCATAACGCAATCAAACATATCAACACCTCTTTTAACAGCACCAAGAATATCTGTAGGTGTTCCAACGCCCATTAAATATCGAGGTTTATCACTTGGCATATGTTCTTTGATATCATCTAAAACATTAAACATTTCTTTTTGCGTCTCACCTACTGCAAGTCCTCCAATTGCATAACCATCAAAGTCAATTTTAGTTAAGGCATTAAGTGACTTTAATCTAAGATCCTTGAATAATCCTCCTTGAACAATACCAAAAAGAGCTTTATGGGGATTTGAGCCAAATGCTATTTTTGATCTCTCGGCCCAATAAATTGATAGTTCCATTGATTTATTAATGATGTCGTAATCACTAGTTTTTTTTGGACATTCGTCCATGATCATTACAATGTCCGAGTTTAATCCTTTTTGAATACGGATACTTTCTTCAGGGCTTAAAATAAATTTTTTTCCATCAACATGTGAATTAAAAATCGCACCTTTTTCTCTATCTACTTTATTTAGTTTGGATAAAGACATCACTTGAAATCCTCCAGAGTCTGTAAGAATAGGAAGTTTGCAATTCATAAATTTATGAAGACCACCAGCACTAATAATTCTTTCAACTCCAGGTCTAATCATTAAATGATAAGTGTTACAAAGAATAATTTCTGAACCTGTTTTTATAACATCATCAATTAAGCAGGCCTTAACAGTTGCCTGGGTTCCAACTGGCATGAAAGCTGGAGTTTGAATATTTCCTCTATGAGTTTCAATAACACCAGCTCTGGCAAAGTTATCATTTCCCAAGACATTAAAATTAAATTTTTTTAACGTCATTAATTGTTTTAAATGATTATTTAAAACTAATAATCTTATCTGGATTAGTTACTGAGCCGTTATTATTTTGGTCACCTCTTTTAATCTTATCTACAAATTCCATTCCTTCAATAACTTTACCAAAGACCGTATATTGTCTATCTAAAAATGAAGCCTCTTTGAAACAGATAAAAAATTGACTATTAGCACTATTTGGATCTTGTGAACGAGCCATTGATAGCGTTCCTCTTTCATGAGGTAAATTACTGAACTCTTCCTTAAGATCTGGAAGATCTGAACCACCCATACCAGCTCGTCTTAGATCAAACTCGTCACTTGTAGAACTTCCAAACTTAACATCACCAGTTTGTGCCATGAAACCATCAATTACTCTGTGAAAAACTACACCATCATATTTACCTTCTTCAGCGAGTTGTTTTATCCTTTTTACATGATTAGGTGCCACGTCCTCAAAAAGTTCTATTTTTACATCACCATCTTTAAGTTTTAAAATCATTATGTTCTCCTCTGCAGTTGCATTATTAGTTGTTAAAAAGATTAAAAGTAAAATTTTGATTATAAATTTATTCATATTTTTCTTTTAAAGACTTTATTGTGCTTTTTGTAGTAAATTTTCTAATATCACCTTTTAATTTGATAATTTCTTTTACAAATCTAGAAGAAATAATCTGGTTTTCTACATCTGACATTAAAAAAATCGTTTCAATATTGTTATTTAATTTTCTATTCATGCCCGCTAATTGAAATTCATATTCGAAATCAGAAACAGCCCTAAGGCCTCTTAAAATTATGTTTGATTTATATTTTTTACAAATATCAGTAGTTAATGACTGAAACGAAATGATCTCAATTTTACTCTTATTTAATTTTTGGTCTTTGAAAAGTGCCTTTTTAATGATTTCTATTCTCTCATCAGAATTAAACAAGTAATTTTTATTTGCACCATCTGAAACTGCAATGACAATTCTTTCAAATAATTTTAAGGATTTTTTAATAACATCTATGTGGCCATATGTAATAGGATCAAACGTACCTGGATACACAGCAACTTTTTTCATTACACTAAGTTATCATCAATTTTTATTGCTGAAACTACTTTTTCATCACCCGATAATTTAATAATACGTACTCCTTGAGTATTTCTTCCCGCTGTTCTAATTTCTTTTACAGCAACTCTAATAACTCTACCTTTATTTGTCGAGATCATAACTTCATCACCCTCTAAAACTGGAAAGCTCGAGGATATATTTCCATTTCTTGGAGAATTAACAATCCCTATAATTCCCTTTCCACCTCTATTTGTTACCCTGTAATCATTATGCAATGTTTTTTTACCATAACCATTTTCAGTTATAGATAAAATAAATCTCTCTTCTGTTTTTGAGTCTTTTTTATTCTTTACGTGATCAATAATAGATAATGAAACAATTTCATCATTCGGTGCTAATTCTAAACCTTTTATTCCTTTAGAAGATCTTCCTTTAAAAATTCTTAATTTTTTCGACTCGAATCTTATACATTTTCCATTTTTTGTACTTAGCATTATATTTTGATCATCTTTACAGATTTCAACCCCAACAATTTTATCATTTGGATCAAGTTTCATTGCAATTTTTCCAGCTGAATTAATAGATGAAAAATCTTCAAGACTGTTTTTTCTAATCTTACCTTTGGCAGTTGCAAAAACTATTTGCAAATTTTTCCAATCATTTTCAGGAAATGGCATTATAGAGCTAATTGATTGGTGACTTTTTAAAGGTAAAATATTGAATAATGATTTTCCTTTAGATGCAGTTGATCCTTCGGGAATTTTCCAAGCTTTAATTTTATAAACAAGACCTTCGGTTGAAAAAAAGAGTAATGATGTGTGCGTATTAACAGATAATGTTTTAACAACAGAGTCTTCATCTCTTGTAACAATACCAGATTTTCCTTTACCACCTCTTTTTTGCTGTTTAACGTTACTTAATGCACCACGTTTAATATAACCTTGTAAAGTAACTGTTATGATTACTGACTCTTTTTGAATAGTTTCTTCAATATCGTAATTCAAAATTGCATCAATAATTTTAGTTCTTCTTGGTACAGCAAATTTTTCTTTGATAGTTTTAAGCTCTTCACTTATTACCTTTAAAAGCTCTTTTTTTGAATTAATTATTTTTTTATATCCTTTTATTAAATCTGCTAATTTTTTAATCTCTACTTCAATTTCATTGATGCCTAAAGCGGTTAACTTTTGTAGTCTCAATTCTAAAATTGCAATTACTTGAGGTTCTGAAAAAGAATAAAGATTTTTACCCTTTTTATCCACTATTAAGGATATTAATTTTAAAGATTTATTTATTTTCCATTTAGTATTTAATAAAGATTTTTTTGCATCATCTGGTGTTTTTGATGAACGAATAATCTTAATAATCTTATCTAGGTTTTCTACAGAAACAGAAAGGCCAATTAATATGTGTGCTCTATCTTCAGCTTTTTTTAAATCAAATTTAGTCTTCTTAATTACAACATCTTCTCTAAATGATAAGAAATGAGATAAAAACTCTTTAAGGTTACATATTTTTGGTTTTCCATCAACTATAGCTAAAGTATTAAAACCAAAAGAACTTTCTATAGATGTATTTTTATAAAGTTGTCTCTTAATCGTCTCAGGCTCCACACCATTTCTTAAATCAATAGCAACTCTTATACCTTCTCTATTTGACTCATCTCTAATATCTTTAATACCTTCAATTTTTTTTTCTCTAACAAGCTGTGCAATACGTTCGTTTAGTACTGATTTGTTCACTTGATAAGGTACTGAGGTAATAACAAGTCTTTCTCTTCCATTTTTTTGTGCTTCAACAGATATTTCACCTCTTATTTTAAAAGATCCACGTCCAATATTGTATCCATCTTTAATAATTGACTTACCAATGATCACGCCCCCAGTTGGAAAATCTGGACCTGGTATATGTTTCATTAAATCTTTAATCTTAATGTCTTTATTTTCAATTAAAGCTAATGTTCCATCAATTATTTCACCAAGATTATGTGGGGGTATACTTGTAGCCATACCAACCGCTATACCACCAGCTCCATTAACTAGCAGATTTGGATATTGCGCGGGTAAAACCGAAGGTTCTTTTTCAGTTTCATCATAATTGCTTTTATATTCAATAGTATTTTTTTCAATATCATCAATTAAATACTGTGAAACTTTAGCCAATCTTGTCTCGGTGTACCTCATAGCTGCTGCCGGATCTCCGTCTATAGAACCAAAGTTACCTTGGCCTTCAACTAAAGGTAAGCTCATAGAAAAATCTTGAACCATTCTAACTAAAGCGTCATAAACAGATTGATCGCCATGTGGGTGATATTTACCAATTACATCTCCAACTATTCTTGCAGATTTTCTAAATTGTTTAGACCAATCATAGCCACCTTTATACATTGCAAATAATATTCTTCTATGAACAGGTTTTAAGCCATCTCTTACATCTGGGAGTGCCCTACTTACAATTACACTCATCGCATAAGATAGATAAGACGAGCTCATCTCGTCATGCATCGAAATTAACTTGATATTTTTATCTTTAGGAATTTCTGTGTTAGGCATAAAAAACTAAAATGGAATTTCGTCATCCATATCGTTTGATGTTTGTGGCGAGTCTTCAAAATTATTATTTGATACTTGATTATTATCATTTTGAATTCCACCACCTGTGTTGCCACCACCAAGCATTGTAAGAGAAGAGTTGTACCCTTGTATTACAATTTCAGTTGAATATTTATCTTGTCCAGATTGTTCATCTTTCCATTTTCTTGTTACAATTTGACCTTCAACATAAATTTGAGCACCTTTTTTTAGATATTGCTGCACTACATTTACTAAACCATCATTAAATACAACTATACGGTGCCATTCAGTCTTTTCTTTTTTTTCACCAGAAGTTTTGTCTTTCCAGGTTTGGCTTGTTGCTAAACTTAATCTTGCAACACTTTTTCCATTTACCATTTGTTTAATCTCAGGGTCTGCGCCTAAACGCCCAATTAATAATACTTTATTTAAACTTCCAGCCATAATATTTTAAAATGTTTATTTATTTATTTAGTTTTTATATCACAATATAACCTGAATATTAATTTTATTAATTTAAAGCAACTAAAATTATGATCAAAAAGATAGTTATCAAGGGTGCAAAAGAACATAATTTAAAGAATGTTTCAGTTGAAATTCCTAAAGATCAATTTGTAGTCATAACTGGACTTTCAGGTTCAGGAAAGTCCTCTCTTGCTTTTGATACAATTTATGCTGAGGGTCAAAGACGTTATGTTGAAAGTTTATCTGCCTATGCACGTCAATTTTTAGATAAAATGAAAAAACCAAATGTTGATCTTATTGAAGGTTTAAGTCCTGCTATAGCTATAGAACAAAAAAATACTTCAAAAAATCCAAGATCAACAGTTGCTACTGTAACAGAAATATATGACTACATGAGAGTACTTTATGCAAGAGCTGGAATACCATTCTCTCCATTTACTGGCAAACCTATAACATCACAAACAATTACTCAAATTGTAGATTTAATAAAAAAATTACCAAAAAAATCTACAATTTATATTTACGCTCCAGTAGTAAGAGGTCGTAAGGGTGAATATAAAAAAGACATTCTTAGTTATAAAAGAAGAGGTTTTAGAAAAATTAAGATAGATGAAGTTTTATATGATATTGAAAAAGCTCCTGATTTAGATAAAAAAATCAAACACGATATATCGGTTCTTGTAGATAGAATTGTTATTAATTCATCTCTTGGAAATAGGTTGGCTGAAAGTATAGAGGCGGCTGTAAATCTATCAAATGGCTTGGTTTTTGTTGAATATGAAGATGAAACCTTACCTCAAAAGTTTAGAAAAACTGAAAAATTAATTTACTCAACTAAATTTGCATGTCCTGAGAGTGGATTTACTATTGAAGAGATTGAACCAAGACTATTTTCTTTTAATAGTCCGTACGGTGCCTGTGCAGAATGTGAGGGTATTGGCATAAAACTAAATGTAGATCCAAATTTAGTAATACCCGATGAGAGAAAAAGTATCGCTGATGGAGCAATTGAACCATGGGCCAAATCTACAACGCTATATTATGCACAAACACTAGCTTCAATAGCAAAACATTACGGATTCTCATTGGATGAAAAGTGGAAAAAATTACCAAAAAAAATTAAGGATGTAATTTTATTTGGTTCAGATGAAGAAGAAATAAAATTTAATTATGATGATGGATATGAAAAATATTCACACAAGAAAACTTTTGAGGGTGTTATCAATAATTTAGAAAGAAGATTTTTGGAATCTGATAGTGAATGGAAGAGAGAGGCAATAGCCGAGTATCAATCAGATTCAGCCTGTGAAGGATGTAATGGAAACAGACTTAAAGAAGAGGCTTTATGTGTAAAGATAGATAATCTAAACATAAGCGAAGTTACAAAAAAATCAATTTTAGATGCCTCTAAGTGGTTTAAAGAATTAGAAGTTAAATTAGATAAAAGACAATTTAAAATAGCTGAACATATTTTAAAAGAAATTAATGAAAGATTAAATTTTCTTTTAAATGTTGGTTTGGATTATCTAACTCTGTCTCGTGAGTCTGGAACTTTATCAGGTGGAGAGGCTCAACGAATAAGATTAGCATCTCAGATTGGCTCTGGATTAACTGGAGTTCTTTATGTTCTAGATGAGCCATCTATTGGATTACATCAAAAAGATAATGTTAAACTAATTGATGCACTCAAAAGACTTAGAGATTTAGGAAACACTGTAATAGTTGTTGAGCATGATACAGAAACTATGGAAAATGCAGATCATATAATTGATTTGGGTCCTGAAGCTGGAACTAAGGGTGGAGAAATTATAGCTCAGGGAACTTATAATGAAATCTTAAAAAACAAAAATAGCATAACCGGACAATACTTATCTCACAAAAAATATATCGAAATACCAAAAACAAGAAGGCTTGCTAAAAATGGTAGATTTGTAGAAATTAATGGTGCATGTGGAAATAATTTAAATAATGTAGATCTAAAAATACCAATTGGTAGTTTTACTTGTGTAACAGGAGTTTCTGGAAGTGGTAAGTCCACATTGATACTGCAGACCTTATATCATGCGCTTAATTTAACCTTAAATAATAAGGCTCGAAAAGTACCAAAAGCATTTAAAGGATATAAGGGAGTTGAACTTATTGATAAAATTATAGATATCGACCAGTCTCCAATTGGAAGAACACCTAGATCAAATCCAGCTACTTATACTGGTGCTTTTGGTCCTATTAGAGATTGGTTTACAGCGCTTCCTGAGTCAAAAACTCGTGGTTATAAACCTGGAAGATTTTCATTTAATGTTAAAGGTGGTCGTTGCGAAGCATGCGAGGGTGATGGTGTAATTACTTATGAAATGCATTTCTTGCCTGATGTTTATATACAATGTGATGAATGTAAAGGAACTAGGTATAACAGAGAAACCTTAGAGATTAAATTTAAAGGAAAAAGTATTGCAGATGTTTTAGACATGTCTGTAGATGAAGGGTGTGAATATTTTGAAAATATTTCAAACATTAAAACTAAATTATTAACATTAAAGAAGGTAGGTCTTGGTTATATAAAAATTGGACAACAAGCTACAACTCTATCTGGTGGTGAGGCTCAACGTATTAAATTAGCTAAGGAACTTTCAAAAAGATCTACAGGAAGAACTATGTACATATTAGATGAGCCTACAACAGGTCTTCATCAACATGATATTAAAAAACTATTAGAAATATTGCACACATTTGTAGCTCTAGGAAATACAGTTGTTGTTATTGAACATAATCTAGATGTAATTAAAACAGCAGACTATATTGTCGATATGGGACCTGAAGGTGGTGTCAAAGGTGGAAATATTATCGCAGAGGGCAAACCTGAGGATATTATCAAAATAAAAGGTAGTTATACTGGTGAATTCTTAAAACCCATGCTCGAAGAAAAATTTAAAAAGAGGTTAAAGATTTAAAAATTTAGTGTATAAGTGATTCTAATTATGGGTAATTTACTATCATCACTTCCAAAAACTATTCACGCATCATTAGCTTTAGCTGTAATTTTTTTTCTAGGGTTATTTTATGGTAATGGTGGTTTTGATTTTGATACAATTTTTTGGAGTTGGTTAACAAGATTTATTCATGTAACGGTTGCTATAATGTGGATTGGGCTTCTTTGGTATTTTAACTTTGTACAAATTCCAAATATGCCAAAAATCCCTGATGAACAAAAGCCCGCTATAGGTAAAGTTATTGCTCCAGCTGCATTATTTTATTTTAGATACGCTGCATTACTGACAGTTCTGTCAGGATTAATTTTAGCTTATTTAAATGGTTATTTACACGATGCTATGACTTTAGGTGGTGGTGGAAAAAATACAGCTATAGGTATTGGTATGTGGCTTGGTTTATATATGGCATTTAATGTTTGGTTTATAATTTGGCCAAATCAAAAAAGAGCATTAGGCATGGTTGAGTGTGAACCTGATGTTAAAGCAAAATCAGCAAGAACAGCTATGCTGTTTTCAAGAACAAATACACTTCTTTCTCTACCAATGTTACTTTCAATGGTAGCGGCACAAAATTTATATTAATTTTTTTCTGCTTCTTCTTTTATAATAGTTTTTTGTGATACTCTTAATTTAACTAATATTGGATTGGCAATATAGATTGAAGAATAAGTTCCAAAAATAACCCCAAATATCATAGCGAGTGAAAAACCTTTAAGTATCTCTCCACCGAATAAATATATTGAAACTAAAGCAAGTAATGTGGTTATTGAGGTAATTAGAGTTCTTGATAGAGTTTCATTTATCGACTTATTAGTTAGGTCAAAGATTTTAATATCAGAATATTTTCTGAGATTTTCTCTTACACGATCAAAAATTACAACAGTATCATTCATCGAATAACCAACTATTGTTAAAACTGCGGCTACTATCGATAAATTAATTTCTAAATTTAATAGAGAGAATAAACCAAGTGTTATTAGAACATCATGAAACAAAGCTATAATTGCACCTAAACTAAACTGCCATTCAAATCTTATCCAAATATAAAATAACATTGCTGCTAAGGACAAAAGTATTGCAGTTATACCAGACTTTAAGAGTTCAGAACTTACCTTGGGGCCAACATTTTCAACTCTTCTAAAGGTAAAATTTTCTCCAATTGAATTGGTAAGATCTTCTTTAATTAATTCAATAATATTTGAACTTGTGTCTTTTTTTTCAATTTTAATCAAATAATCACTATCTTGACCAAATTTTTTAATATTAACATCCCCTAAATTCATTTTACTGAATACACCACGAAGAGTTGCTACATTAGTTTGGTTATCTTGTGTTCTTAATTCAATTAATGTGCCCCCTTTAAAGTCAATACCAAAATTTAGACCTTTAAAAGATAAAAGTATAATTGAAATAGCAACTAACAATGTTGAGACTATACTGAATGATTTATAAAATTTATTAAAATTTATCATCTAAATAAGTTTAGGTTTTTCTTTATTTTTGACCACATAAAAACTTGTTAATAATCTTGCAATAAAATAAACCGAAAATAATGTTGTAAATATTCCTACAGCTAATGTTACAGAAAACCCTTTAACTGGTCCTGAACCCATAAAAAATAATATAATTGCTGCAATTAAAGTTGTTACATTGGCATCAATGATTGCTGTTTTGGATTTAACATAACCTGAGTCGAATGCTATAATATTATTTTTTTCTTCTCTTAATTCTTCTTTAATTCTCTCAAAAATTAAAACATTTGCATCAACAGCCATACCAACAGTTAATATTATTCCAGCAATTCCAGGTAACGTTAAAGTTGCTCCAAATAATGTTAGTATACCAATCAAAAAAAATAAATTTACTATCAAAGTGATATTTGCAATCAAACCAAATACTTTATACTTATAAATCATAAAAATTATGACCAAAGCAAATCCAATACATAGTGACAATTATACCAGCATTTATCGAATCTTGTCCAAGATCTGGCCCAACTGTACGCTCTTCTATTATGTTAAGTGGGGCTGGTAATGCTCCAGATCTAAGAAGTAAAGCTAGATCAGTTGCTGATTGAAATGTAAAGTTTCCACTGATTTGTCCAGATCCACTTACTATGGCATCTCTTATTACAGGTGCACTAACAATTTTACCATCAAGAACTATAGCTAGTTGTTTGCCAATACCTTCTGTAGTAGCTTTACCAAATCTTTTAGCACCTACTCTATCAAGTTTGAAAGACACAACTGTTTCGTTGGTTTGAGTATTCATATTAGGTTGTGCATCAAGTAGGTTTTCACCACTCAAAATTATTCTTTTACTTACCAAGGCTTCGTTTGTTTCATCATCGTACTTAAGAATTTCTGCACCAAAAGTGTCATTGTCATTTTGTGTTATAAAACGAAAACTTAAATTGGCAGTTTTTCCTAATAAAGATTTTATCCTCATAGGATCATCTAAACCTGGTAATTCAACTAAAATTCTATCATTTCCTCTTTTTAGAATATTTGGTTCATTTGTACCTACTTCATCAACTCTTCTTCTAACTATTTCTATTGCTTGATCCTGTGATGATGTTTTAATTTCAACTAACCCATACTTTGAAAGCTTTAGTTGAAATTCATTATTTGAAGATATTAAGTCAAATTGGTGAGATTTGTATTGTGGATAATAAGGATTTATCTCACTATCTTTATCAATAAAAAAAGATTCTATCTTTTCTTTTAAGGTTGGATCTACATTAAAAATTATAGATTTATTAGATATTCTTAAATCTATAAATTTAATATTTTCCTTGTTTAGAAAATTTCTAATATCGGTTGCTGTGTTTTGTAATTTTTGAAGTTCCACAGGATCATTATCAATTTCGAGTAAAAGATAAGATCCACCCTGTAGATCTAAACCAAGATTTATTTTGTTTGAAAAAAATTTATCTTCAGTATTTGAAAAATTTGATAACGATATAAATAAAAAAAATATAGTTATTATAGATATTATAATAATTCTTAATTTTGAAAAATATAACACTTCAACTTGATATTATTTTTTAACTTCAGGTGTATTTAGTAAACCTTGAATACCTGTAGATTTAATAATCTCAACTTTAACATTTTCAGAAATTAAAACCTCAACTTTTTCGTTATCAATAACTCTTTCAATGGTTCCAATAATTCCAGCAGAGGTAACAACTTTGTCTCCTCTTGTTAAGTTCTCAACCATGGCTTTATGCTCTTTAACTTTCTTTTGTTGAGGTCTTATTAAAAAAAAGTAAAAAATAACAAAAATTAAAATTAATGGTATAAATTGACCTATTCCTTGATCCATATTTCTCCTAGATTAAAATGAATACTTATAACAAATGAGTGATTAAAACAACTTTAAATCTTATTGATTTTATCAATATTATTCATGTATGGTTTTAAAGCCTCTGGAATAAGAATTGAACCATCCTCTTGTTGATAATTTTCAAGTATTGCTACTATTGTTCTGCCGACAGCCAAACCACTTCCATTAAGAGTTCCAACAAATACTGTCTCTTTTTTACTATTTTTATATCTAGCTTTCATTCTTCTGGCTTGAAAAGAACCACAAGAGGAACAACTTGAAATTTCTCTATATTTATTTTCAGATGGTAAGCCAAACTTCAATATCAAAAGTTTTTTCTGCACTAAAACCCATATCACCTGTAGCATAATATAATCTTTCTGTAAGGTAGTTTTAACAAGTCTAGAATTTTTGTTGCACAGTTAGTCATTCTATCTAATTCAGCTAAACACTTGGTTTGGCTCTACAATACTAACCATTTCAACTTTGTAGAACTGATGTTGCCTAATCATTCCCTTAGTGTCCTTTCCATAGCTGCCAGCTTCTTTTCTAAAGCATGGTGTTGATGCAACCATTCTTATTGGAAGAATTTCTTTATTAATAATCTGATCTTTAACCATATTGGTTAATATCACTTCAGCAGTTGGTATTAAAAACTTTCTATCATTTGAATCATCAAGTTTGAGTTCAAACTGATCATTATCAAATTTTGGTAATTGACCTGTTCCAAACATTGTAGAGTCGGTTGCAATTAATGGAGGTGATATTTCTTTATAACCATTTAAATTAATATGAGTATCAAGCATAAAATTAGAAATCGCTCTTTCTAGTAAAGCAAGTTTATCTTTAACAAAGACAAATCTAGATCCTGTGGTTTTTGTCGCAAGATCAAAATCAAGCATATTTAGATTTTCACCTAGCTCATAATGAGACTTAGGCTTGAAAGTAAAATTTGGTATTTTTCCTGATTTTAAAATTTCAATATTAGAGTTTTCATCTTTACCTATCGGAACATCATTATACGGTAAATTCGGTAATGATGCTAAAATATTGTCTAATTCATTTTTTATTTTACTTTGAGATGATGAAATTTCTTCAATTTTTTTTGAAATTTCTTTTGATTTTTCAAATAAAGATTTATCTTTAGATTTAGATATTTCTTTTTTTTCTTTTTCTAAATTTTCTTTTTCTTGTATAAATTTTCTATTATTTTCATCTAATAATAAAATTTTTTCAAAATCGACATCAATAAATCTTTTTTTAAGACCATCTTTAAATGCATGAAATATCACTTCTAATATCTTTAATATTATGCATCTAATTTATTCTTTTTTTCAATAATATTTACTGAAAATATAGATAATTCATATAAAATCAATAAAGGTATGGCTAAACCAATTTGTGTTATTGGGTCTGGTGGTGTCAATAATGCAGCAGCAGCAAAAATTATTACAACAACATACTTTCTTCTTTCTCTTAGAAATTGAGCATCAACAATTCCTACTCTAGCAAGTAAACTTAAGACAACTGGTAACTGAAAACTAATCCCAAATGCAAAAATTAACTTCATTACTAAGGATAAATATTCATTTACTTTAGCCTCTAGCTGAATAGGCAAACCAGTTGCGGCTCCTGAGCTTTCAAATGATAAAAAAAATTTAATTGCAAGAGGCATTATCAGATAATAAACAAGCATTCCTCCTAAAAAAAATAATATAGGTGTTAAAACTAAGTATGGAATTATTGCAATTTTTTCATGCTTATACAATCCAGGAGCGATAAATTTCCAGATTTGCATTAATATATATGGACAGGTTACAAAGAAAGCAGCAAAAAAAGAAACCTTTAAATAAGTTAAAAAAGTTTCTTGTAGTGCAGTAAAAATCAATCTTCTATCTGTACCAGTTTCTTTTACTGCTTTAGCAAAAGGTTCTACCAAAAAACCATATAAACTCTCAGAAAAAAAATAACATCCTATAAAAAATATGAATAAAAAAATAAATGAATGGATTAATCTTTTTCTTAATTCAGCTAAGTGACTTATGAAGCCTCCGTCATTATCAGATTTTGTCATTATCTTTATCTTTATTTTTATTCTCTTCTTTTGATTTTTTTATTTCATTAGATTCAATATCTAAATCTGCAACTTCACTTTGAATATTGTTAATATATCTCTTTGTTGTACCAATCCATGAACCTACTTTTTTTAACATAAATGGAAAATCTTTAGGGCCAATTACAATAATAGCTACTGCTACTATTAATAAAATCTCAAACCAGCCTATAGTGGGCATTTGACTTACTCTTTGTCTTTACTGTCTTGATTATCTTCAGAAATATTTTTTGGCTCTGGTTCATCGGTAATGTCTGAAGCCATTCCTTTTTTAAAACTTTTAATACCCTTGGCTACATCACCCATTAGACTAGAAATCTTACCTCTACCAAATAGTAGGACAACTAAAATTACAACGATTGCTATTTGCCAAATTCCAATGCTCATAGGTTTTTATACATCTTTTAAATAGTATTTTAAAGAAACTTTTTATTTGTCTTCATTGGAATTCAATGTGCTGCTTAACATCTCATCTATATTTTCATAGATATCTTCCTTTTTTTCTTCTTGTTTCTCCTTGTAAAACTTACCAGTACCAAAAATTGCATTATCAATATTTGAACTATCAATTAAACCAGCAGATCCCAATTCATCAACTGTAGGTAAGTCAGACAATTTTTGAAGACTGAAATGACTTAAAAAGTCATCAGTAGTTGCATATTGAATTGGTTTACCAGGAACATCTTTTCTTCCTTGGGGTTTGACCCAGTTTAACTCCATAAGTATTTCCAATGTATTCGTACCAAATGCTACACCTCTAATTTCCTCAATTTCAGCTCTAGTTACTGGCTGGTGATAAACAATAATTGCCAATGTTTCTATTGCAGCTCTTGAAAGTTTTTTTTCAACTGTTTTTTCCTGTGACATTAAATTTGATAAAGTTTCAGAAGTTCTAAATGACCATTTATTAGAAATACAAACTAAATTTATGCCTCTTGACGAATAATCCGTTTGAAGTTTTTCTAAAGTTTTTAAAACATTAATTTTTTTTGAAATTTTTGACTCAATTGTTTCAATATCCAAAGGTTCTGCTGCTGCAAAAACTATAGCTTCAACTTCTTTTTCTCCAACATTTATTTTTTTTGGAAATTCAAAAATATTATTTTTCAAATTCTTTTTAACCTTGTTCATTTAATTTCCTTAACATAAATTTCATCAAATAAATTATCTTGTTTGATTGTAAGATTGCCTTCTTTAACAAGTTCAAGGGATCCAGCAAAAATTCCTGCTTTTCCAGTACGTTTATATTTAAGACCACTCTTAAACGTACTGGGTATTAAGTCATTTATATTTTTCCAATCTATGAGTTTACCAAAAAATTCTTTAATTCTTTTAATGCCATCTTCTGTGGTGAAAACAGGTAGTTTGGGGATATTCATTCTTTGAAAATCTTTTGTCATAATAATAGATGAATAAGATTTAAGTAATTCGTATAAGTTTAATTTATATTCCGTACTATAAATTGATCTTATATTACCTTTGATTCCTCTAAGTCTAATTTCTCTACCTAATCTTTTTCTTTTTAACATTTGATCAGAAAGTAAACGAATTAATTCCAATTTTTTTAATTGTAATTTTAATTTTTCAGCAACTTCTAAAACTTTAAATTCTTCTTCAGGATTACCGGGTAATAATAATTTAGATTTTAAATATGTAAGCCAAGTTGCCATTAATAAATATTCTGAGGCAACTTCTAAATTCAAATTAGATTGACTTTTTATATAATTATGAAATTGGTCGGCTAATAAAGTTATTGAAATATCTTCGAGATTAACCTTTTGAGCTTTTGCTAAATCTAATAATATATCAAGAGGTCCTTGATAATTATCAAGATCAACATTGAAGTTTTTAGAATCATTAATCGACATTCCAAATATTAGCTTATAATTTTGTAAAATTGTGATGTTTTTTTAATTATAAATTTGTTTAAAAATGGAGAATTAATAGCCACAGCTTTCATTTCCTTAAGATTTCCATTGCAGTGTAAAACCAAATCACATCCAGCACTGAATGCTTTTATCGTATTATCTTTTATACTAAATTTTAAACTTTTCATCGAAATATCATCTGACAACAAAATATTTTGAAATTTAATTTTTTTACGAATTATATCTATTACTTTTTTTGAATGAGTGGCTGTATAAACTTTATCAATATGAGAATAGACAATATGTGCCGTCATCCCAAAAAGACATCTCTTGTTCTTAAATGGTATAAAGTCCTTTTTTGACAAATATTTAAGATTTTGTTTGATTGTAGGTGTTAATTTATGGCTATCTACTTTTGCTAAACCATGCCCTGGAATATGCTTCATAATGGTTCCTATTTTATTTTTATGAAAATTTTCTATGCAAATATCACCAATTCTTGAAACTACTTTGGGATCATGGGAAAAAGATCTATCACCTATGATGGAGCTTGAACCTTTTAATCTTAAATCAAGAACAGGGACAGTATTGAGATTTACACCTATTAACTTAAGATGATTAGCTGTTTCTGTAATAAATTCATTATATTTAACATTAAAAATTTTTCTATCTTTAGAATATAAATTTCCAAAAAATTCACTAGTTGATAAATCATTATTTAGAAAATTTGTAAGCCTGTTAACTCTACCTCCTTCTTGATCTAATAAAATAGGGTATTTTGTATCATTGAATATCTTTTTAATGTGATTGGTTAATTTTTTTGTTTGTTTAATTGTCTTAATATTGCGCTTAAAAAGAATTATTCCCCAGGGTTTATATTTTTTTAAAAAGAATATTTCTTTTTTATTCAATATTGTTGATTTAATTCCTATTATAAAACTTCTTCTATTAATCATCACTGTTTATCAATTTCCAAAAACTATGATTTTTTTTTTTATTATCTAAATTTTTTTCAACATATTTTACAACATTATCGGTGTCGTTATTTAACAAAATTAGTTTTTCTGAATAAGAAATAATCATTTCATTAATTTCTTGTACTGATCTGTAGGATTTCTTTTTATTATTATCTGAAAAATAATAATCAACAGCCAAAAAAATAGTTAATATTATAAATAATATAAAAAAAAGATATTTTAACTCTTTAAACATTACATTTTTTCAGGAGTGCTAACTCCTACAATAGACATACCACTTTTAATTACATTAGATATTATTTTTAAAAAAACTAATTTATCATTAGGAATTTTTTTATCGTCATTTATGAATCTTTTGCTCTTATCTTCTTTGCCCATATTCCAGTATGAATGAAATTCAGATGAAAGTTCATAAAGGTAAATAGGTATTCTATGAGGCTCAAGCCTTGAACTTGCAGTTTCTATGCATTTTGGCCATTCAGCAATTTTTTTTAATATATTCATTTCATCTTTAGAATAATTAAAGTTATATTCTTTCATTTTTAAATCCTTATTAATATCTAATCCCACATGTCTAAAGACAGATGAAATTCTGGCAAAACAGTATTGAACATAATAAAGAGGATTTTCTTTAGATTTTTCTTTGACTTTGCTAAAATCAAAATCAAGCTCAACATCACTACTTCTATTTAACATAATAAATCTTGTAGCATCCTTTCCAACTTCAGAAATTAAGTCTTCAACAGTTATATAGTCTCCTTTTCTTTTAGACATTTTAAAAGGTTTCCCTTCTTTAATAAGTTTTACAAGTTGGCTAACTTTACAAACTAACTTATTCTTAGATCCTGATAACGCTTCAACAACCGAGGTAATTCTTTTAATATAGCCGGCATGATCTGCGCCCAAAATATTAATTAAAACATCATAATTTCTCTCTAATTTGTTATGATGGTAAGCAACATCGCTTGCAAAATATGTCCATGTTTTGTCTGATTTTTGTAAAGCTCTATCTTTATCATCACCAAAATCTGTAGATCTAAATAAAAGCTGCTCTCTTTCTATCCATCCTCTATCATTATCTCCTTTAGGAGCTTTGATTTTTCCCTGATAGATCAAATTTTTTTGTCTAAGATTTTCAATTACTTTTTCAACTTCCTTATTTTGGACAATAGTAGTTTCACTAGTAAACTTATCGTGAATTATTCCAAGATTTGCTAAATTTCCCTTAATCAATTTTAAAGATTCAGAAACAGAAAGAAGTGTTAATTCTTTAGCTATATGCTCAAAATTGTCAAATTTATAATCATTTTTGATCTTTATAATATTGTTAGCTATATCTATTAAATAGTCACCTGGATAAAGATCTGTATTATCTTTTGGAAAGTTTTCATTATAAATTATTTCTCTAATTCGATAATAAACAGACTTAGTAAAATTTATAATTTGATTACCGTAATCATTTACATAATATTCTTTTGAAACATCATGTTTATTAAATATCAATAGATTAGATATAACATCACCCAAAATTGCCCCCCTACAATGACCCACATGCAACGGACCTGTGGGGTTGGCGGATACAAATTCAATCAAATATTTTTTTTTCTTTTCTTTAATATTGGTTCCATAATTTATGTAATTGTCATTTACATTCTTTATAAAATTATTCCAATATTCTGATTTAAATTTAATGTTGATAAAACCTGGTTTTACTACATTTATTGAGTCAATTAACACATCTTGTTTCTTTATTTCATTAATTAAAAAATTAGCTAAATCCATTGGGGATTTTTTATTAATTTTTGATAAGAACATTGCTACATTTGTTGAAATATCACAATCAAAGTTAGCAGGTGGAATATCAACATTAATTCCATTTAAAGATTCTGGCAAAACAATTAATTTATCTTTATTTAGTTTTTTAATTAATATTAATATCTTGTCTAAGTATAAGTCAAAAATGTTCATTAAATAGTTTTATTTAAATTAATTGCATATCTGTCAGTCATACCAGAAATAAAATCAGCTATTGCTCTATTAGAGTCTGCCTTTAATTGGTCCTTCGATATATACTTCGATGGGTTTTTTTTTATCTTAAAAAATAATTTACTGATAATTTTCTTACCTTGATTATTTTTTAATAATACATTTTTATTATTATACATTTTAGTTCTTAAAAAAAGTCTAATTTCTTTTTCAATTGATAAAAACTTATTTGAAAAGCAAACAATACTATTATCAAAATTATAAACATCTTTTATAGTCTTAATTTTATTAATCTTTAAATTGTACTTTGTATTAGCAATCAAATCTCTAACCATTAAATCAATCGAGTCTCTTATAATTTGATATATCAAAATATCTTTGTTATTTTTTTTAATATTTTTTTTATGTGATTTATAAATATCTCTAAAAAAATTAATTTCAATTAAGTCATTTAAATCAAATAATTTAGCTTTTATTCCATCTTGAATATCATGATTGTTATAAGCAATATCATCAGAAATTGTTGAAATTTGTGCTTCAAGTGATCCTGAATTCTCATATTTTATTTTTTTATTAAAATTTTTTAATCCAATTAATCTGTTAACAGTAGATAAGTCATTAACAGGACCATTATGCTTTAACAATCCATCTAGTGTTTCTATTGTTAAATTTAGTCCTTTAAATTTTAGATACTTGTGTTCTAAAAACATAACAATTCTTAAAGTTTGAAGGTTATGATCAAATCCTCCATAATTTATCATGCAATCATTAAGAGCATCTTCACCTGCATGACCAAATGGAGTGTGACCCAGATCATGAGCAAGGCTTAAAGTTTCTGAAAGATCATCATTCAAACCTAAATATTTAGCAATAGATCTAGCTATTTGTGCAACTTCTATTGAATGAGTAATTCTAGTTCTGTAATGATCCCCCTCTGTATTAACGAAAACTTGTGTTTTATGTTTTAGTCTTCTAAAGGAAGCACTATGTATAATTCTATCTCTATCTCTTTGAAAAGACGTTCTATAAACTGAATTGTTTTCTTTATGTAAACGACCTATACTTTTAGAAAGAGCCAAATGAGAGTAATTATTCATGCTTTAAATTCAATAAATTGATATTATAATAGTAATACCAGTGTTGTGTTATGTTTAAAGAAATTAAATTTACAGATAAAGCTATAAAACAGATTAATAATTTGCTCTCCAAAAAATCTCCTGGTTCTTTTTTTAGAATCGCTATTAAAGGTGGTGGATGTTCTGGTTTTCAATATGAATTTACTTTTGATAATGAGATATCTAATGATGATCTAAATTATGAAAAAATTCTAATAGATAAAACTTCAGCTGATTTATTAAAAGGATCTGAAGTAGACTATGTTTCAGAACTAATTGGTGATCAATTTAAAATCTCTAACCCACAAAGCAAATCTTCTTGCGGTTGTGGTGTTTCATTCTCTATATAATGGTTATCACATCTTGGAATGTTAATTCTGTTAGAGCAAGAATTGAAAATATTAAAGAATACCTTCAAAAATTTTCTCCCGATGTTGTTATGATGCAAGAAATTAAAACACAAGATGAGACTTTTCCCTATGATGATTTTTCAACATTAGATTATGAAAGTTATGTATTTGGTCAAAAAAGTTATAATGGTGTTGCTATTATATCTAAGCATAAACTAGAAAATGTTAGAATAGATTTGATTAAAGATAAATTGAAACAATCTAGAATTATTTCAGCAGAATTAAAATATAAGAAAAAAAATATACAAATAATTAATATTTATACGCCAAATGGTAACCCAGTTGATACAGAAAAATATTCTTATAAAAAAATGTGGTTAGATAGTTTGATTAAACAACTAAAGTCTCTTTCAAAAAAAAATGAAAATATTATTTTAGCAGGTGATTTTAATATTCTTCCTTCAGCAGAAGATGCTTATAATATTAAAGGGTTTGAAGATGACGCTTTATACCGACTTGAGATAAGAAAAAAATTTAGAGAAATAATTAATTTAGGTTTTCATGATGCTTACCGTCATATTCATGGTGGAACAGAGGGATATACTTATTGGGATTATATGAGAGGTGCTTGGCAAAAAAATAATGGCTTAAGAATTGATCACTTCTTAGTATCAAATTCTTTATTAAATATAGTTAAGAATGTTAATATTAACAAAGACCCCAGAGGAAAAGAAAAACCTTCAGATCACACCCCTATTGAAATTGAATTAGCTTAAAGATTTAATTTTATTAACAAGTTCTTCATTAATATTTCTTGGTCCTTTATCTAATCTATTTTTATGCCTTCTTTCACCTGGAAGTCTAACCCCATCCATAGCTGACATTTTACTAAAAAATTTATCAGCATGTTTATCCCAACCTTTACCAGAAATTTTATCTGGTGAGATTGCTATAATAAATTCACCACCACTTGGCGGACCACCATCGTTATTATCTTTAGCAGCAGTTTCAAAACTAAAATTTTCTCCAATTAATGCTCCAGCTAATAACTCAACCATCATTGCTATACTAGACCCTTTATAACCACCAAATGGAAGTATAACTCCACCATCAGCAATTTCTCCAGGATCAGTTGTTTCTTTACCTTCTTTAGTTAAGCCTGTTCCAAGAGGAACTTTGTGCCCTTCTCTTTTTGCAATCTGAACTTCACCCATTGCCATTGAGGCTGTGGCCATATCATAGACAACTGGAGTTTTACCTGGTCTAGGCCAAGCAAAAGAAATTGGGTTTGTACCATATAAAGGTTTCGTAGCACCAGCTGGTGCAACAGCAGGCTTATAAGACGTACAAGCGATACCAACGAGGCCAGCTTCAGCAATAGCTTCAGTTTCAGGCCAAAGGGCTGCCATGTGATGTGAATTTTTTATAGCTAGAACTGCTACGCCATTTTTTTTTGCTAATTCAATAACAGCGGGTAGTCCTAAACTTAAAACCATAGGAGCAACTGCATTATTACCTAATACTTTAATAATACTTGGAGCAACATTTTCTAATTCAGGTCTTGCTTTACCATTAATCTTTTTACTTTTTAAGCCCGCAACATAAGCAGGTAATCTAAACAAACCATGAGACACAGAGCCGTCTCTTTCAGCTCTCATAATAGTGTCAGCTAAAATACTAGCATTCTCTTCATCACAACCATTAGCTAATAATGTTTTTTTTGCTAAATCAAAAATTTCATCTAATGTAAGGGAAACTGTACTCATTCCCCTATTAGATATTTTATTTATGCTTGGTTTTCAAATCTTTTTTTAGATCTTCATGATCACCTACAACAGTGTGATACTGACTTTTTGTTACATATTTTTCTAAAAAAGGTACGGATAAAAGAGGTAAAAAACCTCCAAGCACAATACCAATAGCTGCACTTTTTAAATCAGGATCAAGTAAGGCCGCTATAAAGTCTGCTATAATATGAGCTAAAACTATTCCAATTATTCCAGCAATTGCACCATTAGAAATTAATTTTAAAAAACGGTTTATACTCCAACCTGAATAAAAACCAATTAATGGAATTAAAGTATGCACAAAACCAAATATAAATCCTCTTAATATTTCGTATTCTTCTATAAGTTCTTCTAAAAAATGAAGAAATTCTGGTAATTCGTGCGCGTGTTCCATTAGTTACATCTCCTACATATTGTTGAAACTTCAAGCTGAAAATTACTGAAGTCATAATTTTTAATTGGGTTTTTTTTAAATATTGTTTCAAATAATTCTGATTTAAGCTCTTCTGTGTCTCCACAATCTCTACAAATAGCTATAGATGGATTATGTTTAACATGCTCATGACTGCACAATACATACGTTTTATTCTGATTGGATTTATGTATCTTGTCTTCTTCAATTAGTTTTTTTAAAGATCTGTAAACAGCCATTGGTTGTATCTTTTTAAATTTTTGAAATTTATCTAATATTTCATAGGCAGTTAAATGCTTCTTCGATTTCTTAATTATATCAAAAACTATATCATTATTATTCATTATGTGATGTTATAACATAACATTATTTTTTGTCAATACACTGTTAATAAAGATTTTTGTATCCGTTATAATTGTAATAAGATTACTCATAAAACTTACATATAGAGGAGATTATGTTTATTAAAAAATACCTTAAATGGATCAGTACTGCTTTAGTATTAACTGGAATATTATTAACTAATTTAAATATCTATCCTATCAATATTTACTTTCATGGTTTAGGTGTGGTTGGGTGGACTGTTGCAGGATTTTTATCAAAAGATAAAGCAATACTAACTAATTTTGGTTTACAAATACCACTATTCTTAATTGGAATTTATAAAATTATTTTATAAAGAAAAATATCTTATTCGTTTGTACAGGTAACACAGCTAGAAGCATAATAGCTGAAAGTATTATTTAATACGGCCGTATATATCTTGATATCTAACAATATCTGTTTCTTTAAGAATTGATCCTATTTGTGCTTCCATAATTTTGACTGGTTTCTTTCCAGGGTTTTGAATTCTATGAATAGCCTGCAATGGAATAAATACATGTTCATTAGGCTTTTTTATAAACTTATTTTTATTTAAAGTTATTTTTGGATTTCCTTGTGTAACTAACCAATGTTCGGCTCTATGATGATGTTTTTGAAGGCTTAAAATACCTTTAGGTTTAACGAATAATTCTTTAATTAAGAATTCTTTTCCTTCAAACAAATTAGTATACCTACCCCAGGGTCGGTAATAAACATTTTTTTTCTTAGCATATTTATTTTTGTTTTTGTCATACATTTTTAAAATCTCTTTCCAACTTCCAAGATCAGACCAAGGTATATCTAATTTAATACCATTAATTTTTTTTGTTTTTTCTAAGATTGCATAATCAAAAGATTTAGCAGTTGCTTTAATAAATGACGCTTTATTTAAATAATAAGTATTATTTTTAAGTTTTGCTTTTTTAATAGAGTTAACACAATTTTTATAAATAATTGGCTGGTGTTTTTTAAAGTTATTTATTATTGAATCTTTTCTAAGGAAAAACATTCCTGAATTCCAATAACCTTTTTGTTTTATAACCTGTTTAGCTTTAGCTTCTTTTGGTTTTTCAATAAATTTAATTACTTTATTAACATTTCCTTTAATTTTTTTAGTTACAAAATATCCATATTCACTTGATGGAGATGTTGGTTTTATTCCAAATATAAAAATATTTTGATCAGTTAAATTTGATTTATTTCTATTAATTGCTTTATTAAAAATACTCATCTTTTCAATCAAATGATCGGCTGTAAAAAACATTAACGGTTGATCATCAGGAATATCTTTAATTAGAGCTGTGCTTAAAATAGCTGGAGCTGTATTTCTTTTTGCTGGTTCTAATACAATTTTAAATTTCTTAATCTTATTTTTTTTAAGATGTTGTTTAACTTGTTTTAAATATTTTTTATTAGTGCTTATAATTGGTGAGTCATAAATGGACGCTTTAGTTCTTTCTAAAGTTTTGCCTAATAAAGTCCAATTACCAAAATCAATAAATTGTTTTGCTTGATGATTTTTTGAATTAGGCCAAAGTCGAGTTCCAGCACCACCACATAAAATGACTGGACGAATTTTCATTAAATTTCTGAATAATCCTTAACTTCTTTTTTCTTACCAGGATGAGTTGGAGCACCTAAATAAGCTGGTCCTACTGTTTGCGCATATTTCCACAGTGTGCCAGAACCAAAATCTGATTTTCTTGGTTTCCATTTTCTTTTTCTTGAAGCTAATTCTTTTTTAGATAGTCTGACATTAATTGACCCTTTTTTAGCATCAATATCAATTATGTCTCCATTACGTAGTAGTGCTAAAGGGCCTCCTAGAGCCGCCTCAGGGCCTACATGACCAACACAAAACCCTCTCGTAGCTCCTGAGAACCTTCCGTCAGTTATAAGGGCAACTTTCTCACCCATGCCTTGACCGTAAATTGCACCAGTAGTTGATAGCATCTCTCTCATACCTGGGCCTCCAACAGGACCTTCATAACGAATAATGATAACATCCCCTTCTTTGTACTTTCTGTTTTGAACAGCTGACATTGCATCTTCTTCATTATCAAAACATCTAGCTTTACCAGTAAATTGTAATTTTTTAAGTCCTGCAATTTTAACAATACCACCATCTGGTGCTAAATTTCCTTTTAAACCAACTACACCACCATCTGGAGATAATGGATTATCATATTTTCTTAAAACTTTTTGCTTAGGATTAAATTTAATATTTTTTAAATTTTCCTTCATAGTTTTTCCAGTAACCGTCAAACAATCACCATGAATAAAACCTCCATCATACAGTGTCTTTAACAACATAGGAACACCACCTGCTAACCACATATCTTTTGCAACATATTTTCCTCCTGGTTTTAAATCAGCAAGGTAAGGAGTTTTTTTAAAAATTTTAGCAACATCCATTAAATCAAATTTAATTCCAGCTTCATTAGCAATTGCTGGTAAATGTAATGCAGCATTAGTAGATCCACCAGTTGCAGCAACTATGGTTGCAGCATTTTCTAAAGCTTTTTTTGTTACAATATCTCTAGGTTTAATTTTTTTCTTTAAAAGATTCATAACAGTTTTACCACTAGCTTTGGCATACTTATCTCTTTCCTCATATGGAGCAGGAGTTCCTGCAGAATATGGTAAAGCAAGTCCTATAGCTTCAGATACACATGCCATAGTATTTGCAGTAAATTGCCCTCCACATGCTCCAGCACTTGGACATGCAACTAATTCTAATTTTCTAAGTTCTGCTGATGACATTTGACCAGATGAATGTTTTCCAACAGCCTCAAATACATCAACAACTGTTACATCTTTTCCTTTATATCTTCCTGGAAGAATTGAGCCTCCATATATAAACACACTTGGTACATTTAATCTAACCATTGACATCATCAATGCTGGTAAAGATTTATCACATCCAGCAATACCAACTAATGCATCATAACAATGGCCTCTTACAGTAAGTTCAGCAGAATCTGCTATTACCTCTCTTGAAATTAAAGAAGATTTCATTCCTTCATGACCCATTGCAATTCCATCAGTAACAGTAATTGTACAAAATTCTCTAGGTGTACCACCATTAGCTCTAACACCTTTTTTAACAGATTGAGCTTGTCTCATTAGGGCAATATTACAAGGCGCCGCTTCATTCCATGTAGAGACAACTCCTACAAATGGTTTTGCTACATCTTTTTCAGTTTCACCCATTGCATAATAAAATGATCTATGAGGGGCCCTATCTGCACCTAAAGATGTATGTCTACTTGGAAGTTTCTTTTTGTTAAATTTTGCCATTATATACCCTTAATTGTTACTGATATTTTATCAATATCATTCTTTAAATTATTATAATTAGTTTTTTCCTGTTCAACAATCTCTTTTGGCGCTCTATCTACAAAACTTTTATTTTCTAATCTTTGAGATATCTTGTTCATTTCGTCTTGAATTCTATTTTGTTTGCTAGTTAAATTTTCTTTTATAAGTTTTAAATCAACATCTTTATCAAAATAAATTTTAAATAAATCGCCTGAAACGACCATAGTTGCTGCTGGTTTATCCAAATCATCACTAAGAATATTATTTATTCTTCCTAATTTTTTAAGGATAATTTCATTATTATTAATAAAATCTTTTTGATCGTCATTAATATTATTTATGGACATATCTATAAATGAACCAGGGCTTACATTTAGCTCATTTTTAAATGATCTAATTTCAGATATGATGTTTATAATATTCTCAACTTGTTCAGTATTATTGTCTTTATTGATCTTTCCAGTTGGCCAATTAGCATGCATTAAAAAATTTTTACTAGAATTATCAAACTTATTTTTAAGCCAAATTTCTTCAGTAACAAAAGGAATAAAGGGATGCAATAAAATCAAAATTTGCTTGAATACATAACTTGAAACTTTTTTAACTTCAGATTTTGCCCCTTCATTATCTGAAAACAGTATTGTCTTTGATAATTCTAAATACCAGTCACAATAAGAGTGCCAAGCAAATTGATAAGCATTTTTTGCTGCCTCATCAAATCTGTAGTCTTTTAAATTTTTCTCAATTTTTGACTTTGCTTCAATTAGTTCTGCATAAATCCATTTGTTAATATTAACTGATAAATTTGGAATTTTATCGATATTGGTAAAATCACATTTATTTGTTATTAAAAAATTATTAGCATTCCAAAGTTTATTAAGGAAATTTCTATATCCTTTAACCCTATCTTCAGAAAGTTTTACATCTGTGCCTGGAGATGCCATTGAAAGTAGAGTAAATCTTAATGCATCAGCACTATATTTTTCAATTAAATCTAAAGGATCAATTACATTTCCTTTTGATTTTGACATTTTTTGTCCCTTCTCATCTCTTACTAATGCATGAACATAAATATCTTTAAAAGGTTCTTTATTTAAAAATTCTGTGCCAAACATAATCATTCTTGCAACCCAAAAAAAGATAATATCAAAACCTGTAACTAGAACAGATGTTGGGTAAAATTTTTCAACATAATTTTTATCCTCAGGCCAGCCTAAAGTTGCAAATGGCCAAAGACCAGATGAAAACCAAGTATCCAAAACATCTGCATCTCTTATTAACTCAACATCTTTACCATAATGATTATAAGCTAATTTTTTTGCTTCTTCTTCATTGTAAGCTACAAAGATTTTTTTATCTGGACTGTACCAAGCTGGTATTTGGTGACCCCACCAAAGTTGTCTTGAGATACACCATGGCTCAATATTGTTCATCCATTGAAAATAAGTCTTTGACCAATTTTCAGGAAAGAAATTTGTCTTTTTTGAGCTAACAACTTCTTTAGCTTTAACAGATAATTTTTCTGCATCTACAAACCATTGTTCGGTTAAAAATGGTTCTATTATTGAATTTGATCTATCCCCATATGGAACTTTATTCTTAATATTTTCTTCTTTTACAAAAAATTCTTTTTCTTTAAGTTCTTTTAAAATTCTCTTTCTTGCCTCAAATCTATCTAATCCAATATATTCTTTGGGAGCATTTTCATTAATTTTACCAGCTTCTGTAAAAATATTAATAATCTCAAGATTATTTCTTTGTCCAACATCATAGTCATTAAAATCATGAGCTGGAGTAATCTTTAATGCTCCTGTTCCCTGTTCAGGATCTGCATAATCATCTTCTATAATCTTAATCTTTCTGCCAACAATTGGTATCGTTACTACTTTGCCAATAAAATCTTTAAATCTTTCATCTTTTGGATTTACAGCAATCGCAGTATCTCCCAACATTGTCTCAGGTCTAGTAGTTGCTATTGTTATAAACTCATCAGTTCCGTCTATTGGGTATCTAATGTAATAAATTTTAGAATTTACCTCTCTTTGATCAACTTCAAGATCAGAAATTGCTGTTTTTAAAACAGTGTCCCAGTTCACTAGTTTCTTATCTTTGTAAATTAAATCTTTATTATAAAGATCCACAAAAACCTTAATTACCGATTTAGATAGATTTTCATCCATTGTGAAGGCATTACGTGACCAATCACAAGAACATCCAAGTTTTTTTAATTGATTAATAATAATGTCACCATATTGTTCTTTCCATTCCCAAACTTTTTCAATAAATTTTTCTCTACCAATTTCATTTTTATCAATCTTTTCAGCTGTTAGTTTTCTCTCAACTAAAGCTTGAGTGGCAATACCAGCATGATCTGTTCCTGGCTGCCATAAAGTTTCATAATTATTCATACGGTGATATCTAACTAAAAGATCTTGAATAGAATTATTCAAAGCATGACCCATGTGAAGGCTGCCTGTTACATTTGGTGGAGGTATAACAACAGAGAATTGTTTTTTATGTTTTACTGGTTTAAATAAATTATTTTTTTCCCAATAAGAATAAATTTTGTCTTCAACGTCAGTATGTATGTATTTATCGTTACTCATAGATGATTATAAGTTTATAATTTAATAATATGAATTAACAATAATCATTTTTGAAGGCTTATTTGGTAGACTAATTTTATATATTTAATATATAAAAGGATCTGTTTTGCTTAAAATATAGATACGATGGCAACGTGGCGGAATGGTTACGCAGAGGATTGCAAATCCTTGTATCCCAGTTCGATTCTGGGCGTTGCCTCCAAAAAAAATCTTGTTTTACTTTGAAAAAAAAGTAAGTTGAGTTTTTAATATTCCTCGGTAGCTCAGTTGGTAGAGCAGTTGACTGTTAATCAATTGGTCGCAGGTTCGAGTCCTGCCCGAGGAGCCAATTCAATAAAAATTTTATTTATAGATCTGTTTTAGGGTCTTGTATTATTTATTTATCCAACTTTGGAAATACCTGCGTTAGAAGCCTGTAAAGATTTACTAAACTTTAATTTTTGATCATTATTCAATTCTGAATAAAGCTTAACTAAAAAATTATAATTTACATTCATAGTGGCTTTCATTAGATCTTTCAAGATTGATCAAATATTCTGAAAAATCTTCAAAAAAATAATTAACAGGAACTTTTAGATAATTTGCTAATTGAAGTAACCTTATAGAGCTAACTCCATTAGTTCCTTTTTCATATTTTTGAATTTGTTGAAATGTAACGTTGATTGCTTTTGCAACCTTGGTTTGTGTCAAACCTAAAGCTAACCTTCTAAGCTTTAATTTATTACCCAGATGTTTGTTAAAATTATCTTCCATTAAGACCCCTCTTAAAATTTATTTTATAAATTTATATTGAACAGATTTTTACTAAATAGCGCAATAAAAAAATTTATTATTTTATATAAATTTAAGTAGTATATGGAATGAGTGTCAAGAATATAAAAAATAGATTTATCAAAATTCTTGTTGATAAATCGACAAAAATTGAGCTATAAAATTTGACTTAAAAATAATTTTGTTCGTTCACTTTTTGGATTTGCAAAAAAATCTTTAGTAGATGCTTTTTCTACAATCATTCCCTCATCCATAAAAATCATTTGGTCAGCAACTTCTTTAGCAAAACCCATTTCATGCGTAACAACTATCATTGTCATACCTTGTTTAGCTAAATTAACCATTACATCTAACACTTCTTTAATCATTTCAGGATCTAAAGCTGAAGTTGGTTCGTCAAACAACATAATTTTAGGCTCCATACAAAGTGCTCTAGCAATTGCTACTCTTTGTTGTTGACCACCAGAAAGTTGTCCTGGAAATTTTTGAGCTTGATCTAAAATTTGAACTCTTTCTAAGTGCTTTAATGCTAACTCTTCAGCCTCTTTTTTGGGCATTTTTTTCACCCAAATGGGAGCAAGTGTACAATTATCTAAAATTGATAAATGAGGAAAAAGATTAAATTGCTGGAATACCATTCCAACTTCAGCTCTTACCTGTTCAATATTCTTAGTGTCTTCAGAAATTTCAGTTCCATCTACAATGATTGATCCTTTTTGATGTTCTTCTAATCTATTAATACATCTGATTAATGTAGATTTTCCAGAGCCAGATGGACCACAAACAACAATTTTTTGTTTTGGTTTTACTTCAAGATTTATATCTTTTAATACTTGAAAATCACCAAACCACTTATTTACATTATGAATTTGGATAATTGAATCTGACATAATTTATCTATCTGTTTTATATTTTAATTCTAATTTTTGACTATATTTACTCATACTATAACAAATAATCCAGAATATTATTCCAGCAAATACATATCCTTCCATTGAAAATCCTAGCCATTTTGGATTTGTTTTAGCTAAATTCAACATGCCAACCACCTCTAAAAGACCTACTACAAAAATTAGTGGTGTATCTTTTACAAGTGCTAAGAATGTATTGGCTATTCCTGGGATTACTAATTTTAAAGCTTGTGGAAGAATAACAAAGATATGAAGTTTCCAATAACCCATACCAAGTGATTTAGCGGCATCATACTGGCCTCTTGGAAGTGCTTGTAGTCCTCCCCTTATAACTTCAGCTGTATAAGCTGCTTCAAATAAAGTAATGGCTACAACTACTCTAATAAGTTTATCCACATATGTTCCATCAGGTAAAAACATTGGAAACATTACTGCTGACATAAATAAAACTGTTATTAAAGGTACGCCCCTCCAAAATTCAATGAATGAAAGAGATGAATATTTAACAATGGGTAAATCAGATCTCCTACCTAGAGCCAACATCATCCCTATTGGAAAGCAAAAAATTAAAGAGAAGAAAGAAACAATAAACGTTAAAGATAAACCACCCCACGCACCTGTTTCAACCCACTCAAGTCCAAAAGAACCTCCTGAAATCAAATAATAAATTAAGATAAAGGAAATAATTGGTAATATAAGGGTGTAATAAAGAGAAAGATAATTTCTAAATTTAGCAGGTACAAAAAATCCAGCTGCCATAAAGGCTAATACAGCAACAAATGTTACATTAATTCTCCATTGTTCAGCATTAGGATACATTCCATACATAAATCTATTAAACCAAACTTTAATATAAACCCAGCAAGCACCACCGCCTGTACACGCTTCTTTAGTGTCCCCTGAAATATTAGCATCAAAAATGAACCAATTTAATAATGGAGGAAGTGAAAATATTATAAGAAAAATAATACACAAACTTAAAGCAGCATTGAAATTACTTGGGTTAATATTCTTATTTAAGGCTATCTAAAACTTTAATACCTGAAAATTCAATTCTAATAAAATGAAGACCAATGACCCCAAAGATTAAAGGGGTAAAAAAATTAATAAACCTAGGTAAAAAAGAGGTAATATTTGTACCTAAGAAATTATTTAAACAAAAATCAAAAATACCTAAGAAAAAAAATAAAGCTCCAATAATTAGAGAAGTATTTCTACTTAATTGGATTTTAGATTTTGGTAAATCAAAATTTTTTGAATTCATTATTTTTCCTTAATCGCTATTCTTTGGTTGTACCAATTCATTAATAATGAAATTGCTATACTAATAGTTAAATATGTGGCCATTGTAATACCAACAATTTCAATTGCTTTTCCTGTTTGCATCATCGCAGTACCCGCAAAAACCAAAACTAGATCTGGATATGCAATTGCAGCAGCTAAAGAAGAATTTTTAGTTAAATTTAAGTATTGATTAGTAGTTGGAGGTATAATTATTCTTAATGCTTGAGGCATAATTACTAATTTCAAAACTTGACTTGGTGTTAAGCCAATTGATGCAGCAGCTTCTTTTTGCCCTTTACCAATACCTTGAATACCTGCTCTAACATTTTCTGCTATAAATGTTGCTGTATAGAGTGTTAAAGCTAAAGTTAATGCAATTAGCTCTGGTGGTATACCCATACCCCCATCAAATGTATAAGAAGATTGAGACATTTTTCTTAGCTCTGGAAAGCTGAAAGATAAATCAACACCACCAACTAAAAATGTTAAAAGCGGCAGTCCTATAAAAATAAGTAATGAAATTATTAAAACTGGTAACTGCTTACCTTCTTGTTCTTGTTTCTTTTTTGCAAATTTTACAAAAAAGAATACTAAAAAAAGCGCAGCAACTAATGTTGTTAAAAAAACATCAAAATTTGTCCAAATTGGTGCTGGTGTATATAAACCTTTGATGGTCATGAAAGATGACCCTAATATCATTGTTGCATCTTGAGGCATTGGCAGTGCTCTTAGAGCGGCAAAATACCAAAAGAAAATCTGTAATAATAATGGAACATTTCTAAAAAATTCTATGTAAAAAGAAGAAGTTTTTCTAATCAAATAATTTGGTGACAATCTAGCAACACCAACAATTATACCTAGTATTGTCGCAAGAATAATTCCGATAAAGGCAACTAATAAAGTATTAAGCAAACCAACAAGATATGCTCTAGCATAAGAATGTGATCCGTCATAATCAATTAAAGAAAATTGTATATCAAATGAAGCTTCTTGAGTTAAAAAACCAAAACCAAATTCGATACCTCTTGTGTCCATGTTCTCTTGGGCATTCATGGTAAAGAAACCAAATACTAAAACTATAAATAATAACGTTAATAGTTGAGGTAAGAATTTTTTTAATTTCATTTGAAGGGTATTATAAAAAAAGGGCTAGATAAATCTAGCCCTTTATGTGTTTTATTAGATATTAATTATCTTGCTGGTGGTACGTATAATATTCCACCTTTAGTCCATAATTGGTTTGGACCTCTATCAGGTAAAATACCAGTATCAGCGATATTTCTCTTGTAGCTTTCACCGTAATTACCAACTTGTTTGATAATTCTTAAGCTCCAATCGTTATCTAAACCAAATGCTGCACCCATTTCACCTTCAGAACCAACAAGTCTTTTGATTTGTGGGTTATCAGAAGTTTTCATCATGTCAGCGTTTGAAGATGTAATACCGTATTCTTCAGCTTCGATCATTACGTTTAGAGACCATCTTACGATGTCTTCCCAAACTGCATCACCTTGACGTACAACAGGTCCTAGAGGCTCTTTAGAAATAGTCTCTGGTAACACGATGTGATCATCAGGGTTAGTCATTTTTGTTCTTTGTGCTGCTAAACCAGACTTGTCAGTTGTGTAAGTATCACATCTTCCTGAGTCATAAGCTGCAACAACTTCATCAGCTTTTTCGAAAGCTACTGGCTCATATGAAATTCCTTTTGAATTAAAGAAGTCTCTCATATTAAGTTCAGTTGTAGTTCCGATGTTAGTACATGCTGAAATTCCATTTTTGAATTGGCTCGTAGAAGTAATTCCTGAGTCTTTTCTTACCATGAAACCTTGGCCATCGTAGAAGTTTACTCCAACGAATGTTAGACCAATGTCAGCATCTCTAGAAAGTGTCCAAGTTGTGTTTCTTGATAAGATATCAATCTCACCAGAAGTTAGAGCTGTAAATCTTTCTTTAGCACTTAGTGGAGTGAACTTAACTTTGTTCGCATCACCTAATACTGCAGCAGCAACTGCTCTACATACATCAACGTCAACACCAGTCCAATTTCCAGCTGCATCAGCATTTGAAAATCCTGGTAGACCTTGAGATACACCACATCTTACAAAACCTTTTTTCTGAGTGTTTTTAAGAGTTTTTGATTTCTTAGCTGCCATTGTTTCAGTTGAAAAAGCAACTAGAACAGCAAATACGGCAACCAAAGAAGTTAATTGTTTTACATATTTAAACATTATTATTCCTCTGTTTTATTTATTTGTTAACAAATAATTCAATAAAATTGAATTGATGCAATTAACCATTTGGTACAATAAATAACAACCCCTATATCTGGTATTATAAAAAATAAATGTTCAACTAATTGTGGATAAAAGTAGCTTATGGTGCGCCCTGCACGACTCGAACGTGCGACCCTCGGTTTAGAAAACCGATGCTCTATCCAGCTGAGCTAAGGGCGCAAAAATACTCTAATAAACATACTTATAATACGAATTTAATTTTTAAAAAGGAATTTTTTACAAATTATCAATAAAGTTAATAACTCTAATCTACCAATAACCATGAAAAATATTAGATAATATTTGGTTAAAAAATGAAGATCATAAAAGCTGAAATCAGCTAAACCATACATCGAAGAGTTAACAGTATTCATTAATGTTAATATTGATAACTTAAAAGAATTTTCAAATTCAATATTGCTTGCAGTTAATAAAAAAGTCAAAAATAATAAAGACAAAATAAAGATTATAATTGATAAAAAGTATTTATAAATTTCATCTAGTTGAAAAAACTCTTTAGAAAATAAATGCTTATTTATATAAATATTTTTTGGTCTACTGTAGGAAAGAATTTCGTTGATAGAATATTTAAATAATGAATAAATTTTCAAAAATCTAATTCCTGAACTTGTTGAAAAAAAAGAACCCCCAATAATAACTAAAATTAAAAATAAAAATGATAAGTTTGATGAATTATTATCAAAAGAAAGACCTATATTTGAAACGCTACTGGTTAAAGAAAGAAATAATTCAATAAAATTATTTTCAAAATTTAAAAAAACAAAAAATATTGTTGTTAATATTCCAAAATAAAAAAATAAATGAATATCTTCATTAAAAAAGTTCATATTATGATTTTTTGTAAAAGTTAGATTATAAATTAAAAAGATACTAAAAAATGATGTTAGCATTAAAATTGATGTTATAATTATTTGAAAATCATTAAGTAAGATACTTGATAGATAAGTAGTAGGTAGAAAACCACCAGATGAAATAATTGTCATTGCTAAGTTTAATGAATTAAATAACCTAACTCCAGATAAATTAAGAATAACAAAAATCATCAAAGTGATTAGTGAATATAATAGAAAAATTTTTAAAGATTGTTTTAATATTTCTGCTTTATTAAAAGATAGAAAATTAGTTAATGTCTTTTTAAAACTATGATCAAAAATATCTATTAAAAGTATAATAGAAAATAAGAAGTACAAACCTCCTACCCATTGTGAAGAAGATCGCCATAAAATTAGCCCTTGGTCAATATGTTTAATATTATCAAAAATTGTAAAACCAGTAGAAGTAAAACCAGAAATTGACTCAAAATAAGAATCAATGAATGTTAAGTTATAATTGCTAAAATAAAATGGAATAGAAATAATTAATGGTAATAAAAAATATCCAAAGATTATTGTTATTATTTTAGAGTAAATTGTTATTTTATTTTCATTATTTTTATCAATTAAAGAAAAAATTATTGCCAAGAAACCTGATATTATAAAAGTATAAACATAGGTGTTTAAATTAAGATAAAGATTCAAATAATAAGAATAAATTATATTAAAAAAAGAAAGGATTGCTATTAGTCCACAAAAGACACTCAAATAAATGAGTTTAATATAATTCATTTGGTTAAATAGAGCTTATACGAAACATGTTTTCAACAACATGTAAAAAATCTTTTTTTGCTAGCAATACGATTATATCTTCTTTTTTAAATACAAAATTGGATCTTGGTATAATTACTTCTTTTTCTCTTAAGACTGCTCCAATTCTTATTTCATCAGGCAAATTAGCGTTTTTTAATTCTTTATTAACTAACTCTGAGCTTTCAATAATTTCAGCCTCTATAACTTCATATTCACCATTTAAGATACTGTAGGCATTTTCAACCGTTCCTTTATGAACATGTTTTAATATGCTTGAAACTGTATTCATTCGTGGATCTATAAAGTCATCTATTTTTAAAGAAGATTGTAATAAAGCATAATTAGGTTTGTTAATTAATGCCATTGTTCTTTTTTCATTAATATCACTTTTATCATTAGTAAATTTTTCAACTAATACACTAACCATTAAATTATCTTCATCATCATTTGTAAGAGCCAAAACGGTCTGCACCTCTTCTAAATTAGCCTCCATTAGAACTTCCTCATCTAAAGCATCACCATTTATGACAATTGTATTATTGAGTTCACTTGCAATAAATTCTGCTCTTTCTTTATTTTTCTCAATAATTTTTACTCTTGCTGAATCAAAGCTTTCCTCAAGGTTTTTGGCAAGATTAAATCCAATATTTCCACCTCCAATGATTAATATTTTATTTGATATTTTTTCATTATGACCAAACGCTACAAGTGTTTCTTTCATTTGAGATGCGTTTATTACTACGTAAGCTTTATCACCTTTGATTATTTTATCTGTTTTCTTAAGAATAATAAATTTATCATCTCTAACAACCCCCATAATATTAGCATCTAATTTTGGAAATTTTTTTGTAAGATCATTAAGTTTGATATTAATAATTGGGCATTTGTCGTTAATCAAAATTTCTAGTAACCTAATTTTATTATCTGCAAAAGGCACATTGTCCAATGCCCCCGGGGCCTCAAGTTTTCTTTGTATAGATTTTGCAATTTCAATTTCTGGTGAAATGATAACATCGATTGGTAAATTTTCTTTATTATAAACTCTGGTAAACTTTGGATTTAAATAATCTTGAGATCTAATTCTTGCAATTTTTTTTTGTACATTAAAAATAGAAAAAGCAATCTGACATATCAACATGTTTATTTCATCATTACGCGTTACCGCTATGATCATGTCAGCTTCTGATGCATTCGCTTTTTCTAAAATCGATGGGTATGTTCCTTTTCCAACTATAGATTTTACATCTAACAAATCATCAATTTTTTGGATATCTTCACTAGACTGATCTATGATCGTTATTGAGTGACCTTGCTCACTTAAAATTTTTGCTATGGTAAAGCCTACTCTACCAGCTCCACAAATTATAATATTCATTTAGTTTAATTCCTTGATCCCCAAGCCTTTAAGTTTTCTATGCAGAGCAGATCTTTCCATTCCAATAAAATCAGCAGTTTTTGATATATTGCCATTAAATTTTTTTAATTGTGTAGTTAAATACTCTTTTTCAAAATTTTCTCTAGCTTCTTTTAATGGTATAGATAAAGAGTTTTCTGATGGTACATTCTTAATATCAGGCGTTTTTAAGGATTCTTTAATGATATTTGAAATTTTATCAGTACTATCTGGTGAAAGTATTGCTATTCTCTCTATTAAATTTCTTAATTCTCTAACATTCCCTGGCCAATCATAATTAAGTAAATAGTTATTATTCGTATCAATACTTAGTTTTTTTAAATTATAATTTGTTGAGATTTTTTCAGAAAAATACTCAACCAACAAAGGTATGTCGGAAACTCTGTCTTTTAAAGAATCAATATTAATTTCAAATACATTTAGTCGATGATATAAATCTTCTCTAAAATTACCATTTTGTATTTCTTTTTTTATATCTTTGCTCGATGAGCATATAATTCTCACATCTACATTAATATCATGATTGCCATTAATTCTCTTAAATTTTTGATCTATTAAAACTCTTAAAATTTTAGATTGAGTATCAAGTGGGATTTCAGAAATTTCATCTATTAAAAGTATACCCTTTGATGATTTCTCTAAAGCACCATAAGTTATAGAACCATTATCTTTTTCTTCACCAAATAATTCTAATTCATATTTTTTAATATCAAGTAATGCTCCATTCAGAATAACAAAAGGACCCTTCTGTCTTTTGGATTCTTTATGTATTTTTCTTGCAATCAATTCTTTACCAGAGCCAGTAGGTCCATTAATGAAAATTCTACTTTCAGAAACTGATATTTTATTTATTTGATCTTTTATTTTTTTAATATTGTCGCTAACACCAATTAATTCATAGGAATAAAAAAGTTTACTTTCAAATTCTTTATTCTTATTTCTAAGATTTAAATTTTCAACAGCTCTATTAATAAAATTTAATAATCTATCTTGATTAAAAGGTTTTTCAATAAATTCAAAAGCACCTGCTTTTAAAGCTTTGATCGCCATTTCAACATTTGCATGCCCTGTAATTATTATAACTGGAATATTTTTATCCTTCGTTTTAATATGTGATAAAAGTTCTAAACCATCATTGTCACCCTTGTCTAACTTAACATCTATAATTGCAACATCTGGGAGTTTTTTATCAATCTCATTTAATGCTTGATTATAGTTTGCAGCCAATCTTGTTTTATAACCAGCTTCTATAATTAGATCATTAATAATGTTTCTAATATCCGCATTATCATCAATAATTAATATTTCAGTACTCATTATTTTTTAAATATAATTTCAATTTTTGCACCATTTTCAAGTGATATAAAATTTATTTTACCATTATGATCATTTATTATTTTATTAACAATAGACAAACCTAAGCCAGTACCTTTTTTCTTTGTTGTAAAGTAAGGATTTAAAATATCATTTAAATTGTTTGCAAATATTCCAAACCCTAATCCATTATCAATAATACTAAAATTAATTTTTTCTGCATTATCATTTAAAAAAATGTCAATTTTTCCAATCAAATTAATATTATTAATCTTTTTTTCCTGAATACTTTCTATAGAGTTTTTAATCAAATTAAAGAATACTCTACTTAATTGTTCATTATCAGAATTTAATAATATATCAGATTTGCTTGCCTTAAAATCTATAATAATTTTGTCATCCAATTCATTTATTAATTTAATATTATCTTTTATCAAAGACACTAGGTTGTTATCTTTAAGAATTGGTTTTGGCATTCTTGCAAAATCTGAAAATTCATTAACTAAATTTTCTATTTGATTAATTTGTTTTCCAATAATCAATAAACTTTTAGAAAAATCTTCTTTTTCATGATCAGCTACTTTTTCTGAATATTTACTTTTTAATCTATCAATGGTTAATTGAATAGGTGTAAGAGGGTTTTTAATTTCATGAGCCAATTTTCTAGCTAAGTTTTCCCAAGCTTCATGTCTTTCTTTAATTATAAGTTTTTCTTGTTGTGATTTTAATTGATCTATCATTAAATTAAAATTTTGATTTAATAATTCCATGTCTTTATCAGTTTTAATTTCTGGTACTTTAATATCAAGATTGCCTTCTCCGATATTAGAAGATGCAATAATCAAATTATTAATAGATCTAAAGAATCTTGATGAAAATCTTATAGCAATTGATATTGATAAAAATAATAATAATGAGACTATAACAAGATAAATAAATACAAATGATATCTTAATTCCAGTTTGTTTGTTTAAAACTGTGTAATAAAAATTAAGTGCTTCTTGAGATTCAAGTAAATATTGAGAAATTTTTTTATCTAAATATTTAACTATATACAAATACTTTCCATCAAAATTTTCAAGTTTTATAATTGATGCTGTTTGATTTTTAAAAGCATTAATAATCTTAAGTGGTCTTTTATCATTTTGAACCATATCTAAAGCATCACTTAAAGGTGGTGTATACAAAGTGTTATCTTCTAAAGTTGATAGATATAAGTTTCCATTACCATCAATAATATGAACCTCATCCATACCTCTAATTAATTTTTGAGTATTTAGAAAACTTTTAAATTGATTAATATTTGTGTTTAAAAAATTAATACTTTTGTTTAAATCAAATGCTATTAAAATTATCTCTGATTGAGTTTTAGTTCTAACTTCCTCTGTATAACTTTTTGCAATTTCATAAGAGTTATTAACTGCTGTTGTAATTTTCTTATCCAAATATTTATCAAGAGCAAAAGAAAGTAGAAATAATGAAAATAAAGAAATTAAAATTGAAGGAATTAAAGTAAATAATGCAAAAAATGTTATATATTTTCTATTGGCTTTAGAACCACTTACATCAACATCTATCTTTAAAGAATTTCTTACTTCTGAAAATATCATAAAGAAAAGAAGTATTAACAATGCAATATTTCCAATTAATAATAGCTGGAGATTATCATCAGATAATTTTAAAAAACTTTTATCAATAAACGTTAAAAAGGTTACAAAACCTACAAATAAAGTGATTAAAAATATCACAATGATAAATATATTTTTTTTTATAAAATCAATCATTGTGGACAAAATAATGTGTTATATATTTTTATCATGAATAGTTGCTTTATAATACTTGCTGGAGGCGAAAGTAAAAGATTTAATTCAAATATTCCAAAACCATATGTAGATTATAAAGGTAAGCCTTTATTATTGCATTCAATTGATAAAGCTAAAGTATTTAATAAGTTTAATAAAATTATTCTTGTAATAAATAAAAAACATAAAAATTATATCAAAAAACTTAATATCAAAAATATCAAAATTATTAATGGTGGTAAAACTAGAGCAGAGTCTGCTTATATGGCCTTAAAAAGTATTAAAAAAAATAATTTTAAACACGTAATAATTCATGATGCTGCAAGACCAAATTTTTCTCTAAAACTTTTAAAGAAACTAATGGATGGATTAAAAAAAAATGATTGCGTAATTCCTGCTATTCAAACATCAGATTCGATTAAGGAAAAAACTTCAAATATTGTTAAAAACTTAAAAAGAGAGGATGTTTATTTAATACAAACCCCTCAAGCATTTAACTATAAAAAACTTTTTGCACTTCAAAATAATAAAAGTGAGGAAGTTACTGATGATGCCAACTTATTTGTAAGAGCTGGTAAAAAAATAAAGATTATTAAAGGCGAGCTTACCAATAATAAAATTACAATAAACAAAGATATTAAATTAAACAATTTAGTAAAATTTGGACTTGGTTTTGATGTTCACAGATTAGTTCCTAATAAAAAACTTTATTTAGGTGGAATTAAAATACCCTCATCTGTTGGTACATTAGGTCATTCAGATGGAGATCCTGTGTTACATGCAATAACTGATGCAATTCTTGGAGCTTGTTCTATGGGTGATATCGGTGAAAAATTTTCAGATAAGAATAAGAAATTTAAAAATATTAGATCTACAATTCTATTAAGTGAAATAATTAAGCAAACTGTAAAAAAAGGCTACCTAATCAATAATCTTGATATAAATATAATTACTCAAAAACCTAAAATTCAAAAATATAAAAAACAAATACTAAACTGTATTTCAAAAATTTGTAATATCTCCCCTAGTCAAATTAATATAAAAGGCAAAACAACTGAAAAGTTAGGTGTAATTGGTAAAGAAAAAGCTATAGCTTGTGAAGTAATAGCTTCTGTTATTAAAAATGATTAAATCTTTCAACTCATTATTCGTTACTATGTTTGGTCTTGGTAAAATTAGATATATGCCTGGAACATTTGGGTCACTGGCGACTGTAATTATTCTTTATTATTTATTCCACACTCTAAATATTTCACCAAATATAATTTTATTTGGATTGATAATAATATTTATTTACTCATTTTATGCTGTTTCAAGTCATATAGAAAATAGTGAAAATAAGGATCCAGGTGAAATTATTATTGATGAATTTTTAGGTCAATCAATTCCTATATACCTTTATGAGATATCTCATGGAACAACAAAAGATGGTGGTGAAGCTATCGTTTATTATGCTCTATTTTTTATTCTTTTTAGATATTTTGATATCATGAAACCATTTCCTGTAAACTTTTTTGATAAAAACTTTAAGAATAGTTTTGGTGTAATTATGGATGATATTTGTGCTGGATTTTATGTTGTATTAACACTTGTGTGTTTCATGATTATTAAAAGTTATGTTTTGTAATGAAAAATTTGGTAAAAATATTAACTAAAAAAAAATTAAAGATTGCTTTTGCTGAGTCTTGTACGGGTGGAATGCTTGCATCAGAAATAACATCCATAAGTGGAGCCTCGAAAGTATTTGGTTTAGGTCTTGTCACTTATTCAAATCAAGCAAAAATAACTGTTTTAAAAGTAAATAAAAGCATTATTCAAAAATATGGAGCTGTTAGCCCTCAATGTTGTGAGGCTATGGTTAAAAATTTATCAAAAATTTCTAAAGCACAAATTAATGTTTCAATTACAGGAATTGCAGGTCCAAATGGTGGAACTAAGAAAAAACCTGTTGGACTAGTTTATATTGGAGTAAAAAAAAATAATAAAATATTTATTACTAAAAATGTATTTAAAGAAAAAAGTAGAAAAGCTATCCAAAAATCTACAATTAAGAAAACTTTTAAAATTATAAAATCACTAATTTAGAGATTTTCTGCCTTTTTTTGAAATGCATCAGCTATTTTGTTTAAGCCAAATTGGAAAGATTTTTCCATAATTAAATTTAAAAACTTATTTTTTATTTCAAAATCAACATCAAATTGAACTTCAGTGTAGTTTTCTTTTTGTATAAATTTCCAGTTATTTTCAAGATGATTTAAAGGACCACCAATATTAGTTACATGTATTGAATCATTTTTTTTATCATAACGAACATCACTTTTATAAGTATCTACAAAAGGTTTTTTACCAATAGTAAGATCTGCAATAATTAATACCTCGTCTTGTTTATCTTCTTTTTCATAGACTTTTGAATCTATACAAAAAGGTATAAACTCTGGATATTTTTCAATGTCTAAAACAAAATCAATTAATTTTTGTTTTTCACGAGCTATCTGCCTGGTTACTGAGGCTTTAGGCATTAATGTTTATTTAATCTATTTTGTTGAAGTTTAGCAAAGTCTTCATCAGCATGATAAGAAGATCTTGTTAGTGGTGAAGAAGAGACTAATAAAAAACCTTTAGACTTTGCAATATTTTCTAAATCCTTAAATTCATCTGGATGATAATATCTCTCAAGCGGATGATGTTTTACAGAAGGTTGTAAATATTGCCCAATTGTTAAAAAGTCTACATCAGCAGACCTTAAGTCATCCATTACCTGAATTAATTCATCTTTACTCTCTCCTAAACCAACCATTAGACCTGATTTAGTAAAAATTTTTTTATTAATTTTCTTTACATTCTTTAAAAGTTCCAATGAACCAAAATATCTCGCACCTGGTCTAACTTTTAAATAAAGTCTTGGAACTGTTTCAATGTTATGATTGAAAACATCTAAGTCTGCTTCTAAAATTTTTTTATAAGCATCCCCTTTTCTTAAAAAATCTGGGGTTAAAACTTCAATTGAAGTATTTGGATTTTTTTTTCTTGTAGCTGTAATTACATCAAAAAAATGATTGGAACCTCCATCCTCTAAATCGTCTCTATCAACAGAAGTTATTACAACATGCTTAAGATTAAGTTTGTGAACTGCATTTGAAATTTTGTAAGCCTCAAATGGATCTAAGTTTTCAGGCTTTCCTGTTTTAACATCACAGAAAGCACATGCTCTAGTGCAAGTATCGCCCATAATCATAAATGTAGCATGACGCTTACTCCAACATTCTGTAATATTTGGACAATTAGCTTCCTGACAAACTGTTACTAAATTATTTTGATTAACAATAGTCTTGGTTAAGAAGAATTCTTTGCTGTTAGTTAATTTAGACCTTATCCAATCAGGTTTTTTTTTAATTGGATTTACTGGTTTGTTAACTTTTTCTGGGTGTCTTGGTTTAATTGTCATTCTTTTTAATTATATAGAGGGTCTCACCTTCTTTTCCAAATAAAAACTTTTCACGTAATAGTGTTTCAACGTAATCTAAATCAAGATTTTCACTTAATAAAGAATTCTTGAACTCTAAATCTTTAATTTTATTTCTTAAATCTGCTTCTTCTTTTGTTAAATTCAATAAAATTTCTTTTTTTTTAAAGTATGAAAAAAGACCTCTTTCCCCATCGAGTAAGTTAAAAAAGAAATAGAGTATTAAAAAAGTAGAGATTAATAAAAAATAATTTTTTTTAATTTTACTCAACATTAATGAATCTTATTCATTTTTACTTTTTTACCAAGCTGTTCTTCTATACGTAATAGTTGATTATATTTTGCAACTCTTTCAGATCTTGCAAGAGAACCAGTTTTAATTTGATTGGAATTAGTTCCAACAGCAAGGTCGGCTATAAAAGTATCTTCACTATCTCCAGATCGATGAGATATAATTGTTTTGTAGCCAATGATTTGAGCAAATTTTATAACCTCGAGTGTTTCAGAAACTGTGCCAATTTGGTTTAACTTAATAAGAATTGAATTTGATGAATTATTTAAAAAACCTTTTTTAAGTCTCTCTAAATTTGTAACATAAAGATCATCACCTACAATTTGAACATTCTTTGTAGATTTCATTAAATTGCTCCATGAAGTCCAATCATTTTCAGCAAAAGGATCTTCAATTGATTTTATCTTATATTTATTTATAATTTTTAGATATTTATTAATTGTTTGATCTACTGAAACTAAATTTTTTTGAATGAATTGAATATTTTTTACTTTTAAATAGCTCATTAGCCGCAACATCTAAACAAATTGAAACATCTTTACCATTTTTAAAGCCTGCAGCTTTTATTGCCGATACAATTAAGTCTAAAGCTTTTTCATTACTATCAATCATAGGTGCAAAACCACCTTCATCGCCAACAGATGTTGACAGCTTCTTTTTTTTAATAAGTTTTCTTAAACTGCTTATTACTAAAAAACAAATTCTCATTGCTTCAGAAAAATTTTTGGCTTTATCTGGTCTGATCATAAATTCTTGGATTCTCAAACCATTATTTGCATGAGCCCCACCATTAATAATATTCATTAGTGGATAAGGTAAACTAAAATTATTCTTAACTAAAAAAGTTTTAAATAAAGGTATTTTTTTAATTTTTGCTGATAGTTTTTTTGCAGCCATTGATACAGCAAGTATAGCGTTAGCTCCTAAATTTGTTTTTTGTCTTGTGCCATCAAGATTAATTAATATTGTATCTATACGAATTTGATCATGAATATTAATACCTTTTAGCTTTTTAGAAATTTTAGTATTAATTATATCAATTGCATTAAAAACACTTTTACCAAGATATCTTTTGTTATTTTTGTCTCTTTTTTCAAATGCTTCATACGTTCCTGTAGAGGCACCTGAAGGACAAATAGCTGATGCACTTTGATTCTTAGAATAAACTTCAGCTTCAATAGTAGGATTACCACGACTGTCAAATACTTGACGAGCTCTTATCTTTAAAATCTTACTCATCTATTTTTTAATTAAATTATCAATTTCAAATAGTTGGGATAATAGATTTTCTAATTTATCTAAAGGTACCATATTTGGTCCATCAGACGGTGCGTTGTCTGGATCTTGATGAGTTTCAATAAATACTCCAGCAACACCTACTGCAACTGCAGCCCTTGCAAGATATTCAACAAATTCTCTTTGACCACCACTAGTTTCTCCTAACCCTCCAGGTTGTTGCACTGAATGTGTAGCATCAAAAATAACTGGATAACCATTTTTTGCCATTATAGGTAAAGATCTCATATCAGAAACAAGTGTGTTGTATCCAAAACTCGCACCTCTTTCAGTTACCAGAATATTTTCATTTCCTGAGTCTGATATTTTTTTGGTTACATTAACCATGTCCCAAGGTGCAAGAAATTGACCTTTTTTAACATTTATAATCTTTCCAGTTTTTGCTGCGGCAACCAACAAATCTGTTTGTCTGCATAAAAAAGCTGGAATTTGCAATATATCCGCATGGCTTGCAACAACTGAACATTGTTCAATATTATGAATATCAGTTAAAATTGGTACATCTAATTCTTTTTTAATTTTGTCAAAAATTGGTAAAGATTGTTCAAGACCCGCTCCTCTCTTTCCTTTTAAGCTTGTTCTATTTGCTTTATCAAAAGAGGTTTTATAAATAAAACCCATCTTAAATTTAGAGGTAATCTCTTTAATTTTTCCAGCCATATCCATGGCATGTTGCTCTGTCTCAAGTTGGCAAGGTCCAGCTATAATACAAATCTTATTATTATTAGCAATTTCAATATTTCCACAATTAACTTTTATATTTTTCATTTATATTTTTTTGCAGCTCTAATAAATGAAGAGAATAAAGGATGAGGATCTAAAGGTCTAGATTTAAATTCAGGATGAAACTGAACTCCTATAAACCAAGGGTGATTTTTGAGTTCGATAATCTCTGGAAGCTTTTTATCTGGGGATAAACCTGAAAATATTAACCCTTTCTTCTCAAATTTTTCTTTATATGAAATATCCACTTCGTATCTATGTCTATGTCTTTCTTTGATTAATCTAGATTTATAGATATCTCTAATTTTAGATTTCTCTTTTAAAATTGCATCGTAAGAACCAAGCCTCATAGTTCCACCAAGATCTTTATCTGTGCCTTTAACTTTTCCTCCACTTTTTTCCCACTCATGCATTAAGCCAATTAAGTGAACTCCTTTTTTGTCAAATTCAGAAGAGGTTGCTTTTTTAATCTTTAATTGATTCCTTGCAAACTCTATAATTGCCATTTGCATGCCATAACAAATTCCAAGAAAAGGAATTTTATTTATCCTTGCATATTTAATGGCCTCAATTTTTCCCTCTGTTCCTCTTTTACCAAAACCTCCTGGAATTAAAATTCCTGAAACATCTTTTAGTTTATCTTTAATTTGTGAAACTTTTAGTTTTTCAGAATCAATTCTTACTAAATTAACTTTAAGATTATTAGTAATACCTCCATGAGTAAGTGCTTCATCTAAAGATTTATAAGCATCTTTTAATTCAACATATTTTCCAATAATTGCAATATCAACTTGTCTCTTTGTATTTAGGGTAACTTTGGTTATTTTTTTCCATGGTACTAAGTTATTAGATCTTTTAGATTTTAGTTTAAAATGATTTAAAACCTGAACATCTAATTTTTCTTTTGCAAAACTAATTGGTGCTTCATAAATTGTTTTTACATCAACGGTTTCAATTACATTTCTAATATCAACATTACAGAACAAGGATATCTTTTTTCTGTGTTCTAAAGGGATAGGTCTTTCTGATCTGCAAATTATAATATCAGGTTGAATACCAATACTTCTTAGTTCTTTGACAGAGTGTTGAGTTGGTTTTGTTTTAATTTCGTCTGATGCTTTTAAATAAGGTACTAGTGTTAAATGAATAAATAATGAATTTTTCTTTCCAACATCGTTAGAAAATTGTCTTATAGCTTCTACAAATGGAAGGCTTTCAATATCACCTACTATGCCTCCTATTTCGCAAATTACAAAATCTTCTTTGGTAGTGTCATATTTAATAAACTCTTTAATTCTATCAGTGATGTGGGGAATAACCTGAACAGTTTTTCCAAGATACTGTCCTTTTCTTTCCTTTTTAAGAACATCGCTATAAATTTTTCCAGTTGTAATATTGTCTGTTTTCTTTGCAGTTACTCCAGAAAATCTCTCATAATGACCTAAATCTAAATCAGTTTCAGCACCATCATCTGTTACAAACACTTCCCCATGTTGAAACGGACTCATTGTTCCTGGATCTACATTTAAATATGGGTCTAATTTTCTTAAACGAACTTTGTAACCTCTAGATTGTAATAAATAAGCAAGAGATGCAGAAGAGAGACCTTTACCAAGAGAGGAAACCACGCCGCCAGTGACAAATATAAATCGCGCCATGGAATTATCTTATAGCGATTATTTGATTAATTGAAAAGACTTAATTGTTATTTTCTGGAATCGACGGTGTATCGTCAGATTTTTCCTCAATTACATCTAGTACAGAAGAAGTTGGAGTTAGCTCACTCCGAGATATAATAGTAAGTAAGAGGCTACAAACTATAAAAAGAGTCGCAACAATTGCTGTTGCTTTGCTCATGAAATTACCTGCAGATCTTGAAAGCATAAAATTATCTTGAGACATTCCAATACCTAAAGCTCCACCCTCTGATTTTTGAGTAAGTATTAAAAGAACCAAAATAAAAGCTAGTATAAGATTTACTACTAGAAGAATATTTTCCATTGCGTTTAACTATACGTTTTTTTAACTATATCAATAAATTTTTTAGCACTTTGTGATGCTCCACCAACTAAAAAACCATCAAGATTATTAACTTTTTTAAGATTAATAATATTCTTAGGATTTACAGAGCCTCCATATAAAACTCTTTGGGGCTTATCTCTAAATTTATTCTTAATAAACTTAATTGTCTCAAAAAGATCCTTGTGAGTTGGAATGACTCCACTTCCTATAGACCAAATGGGTTCATAAGCAATAAATATGTTTGATTTGTTTTTAATATTTTTTAATCCAAAATGAATTTGTTTAGATAAAGTTGATTTTGTTTTTTTTTGTTTTTTTTCATTTAAAGTTTCACCAATACAAAAAATGACTTTTAATTTTGATTTAAGAGCACTTTTAATTTTAACATTGATAACTTTATCAGTCTCACCCTCAGCTCTATTTTCGGAATGACCAATGATTACAAATTGTGCACCAATATTTTTTAACATACGTGAATTGATAGAGCCTGTATAAGGTCCATAATCATCATCTTCATGACAATTTTGACCACCAATACCTATTTGACAATTTTTGAATTTTTTTGAAAATGCGTCAATCAAAGTAAATGGAGGACAATAAATCAATCTACCTTTCTTGATGTCTTTTGATTTTGAAAATTTAATAACTTTATTCAATGAATTTAGCGAAGATAGGCTTCCATACATTTTCCAGTTTGCTACAAAATACATATATTTATTTGTCATAATGAAAGAATTAATCTATAGATTTATTTTAGTTCAATAAATATATAAAGCAATGATTAGTACTTTTAAAAATCTTACAAAGAAAAAAATTGGTGGCTTAGCATTAATAATTGTCATTATTATTGCATTTGGCTTTGGAGGATTTGGTGGTGGTTTTAACACCAGCAATCAAAATAATATTGCTAAGATTAATAGTACTAAAATTTCAACACAAAACTATGTTGATTATTTAAACCAATCTGGATTAAGCAATCAAGTAATAAAAAACAATATTGATAATGGTATTATTGAAGAACTTTTATCCAGCATTGGTCTCAACTACATTATTGGATCTAGAGATAAATGATTTGAGTCTTTCTGTCTCCAAACAGATCATTGCAGAAAAAATTAAATCCAACAAAAATTTTATGGATGATGATGGTAATTTTCAAAGAACCTTATATGAAAAATTTTTACTAACAAACAATTCATCTGCTCCAGCTTTTGAAAACAAATTAAAAAATAATGAATTACAAAAACAACTTTTTACTTATATTAGTGGAGGCACCAAGACACCTAATTTTTTAATAGATAAATTTTATAAAGAACAAAATAGTAAATTAGAGATTGATTATATTGATTTAAATTTATTTTATAAAAAAAAAGATGAATTTACTGATATTGATATAAATGATTTTATTACTGAAAACTCAGATAAGCTTGTACAAGATTACATTAATTTTGAGTATGTGGATCTAAATCCTAAAAATTTGACTGGATTAAGTGAATTCAATCAAGCTTTTTTTGATAAAATTGATGCCATTGAAAATCAAGTTTCAAAAAATATTAATTTTTCACAAATTATAAAAGAGTTTAATTTAAAAGCTAATAACGTGGTTGACTATATTAATTTAGATAACAAAGAGGATATAAAAAATCTAATTTATAATTCAAGAAAAAATAAAATAGATATTATTGAATATAATGATAATTACACATTATATAATATATCTGAATTAAATTCAAAATTACCAGACAACAAAGATGAAAAATTTAGAAAACAAATCACAAATCTTTTATTTGAAAAAGAAAAATATGAATTCAATAAAAATATTTTAGATAAAATTAATAAAAAAGAATTTGATCAAAATTCCTTTTTAAAATTAGGTTCTAATAAGATTGAAAAAATTAAATTAAATTCAATAAAAGATGATAAAAAATTTGAAATCAATTCAATTAAAGTTTTATATTCTTTGCCACTTAAAACTTTTACTTTAGTTGCAGACAGCAAAAACAATATATATTTAGCTCAAACACTAGGTTTCGATATAAACAATGTTGATTTCAAGTCAAAAGAGTTTGCCAATGCATCTATTGAAGAAAGTGCTCAAAACAAAAATAGTATCTTAAAATCATATGATTTCTTTTTAAATACTAAATATGATGTTGTTGTAAATGACTCAGCTGTTGACCGAGTTAAAAATTATTTTAAATAATGCTCAATAAAAGCCTTTCTGAATTTAAGCGCCAGCACCAAAAAAAAATAAATCAAGTACTTTTTGTCTCTAGAAAGATAAATGATGACACTGAAATTTTAAATTTAATTGAAAATTTTCTTGTTGAAAAAAATAGCTTTATTTTTGAGTCAGTTGAGAAAGGAAAAATAAAAGGAAGATATACAATATTTGGTAAAAATCCTGATAAAATTTGGGAATTTAATAATGATAGATCTTATCTAATTGAAGATAAATCTAAAAAAAGAATTAAAGGTTCGCCAGATAAAATAATAGAAAAAATAATTGAAAGTTTTAATTTTAAAACACCCACCAGCCTTCCTCCTATTTGTTCTTTAATTTCTGGTTATTTTTCTTATGACTCAATTAGATATATAGAAAAAATACCTAACAAATGTAAGGATGATTTAAAATTGCCAGATGTTAGATTGTTAAGGCCTCAAACTGTAATTATTCATGATAATCTAAAAAAAAAGATTTTCTACATAGTGAATGTCTTTAAAGATAAAAAAATATCAAACTATAAAAAAGTATATTTAAGGATTAAAGAAGATATTGAAAGATTATTAATGGAGTCTTCTTTTAAAAAGACTTCACCACTAAGAACATCATTTTCTAATTTTAAAGTTAAATCTAATACTTCAAAAAACAAGTTTCTAGCCATGATTACAAAGGCTAAGAAGTATATTAAGCTTGGAGATATATTTCAGGTTGTCTTAAGTCAAAGATTTGAGGCAAAATTATCTAAAAGTCCATTAGATATTTATAAAAAATTAAGAAATACAAACCCTTCTCCATTTATGTATTTTTTTAATTTTACAGATTTTCAAATAATTGGTGCGAGTCCTGAAATCTTGGTTAGACTTAGAGATAATAAGATAACTGTCAGACCAATAGCTGGCACTAGACCAAGAGGCAAAGATGTAAAAGAAGACAACTTTTTAGCAAAAGATTTATTAAATGATAAAAAGGAACTTTCAGAACATCTAATGTTATTAGATCTTGGAAGAAATGATGCGGGTAAAGTCTCTAAAATTAATTCAATTAAAGTTACAGAAAGTTTTATAATTGAAAAATATTCCCACGTTATGCATATAGTTTCAAATGTAATTGGAATATATAATAAAAAATTCAGTAAATTTAAAACCTTACTTGCTGGTTTTCCTGCTGGTACTGTTTCTGGAGCGCCTAAAATAAGAGCAATGGAAATTATTGATGAATTAGAAACATCAAAACGAAAAGTTTATGCTGGAGGCATCGGCTACTTTTCTTCGAATGGGGAATTTGACACCTGCATTGCTCTTCGAACAGCTATAGCAAAGAATGATAAATTTTATGTGCAAGCTGGTGCTGGTATAGTTGCTGATAGTAATCCAATAAAAGAATATGAAGAAACTATAAACAAAGCGAAAGCATTACTAAACGCATTAAAATAATGAAACTTTTACTAATAGATAACTATGATAGCTTTACATTTAATCTCTATCATTATCTTTCATCATTAAAGGTAAATGTTGATGTTGTTAGAAATGATAAAATTAATGTTAAAGAAATTATCAAAAAAAAATATGATAGGATTGTAATTTCTCCTGGACCAGGTAACCCAAATCAATCTGGTAATTGTATTAATATTGTTAAATCACTTTATAAACAAGTACCAATTTTGGGTGTATGTTTGGGACATCAAATAATTGGCCAAGTTTTTGGTTCAAAAATAATTCAAGCAAAAAAAGTTATGCATGGCAAAACTAGCAGAATAAAGTCCAAAAAAATTGGAATTTTAAAAAACCTACCCTTAAATTTTGAGGCGACTAGATATCATAGTTTAATTATTGATAAGAAAACTTTATCTAATCAGCTTAAAATCACTGCTGAAACTAATGATGGCGATTATAATGGGTATTATGCATAAAGAATACAACATTCATGGTGTTCAATTTCATCCAGAAAGTATTAAAACTAAATTAGGAATGAAAATATTAAAAAACTTTATTAATTATTAATCTATGAAACAAATTCTAGAGAAATTAAGAAAAAAACAAGATTTAACTTTTGCAGAAAGTAAATCTGCCTTTGAATTATTAATGACTGGAAAAGCTAATGAAGAAGAGATTTATAACTTTTTAACCCTGCTCTCTGAAAAAGGTGAAGTTTCAGATGAAATAGCAGGAGGTGTTTATGTCCTTAGAGAAAAATCAAAAAGAGTAAACGTTGCCGATTGTGTTGATACCTGTGGAACTGGTGGAGACGGCATGAATACTCTAAATATTTCAACTGCTTCTGCTTTACTGTTGGCCAGTATGGGTACAAAAGTAGCTAAACACGGTAATAAAGCCGTATCATCAAAATGTGGTTCTGGTGATGTTTTAGAGGCTCTTAAAATTAAAATAGATCTTGAGCCAAATGATATAGAAAAAGAGATCAATAATAATAACTTTGGTTTTATGTTTGCTCCCAATTATCACAGTGCAATGAGATTTGTTGGTCCTGTTAGAAAGAAAATTGGCAAAAGAACTATTTTTAATATGATCGGTCCATTAAGCAACCCAGCTTTAGTTGATAGACAAGTTGTTGGTGTTTTTGATAAAAAATTACTAAAGATATTTGCAGAAGGACTTCGAAATTTGAATATTAAATTTGCATGGATTGTAAACAGTGAAGATGGTTTGGATGAGATATCCCCTTATGCAAATACAAATGTAATTCAATTAAAAAATGGGGAGATATCTGAAATTACAATTGATCCAAAGTCTCTTAATGTTAATGCAGATAAATTCGATAATTTAATTGGTGATGATGCTAATTTTAATGCTAATAAAATGATTGAAATTTTTAAAGGTAAAGATAATGATTTTTCAAAAGCTGTTTGTTTAAATGCAGCTGCTGGATTAATAGTTAGTGAAAAATTTACAAACTTCCTAGATGCTTATAATTTTTCAAGAGAATTTATTTTATCTGGCAAACCCTACTCTCATTTAGAAAAAATTCGAAATGTCTGAAAATATATTAAATAATATAATTACAAAAAAAATAGAAAGAATAGATTTATTAAAAAAATCAACTAGCTTAGATTCTTTAAATGAAATTATAGATAAAAATAACTCTTATATTAATTTTAAAGAAAAAATTGAAAATAATATAATATGTGACAAAATTTCAATAATAGCTGAAATTAAGAAAGCTAGCCCATCTGCAGGTGTAATTATAAATGATTACAATCCAGTTGAAATTGCAAAAATTTATTATGAAAATAAAGTAACTTGCTTATCAGTTCTTACAGAAGAAGATTTTTTTTTAGGAAATTTAATTCATATTAGTAAAATTAAACAACAATTTAATTTACCAATTTTATGTAAAGATTTTTTTATTGATAAATTTCAAATACCATTGGCTAAAAGTTATGGAGCTGATGCAATTTTAATTATTCTTGCAGGTGTATCAGATGATTTGGCTCATGAATTATATGAAGAAGCATTAAAATATAATATGTCAGTTATTGTTGAAGTGCACACTGTAGAAGAAGCAGAAAAATCTTTGAATTTTAAAGATGCTTTAATTGGAATTAATAATAGAAACTTAAAAACACTAAAGACTGATATTAATACAACCTACGATATTCATAATGTACTTGCTAAACACCAAGGACCTTTAATTTCTGAAAGTGGAATTAAAACAAAAGATGAACTTTTAGATTTGAAAAATAAAACCTCTATTAAAACTTTTTTAATTGGAGAATCACTTTTAAAAAATTTGTCAGAAAATTCTATATTTTCAGTTTTAAAGTCAAATTAACCCCTATTTTACTTACTTATTTAGCTATTGTTAATTAATAAGAACTTTTATAGAACATTGTTTGTACGATATTTGTTCTTATGCTTACAAAAAAACAAAAAAACTTGCTTTTATTTATCAACAAAAAGTTGAGAGCTTCGGGCGTATCACCTTCATACGAGGAGATGAAAGATTCTTTAAATTTAAAATCAAAGTCAGGAATTCATAGATTAATAAGTGCTTTAGAGGAAAGAGGTTTTATTAGAAGGTTAGCTCACAAAGCAAGAGCTCTAGAGGTTATAAAGCTACCTGAGACAGCTTCAGCAAATGATATTTACAATAGCTTTTCACCTAGTGTTATTAAGGGTGGATTAGACAATGATATAAGTAATGGAGATGAAATTGAAATACCTGTTCTAGGTAAGATTGCTGCTGGAACTCCAGTAGAAGCAATTCAAAATGAGGTTGCTAGAATACCACTTCCAAGTAATCTAGAAAAGAATGGCCAATATTTTGGACTTAAAGTTCAAGGAGACTCTATGATCGAAGCAGGTATCAATGAAGGAGACACAGTAATCATAAAAAGAACTGATACAGCTGATAATGGAAAAATTGTTGTGGCTTTAATAGATGAGCATGAGGCAATGCTTAAAAGAATTAGAAGAAAAGGTAAAACTGTAGCACTTGAGAGTGCAAATAGAAATTATGAAACCAAAATATTTGGCCCAGATAGAGTAAAAGTTCAGGGTGTTTTAGTATCTTTATATAGAAACTTCTAATAAAATAGTTTAAAAATCCCTAATGTCAAAAGTAGCAACAAGATTTGCTCCCTCACCTACTGGAGCTCTTCATATTGGTGGAGTAAGAACAGCTTTATTTAATTGGCTATTTTCTAAAAACCAAAAAGGAAAATTTCATCTTAGAATTGAAGATACTGATAAAGAAAGATCTAAAGATGAACATAAAGTTCAAATTATCAAATCTTTAAAATGGATTGGTATAGAGCACGATGGTGAAGAATATATACAATCAACTAAAATTGATGATCATATAAAAGTTGCTAATGATCTGCTTAAAAGTGGTAATGCATATAAATGCTACTGTTCAAGTGAAGAGATTGAAGAACAAAAAAAAAGAGCTAGACAAAAAAAGCTTCCTTATATCTATAATAGAAAATGTAGAGATCTATCAGAAACAGATTCTCCTAAAGATATTAAACCTGTAATTAGATTTAAAAGTAAAATTGAAGGATCTACTGTACTAAAAGATTTAGTTCAAGGTGATGTAGAAATTGACAATAATACAATTGAAGATTTTATAATTTTAAGAAATGATGGAACGCCAACATATAATTTATCTGCAACCGTTGATGATCATCAAATGAATATGACCCATATCATTAGAGGCGATGATCATAAGATTAATACATTCAAACAAATGCAAATTTACTTAGCAATGAAATGGGAAGTTCCTCAATTTGCACATATACCTCTTATTCATACAATAGAAGGTAAAAAATTATCAAAAAGAGATAATGCATCAACTTTAGATGACTACTCCAAAATAGGAATAATGCCTGATGCATTAAGGAATTATTTACTGAGATTGGGTTGGTCTTTTGAAGATAAAGAAATATTTACTCTAGATGAGAGTATTAAGTACTTTAACTTAGAAGGTATAGGAAAATCACCATCTAAACTAGATATGAGTAGAATTTTATCAATGAACGAGCATTATATTAAAAATATTGATGAAAATGATTTATTTAATCAACTAATAGAATACTGCAAATTATATAAGAGTGAAATTAAGTCAGATAAAAAAGATAAGATCAAAAAATCTCTAACTTTCTTAAAAAATAAAGCAAAAACATTAGAAGATATATTTAATAATGGTCAATATATTATTGTAGATGAAGTAAATTTTAATCAGGATGACATTAAGATCATTGATGATAAAGCAAAAAAAATCATTTCTGCTTTCAGTGATCAATTTGCTACCATTGATAAGCTTAGCAAAGAAACGTTAGAGCCAATAGTAAATGAACTAATTAAATCAAATAATACAAATTTTAAAGGAGTTGGTCAGCCTTTAAGAATAGCTTTAACAGGTTCAAAATTTGGACCTGGCATATATGATATAATTATTTCACTTGGAAAAGAGGAAGTCATAAAAAGATTAACTAATAAGAAACTTAGTTAATACAGAAGAAGCTTCATCAGAAGATGAGGTTTTTGATCTAATTTTAGTTAAAGTTTCATCACACTCATTAATTTGTTTTTTCATTAATTCTGGATTTTTTAAAAAATAAACAACAGAATTGTAAATCTCTTTAGCATTACATTCTTTTTGTATTAATTCAGGAATTATTTCTTTGTTATTAATAATATTGATGATATTAGCAAATTTTATTTTCACCAACATTTTAACAATTAAAAAATTCAAAAAATTCATTTTATAAATAATTATAGAAGGAACTCTTGCATTACAAATTTCAAGAGAAACAGTTCCAGATTTAGAAACTGCAAAAATAGATTTATTTAAAATTTGTTTTTTAATATTTTCGTCAGAAATAACTTCAACATTTTTTAAATTTATATTATGAATTTTTTCACTAATTAAATTTTTATTATCTTCAGTAGTATGAAAAATAAAAGTAAAATTATTAAATTTTTTATTCATCATATTAATAAAATCTATCAAGATAGGTAAAAGTAAATTCACTTCAGATGATCTACTTCCAGAAAAAAGAGAAATAATTTTTTTATCATTGGATATAATGTTAGATAGATCTATTTTGTTTTTTGACTCTTGTTCTAACAACGGATGACCGACAAAAGTATTTGGAATATTTTCTTTATCAAAATATTTTTTTTCAAAATCAAATAATAATAAAATATGATCTAAAAACTTTTTAAATTTTTTTACTCTGCCCTCTCGCCATACCCATACTTGTGGTGCTACATAATGAATAGTTTTTATCTCATTATTTAATTTTTTAACTTTTTCTGCAACTCTTAATGTAAAATCAGGACTATCTACACTAAACAAAATATCTGGATTAAATCTTATTATTTCTTCTACAGTTTTATTTATTTTATTCTTTATTTTAAAAATATTTAATAAAACACTTGTAAAACCGATGTAGGTAATTTCTTTAAGGTTAAAAATAGATTTTATTCCTAATGAATTTAAATGTGTTCCACCAACACAAGCATATTCAATATTAGGATTATTTTTTTGGAGTTTAGATATAACTTTAGAAGCAAGTTTATCTCCAGAAGGTTCACCAGTTAATATAAAGATTTTTTTCATTTTACCGAGATAAACATCTTATTTCTATTTGCAAATTTTATGCATTTGATTTTATCTAAAAAAACATGTTGTTTGCTTTTTATAACAATACCCTTTAATCCAGCAGTCTTACTTTGTTTGATAGTTTTTAATCCAATCGTTGGTAGATCTACTCTCAAGTCTTGTTTTTTTTTGGGAAACTTAACTAAAACTCCATGATTTCTAAATTTTTTGCTTTTGCTTTTTTCAAGCATTTTTTTAGTCCCACCTTTTCCTTCTATAGAAATTACTTTTTTGTTTCTAACTACAACAGCTTGGCTAAAATTATATTGTCTTAAATTATTTAATGTTTTAATTGCTTTTTTAATATCTAATTGATCTTGTTTGTTTGGTTTTATCTTTGAATAATTACCTTTCGTTAAGGATAGTTCGGGATTAAATTTAAGTGAATTTTCAGTTTTTATCTTGTTTTGAGCCAATATCTTAATAATTTCTTTAAGTATCGCTGCATCTCCAAGCTTTGAAGCTTTGATTATTCTAGGGATATAATAAATTCCTTTTAAATCTAATTTCAATTTAGAAAAGTTTGGTTTATTTACTTTTCCAGCAAATAAGACTTTTTTACAGTTATTTTCCCTAAGAATATTAATAATTTTACCAAATTGACCCATGGATACAGCAAAAGATTTTTTATCTTTTTTAAATTTCTTTGATTTTGATAAATCAATTATCAAATATTTTATTTTATTTTTTTTAATTGTTTTTAGAATTTCCTTTGGAAAATCAGTATCACCAAAAATTAATCCTATCATCTTATGAAAATGGTGTGCAAATAGATCTTTTTTTATCTTTTGTTATAAATTTAATTACATCTTTGACTAACGGATTTTCTTGAAAAGAGCCATTCAATTTACTTATATTTTCATTAATATTTTTTGTAGCAAAAATTTCTTTATAAGCATCACTTAAGCCTAAGATATCCTTATTTTCATACTTAGCTCTTCTCAACCCTATTAAGTTCAATCCTTGTAATGAATTTCTATTTCCAGTAGACAATCCATAAGGTATTACGTCATGTAATACACCAGTCATTCCACCAATCATTGCCATTTTTCCAATTCTAGTGAATTGTTGAACAGCAGAATTGCCACCAATAACAACATTGTCCTCAATAATTGCATGACCACCTAAAGGTACATTATTTGCAATTATTACATTATTACCAACATGACAGTCATGAGCGATATGTGATGAAATCATAAATAAACAATTATTTCCAATAACTGTTTTGCCACCACCACTAACTGTACCAGGATTTATTGTTACATACTCTCTAATTTTGTTATTATCACCAATTATTAAATTGGTAGGTTCACCATTGTATTTCAAGTCCTGTGGATCATTAATTGAAACAAAAGGATAAATCTTATTTCCCTTTCCAATTTTAGCACTTACAGAAATATTTACATGAGAATGAATGATAGTATTTTCACCAATTTCTACATTTGGACCAATTACACAATATGGACCAATCTCAACATTTGAAGCTATTTTTGCTTTAGGATCTATTATTGCAGTTTTATGTATCATTTATTTTCTTTAATAAATTTTTTTAAATCTTTAGCTGGATAACCCATTACTTTAGAATTATCAGGAATATTCTTTAATAACTCCTGATCCACCACCTATTTGAACATTGTTGCCAATTTTTAAGATGTCCAGATATTCCTGCTTGACCACCAATCATAACATTATTTCCAATTATAGAACTTCCAGCAAAACCAACCTGTCCTGCAATAATACAATTTTCTCCAATTTTATTATTGTGAGCTATATGAACTTGATTATCTATAAAAGTATTTTTACCAATTACTAGTATTTGATAAAGAGCCTCTATCAATTGTTGAGCCACAACCAATTTCACAATTATCTTCAATTATAACGATGCCAATATGAGGATATCTGATATTTCCATCATTATTAGGAAAAAAACCAAAACCTTTTTTTCCAATTACACAACCATCTAAAATTGAAACATTATTTTTAATTAATGTATTTCTAATAATAACATTAGATCCTATTGAGCAATTATCTCCAATTACAACATTACTTTCAATTATTGAGTTGTGTCCTATTGAACAATTTTTTCCAATTTTTACATTTTTACCTATCAATACATTGTTGCCATGTCTTAATTTTTTATAAAAAGATGTCTTTTCAATATTCAATGTTAATGGATCAAAGTCATCTGTAATAGCATCTGGATAGAAACAGTTTAGTAATCATTGCCGTAGAAATCAAAACATTTTCAACAACAATAGGTTTACAATTATTTGGTAAAATATTTGATAATTGTTTAGTAGTTACACAATAAGCTGCTTTAGTAGTTGAAGCTGTACAGTCTCATATTTTTTTGAATGAAAAAAAGTAATATCATTATTTGTTGCTGTAACTAAGATCTTTAATATCAAAAATTTTTATATCTTGTATAATTATTATTATTAACTATATTAATAGAGTATAAAATATCATCAATTTTAAATGGACCTTTGTTTTTAAAAAATGGATTAATCATTGATAAAGTTTTTATCAAAATTATTGAAATTTACTTATCAATAATTATTACTGATTATTTTCTATCAACAATTGTTGCAGACCATATGAGCATCAGCCATTTTTTTTCCTTCTACAAAGGCTTCACCTTTATATTTCCAAACTCTTCCATGAGATCTTATTGCTTCAATATTTAGTTCTAATTTGCAATCTGGTATAACTGGGTTTCTAAATCTTGCTTTTTCAATACCCATTAAGAAAAACTAATTTATTTTCATATGTCTCTTTATCTATACCATGAGCAGTTAGAGCTGCTGCAGCTTGACCAAAAGCTTCAACAATCAAAACACCAGGCATAACTGGGTTGACCAGGAAAATGACCTTGAACAAAAAAACTATCTTTTTTAACATTTACAATTGCAGTAGCTGAAAATAATTTTTTTATATTAGTTAACTCATCAATTAAAAGCATTGGTTCTCTATGAGGTAATAAATCAATTATTTCTTTTTTATTTAAAGTTCAGTACATTATTTAATTTTAATCTTTTTAACTTTTTGATTTAATAATATTTAATAATTTCATTTGTAATATCTAAATCTGTTTTACCAATTATAATACTTTGTTTTGTAAATTATATATGTAATAGAATTTTTTTATGCATATTCAGCTAATAATTGGTGTTAATTCATCTAATAAGTTTTTTATTGCTATTATTTTTCATTAATTATTAAATCATTATTTTTATTATTTACTTATCATTTATTAAATTTTCAACTTTATTTTTAATGCATTAACTTTTTTTTAAATATTCTTCTTTGCATAAAATATTTTTTTTTGAAATTATTTTTTTTTCTTCATCTATTAAGTTTTTTTCAATTTTTTTAAATTCATTATTGATTCGATTTATTTATTTCATCTAATTGTTTTTAATAATTGATTTTGCCAGCTAATAGAATTATTCATTATAAAATTAATATCATATGAAATAAATATTTTTATTTGCATAATGACATTATTTGAATAAGATAAAAATATACAAAAAATATGTATAAGTATTTTATAAATTTCATTAAAATGTATGTACCTAAATTAAATCTAAATGTTTCAGTTTTATCGGTAGATGCTTTTTGTAATAGGTTGAGATAATGAAAAATTAATGGACCTATTGGTGTAAATCAATCTACAGCCAACACCAGTTGATGCTTCTAATATTATTACTTGATCATCAATATGAGTATCATAATCAACACCCCATACATTTGCTAGCATCTATAAAATATTGTAAAATCAATATTTTCGAAATGTATGGTAACAATGTAGGTAATGTAGTGCTAAAGTTTAATAGCTGCAGCATAATTTCCACCTATATAATCATTATTATCTATAGGTCCAATTTTTCCTACTTCAAAACCTCTTAGTTTACTGCTAGGCATAAACTAATCTTTTAGAAATTCTTACATCTTCATCACTTAGATGAATTAATAGCTTTACCATAAAAACTAACTGTTAATAACCATATCTGATATTTCAATTCATGATATTTTGTAATCTCATAACTATTAATTAGTTCATAATTATCATGATATTAATGGCAATTCTTGACTAAAAATACTTCTAAATGCCATCATGTGGATCTGAAATTTCTGATTTCTCAAATCGTAATCTAAAGTAGTAATTAAAATATATTATCAAAATAATGAGCCTTCTTGTTTTTTTAAGTGAAGCAGCTGCAGCTGAATTTGTTTCTAGTTTTTCAAATAAGTAGAAATCTACTTCAGGACTAAAATAAAAATTTTCAAATTGTTCAAAACTTAGTACCTAATGAAAAACCAGTTTTATGAGCTTTTATAACCAAAATCACTTAATATTATCTATAGTTGTACTTTCTAATAGATGTAAATAAAGAATTATCTGATATAATTAAAATTAGGATTATTCATAGATAAAATTATCCCTCTAATAGCATTCTTCACGTAATTTGTAAATTAGTATCTAATTTAATACCTTTACCTAAAAAATTATTTTCTGTTACTCCAACACCAATAGTTCCTCCAGATGTCCCAACACCTGCACCTAAAGATAATTTCACCAGTAGGCTTTTCTTCTACAGTTATATTAATAATCTTTGAGTACTTGACTCGATCCATCAATAATTTCAGATTCTAACTGTTTGTAAAAATATTTAAAGCTTTTAATATTATTTATAGATCTTATTACATGCAAAATTTCATTAAAAGGATCACCTTCATCTACTATCTAGATTGCATTTCTAATAACTTCTTCAATAGTATATATTGTTTCCAAAAATATTAATACTTTTCAACATAAAATTTTTCATGATTCATTTAATATTAAAAGTAATATCTAATTTATTATTATCCAATTTATTTCTTCTAAGATAGTTGCATCAATAAATTCATATTGTCTTGTAAGAGCAATTTTATCTATCTTCTTTAAGAATTTTTTCGATACTTTACTAAATGAATATTCAGTATCCTTTAATTTTATTAAGTAATTTCATTAACTTCATTAAAATATTTATGAATCATAATCATCAGGTAATTTAAAGTTAAATCTTATTAAAGTATATAAATTTTTCACCTGCCTTAATATTAAAAATTAATTTAAAACTATTATCATCTAAAATTGTTGCAATAGAAGTATTAATTTTCACATTGTAATAACCATTATTTTTATAAAAGTTATATAATAATCTCTTATCTAATTCTAATTTTTTTCATTTAAATATTTATTTCTTGAAATAAATTTCCAAAATTTATTTTCTTCAGTTGTAATTATATTTTTTAAAGTTTCTATTTTTAAATATTTTATCACCAATAAATTCAATTTCTTGAAATTTTGGCTCTTTCTACCTAGATCAATATCATAAATTAATATTTATTGTATTATTGTTCTTTATTTATTATGAGATGCTATCAATATTCTGCAAAATAGTATCCACTACTTATGTTAATGATATTTTTATATTACATTTAAATCATTTTGAAATATAATTGTTAAATATGAGCTTCTATTTTTTAATGATTAAACTTTCTAGTATCAGTATTAGTTATAGTTGTTGACTTTTAATTCCATTCAATTATGAATATTTTGAATAAGTTGATTTTCAATCAACATCAATTATTAAAATCTGATTATTAATTTTTAATGTAATGTTCTTTAAAAAAATTAGTTTCATAGAATTTTTTAAAACTTGATTTAAATCATCTTCAGAATAATCTTTATCTATATCAATTTTGCCAAAAATCTTAATAGTTTCTAATAGAAATTCTTTCATTATCCATTTACTATTAATATTGTTTAAAATGTCTGCGTTTAATTGATTAAAAAAGTTAAATAAAATAATACAGATATAAAAATAATAATTTTAGAACATGCTTAAACATAAGGCTTTATACACATAATGATTTCAATTTTTAAACTAACATATTTGTTTAATTTGATGATTTGCATCAATATTTTTTGGCTTATAATTTCTTAAATTTGGTAAATTCTTTCAATTTTAATAATTTTAATATAAATTTTTAAGATATCATTGAAAGTTAATTTTTTTATTTAGAAATAGATCAACTAAGAGTATCATTTGCGCTGTAACAAGAACAGTTTCAAATAAATGAGTCATTATCTGGGCATCATCTTTAATAATACTTTACCATTGGAAATTTTAATTAAATCAACATTTGATAAATCTAAGATTATTTAATAGTTTTAAAATCAATTTTATTTGTCTTTATTTTTCTATTTATAATTATCAATAAATAAAGAATTAAAAATTGGTATTTTCATATTTGTATCATGTATTAATAATTTTGAATTAAACCATTATGAAATTTTACAATTGCATGAACATAAGATTTTGGATGAATTAAAATTTTAAATTTGACTATATTTATAATTAAAAATTTTTTTAGCTTCAATTATTTCAAAAACTTTATTCATCATAGTAGCAGAATCAATTGATATTTTTTTTCCCATTTTCCAATTAGGATGTTTTAATTGCTTTTTCTATAGTAATATTTTTTAAATTTATTTAATGCTGTAATTTATTAGAATGGACCTCCAGAAGCTGTAATATAAATTTTTTCTATATCATTTATTTTTTGTATTATTAATTAAAGACCAAATAGAAAAATGCTCAGAGTCTACAGGGATAAATTTTACTTTATATTTTTTAAATTTCTTTTTGAATTAAGTTCCAGCCACAAATAATTGATTCTTTATTTGCAATTGCAATATTTTTTGTAAATTTAATAATTTTCAATAGTTGGATTTAAACCTTACTAAACCAGAGATTGCACTCATTGATATAGTCAACTTTTTATTTCTTAAAAATTTTATTTAATAAATCTAAAATTATTAAAAATATTAATATTTTTATTTATATTAAATTTTTTTGCTATTTATAAAAATTTTCTTGTATTGTAATAATTAATATTTTTAACATTAAATATTTTTAGCTTGATTAAGTAATTTCTTATAATTTCTATTAGCTGATAAGTAATAACAATTTTAAAATTTTTTTTATCTTTTTTAAAAATATTTAATTAAATGATTTACCAATAGAACCAGTTGATCCTAAAATTGCAATTTTTTTTTTCATTATAATATAAATAGATTTAATAAAAAAATACCAATAGGTACAGCAAAAATAATACCATCTATTCTATCTAAGAAAACCTCCATGACCAGGTAAAATATCACTAGTATCTTTAACTTTAGCTTTTCTTTTTAAAAATGAAATAAATAAATCACCTAATTTGAGAAATTAGAGAAATAACAATTGATAATAATAATAAATTTCAATAAAATCATAATTTAATTAAATTATTGATAAAATATTGGTATTAATAATAAATGGAAAAAATAAATGATCCAATTGAGCCAGATATTGTTTTATTTGGGACTTATTTTTGTTAGTTTTTTCCCCTTAAAAATTTTACCAAATATAAGTCCTCCAATATCTGACGAATATAGCTACTAAAGAATGAATATAATAAATATAATTTTTAAATCTGATTATATGATTCAGATAAAACATAAACATTAAACTGACATAATGATAAATATAATAAGGAAACTGATTTAAACATAAATTTTAAAAATCTATTTTTAAATTTATTTTTTTTAAAAATTTTTGAAATTATTGCATAAAATTCAATCCATACAATTATTGCCATAATAATTAAAGAGACAATCATTATAATATGAATAAAGATACATTAATAGTAGATAGAGAACTAAAAATATAGATGTTAATATTCTTTTTTTTAATTCTGTAGTCATTATATTGAACCAAAATTTCTTTTTAATAATTTTAAACTTTATTTAGAATTTTTTTAAAATCATTCTCATTAAAATCAGGCCATAATTTTTTTTCAAAAAAAATTTCTGTATAAGCTAATCTGCCATAAGCAAAAAATTACTTAATCTTTGTGTATTTCCTGTTCTGATTAAGATATCTGGATCTGGTATATTTTTTGTATATAAATTTTTATCTATATTTTTTTCATTAATTTAATTTTTTTTTTTTTAATTAATTTTTATAGCATTAACTATTTCATTTTTAGAACCATAATTTAAGAGCAACATTAATTTGTAAATTTATTATTTAATTGATGTTTTTTTTTCTGAATTTTTTATTAATTTTTTGTAATTTTTTTGGTAATTTTTTTATTTCACCAATAAATTTAAATTTAATATTTTTTTTAATTAAATTAATTAATTTTCTTTAATAAGAAAATTTTCTAATAATATTAAATAAAAAATTGATTTCTTTTTTTGGTCTTTTCCAATTTTCTGTAGAAAAAGTGTAAAGTGTTAAATATTTAATTTTTTGTTTTAAACATTCTTTAATAATATTTTCTACAGTATTTAAACCTGCTCTATGACCTGCATTTCTTGAGTTTTTATTGTTTAATGCCCCATCTACCGTTTCCATCCATAATAATGGCAACATGTTTAATTGGGTTCATATAGTCATGATTTCTTTTTCTTTAATCTCAACTTTTTGATCAATCGTTTTAATATGATTGTCAGTAAACGTTTGTACTATCTTTTCATATTTCTTTTCATCATCTTCACTAATTTCTTTAGATTTAAGTAAATTCTTTAACTCATCATTAGCTTCTCTTCTAATGTTTCGAATTGATACTTTGCACTTTTCACCCATTGATTTAATAACTTTTTTAATCTCCACTCTTCTTTCTTCACTTAAATCTGGAACAGGTAATCTGATTAATTGACCATCTATCTGAGGATTTAAACCCAATTCAGATTTTTTTATAGCTGAATCTACTAATGAAACATTGTTGGCATCCCAAACTTGAATATTTATCATTCTTGGTTCAGGTGTTGTAATACTAGCAACTTGATTTATTGGCATAGCTTGGCCATACACATCAACTTTAACAAGATCTAGCATTGCAGCATTTGCACGACCAGTTCTTAAAGATGTTAGTTCTTTAGAAAAAACCTCAATGGTTTTATCCATTTTTTGATTATATGTTTTGTCGTTAAACATTTATTCACCAATTTTTAATCTATAAAAATCATTAATCTTTAAACCAGAAATATTAAGTTCTTTAACAATATCTTGAACTTTCTTTTTTGGCTCCATAACCCAAGCTTGAGTTAATAATGCATTTTCCTCTTTAAATTTATTCATTTTACCTAAACTAATTTTTTGAACAATTTCATCTGGTTTGCCTGAGCTTTTAAGTTCTTCTGTGACTAATTCTAGTTCTTTTTGTATAAGATCTTTATCAATTGAATCTGCATTTAAAGACAAGGGACTAGATGCTGCAATGTGCATTGCCAATTGTTTTCCAAAAGTTTTGACTTGATCTGAAACATCTTTAACTTCAAGTGACACAATAACAGAAAGTTTAGATAAATTATCTTTAACAACTGTATGTAAGTAGTTAAAATTTTTAGAACCTGAGTTATTAAAAGTTTTTGCTCTACCTATTGTTATTTTTTCACCCATTTTAGCTATAAGTGCAACTAAACTATCTTTAACCGTTTCGCCATTTGACATTTTAGTTTCACTTAGCTTTTCAATATTAGATTCTGCTTGATTATTAAGTTCACTCAATTCTTTAGCAAATAATACAAAATCATCATTTTTGGCAACAAAATCTGTTTCACAGTTAACTTCAATAATAGAAATTTTATTTTCATCACCAGAAGTTGCAATTACACCTTCTTTAGCATCTCTTGACATTTTCTTAGAAGCTTTTGATATGCCTTTAACTCTTAAAATCTCAACAGCTTTATCTAAATCTCCACCAGACTCTTTAATTGCAAGATTACAATCTTTAAAACCAGCACCAGTTGCTTCACGTAATTGTTTAACTTTTTCTATATCACTCATTAGTTTAATTTTTTTTTATCCTTTTTAGCAAATTTGGCATCAAGTTTTTCTCTATCAATTTCTTGAACTGTTTTAGTAGATGCTTCTTTTGATTTGACTTCATCTGCTTCTGGTTTGTCATCTACTTTTGCTGGAGCAGCTTTTTTTGCATTTTCAATAGTTTCTTTTACTAAATTACAATAAAGATCAATTGCTCTTCTAGCATCATCATTTCCTGGTATTGGAAAATCTATTCCATCAGGGTTTGAGTTACTATCCAAAATAGCACAAATTGGAATGCCCAATTTAGATGCCTCAGCTATTGCTAAAGATTCATAGTTAGTATCAATTATAAAAACTAAATCTGGAACTTTTTTCATCTCAGCAATTCCTCCTAGAGCTCGTTCCAATTTGTCTTTTTTGACACTCATTTTTAATAATTCTTTTTTTGTGAAACCTCTATTTTCAGCAACAAGATCTGCCTCATATTTTTTCATTTTCTTAATTGAACCTGAGATAGTTCCCCAGTTAGTTAGCATTCCACCTAACCATCTATAATTTACAAAGTATTGGCCAGTTTCTTTAGCAACTTCGGCTATAGCTTCTGATGCTTGCTTTTTTGTTGATACAAAAAGTATTTTTCCGTTATTAGCAATTGTATTGTAAACTTTTTCTAAAGCTACATTGGTAAGTTCTAGTGTTTGAGTTAAATCAATAATATGTATTGAGTCTCTTTTTCCAAAAATGTACTTTTTCATTTTTGGGTTCCATCTTAAAGTCTTGTGACCTAAGTGAACGCCTGCTTCTAATAGTTGTTGGATAGTTAAACTTGGTATTTTCATATTTATTCCCGGTTAAGCCACCACAGTAATTTCCATTTAAGGACCGGAGGTATAAAACCACAAACTGTGTGCGTGTTAATTTAATTTACCAGGTATTTACAAATATTTAATGAAACAAACAAGTCTTTTTTATTGTATTATTACTGAAATATCGTCTTTTCTTAGTAAATTTATAGCTTTTCTATCAATTAAACGTCTGTTCTTAAGTTTAAAACTAATATTGTTGTCGTTAGTCTCTAAATTAATTTTTACCTCTGTTGTCCCCTCTTCATTTAATAATTTGGATATTTTTTCAATATCATCAACAGTCTTAATATTAAAAGCAATTTCACTAACTGGTTTATTAAATAAGTCTTTAAGAGAGGCGATTTTTTGAACATTTATTCTCTTTAATCTATTTTCATCATTTGAAATTGTTTTAATTAAAGTAATAATTAATGAATTTCCCTCAATTAAAATTTCTCTATTAATCTCAAGAATATCTGAAAAAATAAAAAGTTCAAATACACTAGTTAAATCTGTAAATTTAATAACTCGCATAAGAGTTTCCTTTGGCTGTTTTACGTTCAGAAATTTTTAATAAAGTAGCTGCTATATTTGCATCTTTAATATTATCATCAGAATTAAACTTTATATAATCTACAATTTTATAATCATCAAAAATTTCTTTAAACTGATTTAAAGGATGGTCTGATATAAAAAAACCAATAGCTTCAAATTCTCTTGAAAGTCTATCCTCAAATTTCCAATCCTCCATATTAAGAACAATTTCATTATCCTGCTCTTCATCAGCACCAAATAAGTCTATTTGATTAGCTGCTTTGTTTTCATGAATATTTTTAGTTTTAAGAATGAAATTTGGAATTGAATTAAACAATGCTTGTCTATTCTTTTCAATATTATCAAAGGCTCCTGCTTTAACTAACCCTTCTAATTGAAGTTTATTAATATCCTTTGGATTTACTCTATTTAAAAAATCATTAATGGATTTAAATTCACCATTTGCTAGTCTTTCTTTAACTACATTTGATATAGCATCAAACCCAACACTTTTAATTCCACCTAAGGCATAATAAAAATTTTCTTCATCAAATTTAAAATCAGCATAACATTTATTAATATCTGGTCTTATAACATTAATATTTATTCTTTTAAGTTCCTCATGAAATTCACTTAATTTATTTTGATTTGAAATATCCATTGTCATCGATGCTGCAAAAAACTCTTTTGGATAATAAGTTTTCAAAAATGCTGTTTGATAAGAAATTATTGCATATGCTGCAGCATGACTTTTGTTAAAACCATATTCAGCAAATGGTTCAATTTTTAAAAAAATACTTGCCGCAACATCTTTGCTAATACCATTTTTTAGTGCACCAGCAATAAATCCTTGTTTTTGCTTTTCTAGTTCAGCTCTTTTCTTTTTACCCATTGCCCTTCTTAAAATATCAGCTTCACCTGCAGTAAAACCTGATAATTTTTGAGCTATTTGCATTACTTGTTCTTGATAGATTATGACACCATATGTTGGTTTGAGAATGTCTTCTAAAAGAGGGTGTAAATAATCAGGCGTTTGTCTTCCATGCTTACAATCATTATATACAGGAATATTGCTCATAGGTCCTGGTCTATATAAAGCAACTAATGCAATAATATCTTCAATATGATTTGGTTTCATTTGCATTAATGCTTCACGCATTCCAGCACTCTCCACCTGAAATAAACCAACTGTATTACCCGATGAAAGTAATTCAAAAACTTTTTGATCTTCAAAATTTATGTCTTCGATATTAAAATCTTTATCTTTCTTTTTAATTAGTTTTTGAGTTCTATTAATGACTGTTAAAGTTTTTAGACCTAAAAAATCAAATTTTATTAAACCTGCATTTTCAGCAGAATACATATCAAATTGAGTTGATGGTAATAAAAGATCTGCGGAGGCGTCTTTATATAAAGGAACTATTTCAGTTAATTTTCTGTCGGCTATAACAACACCAGCAGCATGAGTTGCAACATTCCGATTTAGTCCCTCTAACTTTAGTGATAAATCAGTAAGTTTTTTAACTCGAGGATCTTCATTTACTAATTTTTGAAGTCTTGGCTCACTATTTATGCATTCAATTAAACTTTGTGGACGTGAAGGATCAAATGGTATCATCTTAGAAATGCTATCTACAAAACCATATGGTAAACCTAAAACTCTACCAACATCTCTTATAACCATTCTTGCTTTTAATTTTCCAAAAGTAATTATATGAGCAACACTATCTTTGTATTTTGTAGTTAAATATTCAAATACAAGATCTCTTTTTTCTTCACAAAAATCTATATCAAAGTCAGGCATAGATATTCTATCAGGATTTAAAAATCTTTCAAAAATTAGATTAAACTTTATTGGGTCAACATCAGTAATTGATAAACACCAAGCTACTAAAGAGCCAGCACCAGAACCTCTACCGGGTCCTACTGGAATATCATTTTTCTTAGCCCATTTAATATAATCAGAAACTATTAAAAAATAACTTGGATATTTCATTTCAATTATAATTCTTAATTCATGATCTAAACGATCTTTATAAAATAAAAATTTTTCATCATTAATGAGGTTTTTTTCTTCAATTTTAAAAACTTTTAAAAATTTTTCTTTTAATCCATTTAATGAGTCCTTTTTCAATATTTCATCGGCACTTCCATCTTTTTCTGTGCTTATATTAGGAAGAACAGGTTTGGAAAACTGAGGTCTAAAACTACACCTGTATGGTAAATTAAAATTATTTTCTAAAGCTTCGGGTAAATCAGAAAATAGAGCACACATTTCTTCTGAAGACTTAAAATAGTGTTGATCGCTATATTTAATTCTATTTTTATCATTAAGATATGTTTTTTCACCAATGCAAGTAAGAGCATCATGGGCTTCATGCATGTCTTTGGTTAAATAATAAACTTCATTTGATGCAATAATTGGAATTTTTAATCTAAAAGATTGTTCTAAATTAAACTTTTCAAAGGATATTTCATTTTGATCACCATGTCTTTGAATTTCTAAATAAAAATTATCTTTAAAATTTTTTAGTAAATCTTTGTAGATTTTTTGTATTTCATCAAATCTTCCTTTTTCAAATAACTTGCCAAATAAGCCATGATTTGTTCCTGATAAAAGAATAACATCACTAATGTTATCTAATAATTCTTTGATATCCAAATGTGGTTTTGATAAAACGTCATTTTCTAAATATGATTTTGAAGATAATTCAATAATTTTTTTGTAACCATTTTCATTGAGAGCGATTAAGGGGAGTAAACCTGTTGTGTCTTCATATTTAAAATTAATTTGAGTTCCAATAATAGGTTGAGTGCCTACTTTAGAGATATTTTCAGAAAATTCTAATGCACCACATAAATTTTCAGTGTCACAAATTCCAACAGAAACTAATTTATTTTCTTTACAAAAATCTTTTAAACTCTCAATTTTGACAGCACCTTCACAAATGGAGTACTGAGTATGAACTTTGAAGTGATTAAAATGTTTATTGTTTGAATTTTGCATTGATAGTTTTTATATTACCATCAATCATTTCTAATTTGCAATCTGCCATATTGGCAAAATATCTATTATGAGTTGCATATATAATTAATCTATTCTTGTCCTTTAATTTATAAAGAATATTAAAAATTTCTTTAGCCGTACTTTGATCTAAACTTCCAGTTGGTTCGTCTGCTAATATTACATCAGGTTCATTAATCAGTGCTCTAGCAATTGCTATTCTCTGCATTTCACCACCAGATAATTCTGATGGATAATGATCTTCTCTTGATTTTAAACCCATTTTTTTTAAAATTATTTTAGCCTTATGTTTTGCCTCTTTTTTATTATTAGTTAAAGCTAAATGAGCCATGTAAACATTCTCTAAAGCCGTAAAGTCAGTTAATAAATTATTTTGTTGATAAATAATGCCAATTTTTTCTGATCTAATTTTATCATTGTCTAAAGTTTCAGAAAAATTCACCACTTTATTACTTATAGATAAACTTCCACTAGTCGGCCTATCAATCATTGATAAAATATTAAGCAAAGTTGATTTCCCAGAACCAGATGGTCCTACCAAAGAGTAAATTTTACCTCTTGTAAATGAATAATTTATTTTTTTTAATACTGAAATTTTTTTATTATTATAAAATGATTTAGAGATATTCTTTAAATTTATAAGATTATTCATATTTCAAACCTTTTACTGGATCAAGCTTAGAGGCTTTTATAGCAGGATATATTGAAACAATTATAGTTATTAAAATCGAACAAACGGAGATTATTAATATAGAAACAAGGTTTATTTCTGTTGGCATTTTACTTAAAAAATAAATTTCTTCAGGAAACAAACTTATATTAAAAGTATAACTCAAAAACTGTCTAATATTTTCAATATAAAGTGAAAACAATACACCCAATAAAATACCAAATATTGTAGCTGTCGTCCCAATTGTAACTCCTACTAAGAAAAAAATTTTAGTAATTGATTTATTTAAAACACCTATTGATTTAAGAATTGCTATATCTCTAGTTTTATTTTTCACCAATATTGTAAGACCTGAAATTATATTAAATGCTGCTACTAATATTATTAAAGACAAAATTATAAACATTACATTTCTCTCAACTTTTAATGCTGAAAATAACGAGCTATTCATATCAGCCCATGTATAAATAAATTCATCTTTAAATACTTCTTTAACTTTATTTTTTGCAATAACTATGTCTGAAGGATTTTTAAGATAAATTTCTAAATTTCTATTATCTTTATTAAAATCAAAAAAATTGTCTAATGTATCTATATTTATAAAAGCTATATTTCTATCAAAGTCAGCTAATCCACTTTCAAAGATTGAGCTAACAGTAAAAACTTCTTGTTTGGGTAAATTACCAATAATAGTTTCTATCCCAGATGGAGAGATAATTGATAATTTATCTCCAATCTTAAGTTCTAAATCAAAACTTAATTCCTTACCGATTGAAATATTATTTTTATAAAGTTTCTTTGAATTGCCAGAAAATCGACCTTTATTTACCACGTTAAGCTTTGAGAAATCTTTTTGACTGTACCCTCTTAAAACAATACCTTTGGTAAAATCTTGACTAATAATAATTGCTTCACCTGAATTACTATATAGCAATTCTTCAGAAATCTTCTTTAACTCTTTATTATTAAGTTTATCTACAGAGATAGAATTTTCATAAGGCTTAATAGTTATATGAGGATTAAAACCAACAATTTTGTTTATAAGTTCTGTTCTAAAACCATTCATTACCGACATAACGATAATTAAAACAGCAACACCTAGACTTATTCCAATAAAAGAAAATATTGAAATTATATTTAAAAAACCATCTTTTTTTCTAGTTTTTAGATATCTAAATGTAATCTCTTTTTCTAAAGTAGAAATCAATTTTTTTCTTTTTGTTTAATTAAAATTTTTAATATTTGATCTAAAGTTAAATTTTGAGGATCTTTGCCAATTTCTTTAAATTCTAGTAAATCACCATCTGACTTTTTTCCAATAATAATTTGATAAGGAACGCCAATTAAATTAAATTTTTTAATTTTAGATGATAGGTTTTCATCCATATCATCAATTATTGCATCAATACCATTGACATTAAAAAATTCAAAAATTTTATTTGCTTTTTCTAAAGTTGAATTATCATTTTTGTTAATCATTGGTAATATTGCAAGTTCAAATGGAGCAATAGCAAATGGCCATTTCATGATTTCTTCTTTATCATCATATTTAGCCTCAATAATTGCACCAACTAATCTAGACACACCGATTCCATAAGATCCCATTTTAACAAAATCCTTCTTACCCTCAGGCAAATCTACTGATGCATTTAATGGTTTAGAGTACTTATCTCCAAAATAAAATATATGCCCAACTTCAATTCCTTTTGTTATCAATCTATTTTCAACCGAAACTTCTTTTTCAAATTCTTCTTTTTTGAATTTTTCATCTGTAACAGAATAATATTGTTCAAATTTTTTTCTTAAATTTTCTAAAGAATTTTTTTCTATTATTGAACCATCGCTATTCAAGTCAAAAATTCTTTTGTCTGTAAAAATTTTACTTTCACCTGTGTCAGCAAGAATAATAAATTCATGTGAAAGATTTCCTCCAATTGGGCCTGTATCGGCAGCCATAGGAATTGCAGTTAACTCAAGTCTTTTAAAAGTTTTTAAATACGATAAGAAGAATTTATTGTAAGAAAATACAGCCTCTTCATCACTCACATCAAATGAGTAAGCATCTTTCATATAGAATTCTCTACACCTCATTATTCCAAATCTTGGTCTTACTTCGTCTCTAAATTTCCATTGAATATGATATAATAATTGTGGCAATGATTTATATGATTTAATACTAGATCTGAATATATCAGTGACTAACTCCTCATTTGTTGGACCATATAACATTTCTCTATTCTGGCGATCATTTATCCTTAACATTTCTTCTCCATAATCGTCATAGCGTCCACTTTCTTTCCAAATTTCACTAGATTGAATAGTAGGCATTAAAATTTCTTGAGCACCAATTTTGTTTTGTTCTTCTCTTACAATTTGTTCAATTTTTTTCATCACCTTAAATCCTAAAGGTAACCAAGAGTAAATACCCGCCGAGGATTGTTTTATCATACCAACTCTTAACATCAATTGGTGTGATTTTATTTTAGCTTCAGAAGGGTTGTTTTTTAATATGGGTATAAATGATTTTGATATATGCATATTTAACTAATTATATTTCTTAAATTTAAGTATTCATATTTAATTAAAATATAAATTATTATAAAAATTAAGGATGTAATACCAGTACAATAAAAAAATTTTTTTAACATCTTTGGATTTTCAGGAGATCCAGCATCTTCACCTTCAATCTTAATAGTCTTATTTCTATTAACATCTATTGGTAAAATTGCAAAAAACACTATCCACCATATTATGATATAAATAATTGCTAGTCCTGTTGCGCTCATCTAAATTTTTACTAAATTGATATTTGTAAAAGGTTTTTTTCCTGTCATTTCTTTAGTATATTTTTTACAAGTGATCTTTAATGCATCGATTAAGTTATACTCTTGTTTTTTATTACCTAAAGAAAAGGTTTTAATTGTACCTTCAATAGCTTCCTCTAAACCATAAATAAATTCATCTACATCATAAACTGGGATACCTCTAAAAGTTAATACTGGTCTTTTATGTATATTTCCTTTTTGAGAAATTAAAATTGTAACTTCCATATATCCATTTGCACTTAAATTTTTTCTATCTTTTATCGATTGTGAATCTTCTTCAACACTCATATTTCCATCAAGATAAAGTCTACCACTAGGTGCTTTATCAAATACATGAGGTTTTCCTGGAAATAATTTTACAATATCACCATTTTGTACTTGTACTGGATGTGGCACCTTCATTTCATGTGCAAATTTCATATGTTCAATCATATGACGATGCTCTCCATGTACTGGTATTACACAATTAGGCTTCACCCAATCATACATTTCTCTTAAGTCGTCTCGATTAGGGTGACCAGAAACATGTACAAATTCACTTTCTTCTGAAATAACTTCGATACCATCTTTGACTAATTGATTTTGCAATTTAAACAATTTTTTTTCATTTCCTGGAATAATTTTAGATGAAAAAATAACTGTATCATCTTTTTCAATAAAAACATCTGGATGTGTGTAGCTAGCAATTCGCATCAAAGCTGCCATTGGCTCACCCTGACTACCTGTACATAAATAAACAATTTTTTCTCTAGATATTTTTTTTGCCTCTCTAGCATCTATTGGTTCAATTACATTTTTTAAATAACCACATTGTCTAGCAGCTTTAAAAATTCTATGCATTGATCGACCAACTAAAGAAATTTGTCTGCCAGTTTTTTCTGCACAATAAAAAGCTGTCTCCATTCGTGCAACATTTGATGCAAAAGATGCCATGACAATTCTTTTTTTTAGACTACCCATAATATTTAATAGGCTCTTTCTAACATCTAACTCTGAGCCTGCTTTACCCATGCTGAATACGTTTGTTGAGTCACATATCATTGCAAGAACACCTTCTTTACCAACTTCTTTTAGTCTGTTTGAATTAGTTTTTTCACCAATTAAAGGTTCTGGATCGATCTTCCAATCTCCAGTATGTAAAATTATACCAGCCGGTGTTTCAATTCTTAGTCCATTAGGTTCAAGTATAGAGTGGGTTAATGTTATATATTCTATCTTAAATGGTTCTAAATTTACTGTACCATTAAGTTGAACAATCTTTAAATGATTAGTTATATCTATATTTTTTTCTTTAAATTTTTCTTTAATCAAAACAGCCGTAAAAGGTGTTGCAAAAATTTTACATTTAAGCTGTGGCCATAGCAGAGCTATTGCACCAATATGATCTTCGTGCGCATGTGTTAAAATAATTCCTAGCAGATCTTCTTTTTTATCAACAATAAAACCTGGATCTGGATATATTAGGTCAACACCTGGAATGGTATCGTCAGCAAATGTTACACCAATATCTACCATAATCCATTTATGTTCACCCGGTTTTCCATAAGCAAACAAATTCATATTCATTCCAATTTCACCAGAGCCACCTAAAGGGCAAAATAATAATTCATCTTTCATATTTATTTAATTAGAATTGAGGCTTTGATTAAGCCATTAATAGTAATATCTTTATTTAATGTAACTTTCGCTTTGATTGATTTTTTAAACAAATTAGAAAATCCTCCAGTAATTATTATTTCAAAGGACTTCTTTGTCTCTTTCTTAATTAAATTAACAATATTGTCAATTAAACCTGCATATCCCCAAAAAAAACCAGACCTAACTGCATTTATGGTGTTTTGGCCAATAACTTTTTTTGGCTTTTTTAGGTTTATATTGGGTATTAAACTAGCTTTATCAGATAATGTTTTTAAAGACAGTTTAACACCAGGGGCTATTACACCACCATAATAATTTTTTTTAACTAATACATCAAAAGTTGTTGCTGTACCAAAATCTAAAATAATATAATTCTTTTTTTCACCAATAACACTTAAAGCATTAGCCAATCTATCAGATCCAATTTGTTTATAATTAACCTTGATATTAATCATTTTTTTGAGATCTAAATCTTTAAGTTCGTAAATTTTAATTTTAAGCTTTTGATAAAAAATTTTTTTTATTTGATTAAAAGCTTTAGGTACAACACTACAAAATAAAACTTTTTTAATATTTATTTTGCTCAATTTAAATTTAGTCAATAGCACTGATAGAGAATTATTATTAATATCTTTAGTTTTGATTATTATTTTTTTAATAATCTTGTTTGATTTGTCAATTAAACAAACCTTTGTCTCTGTGTTTCCTATGTCTCCAACTATTATCATTTCAAAATACTATATATTTTTTTAATATTATTTTTTTGTATCATCGGAATATATTTTTCATAAATTTTTATTAACTTTCTTCGAACATTATTAACTGTTATTTTGCTATTTGTTAAATCTAAAAGATTGGTAGTAGGATAATTTGTTAAATTTGGATTTTTAATCAAATTTACACCTATTCCAATAATTATGAATTTTTGATCAAGTTTTAATAGAGTTTCTTGTAATATTCCTGAGACTTTTTTATTATCGATTAGTAAATCATTTGGTTTTTTAATTTTTATTGTTCCTTTATAGAATGAAGAGATTGTTTTTTTAACTAATAAACAATTTATGAAAGTAAATTTCTTTAAATCAAAGTGTTTATTGTCTATTGGAAAAAAAATACTTACATACAGATTGCCTTTTGGAGATACCCAAGTTTTACCATATTGCCCTCTACCTTTAACTTGCTTTTCTGCTGAAACAATCCCAAACTTATTTTTTGAGTGTAGTATTATTTTATGCGCTAAATTATTTGTGCTATTTACTATTTTAAAGTTGAATTTTTTTAGCTTCATCAAAGAATATTAATTCTTGAGACTACCTCAACTATTTGACCTGGAAAGATAAAATATAAAAGAATTAACAATGTTGATAAAGTTAGTGATGCTTTTAACCAAATATTATGATCATCATCATATTTGTCTTTTTCTTGATCAAAATAAATAACTTTAATTATTTTAAGATAATAGAACGCCGCTATTACAGTAGATAACAATCCAACGATTGCTAAAAAATACATTGATTGTTCTATTACAGCTTTAAATATATAAAATTTTGCAAAAAAGCCTGCCAATGGCGGAATACCTGCTAATGAAAATAATATGATAAGTAAAGATAATGATAAGATTGGATGATTTTTTGATAAACCAGATAAATCATCAATGGTTTCAAAATATTCATCGTTTCGCTTAAGCATTAATAAACAGCTAAAAAATGCTAAATTCATAACTAAATAAATGCTTATATAAACAATTGAACTTTGAATTCCTTCGTTAGAACCTACTGATAATCCTGCAAGAGCATATCCCATATGACCAATTGAACTATAGGCAATAAGTCTTTTAAGATTACTTTGACCTATCGCTGCAATGGCTCCAAAAATCATAGAGGCGATAGATAAAAAAATTAATATAGGTTGCCATTGTTCAATCATGCTTACAAAAGGTACATATAAAAATCTTATAAATACTGTAAGTGCAGCAACTTTTGGTACTAGTGCAAAAAATAATGTTACTGCTGTAGGAGAACCTTCATACACATCAGGAGCCCACATATGGAATGGGACTGCTGATATCTTAAAAGCTAACCCAACTAAAATAAAAACAATTCCAAAAGTTAATCCATAATTATCTGAGTTCATTGAATTATTTATAATTTCAAAGTTTGTAGACCCTGAGAAGCCATAAATTAGAGAGCATCCATAAAGCAATAAACCTGATGATAAGGCACTTAGAACAAAATATTTAAGTCCAGACTCTGATGATTTTAATTGATCTCTATTGAATGAAGCTAAAACATATAAAGCTAATGACTGAAGTTCTAGACCAATATAAAACACCATAAGATCATTAGAACTAATCATCACCATCATTCCTAGTACTGAGGATAGTATTAAAATTGGGTATTCTATTAAAAAAATCTTAAATATTTTTAGATATCTAGTTGATATAGATAAAACAAATGCTGTGGCTATGATTGTAAGAATTTTCATATATGATGAAAGTTTATCGACAACATAACTGTCATTAAACAACATAATATTTTGATTTAATGACTCATTAAAAATCAAAACACCAGTAATTAATAAAGAAGCTAAAGCACAATAATGAACAATAATTGAACTATTCTTTTTAAATACTCCAAGAAGAAGTAAAAACATTATTGATAGTGAAATAAAAATTTCTGGTAAAATGGAAGCTATATTGTTCATTAGTTATTTACCTCTGCAATAATATTATTTAAATTAAAATTATACATCTCAATTAAATCTTTTACTGAAACTTCTATTGTATTGATAATTGGTTCCGGATAAAAACCAAAGAACAATACTGGAATTGCTAAAGACCATAATATTAGCTTCTCTGAATTATCTAGGTCAGTCATTTTTAAAAGATCTTTGTTTACAATTTTACCAAAAACAACCCTTCTATATAACCAGAGCATATAGGCTGCACCAAAAATAACTCCCAAGCTAGCTATAACTGCAACTAAAAAATTGTCTTTAAAGGCTCCCATTAGTATTAAGAACTCTCCAATAAAACCACTTGTACCAGGCAAACCTAAAGCTGCTAAAGTAAAAAGCATAAATAATATTGAATACTTTGGTATAACAGATACTAATCCACCATAAGTTGCTATTAATCTTGAATGCATACGGTCATAAATAATTCCGACGCATAAAAATAATGCTGCAGAAACTAGTCCATGACTAATCATTTGAAATATACTTCCTTCGATACCTTGCTGAGTAATTGTAAATATACCTAAAGTAACAAAACCCATATGAGCAACAGAAGAATATGCTATTAATTTCTTCATATCTTCTTGCATTAATGCAACTAAAGATGTGTAGACAATAGCAATTAAACTTAAAATATAAACTAGAGGTGTAAATAATTCAGAAGCAATAGGAAAAAGTCCTAAAGAAAATCTTATAAAACCATATCCAGCCATTTTTAGTAATATAGCAGCAAGTAAAACAGATCCTGCTGTTGGAGCTTCTACGTGAGCATCTGGTAGCCAAGTATGTACTGGCCACATTGGTGTTTTAACAGCAAATGAACTAAAGAAGGCAAGCCATAATAGGTTTTGATATTTGCTATCTATTCCAAGTTCATAAAGTTGAGTAATATCAGTTGTTCCAGATATCCAGTAAATTGAAATTATAGCTATTAACATTAATACAGAACCAAGAAGTGTGTATAAGAAAAATTTGAATGCTGAATAAACTCTTCTTGTGCCACCCCAAATTCCAATTATTAAAAACATGGGGATTAAACCAGCTTCAAAAAATAAATAAAATATTACTAGATCTAATGAACAAAAAACACCGATCATTAAACTTTCCATCACCAAAATTGCAATCAAAAAATCTCTTAATCTATATTTAACAGAATTGTTGACTGATATAATGCAAAGAGGAGTTATGAATGAAGTTAAAACAACAAACAATATTGATATACCATCAACACCTATTTTATAATTAATGAAACCTTTTAACCACTCTCTATCTTCAACAAATTGAAAGCTCGATGTAGTTGGATCAAATTGATACCAAAGATAAATTGAAATTAAAAAATTAACAAAAGATGTAAATAAAGCAACATACTTTCCTGTATTTGAATTTTTATCTTTTGAAAAAAGTAAAAACAAAGAACCAATTACTGGAAGTAAAATTAACGATGATAGAATTGGAAAATTCATTAGTTTAAAATTAAAAAAGTTAATAATGCAGAAAATCCTAATAATATCATGAAAGCATACTGATAAATAAATCCACTTTGAAATTTACTAGCTCGTAATGATAAATTTTTAATCAGTAAAGAAACTCCATCTGGACCAAATTTATCGATCACCTTAACATCAATTATTTTCCAAAAAAATAAACCAATTTTTTTTGAAGATTGAATAAACAAAACATTATAAAGCTCATCAAAATACCATTTATTTATTAAAAAATTATATAGGGGTTTATTGGATTGAACGATACGATTTGGTATATCTTTATTCTTAACAAACAAGTAATAAGCAAGTGGTATAGATATCAATACTAAAATTGGGGTGGTTAAAAGAAACCATAAAGGTGGATGCTCTATGCTCAAAGGATTTAAAAATTTTATCGAATTTCCCCAAAAAACATTTTGCTCACCATGACCAATGAATAAATCTTTAAATAAAAAACCAGCAAATATTGCACCAATTGCAAGCACAAATAAAGGTATAAGCATTACCAAAGGTGACTCGTGCATTTCATTAATATCAATTTTTCTATTATTGTATTCACCATGAAATGTTTTAAAAATTAATCTCCAAGAATAAATTGAGGTTAAAACAGCAGTAAAAATACCAATTCCAGCTGCATAATATCCTGTCGTGTTACCTTTAAGATATGCAAATTCTATAATTGCATCTTTTGAGTAAAAGCCTGACAAAAAAGGAAATCCTGTAAGTGCTAAAGTGCCAATAATCATAAAGATATAAGTGTAAGGTAACTTTTTATATACAGCACCCATTTGGTTGATATCTTGTTCATCTTTGAATGAATGAATAACTGAGCCTGAACCTAAAAAAAGTAATGCTTTAAAAAAGGCATGAGTGAAAAGGTGAAACATTGCAACATTATATGCGCCCACACCAGCAGCAAAAAACATATAGCCTAATTGACTACACGTAGAGTAAGCAATGATTTTTTTAATATCAGTTTGAACTAAAGCAATAGTTGCAGCAAAAAATGCCGTAGTCATTCCCACTATTGTAATTATATTAAGTGTTAAAGGTGAATATTCAAAAATTGGAGAACATCTAACTACTAAAAAAACTCCAGCTGTAACCATAGTTGCAGCATGTATTAAAGCTGATACAGGGGTCGGTCCCTCCATCGCATCAGGCAACCATGTATGTAGAAATATTTGTGCTGACTTACCCATTGCACCAATAAATAAAAGAATACAAATAAGATCAACAGCATCTATGTTCATACCCAAAAAAAGTAATTTTTTGTCAACAACTTGAGGAATCTGATTAAATACTTCATTATAATTTACCGTACCAAATAAATAGAAAATTAAAAATATTCCTAAAGCGAATCCAAAATCACCTACTCTATTTACCACAAAAGCTTTGATTGCTGCCGCATTAGCAGAGTCTTTTTTAAACCAAAAACCAATTAAAAAATAAGAGCAAAGACCTACTCCCTCCCAGCCAAAAAATAATTGAAGAAAATTATCTGAAGTAACCAACGTAAGCATTGAAAAAGTAAAGAGTGATAAGTATGCCATAAATCTAGGTTTGTGAGGATCATGAGACATATATCCTATCGAATAAATATGCACCAAAGCAGAAACTAAAGTCACAACAACTAACATCACTGAAGATAAAGCATCTACTTTTATGGACCAGTTAACATCTAAACTTCCAGAGTTAATCCATGTGGCAACGACTACGTTATTTTCATAGTCATTAACAATGACATTATAAAATATCAGTAAAGAGATTATTGCAGAAATTGAAACAAAAACACTTGTGATAATTTCAGAATTTCTGTCACCCAAATATTTACCAAAAAAACCTGAAATAATTGATGCTAGTAAAGGAAGAAATAATAATGCAATTTCCATATTATCCTTTCAGGCTATCAATATTTTCAACATCAATAGTTGAAGAATTTCGATAATAAACAACAATTATTGCCAAACCTATTGCTGCTTCAGCCGCTGCTACTGTTAAAATAAATAATGTAAAAATTTGTCCAGATATGTCATTTAAAAATATAGAAAATGAAACAAGATTTATATTTACAGCTAGCAATATAAGCTCAATACTCATCAATATTACAATAATATTTTTTCTATTTAAAAATAATCCAACTATGCCAATGGTAAATATGATTGCAGCCAAGGTTAAATAATGACCTAATCCAATACTAATCATCTGCCTTTACTCCTTCATTAATTTTGACATCAATTATCTCAACACTATCTGATCTTTCTCTAGTAATTTGATTAAAATATCCTTGCCTTTTAACTCCAGATCTTCTTCTATAAGTTAGAACTATTGCACCAATCATTGCTACAAGCAAAATCATGCCACTAAGTTGAAATATATGTATATAGTCAGTATAAAGTACATAACCTATAGAGTGTGTATTGCTGATATCTTGATCTATAGGTAAGGACATAGCAGAAACAACATCTGGTTTATACTTCCAGCCACCTATAACTATAATTAATTCAAAAAATATAATGACACTTACTATTAACCCTATTGGAATATGTTTTGAGCTTTCTTTAGCAGAAAACCATTGATTTTTTTGTTGAGCAACATTGAGCATCATAACAACAAATAAAAATAGAACAGCAACGGCACCAACATAAACAATTAGCATAATCATGCCTAAAAATTCTGCACCTATCATGATAAATAAACATGAAATACTTATAAAATCTAAAATTAGAAAAAAAACAGAATGAACAGTATTCTTAGAAACGGTTACCATGATGGCCGAAACTATTGCTATAAATGCAAATATATAAAAAAAAATTGCGTGCGCTAACATAATTATCTATAGGGATTATCAGCTTTAATATTTGCTGCCAAAATATTCTCCCACCTGTCTCCATTATCTAATAATTTTTCTTTGTTGTAATAAAGTTCTTCTCTTGTTTCAGTAGAAAATTCAAAGTTTGGACCTTGAACGATTGCATCTACAGGACAAGATTCTTCACAAAGACCACAGTAAATGCATTTCATCATATCAATGTCATATCGTGTAGTTTTTCTGCTACCATCTTCTCTTTCAGAGGATTCAATAGTAATAGCTTGAGCAGGACAAACAGCCTCACATAATTTACAAGCTATACATCTTTCTTCACCATTGGGATATCTTCTTAAAGCGTGCTCACCTCTATAACGAGGAGAAATTTTTCCTTTTTCAAAAGGATAATTAATTGTTTTTTTTGATTTAAAAATTTCTTTTAAAGCAATTATTAACCCTCCTAAGAAGTCTAATAAAAAAATTGTTTTAAATATTCTAGATATTTTCATAATTAGTTTGTTGGTAATAAATTGAAGTAAAATAAATAGCTAGCAGTTAAAACTACCCAAGTTAGTGACATTGGAAGAAATACTTTCCATCCCAAACGCATTAATTGATCATATCTATATCTAGGAACAATAGCTTTTACCAATGCAAATAAAATAAATAATAACAAAATTTTTATTATCAACCAAATTGCACCTGGAATTAAGTTAAATGGATAAAGCTCAATTGGAGAAAGCCATCCTCCTAAAAAAAGAATAGAACCCATGGCACACATTAAAAGAATATTTGCGTACTCACCCAGCCAAAACATTGCATACATCATTCCCGAGTATTCTGTTTGATATCCGGCAACCAATTCTGCTTCTGCCTCAGGTAAGTCAAAAGGTGGTCTATTTGTTTCTGCTAATGCTGAAATAAAGAAAATTACAAACATTGGAAACAAAGGTATTACAAACCATAGATTTTCTTGAGCCATTACAATGTCGTTTAAGTTTAACGAGCCAACACATAACAAAACATTTATAATAATAACACCAATAGAAACCTCGTATGAAACCATTTGTGCTGCTGATCTAATCGCTCCCAAAAAAGGATATTTTGAATTAGAAGCCCATCCTCCCATAATAATTCCATAGACACCTAAAGATGAAACAGCAAAGAGATACAAAATTCCAACATTAATATCTGCTAAAACTTGTGTTGCACTAAAAGGTATAACAGCCCATGAAATTAATGCTAATGTCATAGTTACGATTGGGGCTAAAATAAAAATTACTTTATTAGAGCTTGAGGGAATAATAACTTCTTTAAAAATGTACTTTAACGCATCAGCTAAAGACTGTAATAAACCAAAAGGTCCCACAACATTTGGTCCTTGTCTTTTTTGAACAAAAGCCCATATACGACGATCTAACCAAACTATCATAGCTACAGAAACCAAGACCGGAACTAATAAAAATAATATTTTATAAGTTTCAGAAAGAATTATATTTAAATATTCCATGTTTATCCTTCTGTTCCTGTAGATTTGAAATTAGTTTTAGCAGATTTGCATTCAAACATGGTCTTGGATGCTCTAGCTATAACATTAGAATAATAGTAGTCTTCATTAGTAATCTTTAAAATTTCATTTTCAAATATTAAATCTTTAATTTCAGTTGAAATAACTAAATTATCTTTTTCTATATAAAGATTTAGATAATTAAGCATGCTACTATCAAGTTCATCTTTATCATTGAATAATTTTCTATGATTCATAGCTTCAGCTAACTCATTAATTATTAACCAATCTTCTTTTGCTTCTTCAGGTGGATAAGAGGCCTTATAGGCTTTTTGTAGTTTCCCCTCTAAGTTTGTAAAATAACCATTCTGCTCTGTATAAGCGGCACCTGGCAGTATAATATCAGCAATTTCTGCACCTTTGTCACCATGACTACCTTGATAAATAATAAACTCATTCTTTTTTTTAAATTGAAAACTATCTAGACCTAATAAATAAACAATTTCAAATTTATTGTTATTTAGATCTTCTAAAACTTTGTTTGAACCATCAGTAGTTTTATATAATCCTAAATCTAAACTTCCAACTGTTGAGGCATTATCTGAAATTACATTAAGCGAATTCCATTCATTGGAAATCTTATTATTCTTATTTAAAAAACTCTTCATAGCCTCAAATATATATTTTGCAGATTTTGATTTAAAAGCAGATTGACCAAATACAATTAAAGGTTTTTTAGCTTCTTTTATTAACTTTGAAACTTTATGACTATCCTCTGATATTTCTTTAATATTATTAATTTTACCATCAAGAAACTCGTAAGGGTATGTAAGGTCTCCAACATTATTTAAAGAAATAATTTTTGTTTTATTTTGGACATAAGATTTCCTAATACGTGCATTTAAAATAGTAGCTTCATATCTAGGATTAGTTCCAATCAGAAAAATAAAATCTGATTCCTCTACCCCATTTATTGTTGAATTGAATAAATAATTTTCTCTTTTCTCTGCATTTAAATAAGTATGATCATTTCTAGACTCAACATTTTGTGAACCAAGTGTCTTATTAAAGAATTCTTTAAATATATATAGTGTTTCCATATTTACTAAATCACCTGTTAAGCCACAAATTTTATTTTTATCTGTATTATTAAATTTTGATTTAATTATATTAAAAACTTCATCCCAAGATGCTTTTTCAAATTTATTATTATACTTTACATAAGGTGTATCTAAACGCTGATTTAATAAACCATCACAAGCATATCTACTTTTATCAGATATCCATTCTTCATTAATGTTTTCATTAATTCTTGGAAGAATTCTTTTTACTTCCCATCCATAAGTATCAACTCTAATATTGGAGCCAATTGCATCCATTACATCTATGGACTCTGTTTTCTTTAATTCCCAAGGACGAGCTTCAAAAACATAAGGTTTTGATGTAAGTGCACCAACAGGACATAAATCAACAACATTAGCTGACAGCTCAGATTGCATAGACTTTTCGAGATAAGTTGTAATTTGCATATCTTCTCCTCTGCCTATTGCTCCTAATTCTGGTACTCCTGCAATTTCAGTTGCAAATCGAACACATCTAGTGCAATGAATGCATCTAGTCATTTGTGTTTTAATTAATGGTCCCATATTTTTTTCTGGAACTTGTCTTTTATTTTCGTTGAATCTTGACTTGTCTACACCGTAGAACATTGATTGATCTTGAAGATCACATTCTCCACCTTGATCACAAACTGGACAATCTAAAGGATGGTTAGCTAATAAAAACTCCATAACACCTTTTCTAGCTTTTTCTACAAAAGGAGTGTTGGTTTTAATATTCATTCCTTCTGCTGCTGGCATTGCGCAAGACGCAACTGGTTTAGGTGATTTTTCCATTTCAACAAGACACATTCTGCAATTTCCAGCGATTGATAATTTTTCGTGGTAACAAAATCTTGGAATTTCAACTCCAGCTTTCTCACAAGCTTGCAAAACTGTTAAACCCTCTTCAACCTCAACATCTATATTATTAACTTTTAATTTAAGCATTTTTTTTATCCATTAAATGTTGATCCACCAAATATGGAATATCTTTTTTCTTTTTAATTGAGGGATCAAAATTATTTCTTTGCTCTATTTCTTTTTTAAAATGTCGCAATAATCCTTGCACTGGCCATGAAGAACCCTCACCAAAAGCACATATTGTGTGACCTGCTATTTGGTTAGTAACATCTCCCAACATATCAACCTCTTCTCTTGAAGCTTCACCTTTTGCCATTCTTTCAAGCATTCTCCACATCCATCCAGAACCTTCTCTGCAAGGTGTACATTGACCACAGCTTTCATGTTTATAAAATCTAGCAATTCTTGCCATACATTTAATGATATCTTGATCTTTATTTATAACAACTATACCAGCAGTACCTAAGCCACTTTTTTCAGCAACTAAAGAGTCAAAATCCATTGTTAAAGTTTCACAAGTTTTTTGAGGTATCAATGGCATTGAAGATCCACCAGGTATTACTGCTAATAAATTATTCCATCCTCCCACTACTCCTCCTGCATGAACTTCAATTAATTCTTTTAGAGGGATACTCATTTCCTCTTCTACATTACATGGTTTATTAACATTACCTGAAATACAAAAAATTTTAGTTCCTGTATTTTTAGCTTTGCCTAGAGATGAAAACCATTTTCCTCCTCTTTTTAAAATTGTTGGTACAACTGCTATTGTTTCAACATTATTAATTATTGTCGGACAACCATATAGACCTATAAGAGCTGGAAATGGTGGTTTCAATCTTGGTTGGCCCTTTTTACCTTCAATACTCTCAAGTAATGCAGTTTCTTCACCACAAATGTAAGCACCAGCTCCGTAGTGAATATAAATGTCTAAATCCCAACCAGTACCAGCTGCATTTTTGCCAATTAAATTTTTTTCATAAGCTTCATTAATTGCTGTTTGAAGTTTTTGACCATCTACAAAATACTCGCCTCTAATATAAATATAACAAACGTGTGCCTGGACAGCATATGCTGCAATCAAGCAACCCTCTATTAACTTGTGAGGTTCAAATCTTAAAATATCTCTATCTTTGCACGTACCTGGTTCAGACTCGTCACCATTAATTACCAAATAATGTGGTCTGGAACCTAACTCTTTTGGAGCAAAAGACCACTTTAAACCAGTTGGAAATCCAGCGCCTCCTCTTCCTCTCAGCTCTGAGGTTTTAACTTCATTAATAATCCATTCTCTTCCTTTTTTTATTAAATCTGCAGTACCTACCCAATCACCTCTTTTTTTTGAAGAATCGTAATCAGATCCTCTATCGTTATATAAATTCTGAAATATTCTATCTTCGTCTTTAAGCATTTTTTAAATCTAAAAGTGTTTTTCTATTATCTTCTGGTTCATTATTAATTCTGCCTCTGTAAGAACCTGGTTTTGGTGTTTTGTCATTTAATATATCATCCAGAATTTTTAAGGTTTTTTCTTTATCGAGATCTTCATAATAATCATCATTAATTTGCATCATTGGTGCGTTAACACAAGCTCCCAAGCATTCAACTTCCATCCAAGAACACATTTTATTTTGAGACAATTCATTTTCATTTTCAGAGATTTTTTCCTTACAAGCTTCGACTAATTTGTATGCTCCTCTAATCATACAGGGTGTTGTAGTGCAAACTTGTACAAAATGTTTACCTACAGGAGAAAGGTTATACATTGTATAAAATGTAGCAACTTCATAAACCTTTATATAAGGCATGTCTAAAAATTTACCTATGTATTTCATTGCTGCTAATGGAATCCAATTTTCATTTTGTTTTTGAGCAATATATAATAATGCCATTACTGCACTTTGCTGCTTACCATCGGGATAATTAGAAATAATTTCTTTTGCAGCAGCTAAGCTATCTTGATTGAATTCAAAACTCTCTGGTTGATCTTTAGCAGGTTTTCTTAAACTCATTATCTGTCTACCTCACCAAAAACTATATCTAAAGAACCTAATACTGCTGGTACATCAGCTAACATATGACCTTTAATTAAGTAATCCATCGCTTGTAAATGAGAAAAACCAGGGGCTCTAATTTTGCATTTATAAGGTTTACTTGAACCGTCAGAAATTAAATAAACACCAAATTCTCCTTTTGGTGCTTCAACTGCAGTATAAATTTCATCATTAGTTACACGATAACCCTCAGTAAAAAGTTTAAAGTGGTGAATTAAAGCCTCCATGGACTCTTTTATATCTTTTTTTGGTGGGGGGCTAATTTTTCCATCTAAGGATTTAATTGGTCCTCTTGTCATTTTTGCTAAACATTGTTTTATTATAGAAACACTTTCTCTCATCTCTTCAATTCTACATAGATACCTATCATAACAATCACCATTTTTTCCAACTGGTATTTTAAATTCAATTTGATCATAACAATCATAAGGTTGTGATTTTCTTAAATCCCACGGCACACCAGATCCTCTTATCATCACACCACTAAAAGAATAATCTAACGCGTCTTCTTTAGTAACAATTCCTATGTCTACATTTCTTTGTTTAAATATTCTATTATCAGTTAATAGAGTTTCAAGATCATCAATTATTTTTGGAAAGGTTTCACAAAATTTTGCAATATCGTCTTCAAGCCCCATTGGTAGATCTTGATGAACACCACCTGCTCTAAAATAATTAGCATGCAGCCTTGATCCAGATGCTCTTTCATAAAAAGTCATAAGTGTTTCACGTTCTTCAAATCCCCACAACGATGGTGTTAATGCCCCAACATCTAAGAGCTTGTGTAGTTACATTTAATATATGACTTAAAATTCTTCCAATTTCACAAAACATTACTCTTATAAATTGAGCTCTAATTGGAACATCAATACTTAAGATTTTTTCAATTGCCAAAGCAAATGCGTGTTCTTGATTCATAGGAGCCACATAATCCAACCTATCAAAATAAGGTACAGCTTGCATATAAGTCTTGTTTTCTATTAATTTTTCTGTTCCACGATGCAATAATCCAATGTGAGGATCAGCTTTCTCAACCACTTCACCATCTAATTCCAAAATTAACCTTAAGACACCATGAGCAGCAGGATGCTGAGGACCAAAGTTAAGATTTAATGTTTTAGTTTTTTTTGTCATTTTCTTGATCTGTCTGTTTCTTAATATACTTTGTTCCTTCCCATGGACTCTCATAATCAAAATTTCTATAGTTTTGTTCTAATTTAACTGGTTCACTAATAACTTTTTTTTGATCTTCACTATATCTAACCTCGGTATGCCCAGTCAGAGGAAAATCTTTTCTAAGCGGATGACCTTCAAACCCATAATCTGTAAGAATTCTTCTTAGATCTGGATGATCTTTAAACTTAACACCATACATGTCAAAAACTTCACGCTCCATCCAGTTTGCAGCAGGAAATATTGATGTTAATGAAGGAATCACTTCATTTTCATTAATTAAATAACTTAATATAATTCTTTGATTAAACTCATGACTTAAAAATAAATAAACAACTTTAAACCGTTGAGAGTTTTCTGGATAGTCAACAACTGTTATATCAATTAATTGTCGAAATTTAGTATTTTCATTATTTTTTATAAATAAAGCTACATTTAATAAATCTTCACTTTCAATATTTATATAAAGTTGATCGTGTCTAATTTCAGTTTTTTTTATTTTAGTGGTAAGTTCTGAATTAATTTTTTTTTCTAGATCTATACAGCTTTTCATAAATATTATCTTTCGAAAGAGCCTTTGTTTCTAATTTTTTTCTGCAATTGCATAATTCCATATAATAATGCCTCTGCAGATGGTGGGCATCCTGGAACATAAATATCAACAGGTACAATTTTATCACAACCTCTAACTACAGAATAAGAATAATGATAATAACCTCCTCCATTTGCACAACTTCCCATTGATATAACATATCTTGGTTCTGGCATTTGATCATAAACCTTTCTTAACGCTGGTGCCATTTTGTTTGTCAATGTACCAGCTACAATCATGACGTCAGATTGTCTTGGTGATCCTCTTGGTGCTGCACCAAATCTTTCTAAATCATATCTAGGCATAGCTGTTTGCATCATTTCGACTGCACAACATGCTAGACCAAAAGTCATCCAATGTAATGATCCAGCTCTTGACCAATTGATAAGATTATCTAGAGATGTGGTTATAAAACCATTTTTACTAAAATCCTCAGAGAGCTTTTTAAACTCTTCAGGAATTTCATTATTTTTTTTATTTAAATCCATAATCTAAATTATTATTCCCAATCTAATGCACCTTTTTTCCATTCATAAATAAATCCAACTGTTAAAATGAATAAGAAGATCATCATGGAAGTAAAACCCAAACCTCCAATAGCTCCAAGACTAATTGCCCATGGAAAAAGAAAAGCGATTTCTAAGTCAAAAATAATAAATAAAATTGCAACTAAATAAAATCTAACATCAAATTTCATTCTTGAGTCTTCAAAGGGTTCAAAACCACATTCGTAAGCCGATAATTTTTCAGGGTCTGGATGTTTTGGAGAAAGTATCAAATTAACAACTACAAAAGCCCCACTTAGACCAAGTGCAATAACCAAAAATATTATAATAGGCAGATAATCTTTTAAAAACTCTGAAAGCATGAAATCTATATAGCAGTTTTTTTAACTTCTTGAAGTGTACATAAGGGGCAATTTTGACACTATTAACAGTCAATATTAAGAAAAGTGGCGGGAGTGAAGGGACTCGAACCCTCGACCTATCGCGTGACAGGCGATCGCTCTAACCAACTGAGCTACACCCCCACTTTAGTTGTTTTGGTGGGCAGTAAAGGACTCGAACCTTTGACCCCCTCGGTGTAAACGAGATGCTCTACCAACTGAGCTAACCGCCCAAAACAAGCGCTACTAATACATCAACGAATAGATAATGTAAATTGGTAATTATTGAATACTGGCTTGAGATTTATCGTCAGATTTAGAAATTTGTTCAACTTCAACCCACTCAACTCTTTTCAATTCTTTAGTTAAAGCTATTTTTAATACCTCATCTGCATATTCCACTGGAGTAATTTTTATATCATCAATAATTTTCTTTGGCATATCTACTAAATCTTTTTCATTCTCTTTAGGTATAACGACCTGTTTGATTCCAGCTCTATGAGCAGCTAATAGTTTTTCTTTAAGTCCACCGATAGGTAAAACTTGTCCTGTTAAAGTAACTTCTCCAGTCATTGCAACATCTCTTCTAACAGGAATTTTTGTAATTGCTGAAACAATTGAAGTAACCATACCTATACCTGCAGAAGGACCATCTTTAGGAGTTGCTCCTTCAGGAACGTGAATATGAAAATCTTTCTTTTCAAATAATGGAGGAATAATTCCATAATCTAAACTCTTAGATCTTATAAATGATTTAGCAGCTTTGATTGACTCTTGCATTACATCTCCCAGTTTTCCAGTAATTTGCATTCTACCCTTTCCAGGCATAACAACAGTTTCAATCTTAAGTATCTCTCCACCATATTCAGTCCAAGCTAAACCAGTTACAACACCAATTTTATCTTTGTTCTCAAGCTCACCAAATTTAAATTTTTGTATTCCTAGGAAATCATGAAGATTTTTTAAATCTACTTTAACCTGTTTTTCTTCACCAGAAACAACTTTTTTTACAACCTTACGTGCAACTTTTGAAATTTCTCTTTCTAAGTTTCTAACACCAGACTCTTTGGTATAACTTCTGATAATTTCTTTAATTATATCATCAGATAAAGTCATTTCATTTTCTTTAACACCATTGTCTTTTATCTGTTTTGGTAAAAGATAATTGTTTGCTATATTAATTTTTTCATCCTCTGTATAACCAGCTAACCTTATAACTTCCATTCTATCTAGTAATGGTGGTAATATGTTTAGTGTATTAGCTGTTGTAACAAACATTACATCAGATAAATCATAATCAACTTCTAGATAATGATCATTAAATGTTGAGTTTTGTTCAGGGTCCAATGCTTCTAATAATGCTGATGAAGGGTCGCCTCTATAGTCATTACCAATTTTATCAATTTCATCTAAAAGAATTAGAGGATTTTTAGTTCCTGCTTTCTTCATCATTTGAATAATTTTTCCAGGTAAAGAACCAATATAAGTTCTTCTATGCCCTCTAATTTCAGCCTCATCACGCATTCCTCCAACAGATACTCTTACAAATTCTCTATTAGTTGCTTTTGCAATTGATTTACCTAAAGAAGTTTTTCCAACACCTGGAGGTCCAACTAAACATAAAATTGGTCCTTTAATTTTATCCATTCTTTTTTGGACTGCTAAAAATTCTATAATTCTTTCTTTTACTTTTTCTAAACCAAAGTGATCAGCATCCAATACTGATAATGCTTTTTTAAGATCAATATCAACTTCACTTTTTTTATACCATGGAAGATCTATCATCCAATCAAGATAATTTCTAATTACAGTTGCTTCAGCAGACATCGGGCTCATATTTTTTAATTTTTTTAACTCTGCCATACATTTTTTTTCTACATCTTTAGGCATTTTTGCTTTAATAATTGATTTGTTCAGACTAGATGTTTCATCTTTACCATCTTCAATTTCACCTAACTCTTTTTGAATTGCTTTAAGTTGCTCATTCAAATAATATTCTCTTTGAGTTTTCTCCATTTGAGTTTTAACTCTACCTCTAATTCTTTTTTCAACTCCTATAATGCTAGTTTCATTTTCCATAATTTTGATAATGGAATTTAATCTCTTCTTAACATCTACAGTCTCAAAAATTTGTTGTTTTTCTAAAATGGTAGCTGTTAAGTGTGAGGCAATATTATCAGCAATATGAGATGCATCAGTTAATTTTTTGATATTATTGATTGTCTCTGTTGAAACCTTTTTATTAATTGAAGTAAGTTTTTCCAATCTTCTTACTGCAGTCATAGCTAAAGGTATCAAATCTTCATCTTTAGATGCTACATCATGCTGATGAGCATACTCACAAATTATAAATTTTTCATTATCTTTAAAATCTAATATCTTAACTCTTTTACTTCCCTCAACTAAAACTTTAACTGTTCCATCGGGTAATTTTAATAATTGAAGTATATTACCTTCACAGCCATGCATAAATACATCTGTTTTTTTTGGATCATCTATTTCTGAATTTTTTTGAGTAACAAGGATAATCTTTTTATCTTTTTTCATTACTTCATTTAGAGCTGCAATTGATTTATCTCTTCCAACAAATAAAGGGATTACCATATTTGGAAACACCACTATATCTCTTAAAGGTAATAAAGGTTTTTCAATTTTAACATCCATGATCTAAATATGGATATTAAAAAAAAATTTGCAATAGCTATTTATTAGTTATTAACGTTGAATTAAGCGGCAGACGTTTTGTCCGTCTTTGTTTTTGTATTATTTTTTGAATGAACAATGATGGGTTGCGATAGACCTTTAGCCGCACTAGCATCTACTATCACTTCTTCAACATTATCCTGACTAGGTAAATCATACATGGTCTTTAATAAAATATTTTCTAAGATCGATCTTAGTCCTCTGGCACCAGTTTTTTTGTTGATTGCTTTTTGTGCAATTTCTTTCACTGCATTTTCTTTAAAACTTAATTTAGCACCATCTAATTTAAATAATTCTTGATATTGTTTGATTAAAGAATTTTTTGGTTCTTGTAATATTTTGATTAAAGATTTCTCATCTAAATCTTCTAGTGTAGCTATCATTGGTAATCTTCCAATAAACTCTGGTATCAAACCATATTTCAATAAATCTTCAGGTTCTAAAGTTTTCATCCATTCACCAGTTTTTTTATCATCAGTTTTTTTAACATTTGCACCAAAACCAATAGAGGTTCCCTTGTCTCTTTGTGAAATAATTTTATCTAAACCAGCAAATGCACCACCACAAATAAATAGTATATTTGTAGTATCAACTTGTAAAAATTCTTGTTGAGGGTGCTTTCTTCCTCCTTGAGGTGGAACACTTGCAACTGTTCCTTCCATAATCTTTAAAAGAGCTTGTTGAACACCTTCACCAGAAACATCTCTTGTAATTGAAGGGTTCTCAGATTTTCTGCTAATCTTATCTACTTCATCAATGTAGACAATTCCACGTTGTGCTTTTTCTACATTATAATCAGCTGCTTGTAATAATTTTAAAATAATGTTTTCAACATCTTCACCAACATAACCAGCTTCTGTAAGAGTGGTTGCATCAGCCATTGTGAAAGGAACATCAAGTATTCTAGCCAAAGTTTGTGCTAATAAAGTTTTACCACAACCTGTAGGACCCACTAGTAGAATGTTAGATTTTGAAAGTTCAACAGTTTTACTAGTCTTGCTTTCATAGTTTAATCTTTTGTAGTGATTGTGCACCGCTACAGACAAAACTTTTTTTGCATGAGGCTGTCCAATTACATAATCATCTAATACTGCACAAATTTCTTTTGGCGATGGTAATCCATCTTGATGTTTTACAAATGAGTCTTTGCTTTCTTCTTTTATAATATCCATACAAAGTTCAACACACTCATCACAGATAAAAACTGTTGGACCAGCAATTAATTTTCTAACTTCATGTTGGCTCTTGCCACAGAAAGAACAGTAAAGAATATTTTTATTATTTGTGCTCATAATTTATAAACGAATCAATGTTGTTACTTTAATATAGATGACTCATACTAATCAAGTATGTACTTAATAATTTTCAAGATATTGTGGTTTAAGATCTGTTCTCTACTACTTCATCTATTAAACCAAAGTCTTTAGCAATATCAGGGGTCATAAAATTATCTCTTTCAAGAGCTTTTTTAATATCATCTACTGATTTGCCAGTGTGCTTTGAGTAAATTTCATTAAGTCTTTTTTTAAGTGCCAAGACTTCATTTGCATGAATTTCAATATCTGTAGCTTGACCTTGAAAACCAGCAGATGGTTGGTGAACCATAATTCTAGAATTAGGTAGAGAAAACCTTTTACCTTTTTTTCCAGCAGCTAAAAGAAAAGATCCCATTGAAGCAGCCTGACCAATGCATAAAGTTGAAACATCTGGTTTGATGTATTGCATAGTATCATAAATACCTAGACCAGCAGTTACAAGACCACCTGGACTATTAATATATAAATTAATTTCTTTTTTTGGATCCTCAGATTCTAAAAATAAAAGTTGCGCGGTAACAAGAGACGCTACGTTATCGTTAATTGGTCCAACTAAAAAAATTATTCTTTCTTTTAAAAGTCTAGAATAAATATCATAAGCTCTTTCACCCTTGTTAGATTGTTCCACAACCATAGGGACTAATGTATTCATTTGATCAGAAAAATTTGTTGTCATAAGTTGATTCTTATCAGTTATACAACTTGTGATTACTTTTTGCTAACTTTTTTTGGTGCAGCTTTTTTTGTTTTTGTGGGCTTAGTTGCTGCTTTTTTTGGTGCAGCTTTTTTTGTGCTTGTTTTAGTTGCAGCTTTTTTGGGTGCTGCTTTTTTTTGTGAATCTTCCTGATCATGATCGTGATTATGATCATGCTCTTGTTTTTGATGTTCTTTTAGTATTTTTTCAGCTTCGTCTTTGCTTATTTCTTTTTTATTAGGTTTTGCTTTTGATTTAATTACATCAATTATTTTTTCTTCATATACTGTTCCTCTTAAGCTAGCCAAAGCTGATGGATTTTTTTGATAAAATTCCATAACCATTTTTTCTTGACCTGGCATCATTCTAAGTTGTTTTTGTACCTCGGCTTGTATTTCTTGCTCTGTAACTTTAATTTTGTTTTGCTCACCAAACTCATTCAAGATTAATCCAACTTTAATTCTTTTTTTAGCTATTTCTTCAAATTTTTTTCTACTTTTTTTAGAGTCTTCCTCACTCATGCCTTGTGATAAGATTTTAACCTCTTCCTCTAAAAGATTTTCAGGAATTTCGTCGACTTTAAAATTTTCAATTTCTTTAAGAATTTGTGTTTTAGCCAACCTACCTAAAGAATTTTTATATTCATCATTAATTTGCTTAGATACTAAAATTTTTAAATCAGCTAAGTCTTTAGCTCCTAAATTTTTTGCAAATTCGTCATTTATTTTTACTTCTTCAGATTTTCTTACAGATATAATCTTACATGTAAAACTAGCTTTTTTATTAGCAAATTCTTTATGAGGGTAATTTTCAGGTAGTGTAGCCTCTACAACTTTTTCATCGTTTTTTTTGACACCAATTAATTGGTCATCAAATCCTTTAATAAATAAATCTTTTCCAAGTATTAATTGAGTATTTTTACCTTCACCACCAGTAAATTCTTTACCGTCAATTGTTGCTTTATAATCAAAAATAACCAAATTTTCTTTTAAAGCTTTTGTTTCATCAGCAACATCTTTAAAGTTATTCTGACTTTTGGCGATTTCATTAATTCTCTTATCTGTTTCTGAATTATCAATTTTAACTGAATATTCATCAAATTTTATATTTTCAACAGACTTAAGTTCAACTTTTGGAAGTTCTGTTACAGAAATCACATATTCTAAATCCTTATCTTCTCCATAGGTTTTTAAATCAAGTTTTGGTTGGCCTGCTGGTTTTATTTTATTATCCTCTAATGCCTTGGTGGATGTTTCTTTTAAAACCTTGTCTAAAACTTCACTAAAAATTGCTTGGCCAAATTGTCTTTTAAGAATTTCTTTGGGAACTTTTCCTGGTCTAAAGCCTTTTAAATTAACAGTCCCTTTAATTTCTTCATACTTTGCGTCCATATGAGTACTCATAGTTTTTTTATCTATGAAAACTTTAATGTCCTTATTTAAACCTTTTATATTTTCTACTGTTACTTTCATAATTTTATAACTTTTTGGTAGGCGAAAAAGGACTCGAACCTTCACATCTTGCGATACTGGTTCCTAAGACCAGCGCGTCTACCAATTCCGCCATTCGCCCACAATCTTGTGGGGTTTTATATATTATTGATATCATTTGTCCAATGACAATAATTATAAAATATATTAATAATCATGTGATTTAGTAATAATTTATAAAAATGATAATTTCACCCTGCATTAGTATATGTAAAACCGATCCCCAAACAGGGTATTGTTACGGTTGTGGTAGAAACAACGAAGAAAAAAAAATGTGGAAATTAGACAGTACTACTAATCAATGGAAACAAGATAATTTAATTAACATTCAACAAAGACTTAACGGTTGGCAGCTTGAGAGCTTTAAAGATTCATACAAACATAAAATAGAGAATGGTATTTCTTTATATAAAAAGAGTTTTAAATAATGAGTAAATCAACATTAGCTATTATAATTTATATAGCAGGACTTATATTTGGTGCTTTAGTGCTAGATTTATGGAGTGCAGAAACAGGACCCAAAGCTTTCATTGGTATTGGTTGGACAGCCATTCTACTTGTTGCCCTACTCCATGCTGATAAGTATGAAAAAAAATAGTTTACAAACTAAAATAATTTATTTTTTATTTTTTTTTATTGGCATTCAATCAGTATCTATTTCAGAAATAATGCATTTGACTGGTTGCAAAAACCTAAAAGATGGGTTTATTAAAAATGAATATATTTTAAACTTTGAAAAATCATTAATGATTAGAAATTATATATATGACAATAAGACATTTAAAAAATATAAGTCTACTGATCTAAGTGTGAAACAAGAAGGTTCAGTAGAAAGATTTATTTATGAAGAATCAGATCTAATTTATACTGATAAAATTGGCTATCCACAGTTCTACACTCAACTTATGTTTAAAAAAGATAGTCCAATAATAAATATCAAAACAGTAATTAATGGAGAAGAAGGTATATCAAAAATATCTACTTGCAAAAAAGTTGAGGTATTTGTTAAAGAAAGTTAAGATTTTTTATTTTTTTTATTTAACTTACTTATAAAATTAGTTTTTTTTGGAATAGGTCTATTGCTTGTAATATTACTTCTATGTTTAGCAAATGCTTGTTTTTGAGCTAACTTCATTGCTTTTTTTGATGACATTATTTTATTCTATATTTATTCCTAATAAAATAAACTTTAATTAATCGAAATTTTTTGTCTTTGTAAAACGTTAAAATTTTTATCAGTAATTACCATTTCACCAGATGAAACAGCAGTATTCGTAACTTCTAAGATTGTAACATAATGGGTAATTAAAACTAAATTTTTACTACTATTCCATTCATTTACATATTCTTTTAGTTCTTTGATTTGTTTGGTTTTATTTTTTGAAAATTTTTCACTAAAAAAAGAATTTAAAAAGCTTTTTGTTTCAAATTTTTTAAAAGCATATTCAGCTGTTTGTTTGCATCTACACCATTCACTAGATAAAACTTTATCAACCTTTATTTGATTTTTTGTAAAAAAAATTCCTAAATTTACAGATTGAACGATGCCCTCTTCATTTAAATTCCGTTGGGTGGAACAATCGGTTACATCAAAATTGCTAGGATCTCCTCCTCCAGGGGCATAAGCATGTCTCACAAATATTAATTTTCCCCCTTCCTTTAAAATATTTTCAATGTTTGTGTTAGAATAAGTTTTAAATGGTAGATTGAAAGATATAAGTAAAAATATTAAAATTTTAATAAGTTTCATGAATGACTATTAAGTTCGAAAAAATAAATAATTCAATAATTAAATGTAAAAAATGTCCTCGCTTAATTAGTTATAGTAAAAAAATTTCAAAAGACAAAAGAAAGCAAAATATTAATGAAATTTATTGGGGAAAACCTGTGCCCGGGTTTGGTGACATTAATGGCAAATTAATGATTATTGGACTTGCTCCTGCAGCACATGGAGGAACAAGAACAGGTAGAGCTTTTACTGGAGATAAGTCGGGTGATTTTTTATTTAATTGTCTCTATAAAGTTCAAATTTCAAATCAACCTAAATCTACAAACATCAATGATGGTTTAAAATTAAAAAATACTTACATCACAAACATACTTAAGTGTGTTCCCCCAGAAGATAAGCCCTTAAAAAGTGAGTTGGATAATTGTTCAAGTTATTTTGATTATGAAATTAAAAATTTAAAAAAATTGAAGGTAATTTTAACTCTAGGAAAGATAGCTTTTGATAATTGCATTAAATTTTATAATAAAAGTTATAAATTTGAAAAAAAATTAAAATTCAAGCATGGAGCAAAATATAAGTTGCCAGATGGGAGGACTTTAATTGCAAGCTATCATCCGAGTCCAAGAAATGTAAATACTAAAGTTATTAATACAAAAAAAATGATTTCATTATTAAGAAAAGCTAAAAAATTATTTAAACTTTAATACTGTCACAAAAATAAGGTTTTAAATCTTCAAATAAACTTCCTGGAATTTTCATAGGTTTTCCTTCTTCATTAACAAAGACCAAATGAACTTTAGCTTCTGTTATCAAATCTTCATCCCTACTAATAAATTGATTCATAAAAAACGAGGTTTTTGTAACTGACTTTATAAAAGATCTCACTTTAAGTTGATCCTCAAGATATGAGGGTTTTATGTATTCTATATTGCATGACTTTACTATTATTAAAGCTCCAAATTTTTCTTTTATCTTTTTATTACTGAAACCAAGTTCGACTAAAGCTTCAGTTCTAGCTCTTTCAAGAAATTTTAGATAATTTGCATAATAAACTACACCACCCGCATCTGTGTCTTCATAATAAACTTTTAAATCATAAAAAAAATTTTCATGCATGTAATTATACTAACAAAAAAAATGATTTTTAACATCAAAGTAAGATATAATAATGATAATGAAAGTTTATATAATTTGGCTAACTGCCGTTATAGCTTGGAATTTCATGGTGCCTAGGAGCAACACCATTAGAAGATGTGGTTGTTGCTGTACTTTTGTCGTTAATGAGTATGTTTCTTAAAAAAAAACTTTAAATCAAATTTATTTATCTGAAAAATAAATATTTTGATAATACGATATTGCTTTTAGTTTTGAATTATCGGTATCAGTCATTATTGCTACACCTGAAATATTATCGACATCTAAACCATGTAACTTCATAAAATCTTCTTTAACATTAGCTTTAACTGTAACCCATGTATTAGGTTTATCGATTGTAGTAGATAAAACATAGTCAATAGATTTTTTTGTGTACGGACTAGGCCAATTTTGATCAATTATATTATTGCTTGAAAATACATAGTTAATTGCTCTATTTGACAGGGGTGTTGCTCCTGTTTTTTTAATTACAAAAACACGTGCTGCATAATCATGACCTTTTTTACTGTTTTCAATTATCCCTGAAAGATCTTTTTCAACTTTCCAAGTAATATTAATAAATGGTGTTTTATTTAAATCTATTTCTATTTCCTTACCAAGTCCTGAGCCTACTCCTTCAGCTTCAGCTTTGATATAAGCACCATTTTCATTAGACCCAAGTGTCCATTTGGTTTCTCCTTTGACCTTTTTTACTTGTAGATTCTTGAACTCTTCGTCCGTAAATTCAAATACCTTAATATTTTCAGCAACAGTACTGGTTGAAAATAGAATTAATGTTAGAAATAAAATTAAAAAATTTTTTATCATTGCAGTCTATATAGCTATTGTATTTCAAAAAACAATATTTGAACAAAATTTAAACATTTAAAAATCAACTTTAGGTATTAATTCTAATGATATGAAAATAATTTCTATATTTGTCCTTTTAATCTATTGGTCGGTAATACTGCTTGCACCTGTCATTTCTAAAGAACAAAAAATTTACAAGACTGAGACCAAAATAACCCTAAATAAGCTTAATAAGTAGATCTACCACCACTAATATCAAATACTGCTGCTGTAGAAAATGAATTTTCTTCAGAGGATAAGCCAGCAAACTAATGAAGTAAACTCTTCAATTTCTAAAAATCTACCTCTTGGAACTTTTGATAACATCCTAGCAACGTGTTCCTTTGACATTTGGTCTAAGATTCTAGTTTTTGCACCAGCTGGCGTTATTGCATTAACAGCAATATTTTTATCAGCTAATTCTTTGCCTAGTGATTTAGTTAGACCAATAGCCCCTGCTTTTGCTGAACTATAAGCGCTCGCATTTGCATTCCCATCTTTGCCAGCAACTGAAGCAACGTTAACAATTCTTCCATAGTTATTCTTGATCATATTGGGAACAATGCATTTGCAGCAATTAAAAGTGCCCATTAAATTAATCTGAACTATCTTATTCCATTCATCAACATCATAGTCCCACAGAGATGAGGTTGAGCCAGTAATACCAGCATTATTAATTAAAATGTCAATATTAGATATTTTTGTTATTTGGTCTACGGTATTTTTAACATTACTAAAATTAGATACATCCACTACATTATATGCAAGGTTTGGATTGTTTATTTCTTTTACAGCTTTTTGTAATTCTTTTTCATCAATATCCCAGATTATAGTTTTTACACCAGAATTTAAAAATCTCTTTAGCAATATCTAGACCAAAACCTTGGGCGCCACCAGTAATTATTGCAGTTCTATTTTTAAGATCAAATTGATGCATTAAGATTTTTTACTAGCTAATAAGATAATAAGTTAAAGAAGAGATAAAAGTGCCAATTATCCAAGAATAAGAATGAAAGATCATTAAGCTTTCATTCCAAATTGTAGAAGCAGAAAAGATAAAACCTAAAAACAAAGAATAAAGACCTCTTAAATTCCAACCATTTGAATAAAAATATAGCCCATCGGTATTTGATGAAAAAATTTGTCTATTGTCTAAATTAGTTTCTTTAACAAAGTAATAGTCAATAATTATAAGTCCAAATATTGGTCCAAAAAAAGAGCTTAGAGTATCAATAAATGCTAAAATGCCAATCTGACTTAATAAAGGTAACCAAAAAATACCAACTATAAAACCAATACAACCAATTATGATTGCTGAACTTCTTAAATTTAGAACACTTGGAATAAAATTTATTAGTGAATTTTGAGTTGGAATATAATTTGCAATTAAATTAGTTGAAGCAGATGAAAAAATAATAAAAAATAAAACAATCACGGTTAATTGTATATTATCGATCTTACCCACTATATCAGTTGGGTTTGTTAAAATTCTTTCCATAAGTTCCAAATTTTTATTTAGAAAAATATCTGCCCCAATGACAATAAAAACTGTAAAAAAAGAAAATAATAATAAATTTAATAATAGGCTTAAGTTACCTTTTTTTAATTCTTTTTCGTCTTTAACATATCTAGCTAAAGTCTCCATAATTTACAATTATAACAGAAAAATATGCAAAAACTGTTCCAACCACAGCAATTAATGGAGCTATATTAGTTTTATCAAATAGATTATTTATAGAAAAAATATCAACAAAAGCTGAACTTATAACTTTAACGTCATAGAGTAATACAACTAAAAAAAATATTAACATCCCACTATAAACAGTAATTGCTGAAAATTTTATTATACTTCTATTAAATTGATGGCTTTTGCTAAATAAAAAAAGCTGCAAACTAATTGTAAAAATAAAAGCAATCCAATCAATTAAATTTAATCCTAAAATAAAAATTAAAAAAATATCTTCATCAAGAAAAGAGCTATCAATAGAAAAAATTGAAATTCTAATCAGGTAACTAAAAAGTTTTGATAAAAAATAAGTTTGAATGCCGAACATAAAGATGCCAACAATTCCTCTTATTAAAGCAAAATATTTAGCTCCATTAATTCCAAGAGCGCTTCTTAAAATTACTGGAAACGGTAATCCATATTTTTGGGAGGGTTTACCGATTAAATTTGCAAAAAAATAAACAAATATAGATGCAATTAAACTACCAAATAAAACTACAAATATATTAAGTTCATAAACTAAATAAAGAGAAGCAATTAAAGAAAAAGCAATTACACTTTGAATATTACATCCCCAAAAATAAAATAACTCTTTCCAAGTCCAATTTTTGTCATTGGGATTAACACTAACTAACTCCCAGTTTATTAAAGCATTGTTTGATTTGATTTGATTCACTAGTTTTATAATAAACTAATAAATACTACTGTCCATATAGATAGGTTGGTAGCCATAAAGCAATTTGTGGAAATACTATTATTAAAATAAGTCCAATAACTTGAATCACCATAAATTGCATCATTCCATAATAAATATCTTTAAGATCCCATTCTGGAACTACACCTTTTAAGAAATAAGCAGATAGAGCTACAGGTGGTGAGAGCCATGCGGTTTGTAGATTAACTGCAACAAGTATTGCAAACCAAGTTAAATTAAATCCTAGAGCTTCAACTAATGGTATAATTATTGGAACTATAATCATTACTATTGGTACCCATTCTAAAGGCCAACCTAATAAGAAAATTATAACCATAATCATACCAAGGATTAAATATCTATTCATTTCTAAACTTAGTAAAAATTCAGTTAAAAGCATCGGTGTTCCTAATCTAGAAAACACTGCTCCAAAAAAATTTGATGCTGCAACCAATACCATTATCAAAGCTGAAATTTCTAGAGTTTTAACTAAAGCCTCTTGTAACTTTTTAAAAGTTAATTTTCTATAAGCGACCGCTAAAAGCAAGGATCCCATTGCACCACAGCCTGCAGCTTCAGTTGGAGTTGCAAAACCAAATAAAATACTTCCTAGCGCAGCGAAGACTAAGGCAGCTGGTGGAACTAGTCCTAGAAAGAATTCTATCCAAACTGCTTTCATGCTAGTAGCTCTCAACTCAACTGGTAAAACCGGTCCAAGACTTGGGTCAATCCAACATCTAATTGTTGTGTAAGCCGCATATAAGGTTGCTAATAATATTCCAGGAATAATTGCTGCAGCAAAGAGGTCTGTTACTGGAATTTCCATTATTGGACCCATCACAACTAACATAATGCTTGGTGGTATTAGAATACCCAGTGTACCACCAGCTGTAATTGTTCCAGCGGCCAATCTCACATTATAACCTGATTTATTCATAGATTTGGCTGCCATTATTCCAAGTATAGTTACAGAGGCACCAACAATTCCTGTAGCAGCTGCAAAAACAACTGAAACAAAAAGAACAGCATAATATAAAGAGCCTCTTACTTTAGCAAAGCATTAGCTGAAATGCTGAAAATAATCTCTCCATCAAACCAGCCTGCTCCATCATAATTCCCATAAAAACAAAGAGGGGAACAGCGGCCAAAGTTTGCTCTGTCATGACCATAGAAAACTGCAGGGTCATTAAATAAAAAACTAATTTACCAAATCCAAGGTATCCAAAAACAAATCCTAAGGAATATTAAAGTAAATGAAATTGGAAAACCTACAAAAATAGAGAACAACATTACTCCTATTAAAATGAAACCTAAGACTGCTGGATCCATAAATTCAGCTAACATTATTTTTGTTCTCCTGGCCACTTACCTTTAGTTGCGGCCCAATAGCTTTTTAATAATTCAGATACACCTTGAACTAAGTAAAAATATAATTCCTAAATAATAAACATGCTTTAATTGGCCACATATATGGCATCCAAGCAGTGTCCATCCCTTTTTCACCTCTCATTATAGATTCTTGTAAAAACCCAGTCGACATATACAAAAATACGCTTAATCCAGGAAAATAAAATATAAGGTATAACCAAAAATCTATTCTACCTTGGTTTTTAGTTTTAAAATTTCTGTATAAAAAATCAGCTCTTATATGAACACCTTTTGATAAAGCATAACCAGCACCAAGCATGAATAGAGCTCCATACATAAATCTACTCATGTCATACGCCCACATTGTAGGAGCATTAAAAAGTTTTCTTGCTAAAACCTCATAAACCATCGCAAATATTAAAGGGATGGTGATCCAACAAACCACATTACCAATCCACTTACTTGCTAAATCAATTTTTGTAATAGTTAATGCCATCCATTTTGGCATATCGTCAGGCATTGATCCTGAACCACCTCGCCTTTCAGCTATCATTTCATCTGATATATCTAATTTGGTAGGTTCGTTTGCCATAATAAATTTTCTAAAAAAAAACTAAAGCGGATCGTTAAATCCGCTTTAGTTATATTTATTTTTATTTCTAAATACTACTTTAATGTTTCAGCGTGAGCCATTCCTAGCTTAGCGTTAGACATTTGAGATCCAGACCAGAAAGGCACTGCAATATCAGCAAATGCTTTTTGAGAGTCCCAAACTTTTTTAAAGAATTTGTTCTCATTAGCATTTTTTTCTAAAGCTTGCTTTTGCAGCAGCCATATATGCTGGGAAATAATCAGCTGGAGTATCATGTAAAATCACACCGTGTTTTCCAGTCAACTCAGCTAGAGCTTTTCCGTTTTCATATATTCTGTAACTCATTGATTTTGATAGAGATGCATTCGCAGCAACTTCTAAAGCTTTTTTCTCTAAAGCAGACATCTTTTTGTATTTAGAGCCTGTAATATAGAAGTCAGCATTTACTACTACTTGGTGAAGACCTTGTAGGTAGTAATGTTTTAGAACTTTCTGGAAACCGAATGTCATGTCAGGTTTTGGACAACACCATTCAGCAGCATCAATTGTTCCTGCTTCAAGAGCTGGTAGAATATCTCCACCACCCATTGCAACAGAAGCTACACCAATATCTTTATAAGTTTGTCCTGGAATTCCTGGAGGAGTTCTGAACTTATACTTTCTAAAGTCAGCCATGCTATTAATTGGCTCTTTGAACCAACCTAAAGCTTCAGGGCCTACTGGTTGTAACATAAATCCTTTGATGTCTCTTCCCATCTCAGACCATAGTTGGTCGTAAAGTTCTTTACCACCACCGTATTGGAACCAAGATAAAAATGCGATGTTATCAATACCAACACCTGCACCTGCTACTGGCGAACCAAATAACATAGCTGCTGGGTGATCACCTGACCAGTAGTGAGTCCAAGCAAAACCACAATCGATTAATCCTTTATCAACTGCATCTAAAGTTTCTTTTACACCTACTACAGCGCCTGCTGGCATAATTTCGAACTTAAGTGATCCACCAGTTAATTCTGTTACTGTGTCAGTGAAATCTTTTAACATTACCACTTCATCAGCTTTTGAACTAATTACTGTTTGACACTTAAGAGTTTGTGCGGATGCACCTGTTACTGTCATTACAGTAAGTAGAAGTGATCCAACGAACAAAGATATTATTTTTTTCATATTAATATTTCCTTCTTATTGTGTTTTTTTATGTACGAGACCTTCTCAAAAAATTTAATTAGAAACAAGTGTTAATATAAAAAAAAACTAAGTTATTTTCATTGCTAACGCTAGTATTTTATTTTTTTAGATATTATAAGACCTAAGTCATGGACAAATTTGATTTTATCATACTTGGAGCTGGTTCAGCAGGTTGTGTACTAGCAAACAGATTGTCTGAAAATCCTCATCATAAAGTTCTTTTAATTGAAGCTGGTGGCAAAGATAATTATCCATGGATTCATATACCAGTTGGTTATTTTAAAACTATGCACAATCCTAATGTGGATTGGTGTTACAACACTGAGCCGGATGAAACTATGAACAATAGATCTATTAGATATCCAAGAGGTAAAACTTTGGGTGGCAGTTCATCTATTAATGGTTTGCTTTATATAAGAGGACAGCACAGAGATTATGATATTTGGAGACAGTTAGGAAATAAGGGTTGGAGTTGGAATGATGTTTTGCCTTATTTTATTAAAGCTGAAAATCAAGAAAGAGGTAAAAATGAATATCATGGTGTTGGGGGACCTCTTTCAATTTCAAATCAAAGAATGCAGTTTACCTTTATTAAATGAATTTCAGAAATGCAGCAGAAGAGTTTGGAATTCCAAAAACAGATGATTTTAATACAGGCAACAATCATGGTTGTGGTTATTATCAAGTTACAGAAAAAGATGGATTTAGATGTAGTACAGCCGTTGGATATTTAAATCCAATTAAAAAAAGATCTAATTTAAAAATAATTACTAAATGCACATATAAAAAAAATAAATTTTGAAAATAAAATTGCTAAAGAGGTTGAGTACTGGGTTGATAATAAGTTATTTACTGTCGGTGCTGATAAAGAAATTATCTTATCATCAGGGGCAATTGGATCTCCACAACTTTTACAAGTTTCTGGTATTGGAGACTCAAATAAACTTAAAAAATTAGGTATTGAAATAGTTCATGAATTGAAGGGTGTTGGTGAAAATTTACAGGATCATTTAATGTTTAGACCTATTTATAAAATTCAAAATTTAAAATCTCTTAATAAAAAAATTAATAGTCTTTTTGGAAATTTATTAATTGGGTTAGAATATGTTTTTAATAGAAGCGGTCCAATGACTATAGGAGCCAGTCAACTTGGGTATGTTTGCTAAAAGTGATCCTTCAATAGAATTACCTGATTTGCAATGGCATGTTCAACCTATGAGCATGGATACTTTAGGTGCAACTAAAAATCACGATTTCCATGCATTCACTCCTACTGTTTCCAATATAAGACCAACTAGTAGAGGACATATAAGTATTGTAGATAAAGACTCTCGAACTTACGCAAAAATAAAAATGAACTATCTATCAACTGATGAAGACAGAAGAATTGCAGCAGCTGGTCTTAAATTGACTAGAAAAATTGTTTTAGAATCAGAAACATTTAAAAAATATCATCCAGAAGAATATAGGCCTGGAATTCATTTAAATGAGGATGAAGAAATTTTAAAAGCTGCAGCAGACTATGCACAAACAATATTTCACCCAGTTGGCACTTGTAAAATGGGAAATGATGATAGTGCAGTAGTTACAGATCAATTAAAGGTTCATGGTATTAATAATTTAAGAGTAATTGATGCTTCAATCATGCCCAACATTACTTCTGGAAATACTAACGCACCTACAATAATGATTGCAGAAAAAGGTGCCGATATGATACTAAACAATTGATGTTTGCTGAATTGATAAGTCCAGAACAGCTAGTTATTTTAACTCAAATTATTTTTATTGATTTAGTTTTAGCAGGAGACAATGCCATTATTATTGGAATGGTTGCTTCTAAATTTCCACCTGAACAAAGAAAAAAAGTAATTTTTTGGGGAATAGGTGGTGCGGTAATTTTAAGAATAATCTTAACTATGTTAACTGCTTATTTATTGCAAATAACAGGATTAAGATTGATAGGAGGATTACTTCTTCTTTATATAGTCTACAAACTCTACACAGATGTAATCAAAGGTCAGTCAAGTGATGAAGATATTAAAGTAGATAATTCAAGCTTTATGAAAGCTATATGGACTGTTTTACTTGCTGATTTTACAATGAGTTTGGATAATGTTTTGGGTGTAGCTGGTGCTGCTGGTGATCACTATGTATTATTAGTATTTGGTTTAGCTTTATCAATAATTCTTATGGCAACAGCTGCCACTGTAATTTCAAGATGGATTAATGAATATAAATGGATAGCCTGGATTGGTTTAATTGCTATACTGGTTGTTGCAATCGAATTAATTTATACTGATTTAAAATTATTTATTTAAATGTACTTACAAAAAATAAACCTTAAAAACAAATATGCATTAGTTACAGGTGCTGGTAAAGGATTGGGAAGAGCCTGCTCTATCGCTCTTGCTGAAGCTGGAGCTACAATAATTGCATTAAGCAGAACACAATCGGATCTTGATAAGCTTGAAAAAGAAATAAAAAAGTTAAAAGGTAAAGTTATCAAAGTTAATTGTGACGTAATGAATTACAAAGAATTAAAAGAAAATCTAGATAAAATTAAAATCATAGATGTTTTGGTTAATAATGCTGGAACAAATATTCCAGAACCTTTTGAAAAAATTAAACAAGAAAGCATGCATTACTTAGTAGATTTAAATCTAAAAGCTGCTTTTAATGTTGCTCAATTAGTTGTTAAAAAAATGCTAAAGAATAAAAAAAGAGGTGGGTCAATTATTAATATGTCCTCTCAACTTGGTCATGTTGGAATGGCTGGTAGAAATATTTATAATATGACAAAATTTGGTATTGAGGGTTTAACTAAAGGGATGGGTGTTGAGCTTGCAAAAAATAATATTAGAGTAAATACGGTGGCCCCTACTTTTGTAGAAACACCAATGGTTAAAAGATTTTTTAAAAATAAAGCATTTAAAAAACTTGCTTTAGGAAATATCCCAATAGGCAGAGCAGCAACAGAAAGTGATATTGCAACAAGTGTTTGTTTTTTAGCTTCATCTGCTTCATCTATGATTACAGGAACATCTATAATAATAGATGGTGGTTGGACTGCTCAATAATGTCTAGATTGCTAATATTAATAGCAATTTTTTTTACAACCCAATCTTTTGCGTTAGAATTTCAGGGAAAATTCATTCAAGGACATTACATTATTGGAAAAACTGAACCTGGTACTTTAATTTTAGTAGATAAGAAAAAAGTTAAAGTCTCAAAAGATGGTTATTTTGCATTTGGAATTGAAAAAGATAGAAAATTTGACATCATAATTACTGAAAACAATAAAGATATCATAAAAAAGATTCAAAAGAGGAAATATAATATTCAAAAAATAGAAGGTTTGCCTAAAAAAAAAGTTACTCCTCCTAAAGAATTCTATGAAAGAATAAAAAGAGAAAATAAATTAATTGTTGATGCAAGAGAAATAGAAAGTGACTTACAATTTTTTAAGGAAAAATTTATTATTCCAGTTGATGATGCAATAATTACCGGTGTTTATGGTAGTCAAAGAATTTTAAATGGTATACCCAAATGGCCACACTATGGTTTAGATTTTGCTCAAAAAAAAGGTACTCCTATTAAAGCAATGAATAACGGTATAGTTACTTTGGCTGAAAAAGACTTGTTTTATACTGGTGCTACTTTAATTTTTGATCATGGCCATGGAGTTTCAACTCTCTACATGCATATGGATGAAATTTTTGTAAATGTAGGTGATCACGTTAAAAAAGGAGACATCATCGCAACTGTTGGTTCCTCTGGTAGATCAACTGGACCTCATCTCGATGTAAGACTTAATTGGTTTGGTACTAGACTAGATCCTGCAACTATATTAAACATTCAATAATGAAAAAAACCTTATTAGAAAAAACAGCAGATAAATTAGTTAATGCCTTTGTAAACAATAAAATAATTGCTCCTCTTCCAGCTAAATTTACAAAAAAATTAGGTGAAGCTCAAAAACTAAGAAAATTATGTGAGAGTAAAATTAAAGATCCAATAATTGGATTTAAAGCTGCGGGTACTGGAATACCTGTAATGAAAAAACTTAAAGAAAAGAAACCTTTCTACGCTGCAATCTTTAAAAAGAATTTTATCAAAAGTGGAAAAAAAGTGAAAATTAACAAATCTACTTTAGGTATAGAGCTTGAGGTTTGCTACTTAATTAAAAAAAATTTTTTCTCATCTAAGAGATCAATTACTATGAAAAACGTAACAAAGTACATTTCATATATGGCTCCTTGTATTGAGGTTATAGGTTATAGACAAAAGAAAAAAGGCATAACTAGCTTTGGTGATTTATGTAGTGATTTTGGTGCTAACGTTAAATTTTTGATTGGTCAAAAGAAGAAATACAAAAGAATAAAAATTGGAAACTTAAAGACAAATATTACTAATAAAAAAATTGGGCAAAGTGTTAATGGAAATACAAATACTGTTTATATAAATCCACTTAATTCACTTAGATTTGTTTTGAATGAATTAAAAAAAGATAAAGTAAATCTTGATAAAGATTTTTATGTATTCACTGGATCAACTGTTGGGGTTGTGCCAATTTTAGGTAAAGGTCTTTACACTGGAAAAGTAGATCAACTTGGATCTGCCAAAGCAATTATTCATTAATTTTTAAAAAATTTATTAATGGCGTTACACTTTAGTAAACAAGAATTTGAAAAAAGAAAACTAGCAACATTAAAGTCTATGAAAGAGCAAAATCTTGATGCTCTTTTAATGTTCAGACAAGAATCTATGTTTTGGCTCACAGGTTATGACACCTTTGGCTATGTTTTTTTTCAAACTTTAATATTAGACCATAAAGGAAATATTATTCTTTTAACAAGAGCTCCAGATTTAAGACAGGCTCAAAACACTTCAAATATTGAAGATATAAGAATTTGGGTAGATAAAGACCAGTCTAATCCAACAGATGATCTTAAAATCATCTTAAATGAACTAAATTTAAAAGATAAAAAAATTGGTATTGAGTATGAAGCTTACGGTATGACAGGTCGTAATGCTTTAAGACTTAATAAGTCACTGAAAGGTTATTGTGAAGTAGAAGATCAATCAGAATTAATTACCAAACATAGGGTTGTTAAATCTCAAGAGGAGATTGTTTATGTAAAAAAAGCTGCAGAGCTTGCTGATCAAGCCCTTGATGAAGCATGGAAGCATACAAAAGCTGGCGCTAGTGAAGCA
>CBDDYZ010000002.1:0-240682 GCA_965235675.1 Candidatus Pelagibacterales bacterium | reverse complement strand
ACACTTCAGGTATTTAAATAATTACTGATTTATCTATCTTTTCTTAAAATTGTTCATCACTGTTCATCACTTTTAGAGGTCAAATTCAAAAGGAACTCAAAAGATGTATTCATTGAAATTTGTATTAGATAATAAAATATGTTTAATTTTAAGTATTAAAAGAATAATTTCTATTTTTAATGTCATCAATGAATAGCATGAATGATTTTGAAAAAGCAAAACAATTGTTTCAACAAGGATTAAATAATTTACAAGATGAAAACTATGATTATGCAGAGGAAAAACTTTTAGAATGTTTAAAGTTAGTACCCAATAGAATTTCAACACTTCAAAATTTAATTGCTATATATATTGCTACAGAACAGAAAAATAAATTAAAAGAAATATTAAATTCTCACAAACATTTAATTAATGAACACGAAATACAATATGGTTTTGCTTTTGATCAATACTTTGATAAAAATTATTCTAAGTCAATTGAAATCTGTAAAAAATTAATAAATTTAGATAATTTCAAATATTCTATTAGTGATTTATTAGCATCAAATTTCAAAAAGCAAAAATTATTTTTACAATCTTTAAAGATATATAAAAAAAAATTAAAAGAAAAAAAAGATTATTTAATTTACTATAATATTGGTACTCTTTTTTTTGATTTAGGTCGAATTAATAAAGCAATATATTATTTTAAAAAAAGTGAAGATTTAAAAAAAATTGATAACTCAAATTTATGGAATTTATCATTATGTTATCTAACCTTAGGAAATTTAGACAAAGGATTTGAGTTATATGAGTACAGATGGTTAAAAAAATTTAACAAACCAATAAAAAAATTTGAGAACATCAAAACTCCATTAAATACTCATGAGATCATTAATAGAAATATTTTAATATCTGATGAACAAGGATTAGGAGATACTATACAATTTTCTAGATTTGTAATTGAATTATTAAAATATACAAAGAAAATTACTTTTGTTGTTAATTCTAAACTTGTAAAATTATTATCAAATTTAGACAAGGATATTAACGTTGTTGAATATAAAGATTTAAAAACAAACGATTTTGATTTTCACTTATCATTATGTAGTTTGCCTTTATTTCTTAGAATTAAAGATATAAATGATATCAATTATTATCCTCTAAATTTTAATAATAACAATAAAATAAATTTTGATAAAAATAATATTAATATCGGTTTATCATGGTCAGGTAATCCAAATTTTCCCTCAGATGAGTATAGATCTATACCATTTAAAAATTTTAAAGAAATTTTGAATATTAAAAAAATAAATTTTTTTAAGTTATCTCAAAATGTTAGAAATCAGGAGTTTTTGGATTATCATTCATTTTCAAATTTGTTTGATTTTGGTGATAAATCTCTTTTTGAAATATCTGAAGTTATGAAGGAACTTGATTTAGTTATTTCCTCAGATACATCAATTATTCATTTGGCAGGAATATTAAATATTAAATCTATTTTATTATTAAATTATAATTCAGATTGGAGATGGTTTCAGGATAAAAAAAAAACTGTTTGGTATCCATCTGTTGAAATTATTAAACAAAAAACTTTTAATTCATGGGATTATGTTTTTTATAAATTAAAACAAAGAATAGAAAAATTAACTTACAAATAAAAAACCCCCAGAAATTTCTTTCTGAGGGTTTCTAATTTGTTTAACTTTTGTATTTAGAGTGTTCTGGTCGGGGAACCGTATTACATTCCCATTCCGCCCATACCACCCATTCCGCCCATACCACCCATTGGAGGCATTCCGCCACCAGCTGAGTCTTTGTCGTCAGGCTTGTCAGCAATCATTGCTTCAGTAGTAATTAACAATCCAGAGATAGAAGCTGCATCTTGAAGAGCAGTTCTAACTACTTTTGTAGGATCAATGATACCTTTTGCAAACATATCAACATAGTCTTCTGCTTGCGCATCGTATCCCATGTTGCCTTTTTTTCCTTCTAAGCAATTTACCAACTACTACAGAAGCATCAACTCCTGCATTAGATATAATTTGTCGGATAGGAGCTTGTAGAGCTTTTCTAATGATTTCTACACCAGCTTTTTGATCATCTCCTTTTACTTTGATACTATCTAAGGCATCAAGAGCATAAAGTAAGGCACAGCCACCACCAGTAACAACCCCTTCTTGAACTGCTGCTTTTGTAGCATTTAGTGCATCATCAACTCTATCTTTTCTCTCTTTAACCTCAACTTCAGTTGCTCCACCAACTTTGATTACAGCAACACCACCAGCTAATTTAGCAAGTCTTTCTTGAAGTTTTTCTTTATCGTAGTCAGATGTACTTTCATCAATTTGTTTTTTGATTGAGCTACATCTTGCTTCGATGTCTGATTTTTTTCCAGATCCATCAATAATAGTAGTATTGTCTTTATCTACTTTGATTGATTTACAAGAACCAAGGTCTTTTAAAGTAACGTTTTCAAGTTTAATTCCAAGATCTTCTGAAATAACCTGTCCACCAGTTAAGATAGCAATATCTTCTAAGCATTGCTTTTCTTCTATCACCAAATCCAGGAGCTTTAACTGCAACAAACTTTTAATCCACCTCTTAATTTGTTTACAACTAAAGTCGCAAGAGCTTCACCCTCAACTTCTTCAGCAATAATTAACAAAGGTCTAGAAGATTGAACTACAGCTTCTAATAAAGGAACCATAGATTGTAAATTAGATAATTTTTTATCACACAACAAAATTAACGGATCATTTAGCTCAGTTGTCATTTTGTCTGCATTAGTAATAAAATAAGGAGATAAAAATCCTCTATCAAATTGCATACCTTCTACAACTTCTAATTCTGTTTGTAGTCCTTTTGCTTCTTCAACAGTAATCACACCTTCATTTCCTACTTTTTGCATAGCTTCAGAAATCATTTTTCCAATTTCTTTTTCACCATTTGCAGAAATAGTTCCAACTTGTGCAATTTCTTCAGATGTTTTTACTTTTTTAGAGTTATCTTTTAATCTTTGAATTACCGCTTCAACTGCTGTATCAATTCCTCTTTTTAAATCCATAGGATTCATTCCAGCAGATACATACTTACAACCTTCTTTTGCAATTGCTTGAGCTAATACGGTAGCTGTAGTTGTTCCGTCACCAGCTTCATCATTAGTTTTGCTAGCAACTTCTTTAATTATTTGAGCTCCCATATTTTCAAATTTATCTTCAAGCTCAATTTCTTTTGCAACTGTTACACCATCTTTTGTAATTCTTGGCGAACCATAAGATTTGTCTATTACTACGTTACGACCTTTGGGTCCTAAAGTAACTTTTACTGCATTTGCTAAAATATCAACACCTCGAAGCATTGCATTTCTAGCATCAGTATCAAATTTAACTATTTTTCCTGCCATTGTTTATTCCTCCTAAATTAAAATTATTTTCCCACCACTCCCATGATGTCACTTTCTTTCATGATGCTATATTCTTTGCCATCAATTTTAACTTCAGTTCCTGACCACTTTCCAAAAAGAACACGATCTCCAACTTTAACATCCATAGGCACGATTTTTCCATCCTCAGTTTTTGAGCCAGGTCCGACGGCAATTACTTTGCCTTCTTGTGGTTTTTCTTTAGCTGTGTCTGGAATGATAATTCCTCCAGCTGTTTTTTCTTCGCTTTCTAGGGATTCAATTAATACCCTGTCATGTAAAGGTCTAAATTTCATTGTAATACTCCTTAAGTCGTTAATTGTGCGTTGTTATATGATGATCAATTATAAAATTTCAAGTACCGGACAATTTGCTCAAAACCTATGTTTTTAAGCACTATTATAGTAGATAACTGTATGCATTCATCATATTACAGCAAGAACTTAAAGGCATTTAGAGACATTTCAGATAAATACGATGTGTTTTTTGTAGACCTGTGGGGTGTTATTCATAATGGGGTCGAGTGTCACAAAGATGCAATATCCACATTAGAGCATTTAAAAAAAAAAAACAAAATCATAATATTAATTTCTAACGCTCCAAGACCAAGCGAGACTGTAAAGTTATTTTTAGAAAAATTAAAATTGCCAAAGTTATCTTTATGATTTTTTAATAACTTCTGGAGATATTACAAAGGAATACCTAAATAACATATTCAACAAATAAAAAAATTTATCATTTAGGACCTGAAAGAGACAAGGATTTGTTTAAAGATTTAAAAATTATAATTTCAAACAAAGAAGAGTGTGATGAGGTTGTCTGCACAGGACTTTTTTTTTCAGAAAATGAAACTATCGAACAATACAACGAGGATTTATTTTTTTTAAAAAATAAAAATAAAAAGTTAATTTGTGCCAATCCAGATGAAGTTGTAGTTAGAGGTACAAAAATAGAATATTGTGCTGGAGCTATAGCGAATAAGTACAAACAAATGGGAGGGGAAGTTGTTTATTTTGGCAAGCCCTATTCAGATATTTATTATTCAGCTTTAAAAAAAATGAATATTTTTGAAAAATTTAAAGACAAAAAAAATTAAAGCTATTTTCTATTGGAGATAATTTAAAAACTGACATCTATGGTGCAAATATTCTTAAAATTGAATCTCTTTTAATACTAAATGGGATTTATAAAGATTTTATTACAAATAATAAAGTGAATTTTGAAGAATTAAAAAAATCAACAAATATAAATAATTTACAAATTAATTACTATCAGCAAAATTTATTATGGTAAAAAATAAAATTATAAAAAAATCTATTATTGCAATTGGAAATTTTGATGGTGTTCATAAAGGACATCAAGAAATTTTTAAAGTTAGGAAAAAAAATTGCAAAAAAAAAGAAAAAAAAATTTGGTGTTGTAACTTTTTCTCCCTTACCATATGAATTTTTTAATAAAAATAAAAAAATAATTAGAATTACTCAAGATGAACTTGTAAAATTAATTTATTAAAAAAAAATAAAGTAGATTTTTTTTATATTTGTAAATTTAATAAGAAATTTTCATTAATAACAGCAGAAAAGTTTATTAAAAAAATTATTGTTAATAAATTACAAGCTAGTGTAGTTTTAGTTGGTAAGGATTTTAGGTTTGGTAATAAAAGAAAAGGAAATATTTCTTTATTAAAAAAATATGGAAAAATTTATAATTTTAAAGTTTTGGATTTGAAGATTATTAAAAGAAAAAAATATTAAAATTTCATCAACTAGAATACGATCAGCAATTGAAAAAGGAAGATTTTGATATTGTAAGTAAATTTACTAGGCAGAGAGTGGAGTATTTTAAGAAAAGGTAATTTCAAGGAAGAAAAGTTGGTCAGATCCTTAGGATTTAGAACTGCAAATATTGAAATAAAAAAAAATATTAGTCCTAAAAAAGGAGTTTATGCCGTAAAGCTAGTGGTGAATAAAAAAAAGTACAAAGGAGTTGCTAATTTTGGTATTTGCACCAACTTTTTCAAGAAATAAGTTAGTTTTAGAGATAAATTTGTTTAAAAAAATATCACCTTTTTATGGAAAAATTGTAGAAGTGTTTTTTATTCAGCGTATTAGAAACGAGAAAAAATTTAGAAATAAAATTTTATTAATAAAACAAATTAAAAAAGATATATACAAAGCAAAAAAAATTTTAAACTAATGTCGGATTTAAAAGTTAATCTACCTAAAACCAAACTGGGCATGAAGGCAAATCTTCCAAGTAAAGAGCCCGAAATTTTAAATCTTTGGGAGTCGATGAGTTTATATGAGTTGCAAAGATCGAGTTCTTCTAAAAAAGAAAAATTTATTCTTCATGATGGACCTCCATATGCAAATGGAAATATTCATATTGGAACATCATCTAAATAAGATTTTAAAAGATATTGTTATTAGATATCAGCAAATGTTAGGAAAAAATGCTGTTTATGTTCCCGGTTGGGATTGTCATGGACTTACCCATTGAATGGAAAATTGAAGAAGAATATAAAAAAAAAGGCAAAGATAAAAAAAATGTATCTGTTATTGAATTTAGAAAAGAGTGTAGAGATTTTGCTAGCAATTGGATTGCTATACAAAAAGAACAATTTAAGAGATTGGGGGTTTTGGGAGATTGGAATAATCCTTATATGACCATGAGTAAGGATGCAGAAGCTCAGATTGCTGTTGAGATTTTAAAATTTTTACAAAATGGAGGTTTGTATAATGGATTCAAACCCGTTCTTTGGTCAGTTGTGGAAGCAACGGCATTAGCTGATGCAGAAGTGGAGTATGCAGATCATAAGTCTAATACAATTTATGCAAAGTTTCCCCTTCAAGAAAAATTTGAAGATTTTGATGATGTTAAAATTATTATTTGGACCACAACTCCATGGACAATTCCATGTAATAGAGCATTGGCTTACAATAGTAATTATGAATATTCTTTAGTTGAAATAGATCAAGATGGTGAAAAAGAATATATTGTGCTTGCATCCAAATTACTTAGTGAAGTTCTTAAATCATGTGCAATTTCTAAATTTAAAATTTTAAAATCTTTTTCTGGTTCTATTTTAAAGAACAGAAAATGCTTTCACCCTTTTAAAAATTATGGATATGATTTTGATATACCTTTGTTGGAAGCAGATTTTGTAACTTTAGAACAAGGGACAGGTATTAGTTCATGTCGCGCCAAGCCATGGACCTGATGATTTTAACTTAGGATTAAAAAATGGTATAAAAGCAGAAAATACTATTGATGATAATGGTCATTATACCGAAATTATCAAAAAATTTAACGGTTTGCATATTTTTAAAGCAGATAAAATAATTATTGATGAGTTAAAAATAAATAAAAAATTATTAGGATCTGGGTCATTAGTTCATAGCTATCCACATTCTTGGAGATCTAAGGCTCCCTTAGTTCATAGGGCAACTCCTCAGTGGTTTATTTCCATGGAAACAAATCAATTAAGAAAAATTGCATTGCAAGCAATAGATAATACTAAATTTTTTCCTCCGAGTTGGAAAAAATAGATTACGATCTATGATAGAAACTAGGCCTGATTGGTGCATTTCTAGACAAAGATTTTGGGGTGTGCCCATACCTATTTTTATCAATAAACAAACAAAACAACCATTAATTGATGAAAAGGTCTTTAAGACAATTGAAACTATATTTAAAAAAGAAGGAAGCGATGCTTGGTTTATTCATGAATCAGAAATTTTTTTAGGAAAAGAATATAACTCTGAAGAATTTACAAAGGTCACTGATATCGTTGAAGTTTGGTTTGATAGTGGCTCGACACATTCTTATGTTCTTGAGGCAAGAAATGATCTGAATTGGCCTGCAGATATGTATTTAGAGGGTTCTGATCAGCATAGAGGTTGGTTTCATTCATCTCTTGCTACATTCTTGCGGCACTAGAGGAAAAGCTCCCTACAAAAATATTTTATGTCATGGATTTGTAGTTGATGGAAAAGGACAAAAAATGTCAAAATCTTTGGGAAACGTTATTGCTCCAGATGAAGTAATTAAAAAATATGGATCAGATATTTTGCGTTTATGGGTAGTTGCCTCTGATTATTCAGACGATTTAAAAATAGATGATTCAATTTTAGAGCAACATTCTCAATCTTATAGAAAAATAAGAAATACTTTTAGGTTTTTACTTAGGCAATTTAAATGATGAGGTTTTATTTGATGAATAAAATAAATATAGAAAGTTTAGAGGAAATAGAAAAATATATTTTACACAAAGTATCTTTATTAGACTTGAATTTTGAAAATTTAAATAAAGAATATAATTTTCATAAAATATACGTAGATTTATTGAATTTTTGTACACTAGATCTTATCTTCTTTATATTTTGATATAAGAAAAGACTGTCTTTATTGTGATGATTTAGAGTCAGAGAAAAGAAAAAATAGTACAAAAGTATTATCAATTAGTTTTAGAATTTCTTATTAAAATGGCTATCACCAATTTTAGTTTTTACTTGTGAGGAGATTTACCAAATTATAAAAAAAGATAATAATAATTTTGAAAAAAGTATTTTTCTTACATTCTTTTAAAAAATTTCCAAATATTTGGACTAATTCAGAAATACAAAAAAAATGGGAATTCCTAAAAAAATTAAGATCAGAAGTAAATAATTCAATAGAAGAAAAAAGAAATGAAAAAATTATTGGATCAAGTCTAGAGTCTAATGTTCATATATATTTAGATAAAGAATATTTATCTATTTTTGAAAAATATTAATTTATCAGATTTACTTATTTGTTCTGATGCTACATTAAATAATAAAAATATTAAATTATTTAGAAGATGATAAAAATATTAAAGGTTTAAAGATAGCTAATAAGCAAGTCAGAAGGAATTAAATGCTCTCATTGTTGGAAAATTTTATCAAAAAAATGCGAGAGGAAAAATTGTGGAATCTCTTAAGCAAAAATTAAAAAAAAATTGGTTCTTTTTTATTATCTCTATTGTTATTTTTTTTTTAGACCGTATAAGCAAAATATATGTTATTGATTTTTTTTTAGATCAAAAAATTGATACTTTTTATATAAATCCTTATCTTAACTTTGTACTTAATATGGAATACTGGAATGGCTTTTGGTATTTTGCAAAGTGATAGTATTTTTTATCATTTTTTAAGCTGCTTTTATATTTTGCATAATAATTTTTTTATTTATTTGGTTAATTACATCTAATTAGTAAATTTGAAAAAATTTCTATTTCTTTAATTATTAGGCGGTGCTATTGGTAATTTATATGATAGAATTGTTTTTAATGCGGTTCCTGATTTTATAGATTTGCATTATATGGATTTTCACTGGTTTGTATTTAATGTATCAGATATTATAATTACTGTAGGTGTAATTTTATTATTATTAAAAGATATATTTTCAAAAAAAAATGTTTAAAAATAAAATAGTTTTTCTTATTTGATTTTAATATTTAATATTTTTAAGGTCTTGTTCTAGATTTAAAGAAAGGACTTGGATCTTGAAAAAGATGTTCCAAATGAATTTTTAATTGAAAAAAAAGATCCATTAGTTTTGCCACCAGATTATAAAATTTTACCACCAGATACTAAAAACACACAAGTAGAAAATAAGAAATCCAGATAGTTCATTGCAGTCTATTTTAGATCACAAATACTAAGTGAAAATCAAAAAATCAGATGATTTAAATAAAAAATCTTCAGAACTTGAAAAAGAAATTTTAAATCAAATTAAATAAATGAATATAAAAATTAATCTAAATTTTTTTTTTGATAATATTATTTAAAGAAAATAAAGAATTTTATAATAATTATCAAAAAAAATTTAGAAAAATGTATTGATGCTAATTCAAAATTAGTTTCGGAAATAAATAATAAATCTAATGAAATTATTAATTCTTTTGACATCAATTATCAAAAAAAATTAAGAACTAAAAAAATAAGAAGTATTAAATTTCAAAAAAAAAATTAATTATTGGAATGGGAGGATCTTCTGCTGGAGCCAAAGCAATAAATACTTATTTAGAGGGCAATCTTTTTTTTTTGATAATTATGATCCAAGATATTTAAATAATTTTTTTTAATCTCACGATTTAAATAAGTTTCATATTTATATTATTTCAAAATCTGGAAATACCTTTGAAACTTTGGCAATGACTAATCTTATATATCAGCATTTACTAACAATATCTCAAGAAGAAAAAATTAAAGAAAAAATTACCTATCATTGTAGAAGATGGTAATAACCAATTAATAAATTTTGCCAAAGAAAAAGGAATTAAAATTATTAATCATAATAATAAAATTGGAGGAAGATATTCTGTTTTTTCTGAAACAACACAGCTATTATTTGATTTTGATCCAAATATTATTAGCAGATAGTGCAAAAGCAGTAATTTCAAAATTATATAATTTTAACGAAAAAGATCATTCAAGTCCGATAGTCAATGCTGCAATTATTTTAACTTTGCAGAAATTTTATAACTTTAGATTTAATGTAAATGTTCTTTATAATTATTTATTAAAAAACTATTCTTATTGGTTTCACCAGTTATTTGCTGAAAGTCTTGGAAAAAATAAATTGTGACTACCCATGACTTGCTTACATGATATCAATATGTCCTAAGGATCATCATAGTATGATGCAATTATATTTAGATGGTCCAAAAGATAAATTTTTTAATATATATCCACCTGAGGAACATAATTATTTTAGTAAATTTTCGAAATTAGGTTTTGATAATATTGAAAATAAAACACCATTTGATTTACTGCATTCACAGTATGAAGCTTTGGTTAAAACATTTAAGAATTTAAAAATACCACATAGAATAATTTCTTATTCTCAAGATCCTGAAAAAAAAGTAGAGAATTTATTTGAATTATTTTCTTTTAATATTATTGAAACAATAATTTTAGGATATGCTCAAGATATTAATCCTTATGATCAGCCCGCTGTGGAGCAAATAAAGTTAAATACTTTTAACTCTTAATTTTACCAAAAATTACTACAGATCTTCCGTAATTTTTTTTAATCAGTAATATTTAAAAAATTATCAAAATTAAAATTATTATTACTTTCATAGTGAATTAAAATTAAGGATTGGTTAATTTGGGTATTGATGTTTTTTTAAGATAGTAAACAATTCATTTAAATATTTATATTTAAATGGAGGATCTAAAAATATTAAATCTAACTTTTCTTGAAAAATATTATTGATACTAAATTTCAAAATATCTACTAAATATATATTACTTTGATTTTCAATTAAAAGACTTTGAATATTTTTATTTAAAATATTTATTATTTTTTTTTCTTTTTCTAAAAAAATTACTTTTGAAGAGCCTCTTGATATGCATTCAATTCCAAAAGAACCACTACCAGAAAATACATCTAGTATTTTACTATTTTTAAATTCAAAGTTAAGAATTTTTGAATGTGTTAATAAATTAAATATACTTTCTTTTATATAATCTCTAAGTGGTCTAGTAATGTTAGGATCTGGTAATAGTAATTTTTTTTTTTTTAAATTTTCCTGATATAACTCTCATATTCTTCTATTTCTTTTTTTTCAGCTAATTGAATATCTCCTGGCTTGAGATCGCCTAATTTAAAAGGACCAAATTCAACTCTAACAAGTTTGTTCACTTGTAAATTAATACTTCTCATTAATTCTCGAATTTCTCTATTTTTTCCTTCATGTAGACATAATTCAATCCAAAAATTTTTTTTGTTTTTATCAAAAATTTTATATGTAAAAGGTTTATATTTTATGCCATTAATTATTTTTCCCTTGCTTAGCTCTTCTATTTTTTTTTCATCACAATAACCATAAACTCTTACTCTGTATTTTCTTGAAAATTCATTTTGAGGAAGTTCTAATTTTCTAGTAATATCTCCAGAATTTGTAATAATTAGCAAACCCTCTGAATTTACATCTAGTCTGCCAGCAAATATAAAGTTTTTGAATTTTTTAGGTAAGATGTCATAAACAATTTTACGATCATCCTGTTTATTTTTGGAGCATATACAATCTACTGGTTTATAATATTTATATATTTGAGTAAATTTTTTAAAAATTATTAATTTTCCATCTAATTTAATAGAATCTCTTTGATTTACAAAGTGAACAGGGCTATTAATTTTCTGTCCATTGAGGCTAATTCTTCCTTCCTGTATCATTTTTTCAACTTCTCTTCTTGACCCAACGTTGTATGAAGCTAAAAACTTTGCAATTCTTATTTTATCTATTATTTTTTTTTGCATATGAATTTTTTTAAATTTTACATTGATACTCTATTAAAATTATGTCACCAAGCAATAAAGAGAAATGAAATTCCTATAAGTGCAATTATAGTAGATAAAAAAACAAAAAAAATAATTTCCAAATCTCACAATCTCACTATTGCAAACAAAGATCCACTAGCACATGCAGAAATAATTGCTATTCAAAAAGCATTAAAAAAACTAAAAATTAAAAGATTAGATAATATGGATATCTACTGTTCTCTAGAACCATGTACCATGTGTTCTGCGGCAATAGCTCTTGCAAAAATTAAAAATATATATTTTTGCATTGAAGATAAAAGTAGGGGAGGGTTGATTAATGGAAGTAAATTAGCTTTTTCAAATTTTTTTAAGTATAAATTTTCATATTATTATGGTTTTGAAGAAAAAAAATTTTCAAAAATATTAGTTAGTTTTTTTAAAAAAAAACGTAAATAAATTAATTAATAACTCTCCAGCCTATATCTTTTCTATAATACAAATCATCCCATTCTAAAATTTTTAACATTTCATGAGCCTCAGTCCTGGCCTTTGCCAGATCTGGTCCAATGCAAGTTGCATTTAATACTCTTCCACCTGCTAGATAATATTTTTCCGTTTTTATTAATTGTTCCTGCGTGAAAAATTTGTCTAGTATTATTTGTTTGAATTTTTTGTAAATTTTTAATTTCACTATTAGTATTGTATGCACCTGGGTATCCCTTGGCTGCTGCCACAATCGTTATGCCAGGTTCTTTTTTCCAACTAATTTTTTGAGACATGAGTTTTTTTTCTTTTATAGAAAGTATTAAATTTAATAAATCCACATCTAGTCTCATCATTAATACTTGGCATTCAGGATCACCAAATCTTATATTGTATTCAATCAGCTTGGGCTGATTATTTTTTATCATCAAACCCGCATATAAAATTCCCACAAATTTACATCCTTTTTTATTAAGACCTTTTAAAGTTGGTTCTATAATTTGTTTATTTATTTTATTTTGTAGTTCTTTGTTTATCAAAAGTGATGGTGAATATGCTCCCATACCACCTGTATTTGGTCCTGTATCACCTTCCCCAATTCTTTTATGATCTTGCGCAGTACCAATTGGTAAGTAGTTTTCTCCATCTGTGATTATAAAATAACTTGCTTCCTCACCTTCTAAAAATTCTTCTATTACGACTTTCTTGGATGTTTTAAATTTTCCATCTAGAATTTCTTTGGCACATTGTATTGACTCACTTTTAGACAATGAAATGGTCACCCCTTTTCCTGCAGCCAAACCATCTGATTTAATTACTAGTGGATGTTTAGATTGATTTATATATTTTTTTGCACTCTCTAAATTATCAAATTCTTCATATTGTGCAGTAGGAATACCGAAATCTTTGCATACTTTTTTCATGAAAGCTTTAGAGCCTTCTAGTTGTGAAGCTTTTTTACTTGGACCAAATGTAAATATATTCTTACTGTTCAAATAATCTGCAATACCAGCTACCAATGGGACTTCTGGACCCACAATAACGATTGATATGTTGTTTGCTAGCAATGCGGAGTATAGCAATTCAAAGTTCATATAATCCACATCTAAATTAGTGCTAATTTGTGATGTTCCAGCATTACCAGGAATGCAAAATAATTTTGTAATTTTTTTAGACATGCTTAATTTAAAACAAAGAGCATGTTCTCTACCACCACTTCCAATTACAGCTACGTTCATGTTAATATATTTACTATATTAAAATGCAAAATATTCCAGAGTTTTCAGTTTCAGAAATTACAAATCTTACTAAAAAAATTTTAGAAGAAAACTTTACTTTAATTCGAGTAAGAGGGGAAATATCAAAAGTTAAAGAATTTAATAAACATTTATATTTTTCTATTAAAGATCAAAACTTTGTTTTGAATTCAGTATGTTGGTCAAAAAATGTAGATTTATTAAACATTAAACCAGAAGAGGGAATGGAAGTTTGTGCTCAAGGAAAACTAACAACCTATGCGAAAGGAAGTATTTCTAATTATCAGCTTCAAGTTGAACAAATAGATATTCAGGGAGAAGGAGCTTTATTAAAAATTTTTGAGTTAAGAAAGAAAAAATTAATGGAGGAGGGTTTGTTTGATGCAAGGTTTAAAAAAAAACTTCCCTTTCTGCCCACTAAGATTGGAATAATAACCTCATCAGCAGGGGCTGTGATAATGGATATTATTGATAGGGTCAAAGAAAGATTTCCAATGCATTTAGAATTATACCCTGTTTCAGTACAGGGATTAAAATCTGCAAATGAAATTATATTAGGTTTGAATTATTTTAATCAATACACAAAGGTAGATCTGATAATTATTGCAAGAGGCGGTGGCGGTGTTGAGGATTTTATGCCTTTTAATGATGAAAATTTAGTTAGAGCTGTATTTAAATCTAAAATTCCAATAGTTTCAGCCATAGGACATGAAACAGATTTTACATTGCTAGATTTTGTTGCTGATGTAAGAGCTGCTACACCAACAGCTGCTGCAGAAATTGCAGTTCCAGATATTAATAATTTGCGAAGAGAAATTAAAGAAGTTTTTAAAAATTTAAAATTTACTATTGAAATTATTTTTAAAGATGCAAATGAAAAAATGAAAGATTTAACAAAATATTCTAAATATTGCTTCTTTAAAAAATTTTATTAATAATAATAATAAATCTGTATTAATTGTTACAAAAAATTTAAATTTTTTTTTAAAAAATCAATTAAAGCAAAAAAAATTAGAAGTTGTTAATTTTAATATAAGATTAGAAAATCTGAGTGTTAAAAAAGTTTTAAAAAGAGGCTTTGCAATTATTAAAGATATAAAGAGCAAAAATATATTAAAATATAAAAATCTTAAAACAAACCAGTTAATTGATGTTGAGTTTTATAACGGTAATGTTGTTGCCAAAACAATAAAAAGTCATGAATAAAGAAGCTAAATTAAAATATAACGCTGGTTCTTTTGAAATATTGGAAAATGGAGATTATGTAATATGTGCAGTTTCAAAAGCAAAAATTCCATTAGAAAACTTAAAATATTGGAATGTTGAGCTACAAGAACCCTATCTTTCACCTTTGGAAGTATCTCAAAAATTTTCGAATGAATAATAAATTTTTTATTTATTTATTTTTATTTTTATTTTTTAATAACTATTCATATTCATTGGAATTGCAGGGTGAGTTTACTGAAGGGGCTTTAATAAAAGGAAAAGTTAAAAAAGATACTAAAATTTTTATAGATGATCAGCCTTTAAAAGTATCAAAAATGGGCTTGTTTGTTTTTGGAGTACAGAAGGGAAAAAAAAATATTGTAATTGATGTTTATGAAAAAGATGAAAAGAAAACTTTAATAAAAAAAATAAAAAAAAGAAATTTTTTAGTCCAAAAAATTAATAACTTACCAAAAAAAATGGTTACTCCAGGTAAAAAAGAGCTAGAGAGAATTAAAAGGGAGCAAGTTTTTTTTGATAAGATGAGAACTGTTAACTCAGATGATATTTTTTTTTATTCGAGTTTTATTAGACCTGCAGAAGGAATTATTTCTGGTAGATTCGGTAGTCAGAGAATTTTGAACGGTCAGCCAAGAAGACCGCATCTAGGAATGGATATAGCTAATAAAAAAGGCACACCTATTAAAGCTAGTGCAAGTGGAACAGTAACTCTTGCAAAGAAGGACTTGTATTTTACAGGTGATACGATTGGAATTGAGCACGGACATGGTGTTACATCTGTTTATTATCATCTCAACTCGATTAATGTAGTAGAAGGACAAAAAATTATTCAAGGTGATGTTATTGGAACCATGGGTTCCACAGGACGAGCAACAGGTGATCACTTACATTTTGGAATTTATTGGTTAAAAAATCCAGTTGATCCAGAATTAGTTTTGAAAAATTAAACTTTCCATCTATTATGTGTCCAGATCCATTGACCTGGATTTGCTAGAATAATTTTCTCTATTTCTTGATTAATTTTTAGCCCAATTGTTTGTTCGTTATCATTGTTTGGATCAATAAAAATTGGATTTAAAATTTTCATTTTAAAATAATATTTATCCAATCTTTCTATGGATATAGGAACTATTTGATAATTGTATTTTAAAGCCAACTGGCTAGGTATGGATGTTGTAAACGCAGGTTCATTAAAAAAATTAATTTTTGTGCCTTGTGTGATAGCTTGATCTACCATTACTGCAATATTATTTTTGTTGTAAACAGCTTTCAACAAGGCCTTTGTTCCATTCCCTTTTTTTCCAGGAATTTTTTTGGGTATTTGAAAATTACAAATATATTTTTTTCTCCAAAATTCCATTAGCGGATTAAGAAATATATTATTCAAAGGCCTATAAATTGCAGCAATATTTAGATTGTTTCTATCTAGCTCCATGGCCATCAATTCAAAATTCGCAAAGTGTCCAGATATAAAAACTGTAGGTTTTCTTGTTGATTTGATTTGATCAAGTATTTCCATGCCTTCCAATATAATGTGACCAGAATCTTCTCTAAAGTTTTTTAGATATACATATTCAGAAAATGTTCTTCCAATATTACACCACATTTCTTCAAGATATTTTTGTTCTTTTAAAGCATCTAAAGTTGGAAAAACTTTTCTGATATTTGCAATAGTTCTTTCTTTAGATTTAAATTTAAATCCTAAATTTTTTGCAATTTTGCAGCTAAGATCAGAGGATAGTTTTCTGCCGATAATCTTAAAAAAAATAAACAAAAAAATAATAATAATAAATTCTAATAAGTATTTAATAATTTTCATAAATTTAAAATTCTTTGAACTAATTTTTCTTCGTCTTGAATTTCTAGTTCAGTAGATAAATATTCAATATTATCTCTTTTATTTTCATCAATTCTTAAAAAGTCTTTTTCTGTTGTTAATAAAATTAAATTTTTATCTCTAGCTATTTTTTTTAATTTTTCTAAGTCGTTAGATGTATAAACATAGTGGTCAGGATAAAATTGGTAATCAATGACAGAAATATTTGAATTTTTTAATAAATTTAAAAAATTTATGTTATTTCCAATTCCAGAAAAAATATAATAATTTTTGTTTGTATATTTTTCTTTATTTAATATTTTATAATAGTGAATAAGCAATTTCTATTTTGGGATTATGACGTTTAATCGTATTTTCTAATTTTTTATTTATTTGACCATTTATAACAACCAAATCTGCATTTTGTAAATTTTTTAATGGTTCTCTTAAAGGACCGCTGGGTAGAACAAATCCATTACCAATTCCTTGTGCCGAACTAAAGCAAAGAATAGAATAATTTTTTTTAATTTTTGTGTCTTGAAATCCATCATCAAGAATAGCCAAATCAAAATTTTGTTGTATGGAGTTATTAATTGCCAATTCTCTTGTACTTTCGCAAGATACTTTGCAATATTTTTTTAGCAAATTTATCTCATCGTGTTGATTTGGGTAATTTTTTTTTATTACTGATATTTTTCTTTTATTTTCTAAAAGAGAGTTAAGTTTAATTACTAATGGGGTTTTGCCAGTACCTCCAATATAAATATTACCTACGCAAATAATTTGAATATTAAAACTATTTTCTTTTGTAATTTTTTTTTTTATTAATAATATTAATAAATATATTGCTGATAGAGGAAGAAGTAGAATAGACCAAATTGATAATGTTTCTGAATCCCAAAATTTAGGTTTATTTAAATTCATTCTTTTATAATAAAAGAATTAAGATAGTTAATATGATCTAGCAATATTTTTTCACTTTTTTGTTTAATAACAATTTTAAAATCATCATTATTAAATGTTTTTGAAAATCTTTTGATTAATTCTTGCGATAGTTCCTCTGGTGAAGTGATTGGTAACGAAATCTTGTTCATTTGCAAAAATTCATAAATTTCCTTGAAATTTGATACATTTGGACCATGAAAGATAAGGCATCCTTCGCTAGCAGCTTCCAGTGGATTTTGACCACCATGAGGAATTATTGAACCGCCTAAAAATACAATATCTATTTTTTTAAAAATTTCTTTTGCTTCTCCGTATGTATCTAGAATAAAAATATCACTTTGGCTTTCATTAACTTCTTTAGAGCTTTTTAATTGCCATGTAAAATTATGTTGATTTAGCAATTCTGTTATTTTTTTTACTCTTGAAATATGCCTGGGTATTAAAATGCATTGTGATGATACATTTTTAGACTTAATATTTTTGATTGTTTGTATAACAAACTCTTCTTCTCCTTCATGAGTACTCATAGCGACCCAGGTATTATCTACAGATTTATTAAAAATAAATTTATTTGATAAAGCCGTTTCTTTATGTGAGATAAATTTTAAATTTCCAAAGTAGTTGACATTATAAATATTAAAATATTCAAGGAATATCTTGGCTTCCTGGCTTTGACAGGAAATCGAATCAAATTGACTGAATATTTTTTTAGCAAACGTTTTTGCAAATGCCCATCTTTTAAATGATTTTTTTGATAATCTTGTATTTAATAGAATTAATTTTGATAAAGGTTTAGATTGAAAAATAAGGTTTGGCCAAAGCTCAGATTCAACAAATATTGCCACATCCGGTTTCCAATGATGTAGAAATTTTTTTACTATTTGGGGTGTATCGAGTGGAGCGTACTGATGAATAACTTGTGAGTTATTATTAAAAATATTTTTGCAGTATTCAGCTGAACTTGTAGTTACTGTTGTTATTAAAATTTTTTTTGAAATTTTTGTACTGTAATAATCTATAAGAGGAATAATAGATTTTATTTCACCTAAGCTTGATGCGTGAAACCAAATTGTTTTGTGTTCATTTTTAATACTATAGCAACCCAATTTTTCTTTATATCGTTTAGGGTCTTCCTTGTTCTTAATAACCCTAATCTTTAAAAATAAACTAGTAAAAAAATGAAAAAAAAAACTTAAACTGATATATAATTTAAGCATAAAAATTATTCATTAATTTCCTGATTGTATAATTTTTTATAAACCTCAGATTTTTGAATTAATTCTTCGTGTGTTCCCTCGTCAATTATTTCTCCATCAGACAAAACAATAATTTTATTTGCATTTTTAATCGTTGATAGTCTGTGCGCGATAATAATTGTTGTTCTATTTTTAATTAAATTATCAACCGCATATTTGATTTTTAATTCTGACTCGTTATCTAAAGCTGACGTTGCCTCATCAAGAAGTATAATTGAACTATTTTTTAGCATTGCTCTTGCAATAGATATTCGTTGTTTTTGACCACCAGAAAGCTTTACTCCATTTTCACCCACAATAGTTTCATACCCTTGCGGTAAATCCTTAATAAATTCATCAGCAGCAGCATTTTTGCTTGCTTCTAAAATCTCCTCTTTAGTTGCGTCAAATCTACCATATTTGATATTTGCCTCCACTGTATCATCAAACAAAATTGTTTCTTGTGACACAAGCGCTATTTCTTTTCTTAAAGATTTAAGATTTATTTGATTAATATTTTGTTCATCAATTTTAATTTCACCACTGATAATGTTATAAAATCTTGGAATTAAATTTATAAAACTTGATTTGCCTGACCCACTTTTTCCCACTAATGCTACAGTACTGCCACCTTTTATAGTAGTAGTGATATTTTTAATTGCCTCTGTGCCATCTGGATACGAAAAGTTTACATTATTAAAAACAATTTCTTTTTTAGAAATTACTAAATCTTTTTTTTCAGGATCATGGGATATTAAATCTTTATTATCTAGTAGTTCATAAATTCTTTTTGCAGCTATTAAACCCTCGTTTACTCCTATATTAACTCCTGACAATGCTCTAACTGGTTGGTAAGCTAACATTAAAGCCGTTAAAAAAGAAAAAAAACTTCCTACTTCAATTTCATTTCGAATACTTAAATATCCACCTGCTAATACAACTATCGCTATGGCTATCCCAGTGATAGTTTCCATAATTGGTGCGGCACCCAATCTTGTTCTTTCTACCTTTGTCATTTTTTCTATTCTATCTTCTATGACAGATTGAAAATTTTTTAGTTCTACATCTTCTTTTTGAAAAATTTTTATAACAGAAGTCGCTTTTAAAATTTCAGATAAAAATTTTGTAAAAATTTCACTTGCTTGCAAACTTTGATTTACAAATTTTCCCATTCTTTTACCAAATTTTTTAGAAAAAAAAGCCGCAACAGGTATCATGATTAAAGCTAATAAACTTAATTTCCAATTTTGATAAAACATAAGGGCAATTAACGCTATTAGAGTAAAAAATTCTTTAACAGCAGAAATAGCAATCCCATTAATTACATTAAGTAAAGTTTGCGTGTCATTTGTAAAATTAGAAATAAATTTTCCAGAGTGTTTACTTATTAAAAAGGAAGTATCGGATCTTAAGATTTTATCAGCCATTAAAATTTGTATATTTTTAGTAATATTAAAAGAAATTTTAATAGTTTTAATTCTGATTATATAAATTGATATAGATTTAATTAGAAATGCTAGGATAATAAGAGAAGGTATTATTAATAGAAGAGTCTTATTTTTTTCAATAAAAATTTTTTTTATAGCAGGATCAAGAAGCCAGGCAACAGCCGATGTAGAGATTGCAGATATAATAATAAATAAAAAAATTATTAAAATTTGAGACACATATTTTTTAACTTGAGTTCTAAAAATTCTTTTAATAATTTCAATTTTGTTCACTGTTATTTTCCTGCAATTGTCATTTCATTGATTAATATAGAAGGGGAGTTGGTTGCATAAATAAATTCTAAATCATTAGCTAAAGTTAGATTTTCGTACATATTAAGCAAATTTCCTGCTATCGTAATTTCATTAACTGGATAAGTAACTTCTCCGTTCTCAATTAAAAATCCAGAAGCCCCGACACTATAGTCTCCGGTAATTGTGTCAGAACCACGACCTATTAAATCTGTAACAAGCAAAGCTTTTTTTTGACTATTTATTATTTTGCTTAATTCTTCTTTTCCATTTTTAAAGTATAAGTTAGTCGTTCCTCCACTTCGACCATTAGTTTCCATCTTAAGAATATTTGAGTGATAGGTGTCTAATAAAAGATTTTTTAATTTACCATTTTCTACTATAAATATTTTTTGGCATTCTACTCCTTCAGAATCAAAAGGCTGAGATCCTAAACCCATTTCAATAAGTGGATCATCAATTATATTAATTTCTTCTGGAAATATTTTTTTTTCAAATTTATCTTTTAAGAAAGTGGTTCCCCTAGAAAAAGCAGAACCCGAAATTGCTGATACAAAACTTGATAATAGGCCTTTGGCGACCCTTCTATCAAATATCACAGGTAATTTTGTACTATTAATTTTTTTTGCACCCAGTCTTCTACTTGCCCTTAGTGCTGCAGTATGGCCAATTTCTTTTGAAGAAAGTAATTTCTGCGAAAATCTTTTTGTGGAAAATTCGTAGTCAGTTTCCATTGATCCTTGGCTCTCAGCCACAACCGCACAGCCTGCAGAAAACATTGATGTGCTATAACCTTTAGAAAAACCAACGCTATTAGATAAAATAAAATTAGATTTTGACTCAGAAAAAGAACAACCATTTGAATTAATAATTTTATCATTTTTGAAAGCCTCTTCCTCCATTTCATTGAGAAAATCAATTTTTTTTTCAGTAGAAATGCTAGTTTCGTCAAATAAATTTAAAAAAATATCATTTTTTAGAAGTTTGTTTTTATCTGGCATTGAAGAGTGGGGATCGTCGGGAGTAACCTTTGTCATCTCTATAGATCTTTCAATTAATTTTATCAAATCTGATTCATTTGTATTTGATGAGGATACATTTGATTTTTTTTTATTAATATAAGTCGTTATCGCAACTGAAAGATTATTAGAGCTTTCAGAATGATCAATTTGTTTATTACGAAGTGAAACACTCTCCGACAAGGAACTGCTAACAACAACTTCACAATCAGTTGCGCCCATTGATTTTGCCTTGTCTAAACAAAACAAAGAAATTGTTTCTAAAAATTTTTTATCTTTAACCATTTTGCATTATTATTAAAAGTATGAGAAATATAGATAAACCATAATAATTATTTAAAGCAAATAGTTTGGCATTTTTTTTATATTCTTTGCTATCAAATAAAAAAATTTGAATTATTAAAATTAAACTTGATAAAAATGTCAGGAAATAGGTAGTTAAGCTCACGTTTAATAGAATTAACAAAACTATAAACAAGCCAAAGGAGATAAGATAGCAGGTGGATAGAAATAGTTTTATATTCTTATGGAATTTTATTGATGTAGATTTTACACCGATTTTTATATCATCTTGTATATCTTGCATTCCATAGATTGTATCATATCCAAGAGTCCAAAAAATTGCCGAAATATACAAAAGTACAGGTATTAAAGCGATCTCATTTCCCATTGATAGCCACCCTAAAATTATTCCCCAATTAAAAGTAACACCAAGAAATAATTGCGGCCAATAAGTTATCCTTTTCATAAATGGATATAAAATTACGAAAAAACTAGAACTTAGACCAAAGATTATGGATTTGAAATTAAATTGAACTAGAATTATTAAAGATAGAGCAACAAATAACACGATCAAAAACCATCCTTTTGACGCAGAAATTAATCCTGAAGTAATTGGTCTAGTCTTGGTTCTTGCAATTTTGATATCAATTTTTTTATCAATGATATCATTATAAACGCAACCGGCACTTCTCATAAAAAAAGATCCAATCAAAAAAAGAAGTAAATAATAATAAAAAATTTCATTACTAGAAGAGCTTGAGTTACCCAGAACCAAGCCCCATGAACAAGGCCAAAATAATAAAAAAATTCCTGTTGGCTTATCTAGCCTAATAAGTTTGATATAATTTTTCATGATCTTTCTTAAATTACAAAATTTTTTTTATTTGAAGTAAATTTTTAATAATTTTATTTGGTTTATGATCTAAATTATCAAAATTTTTATTTATTCGGTTTACCCAAACTGACTGAAACCCAAAAGATTTAGCCCCAACAATATCCCAGCTATTAGAGCTAAAAAAACAAACCTGATTTGGATTGCATTTATATTTTTTAGTTACTAGTTGATAAACTTTTGGAGATGGTTTGTAAATTTTTACTTTTTCGATGGAAATAACAGAATCAAATAACTTTTGCACACTAGCTTTTTTAGTTAAAAGACTTAATAGTTTTGGAGTTCCATTGGAAAGTATGCATGTTTTGATTTTTTTTCTTTTTAAATAAAGCAATGTTTCTTTCAAATCTGGATACACATCTAGTTCCTGATACAGTTTCAAAAGTTCTTTTCTATATTTGGGATCAATATTATGAGCCTTCATTGCAAAACTGAGAGAATCTTTAGTAATCTGCCAAAAGTTTTTATGGTTTTTCATTAAGCTTCGTAGCCATGTGTATTCAAGCTGTATAGTTCTCCATGTATTAGAAAAATCTAACCATTTTTTTCCAATTTTATTTTTTATAATTGCGGCTGCAGAGTTAATGTCAAAACATGTTCCATAAGCATCAAAAGCGCAAACTTTAATATTGGAAATTTTATTTTTCATATATAGAATTTATCTTATGGAGAAAAAAATTAGAATATTTTTAAGTGAAACACTACAAGAAAATAAAGAAATTGTTTTAGACAAGAATCAGTCGCATTATATAGTTAATGTAATGCGCTTAAGAGTTAATGCTGAGTTATTAGCATTTAATGGAAGAGATGGAGAGTTTTTGGGAAAGATTGTTGATCAGGCCAAAAAAATTATAAAAATTTATTTAATAAAAAAAGTAAGAAAACAAACCCAAGTAAAAGATATTACATTGGCTTTTTGTCCTTTAAAAGGAACAAGATTAGATCTTTTAATTCAAAAATGTACAGAAATTGGAGTTAAAAGTTTTTTACCCATTCTTTCTGATCATACAATTAATAGAAAAATCAATGATGAAAGACTAAACAAAATTATCATTGAATCCTGCGAGCAATCCGATCAGCTATCATTGCCAATTTTAAAAAAAATAATAAAATTTGAGGAGTTTGTATCTCCCCAAATAAATAGAGAATTGGTTTTATTTGCAGATATTAATGCAAAGATTAATTCGATAGAGAATTATTTAAGTAATAAAAATAAAAATATTACTTTATTCATTGGTCCAGAAGGAGATTTTTCTCCAAAAGAGAGAGAATTAATTAAAATGAATAATAATTTTAAGAGCTTTTCTCTTGGTGGCAATATTTTAAGATCAGAGACAGCCGCAATTTCAGGTTTGGTGCTGTTAAATTTTTTATTAAATTAAAGTTTTGTTCCGCCTACTGTAATTTCGTCAACTAGAATTGAGGGCTGACCAACTCCAACAGGAACCCATTGCCCATTTTTTCCACAAGTTCCAATTCCAGGATCAAGTTTCATGTCGTTTCCTACCATCGATACTTTGGTTAAAATGTCTGGACCATTTCCAATAAGGGTTGCACCTTTTATGGGAGATCCAATTTTTCCATTATTAATCTCGTAAGCCTCCGTGCATGAAAAAACAAATTTTCCATTAGTAATATCTACCTGTCCACCACCAAACGAAACAGCAAAAATTCCTTTATCTACAGATTTGATCATTTCTTCCTGAGTGTGTTTTCCTTCTAACATAAAAGTATTGGTCATTCTTGGCATAGGAGCGCATTCAAAACTTTCTCTTCTACCATTTCCAGTTGCTTTTGTTTTCATTAGTCTTGCATTTAATCTGTCTTGCATATAATTTTTTAAAATCCCATTTTCAATCAGCACAGTTCTTGAGGAAGGTGTTCCCTCATCATCAATTGTTATAGAGCCACGTCTATTTGCAATTGTTCCGTCGTCTACAATTGTTACATGCTCACTTGCTACTTTTTGATTCATTAAATTATGAAAGGCAGAAGTTTTTTTTCTATTAAAATCACCCTCAAGCCCATGACCAATTGCTTCATGCAATAGTATTCCAGGCCAACCCGGTCCTAATACTACTTTCATTTCTCCAGCAGGAGCCTCTTTGCTTTCAAGATTAATCATCGCCTGTTTGTAAGCTTGATCACATACTTTTTTCCAATCGTGATTGGCTATGTAATCATCATAACTCATTCTTCCTCCTGTTCCATAGGATCCAGTTTCTTTTCTTCCATTTTTTTCAACCATTACCGAAACATTAAATCTTACCAGTGGTCTTATATCTTTAAAATTTTGTGAGTTAGATTTTATTATTTCAATTTCTTGATATTCTCCCGAAATAGTTGCGGTTACTTGTTTTACAGCAGAGTCTTTTTGTCTTAAGTATTCATCTACATTTTTTAGAATTAAAACTTTCTCAGTAAAAGGTTTTGATTCAATGGGATTGGTATCACTATATAATCTAGAGTTCGTTTTTTGGGAGAAGTTATCTAAAGATCCTTTTTTATTTTTTAAACTTGAAATTAATTTTTGTGATGCCTCTTTTAATGACTTTTTGCTAATTTCGTTGGAGTGTGAATAGGCTGTAACATCGTCTGTAACAGCTCTTAGTCCATAACCTAGTGAAGTATCATAGCTCGTATTTTTAATTTTTTGATCATCTAGTACGAAAGACTCACTTTTGGAACTTTCAAAAAAAAGCTCTCCATCGTCACAATTTTTTAGTGTATCTGAGACGATTTGTTCTGCCTGTTCCTTGGTAAGGTCGGTATCTGTAAAAAAAGTGCTCATAATAGCTAAAATTTTTTTTGAATTTGTACTCACTTCATACACTTTTTGTCAAAGTGTCGCAAAGTTAACCATACTTTGTTTTGCTATAAGGACAAATACATTATGAAAAAAATATTAGTTCTACTATCTGCATTATTTCTATCTAGCAATCTTTATGCGGATCAGCCAAAAAATTGGCAATTGGGTTTTCAGGAAGGTGTTACATCTATAATGCATGATCTAGTTTTTATGCATGACTACATTTTAATGCCTATCATCGTCGCAATTTCTTGTTTTGTATTATTTTTAATTTTATACTCTGTTTATAAATTCAGAGCCTCAAAAAATCCCAATCCATCTAAAACAACTCACAACACTTTTATTGAAATTTTATGGACAGTAATTCCTTGTTTGATTTTAGTTGTAATAGCAATTCCATCTTTCAAATTATTATACAAGCAGGATGTGATTCCAAAAGCAGATGTAACTATTAAAGCTATCGGATATCAATGGTACTGGGGCTATGAGTACCCAGATGAAAAAATTGCATTTGAATCTGTTATGGTAGAAACAAAAGATTTGAAACCAGGACAACCAAGATTATTAGCAACAGACACTACAGTTGTGGTTCCTGTAAACAAAGTTGTTAAAGTTTTAATTACTGCTAATGACGTATTACATGCATGGGCTCTGCCAGCTTTTGGTGTGAAAAGAGATGCTGTTCCAGGTAGAATTAATGAAACTTGGTTTAAAGCTGAAAAAGAAGGAATTTTTTATGGCCAATGTTCAGAGCTATGCGGGATCAAACATGCCTTTATGCCAATTACTGTCGAAGTAGTATCACAAGAAAAATATAATGAGTGGGTGGCAATGGCTAAGAAAAAATATGCAATGTATCCATCTAATAACAATTTAGTAGTAGAAAATAAAAAATAGGAGAATATAGATATGTCAAGTTATTCATCAACAGCTGAGCATCATCATGAAGGCCATCCTACTGGCTGGAGAAGATGGGCGTATTCTACAAATCATAAAGACATAGGAACAATGTATTTAATTTTTGCAATTTTTGCAGGAATTATAGGAACGGCTTTTTCAGTTTTAATGAGAATGGAATTGATGCATCCAGGTGATGGAATTTTAGGAGGAAATTATCATTTATATAACGTCCTAGTTACTGGACATGGTCTGATTATGATTTTCTTTATGGTGATGCCAGCCATGATTGGTGGATTTGGAAATTGGTTTGTTCCATTGATGATAGGAGCTCCTGATATGGCATTTCCAAGAATGAATAATATTTCTTTTTGGTTATTACCTGCTGCATTTATTTTATTATTAGCATCTATATTTGTTGAAGGCCCTCCAGGTCAAAACGGAGTTGGTGGCGGTTGGACTATTTATCCTCCTTTGTCTTCCAAAGCTGGACAGCCTGGACCAGCAATGGATTTAGCTATTTTTAGTCTGCATATTGCCGGTGCTTCATCTATTTTGGGAGCCGTCAATTTTATTACAACTATTTTTAATATGAGAGCTCCAGGCATGACCATGCATAAAATGCCTTTATTTGCTTGGTCTATTTTAGTTACAGCATTTTTATTATTGCTTTCACTACCAGTGTTGGCGGGTGCAATTACCATGTTACTAACGGACAGAAATTTTGGGACTTCTTTTTTCAATCCACAAGGAGGAGGAGATCCGGTTCTATTCCAGCATCTATTTTGGTTTTTTGGTCATCCAGAAGTTTACATTATGATTTTGCCAGGCTTTGGAATTGTTAGCCATATTATTTCTACTTTTTCTAAAAAACCTGTGTTTGGATATCTAGGTATGGCATATGCCATGGTTTCGATCGGAGTTGTTGGTTTTATTGTTTGGGCTCATCACATGTACACAGTTGGAATGGGTGTTGATACTAAAGCGTATTTTGTATTTGCGACCATGGTGATTGCAGTTCCAACCGGAATCAAAGTATTTTCATGGATTGCTACTATGTGGGGAGGTTCAGTAACATTAAACACACCAATGCTTTGGGCTCTTGGATTTATATTTTTATTTACTGTAGGTGGAGTTACAGGAGTTGTTCTTGCAAATGCAGGAATTGATACTGCGATGCATGATACTTATTATGTTGTAGCACACTTCCATTACGTTTTGTCTCTTGGTGCAGTATTTTCAATTTTTGCTGGATTTTACTATTGGTTTTCTAAAATGACAGGATATGAGTATTCTGAGTTTTTAGGTAAACTACATTTTTGGGTCAGTTTTATTGGAGTAAATTTAATATTTTTTCCTCAACATTTCTTAGGCTTAGCAGGAATGCCTAGAAGATACGCAGACTATCCAGACGCATTTGCAGGATGGAATTATGTATCATCTATTGGATCTTATATTTCTGCATTTGGTGTAGTAATATTTTTCGCAATGATTATTCATGCATTTGCTAGAGGAAAGCAGGCAGCTAATAATCCATGGGGAGAGGGAGCTACTACTTTGGAGTGGACGTTAACTTCACCACCTCCTTTTCACCAGTTTAATGAGCTTCCTCAAATAAAATAGAGAAGGAATTTTGAAAAAAAAAATGTCTGGTGCGCTTTTGTCATCGGAGAATTCTTATTCTTCTACGTTCAAAAGTTTTTTTGAATTAATGAAGCCAAGAGTAATGTCTCTGGTTATTTTTACTGCATTAGTGGGAATAGTAATTGCGCCTATCAAAATAAACTTTATTGATTCTGCTTTGTCCTTATTCTTTGTCGCTCTTGGAGCAGGAGCTGCTGGTGCATTAAACATGTGGTACGATGCAGAAATTGATGGGATTATGTCCAGAACATGTCTTCGACCAATTCCATTAGGAAAAGTAAAAACTAAACATGCTTTAACTTTTGGTATTATATTATCTATAATTTCAGTTGCAGGTTTGTATTTTTTTTCTAATTTTTTATCAGCAGTTATTCTCGCGATTACTATTTTATTTTATATTTTTGTGTACACAATTTGGCTCAAAAGAAGCACACCTCAGAATATTGTTATTGGCGGCGCTGCAGGTTCATTTCCCCCAGTAATTGGATGGACAATTTCGACTAACTACATTTCTGTTGAACCAGTAATCTTGTTTTTAATTATTTTTCTTTGGACACCGTCTCATTTTTGGGCATTAAGCTTATACAAAAATGAAGATTATAAAAAAGCAAATATTCCTATGCTATCCGTAGTAAGTGGAGAGGATGTTACCAAAAAAAATATTTTATTTTATTCTATTATCTTGTGGCCCGTAACATTAGCTCCATATTTTTTAAATTTTGCAAGCTTTAGTAACTTAATATTTGTTACTATCTTTGGACTTTTTTATATTTACCTTTCTTTTGCATTGCTCATAACTAAAGTTAAGGCTACTTCCAATAAGATTGCTAGAAATATTTTTGTATTTTCAATTTTCTATTTATTTTTTATATTCTCTACTATTTTAATTGATAATTATTTTTTTCTATAATTTATGAATTTAAAAAATAAAAATAAAATAGTTGCCTGGGCTTTAGTAGCCTTAATAGTATTCTTTTTTTGCTATACAATTTTAAATATTTCAATTTTTAATCGTCCATTATAATGAGAACAGCTTACAAGAAGTTACACCCCGCATATCTAGCTGGAATTTTTTTTATTATGTTGGGATTGTCATTTGCGTCCGTTCCACTTTATGATCTTTTTTGCAGAGTAACGGGTTTTGGTGGCACAACCCAAAAAACTAAAATTTTGCCTAAAGTTATTATTAATAAAAATTTTGGAATGAGATTTGATACCAATGTGGCTGGAGGTTTGCCGATATTGTTTAAACCTAAAAACAATATGGTAGAAATTAAACCAGGAGAAGTTCGTAATGCATCATTCACTATAACCAATCAAAGTCAGCAGTTAATAAAATTTGTGTCTACTTTTAACGTAACTCCTGATTCGTCTGGTAAATATTTTAACAAACTCGAATGTTTTTGTTTTGAGCAGCAAAAATTAGCTCCTAATGAAACTATAGAGCTGAATTTATCATATTATATTGACCCAGAGATCGCTAAAGACCCAGCGACCAAAAACGTCAAAGATATAACTTTATCTTATACTTTATTTGAAGTAGATAAGTTTCAGAAATAAAAAATTATGTCATCTGCAGAAAAAAAACACGATTATCATTTAGTTGACCCAAGTCCGTGGCCAATATTTTGTTCTTTAGCATCTTTGTTGGTAGCAATTGGAGCTGTTTATTATTTTAGAACAAAAGCTTTGTGGTTGTTAATTGCATCAATGGCAGTTCTTTTATATGGAATGTTTATGTGGTTTAGGGATGTTGTTATTGAAGCTCAACACAAAGGTGATCATACTCCAGTTGTACAATTGAGCCATCGATATGGAATGACATTGTTTATTGCTTCTGAAGTAATGTTTTTTGTTGCGTGGTTTTGGGCATATTTTGATTCTAGTTTATTCCCAGATCAAGTCATTGGAGGAATTTGGCCACCAAAAGGAATACAAACACTTGATCCATGGCACATACCTTTGATTAATACTTTAATATTACTTCTATCAGGAACTACTGTCACATGGGCACATCATGCAATGCTAGAAAATGATAGAAAAAGTTTAATTCAAGGATTGTTATTAACAGTAATCTTAGGTGCGATTTTTACCATGTTCCAGGCTTATGAATATATGGCAGCAACATTTAAGTTAGATACTGGTATTTATGGAGCAACTTTTTATATGGCGACAGGTTTTCATGGATTTCATGTCTTGGTAGGAACTATATTTTTAGCGGTATGTTTATTCAGGGCTAAAAAGGGACATTACACCCCAGAACATCATTTTGGATTTGAAGCAGCTGCTTGGTATTGGCATTTTGTTGATGTTGTATGGTTATTTTTATTTGCAGCAATCTACATTTGGGGTAGTTAATTTTTTTTGAAAAAAACTATCTTTAACTTATTTTCTTTAATAGTTATTCTTATTCTTTTTTCCCTAGGGACATGGCAGTTATATCGTCTTCAGTGGAAAGAAAATATTATTAAAAATATTTCAGAATCATCAAAATTAGAACCAGCTCTTTTAACAATAAACAATATTCAAGAATTTAAAAAAATCAAAACTAAAGGGCAGTTGCTGGAACAAAATTATTTTCTTTACCAATTAAATGAAAAGGGAAAGTATGGTTTTAATCTCATTTCAATATTGAAAACAGAATCATCAGATTTTTTTTTAATTAAAAGAGGATGGTTACCCTCTATAGAAAAAAAATATGAAAAAAATATTATAGGAAACCAACCTATTGAGATTGAGGGCTTTATAAATTTGATTAAAACCAAGGGAGCTTTTGTTCCAGATAACGATAGCAATGAGAGGTTTTTTTATTATCTAGACATTAAAAAATTATCTAATACTTTAAATATTAAGATTCACCCCTATTTGATCCTACAGTCAGTTCCTGACGAATATTTTCCTAACTTAAAAAATATTAATAATATCAAGATACCTAATAATCATCTTCAATATGCTTTAACTTGGTATGTGCTTGGTATTTGTATATTAATTGCTTTTTGGATTTTAAAAAAAAGATATAAATAAATATGCAGTATTTTAGCACAAGAGATAAAAGCAAAACTTATAATTTTGAGCAAATATTTTTAAACGCACTTGCATCTGATGGAGGTCTGTATATTCCTACTAGCATTCCTCAGTTTAATATAGAAGAAATAAGTTCAATGAGAGAGCTAACTTTTTCAGAGCTCTCATTTCAAATTTTCAAAAAGTTTACTGGAGATACGTTTCCTTTAGAAGATCTAGATCAAATAATTAACAAGTCATATTCTGTTTTTCACAATCCAAATATTATTAATTTGAAACGTTTAGACAATATAAATTGCGTTGAGCTTTTTCACGGTCCTACATTAGCTTTTAAAGATATAGCAATGCAAGTTTTGGGGAATATGTATGATTATCTGCTAGATAAAAGTAAAAATAAAATGAATCTAGTCACTGCTACTTCTGGTGATACCGGAGCAGCAGCCATTGATGCGTTAAAAAAAAAACAATATGTAAATATTTTTGTCTTGCATCCGGAGAATAAAGTCTCCGAAATTCAAAGAAAGCTCATGACTTCAATATTAGAGCCTAATGTATTCAATATAGCTATCAAAGGAACTTTTGATGATTGCCAACACCTAGTTAAAGAAATGTTCAATGATCAAAAATTTAGAGAGGATATTCAAATGTCAGGAGTTAATTCTATCAATTGGGCAAGAATTGTTGCTCAGATAGTTTATTATTTTTTTATTTATTTTAAACAACCTCAGCCATCAAAAAAAATGATAATAGCTGTTCCAACCGGAAATTTCGGCGACATATATGCAGGGTATGTAGCAAAGCAAATGGGTCTTCCGATTGAAAAATTAATTATAGCAACTAATCATAATAATTTATTAGAAAAATGTTTAAATGTTGGAGTGTACGAACCCACATTAGTTAGCCCCTCTATTTCTCCGAGTATGGATATACAGGTTGCAAGTAATTTCGAAAGAATTCTTTTTGATATTTGTGATCAAAATTCTACTCGTGTGTTAGAACTAATGAATAATTTAAAAACGGAAAAAAAATTTCAGTTATCTCCTGATGAAATCAAGAGATTAAAAAATAATTTTTTAGCCTATAGCGTAACTGAAGAAGAAACAATTCAAACTATCAAAGAAGTTTTTGATACATATCAAGTTGTTTTAGACCCGCATTCAGCTATTGGTTTCAAAGCTTTAAAAAAATATAATACTTTTGCAACTGATTTTTCTTATTTTTGTTTTGAGACAGCTCATCCCTGCAAGTTTCCAGATGCAATAATAAAAGCTATAAATAAAAAACCAGAGATACCAAGCTTTGTAGGTGATCTTGCAAACAAAAAAGAAAGATTTGTAGTGCTGGATAAAGATTTAAATACTTTAAAAGATTATATTAAAACAAAAGCTAGCTAGTTTAGTTTATGAATTAATAGCTTCTCTGGCTTTTTCATCTACTAAATTATTGTATTTATCGTTTGAGTGACCTTTAACCCATTCCCACTTTATATTTTTATTTACATTTAACTGATCTAGCGCTTCCCATAAATCTTTATTTTTAACTGGCTCTTTTGAAGCTGTCTTCCAACCATTTTTTTTCCAATTGTTAATCCAATTTTCTATTCCATTTTTTACATATTTTGAGTCTGTAAAAACTGTTATGTTATTAGTGACTGTTAATTCTAACGCTTTAATGACAGCTGTTAATTCCATTCTATTATTTGTGGTTAAATTTTCTGAGCCAGAAATTATTTTTTCATTAGTTTCATTAATGATAACAGCTGCCCAACCACCTTTTCCAGGATTTCCGGAACATGCTCCATCAGTGTAGATTATTTCTTTATTTAGTTTCAATTAAAGTAACCCTTTATATGTTTTTGTTTTTGTATAAAATTTAATTTTTTTTAAATATTCTTTGGGATCTTTTACTTTTACAATGGCATTTTGTTGTTGATTAATTTGGTCATAAAGACGTGTAAGAAAAAATCTTACCGCAGCTCCAATTGATAGAATGGGTAGCGAATCTATTTCCTTTGAGCCAAGATCTCTAATAGATGAGTAGCCATTAAGAATAGCATTTTTTTTTCTATTATTAAATTTTGCTTTATTATCAAAGCATATTGCATTGATACAAATCGCAAGATCATAAATAAGAAAATCATAACAAGAAAAATAAAAATCAATAAAACCATTAAACTTATTTTTTACGAAAAAAATATTATCTGGAAATAAATCGCCATGAATAATTCCCTTGGGGATATTACTTGGCCAGTTATTTTTGATTACCAGTAAAATTTTTTTTATATACAAATGAATTCCTGGTATTTTTTTATTACCTTTAATTTTTATTAGGTTATTTAGAACAAACCAAGATTTTAATGATAAATTATTAGCTCTTTTTAGCTTAACTTGTTTAGTCGCAAGATGCAGTTTGGCAATATTTTTTCCAATTTCCTCGCATTGTTTAATAGTAAAGTTATTTTTACCTTTTCCTAAGACGAAACTTGAAATACATGCCTTCTTGTCACCAACTTCAATAATATTTTTTTTAAATTTATTAAAAATTGGATTAGGACAAATAATTTTTTTATGATTTAAATGCTGCATTAAATTCATAAAAAAAGGGAGATCTTTTTTGTTAACTCTTTTTTCAAAAATAGTAAGAATATACTTTCCTCTTGATGTAATTAGTAAATAATTTGTATTTTCTATTCCTTCTTTAATACCAGTGAGTTTTAACAAGGATCCAATACGATAGTTATTCAAAATTGAAGATACTTCTGTAAATGTTAGTTTGGTATAAATTGCCATTATTGAAGAGAGGAGGGTAATTTAAAAGAAACATTTTCTTCTGTCGAGATAATTTCTTCTATGTGTATTTTTCTAATTAATTTAATTTTATTGATAGTTTCTTGGATAAGTACTTCTGGAGCAGATGCACCAGAAGATAAACCAATGGTTTTTGATTGCATAATTTTATCTTGAGGAAATAATATATCAGGATGCAACAAAAGACTGTTTTTGCATCCATTATTTTTTGCAACCTCAACCAGTCTTTGTGAATTAGATGAGTTTGGACTTCCAATAATTAAAAAAAGATCACATCTATTAGCTATTTGCTTAACTGCATTTTGTCTATTAGTTGTAGCGTAACAAATGTCTTCTTTAATTGGACCTTTAATATTTGGCACTCTATTTTTTAAAATATCTATAATCTCTTTAGTATCATCGACTGAAAGGGTAGTTTGGGTAATGTATGCATATTTTTTAGAGAGATCAAAATCATAGCTAGAAGCATCATGTTTTGTTTGAATAAGGTCAATCGATCCATTTTTTAGCTGCCCCATTGTTCCGATGACTTCGGGGTGGTTTTCGTGGCCTATAAGAAGAATGAAAAATCCTTGCTTATGCAGTTGCTCAGCTTCTCTGTGCACTTTGGAAACTAATGGACAGGTTGCATCGATATAAAAAAGGTTTTTAAATTTTGCTAACTCAACAACTTCTTTGGCAACACCGTGTGCAGAAAATATTACAGGTCTTGTCACATCAGATATTTCACTCAATTCGTTAACAAAAACAGTCCCTAAATTTTTAAGCTCATTTACAACATATTTATTATGTACTATTTCATGTCTCACATAAATTGGAGAGCCAAATTTATCTATAGTTTTTTTTACTATTTCTACAGCTCTCTCAACTCCCGCACAAAACCCCCTAGGGCTGGCAAGTAAAATATTTAAAATTTCATTATTTTTTGCATTTGTCATAAATTAATCCCAGTATAATGTGAGGCAGTGTTAACGAGGCCAAACCAATAAAAATAATTTTAACTATTGAGCTATTTAACGAAAAATTATTTCCAAGATAAAATAACATTATTAATGCAGAAGTAAAAGTAATTAGGGTAAGTGGAAAAGACATGACAAGAAATTTCTTTAATCCATGAATAGGATTTTCATGATCCAATTCATAAGACAAGGCCATGATATGCTTGGTTGAATGCATAAAACAAAAATATAACGTGAATGCTAGTAATAAGGGTAAAAAATAAAAATTTAAAGCAATAAATATTATTTCTATAAATATTATTATAGATGAGATAATGCTTATTTTTTTTTGAACGAATAATATAATTAGCAATGCAAACAAAAAAATAAAATTTATCCAGTAAATATATGGCCAATTTATTCCATGTAATAATGTATTACTATGTTCAAATAATAAATTTTGAATAAATTGATCCGTTTCATTAAAATTTAGATAAAAAGAACTGGTAATAATTATAGATCCTCTAGCAAAGTAAAATAAATTTTCCAATTTAGTAGCTTGCTTTAAAAAAATTGCAGTGTCTTCACTGCCAAAATGAAATGATGATATAATAAAAAAAATAACCAAGCTTATTAAAGAGAATTTTAACCAAAAAAACAAAACGAGAAAAAAAAAGAAAAGGTATGCTAAATAAAATAAAAACAAATAGTTTCTACTATTCATTTTATTTAAAATATATTCTCCTTTTTTATGATCAATAGCTCCGTGAGATACACCAATAGTTGCAATCAAAATAAAACAAAACACGTTGAAATTAAGCTGATTAAATAAATTACTATCGTTAAAAATAAACAAAGAGAGAGCGCTAACAAAAATAAAAAAAAGAAACTGAGCGTAAAATACTAAGTTTATTTTATTATTACTTAGAATATCTCTCATTTTTTTACAAAAATTTGTTTAAATAAAAAAATTAAAAAGTTTTGTAAGAATACTAATTTAGGCATTGATTTGATAATTTGAATATCATCAGCAAAATTACTTTTATCTGATAAAAAATTGATCACAGTTTCGCTACTATTGTTTTTAAAAAGATTGAAAAAAATTTTTGGCATTAATTTGTATTGACGTTGAATAACGGATAATAGAATCTGGTCAAGCAATGTATATTTTAACGATCTAGTTTTAATTGTGGAAATTTTATTGTTTTGTCTAAGTTCTTTGGCTAGGTTTTTGCTAAACATTTGAATTGTTTGAAAAGTATATCCAGTGCTAATTCTGGTCATATTTCCAGCCGTGCCAATTTTGTAATAATTTGAGACCTTCAGATCTTTTGGAAAATTACAAAGTGGTATAGCTCCAAATTCCTTATATTTAATTTTTCCCTTAATTTGGTATTTTTGTAAATATTCAGAAATTTCGTTTTGATAGTCCTTGGGTTTTTTAATAGTTTTGGAATACCACGTCGTTTCTATTAAGGCTTTTTTTTTTGAGAAAGGTAGAATATAGAAAAAATGAAGGCCATCTTTTTGCTCACAATCAAAATCCATTAATTGTAGAGACTTTGAATTAAAAGTATTTTTTTTTACTTCAATTTCGCAACCATAAAAATGCTGATACATTACTACTTGTTTTTGAGGAATTTTAAGCAAACTATCAAATATATATTTTCCTTTGTAAATTCCTTTATTAGTCCTGACAACATTTTTTTTAAGTGAGTTAATACTGGTATCTTTTTTTAATAAAATATTTTTATTTTTGGATAAATCTTTAATGATAAAATTATAAAACTTTTTTGAGTCAATAGTTCGATAGGGTGTTTTGTTGCAGGATAAGATGATAGATTGATTATCATACTTTATTTCAAAGCTATCCCAGCTTTGTATGACACAGTTTTTAAAAGTATTGTGATCGTAGTCCCAATAAGACCAATTTTTGTCTCTTTTATAATTTTTTCTTTTTTCTAGAATAGCTAATGTTTTATTTTTTAAACAACCTTGTTTATTAAGTTCATAGGCCAGGGATAATCCTGATAGACCTCCACCTAAAATAATATAATCAAATTCTTTCATTAATATTTATATATTTAAATAAGTTAACTTTATTTTTATTTATATTTTTAGTTTTAAAGAAGATTGATTTGATGAAATCAAGAGTTGCTAAAATAGTCTGAAATAATTTTTGATAATTTTTGATATAAATTTTTCCTGATATTAAATAAGTTTTCATATCTTTTTTCTTTAGAATTTCATATCCAATTTGTCTATAAACTCTTCTTGCTACCAGAATTGCCAAACGGTATCTTGGAGAAATGTTTACGATCGAACTCATAGACTCATCATATAGTTTATCGGCCATTTGAATAATTTGCTTTAAGCTTTTAAAGTTATCATTAATGTAAAATCTATTATTTTTAGCATCCTCCACAACATCCCTGGCTATATTAGTAAACTGCATTGCAACACCGAGTTTAACTGCACCTTGGAAGTCTTCTTTATTTTTTATACCAAGTATTTTAGCAATAATTAAACCCACAGTTCCTGCCACTTGGTAAGAATATATATAAAGCTTCTTTTGATTTTTGATAATTACCTTTGTTTTTAAGTCAGTTTGAATACCATCAAACAAATCTTGAATAATATGTTCTGAAATATTTTCTTTTTGCAAAAGTACTTTAAACCGATCTATGACTTTAATAGAATTTTTATGTTGAAAAAATTTTTTTTTAAAAGTTATAAAATTTTTCTTTTTAATATTTAGATTTTTATTGCTATCTGCAATATCGTCGATTGTTCGACAAAAGTCGTATACAGCCGAACATTTTGTAAAAATATCCTTTGGTAGAAAAAATGAGGCCCAAAAAAAAGATTTTGAATGTTTTGCTATTAATAAATTTTTTTTGTGATTCATTATAAAAGTTTATCAAGAACTTTTGCGGAAGAAAGCACCCCTGGTACCCCAGCACCAGGATGGGTACCTGCGCCTACAAAATATAAATTATTGAAAATTTCAGATTGGTTGTGAAATCGAAAGTAAGCCGATTGAGTAAATTTTGGCTGAATCGAAAAACCAGATCCATGCAAAGTGTTTAGCTCTTGTTCAAAATAATCTGGGGTAACATAAAAGTCACTAACTATATTTTTTTTTATATCTGGTAATATTGTTTTATCCATAACATTAATAACTAGTTCTTTGAAAATAGATCCTTGCCTTTGCCAATTTATTTTAGATAAATTATTAGGAACCGGCACTAGTACGTAAAAGGCATCATGTCCTTGGGGTGCCATGGTCTCATCGGTAGCAGTAGGTCTATGAAGATAAAAACTTATATCGTTGGATAATACTTTTTTTTCAAAAATATTTTTTAAATGATTCTCATATTGATTACCAAAAACAATTGTATGATGAGCTATTTGTGAATATTTTTTTTTAGAACCAAAATAGTAAACAAATAAACCCATTGAATAATTCATTTTATTTAATTTGTGATTAAATAAAAAGTTGTAATTTTTTTTTTTACTAATTAATTTTCTATAAACATGCGGTGGATCTGCATTGCAAACAATATAATCAGCAGATAAAATATTTTTATTTTTTAATTCGACATTGGTGATTTTGCTATCTGAAGAAACTAAACTTACTACTTCTGAGTTTTTTAAAATTGTAATGCCTTCTTCTTGCATTAACTTTTCTAATGCATTGATAATAGCACCAGTGCCTCCCATCGCATAATGAATCCCCCATTTTTTTTCTAAATATAAAATTAGTGCATATATAGAAGTTGTGGAAAAGGGATTGCCTCCAACTAAAAGAGGGTGCATGCTAAATATTCTTCTCAACTTTTCATTTGAAATATAAGTCGAAACAAATTTATATACAGACTGATAACTTTTTAGTTTAAGCAAATCAAATAGCTGCCTCGCCATAAAACCAATACTATGAAATGGTTTATCTGATAACTCAACAAATCCCTTGTTAAATATTTGTTCAGTAAAATTTATTAATTTTGAGTAGCCATCTAGATCCTCGGGACAAAATTTTTTAATTTCATTTTTTATCTTTTCTTCATTGCCCGAATAGTCAAATGTGTCGCCATTTTCGAATACAAACCTATACCAAAGATCTAAAGGTTTGATTGTTACATAATCGGAAATTTTTTTATTATATAAAGTAAATAATTCTTGAAGCAGGTACGGAGCTGTTATCACTGTGGGACCGGCGTCATATGTAAAACCATCCTTTTTGAACACTCTAGCCCTACCTCCAATTTCTGCATGTTTTTCTATAAGTGTTACTCTGTAACCTTTTGCATTCATTCTTAGTGCAGCCGCTATGCCACCAAATCCAGATCCAATAACAATTAAATTTTTCTTCATATTACAATTAATTTCTAGTAGATAGTTCTACATGGATACTCAAAAAACTACAAAAAATTTTCCTGAAAAAATAGAATTAGAAAAAGAAAAGAAGTATTTTTGGTGCACTTGTGGATTATCTGGAAATCAGCCTTTTTGTGACGGAGCTCACAAGGCAAAGGGAGATTTTGTACCTTTGAATTTTCATGTTTCTGAAAAAAAAGAATATTTTTTGTGTAATTGCAAAAAATCTAAAAATCCACCATTTTGTGATGGATCTCATAAATAAAAAGCTAATTATTTTTTTTTAAATTTTCTATACTCTCTTTTACACTAGAGAAGTTGACTTCTTCGATTTTACTTTTTTCAATTGTTTGAGATATAATTTTCTTAGCACTCTCAATTGCTATAATAGTTGAAATTTTTTTTACTTCTTTAATTGCATTATTTTTGGTCTGATTTATTTTTTCTTCTATATTTTTTTCTTTAATAGAAAGCATAGACTGAATCTTGTCACTCATGATTTTGCTTTCTTCTTCACTTGTTTTTTGAGCTTTCAACAAAATCTCCTCACACTCTTTTTTTGATACTTCCAATTGATTTTGGTATTTTCTCAACAATGCATCACTTTCTTGTTTAATTTTATCAGATTCATTAATTTTAAATTTTATTTCTTCAATTTTTTCATCTAATGAATTGCTAATTAATGATGGTATTTTTTTATAAATTAAAAAGGCAATGAAAAGAAAGAAAGAAACTGCGACCCAAAAAGTTGCATCCATTAGTTCAGACCTCTGGTTAATTTTTTAGAAATTTCTTCAACAATTGCTCGTGCGCTAGCTTCATTTGTTTCTGCTTTTGAAACTTTTTTAACAAGATCTTTGGCTATCTGGCTTGCTATATCATTGATACTTTTCATGGCTTCGATCTTAAAACTGTTTATTTCTTTTTCAACTTGCTGTAACTTTTCTTCAGATTTTATATTTATTTCTTTTTTTTTGTTTTCAAATTCTTCTTGTAAATCTTTTTTATTTTTTTCTATTAAATGCTGAGCTTCTTTTTTTGCCTCTTCTATAACTTTTAGGTACTTTTGCTGTTGTTCTTCCGCTTGAAGTTTGAGATTTTTGGCTTCGTCGATGTTGTCACTTATATGATCATTTCTTTGTTCAATGCTTTCAGATAGTCTGGGCAAAACTATTTTTGAAATAACTAAGTACAAAAAAGTAAAAGTAATAATAAGCCAGAATATTTGTGGAAACCAAGTTGTAGGATTTAGTTGTGGCATTCCCGCTTTCTCTGCTGCATTTAGAGCAGCAGAGTTTAAAAAAATAGATAAGAATATAATTTTATCCATTTAATTAATTAAAAAGCGAATAGAATAATTAGTGCAACAACTAGTCCAAATAGACCCGTTGCTTCCGCAAGTGCAAATCCCAATAGTAAATTAGGGAATTGTTTTTGTGCTGCAGAAGGGTTTCTCATGGCACCTGATAGATAGCTACCAAAAATTGTACCAATGCCGACCCCAGCTCCTGCTAGTGCGATTGCAGCCAAACCTGCTCCAATCATTTTTGCTGCTGCTATTTCCATTTTTTTCTCCTTTGTTAATGGTGTAAGTGAAGTGCATCATTTAAGTAGATGCATGTTAATATTGCAAATACATAGGCCTGTAAAAAAGCTACTAATATTTCTAGACCTGTAAGTGCAATTGAAAATCCAAGTGGTAACCAACCACCGAGAATGCCTAGGCTAACTACAAATCCACCAAAAACTTTCAGCATTGTATGTCCAGCCATCATATTTGCAAAAAGTCGAACAGATAAACTAATCGGTCGACTTAAATACGAAATAATTTCTATTATTACAATCAAAGGCAACAGTACAGCGGGTACCCCAGAAGGAACAAATAATTTTAAGTATGACAATCCGTGCTTTGCAAAACCAATCACGGTAACTCCTATGAAAATGAAAAAAGCCATAGCAAAAGTTACTATAATGTGGCTTGTCACTGTAAAAGAATATGGGATCATCCCGATCATGTTAGAAATTAACACAAACAAAAATAAACTTAGTATAAATGGAAAGTAGGGTCTCGCATCCTTACCGGCTGTATCACTAATCATTTTTGATACAAATTCATAAATCATTTCAGCTATTAGTTGGATTTTATTTGGGACTAAAGATTTTTTTTGCGTAGCTAGAACAAAAAAAATTGAAATTATGCTAACTGTTAGAACCATAAAAAGACCAGAATTAGTGAAGGAAATGTCAAAGTTACCTAATTGAATCTTGGGACCAATTGAATGTACTTCAAATTGGTTCATTGGATTTGTAGCCATAATTTTAAATAATTTAGTCCTTATTAATCATTTTAGAAGTTCGCACAACATTAAAAATCCCTGTAATTGCCCCCAAAAAGAAAAAAAAAATTAGCAAAAATGGCTTAGTTTCCAGCCATTTGTCTAAATAATACCCAATAAAGCTTGCGACAAAAACGGCAGCAATCATTTCGCTACTAAGTTTCATCGCAATACCCATTGAGGATTGTCTATTTTGATCAGAATCTGGTTTTTTTTGATCTAGTTTCTTTATTTTATCTTCAAGATTTTTAAAGTCATTCATTGATGATTTTAAGCAACCATTTCTTCTGCTTTTTCAAGATCAACCGCAACAAGTTGGCTTACTCCTCTTTCGGCCATCGTGACTCCATATAACCTATTCATCCTAGACATTGTTAAAGCATGGTGAGTAATTATAATAAATTTTGTATCTGTTATATTAGAGAGTTCATCTAATAGAGAGCAAAATCTAGTTACATTTGCATCATCAAGTGGGGCATCAACCTCATCCAATATGCAAATAGGAGAGGGATTAATCAAAAAAACTGCAAAAATTAATGCCATAGCTGTCAGCGCTTGTTCACCACCAGAAAGCAAAGTTATAGACTGTAATTTTTTTCCAGGAGGACTGACAAGCAGTTCTAAACCTGCTTCTAAGGGATCGTCAGATTCAATTAGCTCAAGTTTTGCACTACCGCCTGCAAAAAGTTTTGTGTAAACATCATTAAATTTTCTACTCACTTTTTCAAACGCATCTAATAAACGCTCTCTACCTTTTTGATTTAAATCGTTGATTGACCCTTTCAATTTTTGAATACCTTGCACTAGATCTTTTCGGTCATTCATCATTTTATCAATTTGGTTTTGTAGTTCTTGAGTTTCATTATCAGCTCTTAAATTTACGGCACCCATTTTTTCTCTTTGATCTTTGAGTTTTTGTATTTGATTTTCAATTTTGGATGTTTCTATTGCCTCTTCTGTGTTGATCTCGGCAAAACTAGGAAGCTCCTCAATAGCGCGCTTGAACTCACTAAGGGATTTTAATTCAATTTCTTTTTTCTTTTCTTTTAATCCTTCTATAATTGTCTGAGCTCTAACTTTTCTTTCAGTGATTTCTAAGACAGTTCCATTAATATCATATAATTTTTGATTTATAGATTTAATCGATTCTTCTTTAGAATTTAACTTTTCAAGAATTTGTTGAATATCTTCTTCAATATTTTTTATATTCTGAACATAGGTACCTTTTTTTTCAGCAATTGCCCCTGGCTTCGTTTCCTCCTTAGATAAAATAATTTCATTTTCTTTTAAGCGTTCATTTAATTCTTTAAATTTTTGTTCTGAGCTTTGCTTTAGATCAATCCAGTTTTTTATTTCATTTTCAATATTGTTTAATCTCTCCTTTCTTTTTAAACTATCTTGGCGGAGAGTTTCGTATTTACTAAGTCTAGAAGCATACTTTTCTTGTAAATCTGATATAATTTTAAGCTGATCAAGGAAATCTTTTTTTAATTGATTTGTGGTATCAGAATTTAAATTTGCTTGAGGAGCAGCGGCATCTAGATCAAAATTGACTTTTGTTATTAGATTTTCAATTTTAACATATTCATTAGAAATAGCTAATATTTGACTTTTAATCTCGGAGACTTCTAAATTTGAATCTTCAGATAGTTTTTGTAACATTAAACCTGTTTCTTTAATTGAATTAGAAAGTTGCTCAGTTTTGTTTTTAATAAGACTAAAATCAAAACCTCCAATTTGAGAAAATATTTTATCTGATAATTTGTTTAAGAGATTTTGTTCATTATTTAATTCTTTAAGAGATTGTTGATATGCATTGTATGCTTTTTCTTCAATTTCGGCAGAATTTTGTTCAGTTTCAATAGTATCAGATCTTTCAGCCGCTAATCTTTTTTCGTTAGAAGACGAGTCATTGATTATTTGTTTTTCTCTATCAATGTCAGTATTGACTTGTTTAATTTCCTTTTTGATTTTTTCTATTTCATTTTTGGCCCTACCTTCTTCTTCGCTAATTTGTTCAAATTCTAAATTTAGTCTTTGCAATTTAGCGTTCAGTTGTGCGTTTTCATCACGTAAAGGGCGTATATTTTGACTTTCTTCTTTTAGGGCATTTTCGTTGAAATTCTTATCTATATTGACTGCACTTATTTCATCTTCAACGTTGCCAAGTTCTTCCTGGGCATCTTGAATAGAGTTATCTATTTCTTTTGATTGAAAATAAACTAGTTTTGCTTCTAGATTTTGGATCTCGTTTGAAATATTTTTATATTTTGAAGCTTCCTCTGCTTGCTTGAGTAAACTTTTGAGCTGGTTTTCAATTTGTTTCATTATATCGTCGGCTTTTTTCAAATTATTTTCTGCTGCTGTTAGTCTTAATTCAGCTTCATGCCTTCTCACGTGCAGACCACCAATTCCAGCGGCCTCCTCTAAAATTGCTCTTCTGTCCGTTGGTTTAGCAGTTACCAAAGAACCTACTCTTCCCTGACTCACCATGGAAGGGGAGTGTGGACCAGTAGATAAATCGGCAAATAGTATCTGTATGTCTTTTGCTCTCACTTCTCTACCATTTAAAAAATACTTAGATCCTTTGTCTTTTTCAATTTTCCTTCGCACCTCAATTTCAGACATGTCTTTAAATTGAGGAAGACGGTTATCATTTTCTAATTTAAGAGCTACCTCACATAAGTTTTTTGATGGTCTAGAAGTTGTGCCTGAAAATATTACATCTTCCATGCCTGAGCCCCTCAGACTTTTTGCAGATGTTTCGCCCATGCACCATCTTAGCGATTCTACAATATTAGATTTTCCACATCCATTTGGGCCCACAATTCCTGTTAAACCATCTTCAAAATAAAAAGATGTTTTATCTGCAAATGATTTAAATCCAACAACTTCTAACTGTTTAAATTTCATAAATTAATTTAATTTGTTTATATACTTAGAAATTTCATCTAAATTATAATCACCTTCAAATTTCTTCTTATTAATTATTATAGTGGGAGTGCCGGTTATATTATAAATTTTCTGTGCATCAATCCTACTTGTCAAAACTTCAGTTTCAATTTTTTCATCTTTGATACAATTATCAAAATCCTGATTATTCATAGAATGTTTACTAGAAATTCTTTTTAATTTTTCATTAATTTCTTGTATATTTCTACCTGCAGCCCACTCACTTTGCTTGGAGTAAATTTCATCAAGAAAAGCCATTGAATTTTTATTATTAATACATCTTGAAATTTTTGCTGCATTTAAAGCTGCAAGATCAAGGGGAAAATCTTTTAAATATATTTTTGCTTTTTTTGTATCTACAAAATTTTTTACCAAACCAGGCAAAACATTTAAATGAAATTTTGCACAATGCGGGCAAGTAAGGGAAGAAAATATTTCAATATTTATCTTCGCATCTTTTGAGCCTAAAATATAATTGTTGATTTCTACAGCATGGGTAGGAAATGCAAATATAGCGAAAACTATAATTTTAAAAATTATGTTTTTAATTTTCATTTTTAAATAATTCTTCCAAAGCATTTTTAAGTTTTTCATTTTTAATTTGACTAATTTTATTTGACAAAGAATCATTAAGAATAGGGACTTTCTTTACATTATCGTTTTTTAATTTGCCAACTTTAAAAGAGTTAATAATGATTTTATTTATAAAGTTATAACCAAAATATGAATTAATTTTTTCAATTATGTAATCTCTGGAATAATCGATCTCTAAGAGATGGTCTTTTGGAACATTTAAAAATAATATTTTTCCTTTATTATTACCATTTAGCTTTATTTTCTCCGGATCACACTGATTGGCAATTTCTTCGCCAACAATTGGCAACCATTTATCCTTAAGTTCAAAAAAACTATTTTTTTGAGTCTTGGCTAATTTCTGTATATCTTTTGGCAATAGAGATTTGATGGGTTTTAATCCCTGATATACTTTGTTTTGAGTAAATTTATTCATTAATTGATATGAGCCTTATATTATCAAAAAAAATAATTGCTTGGTACCAAAAACACCAAAGAGATTTGCCATGGAGAAAATATAAAAACTCTGTTGATAAGGACTTTAAGGTTCTTCTTAGCGAAATAATGCTCCAACAAACTAAGGTTTCCACAGTGATACCTTACTTTAATAAGTTTTATAAAAAATTTTCGTCAATTGAGTCTCTTTCAAAATCTCGTATTACGAGTGTATTAAAATTATGGGAAGGACTGGGTTATTATCGTCGAGCTAGAAATTTGCACCAAACTGCTAAAATCATTGTAAAAAAGCATAACGGAATTTTACCTGATTCTTTTTTACATTTAAAAAGCCTACCGGGTATTGGTGATTATACAGCCTCTGCGATATTAGCTATAGCAAAAGACAAGTCATACATTGGTATCGATGGAAATGTTAAAAGAGTAATTTCAAGAATTTTTAACTTATATCAAGGTAAGAATTTTCTTTTTAACTTGGAGCAAAAGTTGAAAACAATGCAAGTAAACGTCGGCTCAAGTGATTTGATGCAAGGCATAATGGAAATAGGTGCCTTACTTTGCTTACCAAAGGATCCGAAGTGCAAATTGTGCCCTTTAAAGAATAATTGCATTTCTAATAAAAAAAATACTTTTAATAAAGTTTCTACAAAAAAATATATAAAAGAAAGAAATTTTTATGCCTTTTATCTCAAAAAAAATAATAGAATTTTATTTACATATAATAAAAATTTTAATTTTTTAGATCAATTAATTAATCTTCCAATTATAGAATCTGATTCAAAAAACTATAAATTGCTCACAAAAAAAGTATTTAAAAAAGCAATTCTTAAAGATTCTTCAATTTCTAAGTTGAGATACAAAATATCAAATTTTATAATGGTAACAAAAGTTTTAGAATTAAAAGATGCTAAAATTAATAAAGATAATTTTTTTTGGATACATAAAGATGATATAAGTAAATTTACTATTTCGGTACTAGCTAAAAAACTTTTAAAATTGAAGGGCATTAATATAAAATGATTTCTATTGGAATAATAGGAGGTGGTATAGCTGGTCTTTCTTTTGCAAATTTTTTACATAAAAATAATTCATTTAAAATAAAAATTTTTGAAAAAAAAAATATTTTTCAACATAATAAAAGTGGCATTCAATTATCAAGTAATGCCATTTCTATTTTAAAAACAATTAATTTTAACAAAATTTCGGAAGAAAAATTTTCAATAATTAAAAATATACAAATTCAAGATTATAAATTTAAAAAAATGATTGCAAATTTTTCGTTAGATAAATTAAACAATAGTTCAAATTATATTTGTCTTGATAGAGATATTTTAATAAATTTTTTGTTGCATCAAATTAATGCAAGAGTTGAAATTTCTAATAAAGAAGCAGTGTCAATAAAAGATAATTTAATTCAATTTTCAGATAATAGTCATGAGTTTTTTGATTATGTAATAGTGGCAGATGGTATTTTTTCAAAAATTAGAAAAAATTTACAAAAACAAAATTTTTTGCAATCAGTTAATGCGGTTGCATTTAAGGGCATAATTCATAATTCTAAAAAAATCAGTAAAGAAAATTTATTGTTATATATGGGCGATCAAAAACATTTTGTATTTTATCCAATTAATGCAACTGGAGACTTTAGCTTTACTTCTGTTTTTGCACTTAAAAACTCTAATTTAAATAAAGAATATGAAAATTTAGTACCGCATAGGGAAAATTTGATTAGTTTGTCATCAGATGCTAACAAAGATATTCGCGATATTATAGAATCTGCCCGTGATATTTATCAGTGGCCTATATATAAACATACAAATATTTTTTTTGGGGAAAAAAAATCTTTTATTATTGGAGATGCAGCGCACGGTATGGTCCCATTTCAGGCTCAAGGAGCAGCACAGTCGATAGAAGATGCATTTTATTTAGCAAAACTCTTTCATCAAAAAATATTTCAAATTGATAAATTTACCAAAGGGAGATTAAAAAGAGTATCAATGGTAAATAGAAGATCAAATTTTAATCTTTATACTTATCATATGTCCAATAAATACTTAAAAAAAATAAGAAATATATTTATTAAAATAATATGTAATAATAAGTTAATTTGTAATTTATTCTTTGGAAAAATTTATAACTATAAGTTTAAAGATTTGACTTAGATCTGATTTTTTGCCTCAAATAATCTAAAGGCTGTAATTTACCTTCAATATTAAAATGCCAGTATGACCACCCATTACACGATGGTGCACCTTCTAGTTCAGCACCCACTTTATGTATTGAACCGGTAATATTTTTGCAATCAATACTTCCATCTGCCATAACCTTAGCTGTATATTTCTTTTTCTGATCATATAGGTTCAAACCAGGTTCTATGATTCCACTTTCTACTAGCATTCCAAATGGTATTCTTGTTTCGTTTCTTTTTTTTTGAACAGTTTTTAAATACTCATCTGTGATTGTTCTAATCTGTGAAATCCTTTTTTTAGCAACCTCAATATATTTTTTTTCTTTTTCTATCCCGCAAAAGTTTCTTCCTAGTTTTTTGGCTACTGCACCGGTTGTTCCAGTACCAAAGAAAGGGTCTAGAATTAAATCATTTTTATTTGTTGTAGATAAAATAATTCTGTAGAGCAAAGATTCTGGCTTTTGGGTATTATGTGCTTTTTCCCCATTTTTTTTACATCTCTCATTGCCACTACAAATAGCTAAATTCCAATCAGATCTAAGTTGTTTATCATCATTAAAACATTTTAATGAATTATAATTAAATGTATATTTAGTTTTCGGTTCTTTTGCTGCCCATATCAAAGTTTCATGAGCATTGGTAAATCTTGTTCCTTTAAAATTAGGCATTGGATTTTTTTTATTCCAAATAATGTCGTTTAGAATCCAAAAATTTAGATCTTGAATAATTTTTCCAACTCTAAAAATATTATGATAAGTTCCAATTACCCAAATACTTCCATTTTTTTTTAAAACTCTTCTACATTCTGATAGCCATTCAGTGGTAAATTGATCATACTGATTAAAAGAAGCAAATTGATCCCACTTATCATTTACAGCAGATACTTTGCTATTATCTGGTCTTTCAAGATTTTTATCTAATTGAAGATTATAAGGAGGGTCTGCGAAAATTAAATCAAAGGTTTCATCGGGTATTTTTTTTAATACTTCTATTGAATTACCCTGCAAAATCTTATTTGCTAAAGAATGCTTATTGTTTTTCATATTCAACTTGAAGTAGAATTAACTTTAAAGGTTAATGAAAGTCAAACGAGCAATATCGATCTTTAGTGGTACTTTTATTTTGCTAACAACATGTTGTGTACTGGTGCAAAACTTTTTCTATGAAACGGAGTTATGCCGTGCATTCTTAAAGCCTGAATGTGTTTGCTAGTTCCGTACCCAGCATTTTGTTCCCATCCATAGTTTTGATATTTTTTTGATAGTATGGTCATGTATCTGTCTCTTATAACTTTGGCAACTATGGAAGCTGCTGCAATCGATGGGTACAATTGATCGCCTTTTATAAATGTTTTGATATTTTTTTTGGTACTATCAAAGCTAAATTTGCCATCAATTAAAATAGTCGCATTTTTTTCTTTTAGGCTTTCCACAGATCTTTTCATTGCCAGTAAAGACGCTTGTAAAATATTTAATTTATCAATTTCATCCACAGTTGCAAATCCAATTGCAAATTTTGAGCTGCCTATAATTTGATTAAATAATTCTTCTCGTTGACTAAGGGATAATTTTTTTGAGTCATCTATTTTATTTATTTTGCTTTTATCATTGAACATTACAGCAGCTGCCGTAACAGGACCGGCCAGAGGTCCTCTACCAACTTCATCTACCCCAATTATTATTGAACCCAATTTTTTTTCTTCAGACAATGTGAGCATTAAATTAAATCTTTTAATTTTTCTTGAAATAATTGTAAATCGAGCCAAGCATTTTTTTTTTGGTTTGGTTGTTGTATTAAAAAATTAGGGTGAAAAGTGCAAAGAGTAAAAATATTTTTATTATTACTTTTGAAATTTATCCATTGACCACGATTTTTATAAATAGAAAATTCATCATCAAATAATATTTCCATAGGAACTGAACCTAATAATAGAATTATTTGAGGATCAATAATGGAAATATGTTCTTTAATAGATTTTTTTAAGAATGCCTTGAAATTATTATAAATATTTTTCTGCTCTTTGCTAAAAAAAGGAAGTATATTTGTCAAATAAACATCTTCAATGTTAATTGAAATTGCTTTTAACATTTTTTTTAATAATTCCCCAGAGTGATCAGAGAATATATTTTTATTGTTATGATCATTAAGACTGGGCATGTCTCCTATAACCATAATTTTAGAATTAGTTTTAAAATTAGATGGAATTAAGTCATTCTTATTATCTATAAATTTTTCCAAAGTAATCCTAATTTTAGAAAAGTTTTTTTCTAAAGACTGTTCTTTTGATAGATTGTTTGACTGAAATACTTTTTTATAAATTAAACTATTATATAGGCCACTAGAGTGATAATATTCTTTTACATTGTCATTAATGTATTTTTTTAAGTTTTTAGAAGTCATGATTTGTAAATTAAACAATTATTTATTTTTTTCTTTGTTTCTCATTGTTACCATTATCGTACCTGCCCAAGCAGCTTTTTTTCAAACAAAAAACTCTTTAGAATCATCTGATTATATATCAAACTACCTCAAGGGCTCTCTATCATTAAATTATAACAATTATCGTGACGCTAATCTTTTTTTCTCTAAAACGAGAAATCTAGCAAATAGTCATAGTAGTTATGATTTTCAATATATTTATTCTTTAGCAATGGAGGGAAAAATTAGTGAAGCAAATAATCTAATAAGTAAAACTGATGAGCAGGCTCAATCTTTATTTAAATTAATTCAGGGTGTTCATTATATTAAAAATAGAAATTATTTTAAGGCAAAAAAAATTTTCGAGAAATCTAATAAACAAAATTTACTTTTAAATGAGCTAAATAATTATATTAATTTGTGGATTGATATATTATCCCAAGATACTGATAATCAAGAATATAAGATTCGGCAGTTCAATTCTTCGTTTAGCAATATAAAACTTATTCAAAGTTTTTTAATATATGATTTTACTTCAAATAAAAAAGAATACGATAAAACTAGTCAATTAATTTTAAATCAGCCTACTTTAGGCCGTTATCATTTTTTTCATTCAATACATTTAGTTAAAAAAAAACAATATTCTGAAGCAGAAATGATTTTACAAAAACAGTTATTTTATAGTCCAGATGATTTATTATTGAGACAAGGTTATGTGGCACTTAAAAATAAAAATTATGCTTTTTTCACAAAAAAATTTGACTCACAAAATATTAATCATACGATCTCAGAATTATTATATTTGTTTGCCAATTTATTTCAGCAACAGGGTCAAATAGACTTATCCCAGTTGATTGCATCTTTATCAGACTATTTAAATCCAAATTTTGTAACAAATAAATTATTAAATTTTGAAAATATTATTTTAAGTAAAGAAACCTCTTTTGAAAATACAAATACAAAATTAATAGCTGATTTAGGTTCAGAGTTTAAGTGGTACATCAATTTTAACAAATTACGATCTCCAAAATTAGAAAATGACGCTATAAAAAATTTAGAAAATATGATCGTCCAAGATAAATATTTTAGATTCTCAAAATTAATGGATATGGGAAATTACTACAGAGGTAATAAAAATTTTAAACTTGCTCTTGAGTACTATCTCAATGCAGAAGGGATTGCATCGAGTAACGAACTAGATTGGAAAATTTACTATTACATGGGTATTTGCTATGAAAGATTAGGTCAATATGAAAATGCAGATAAGAATTTTCAATTATCTTTAAAACTTTCTCCATCTCAATATACAGTAATAAATTATTTAGCATACAGCTGGTTAGAAAGAGGTGTTAACCTACAAGAGTCAAAACAAATGCTTGAAAAAGCTGTTCAACTTAGCAAATGGGAACAAGGTTATATAATCGATTCTTTAGGTTGGGCTTATTATTTACTCAATGATTTTAGCGAGGCCGAAAAATTACTGCAATTAGCTTATGAAAAAGCCCCACAAGAATCAGAAGTTTATGATCACTACGGTGATGTCTTGTGGAAAAATAATAAAAAAATTCAAGCACGCTATGTTTGGAAAAATGCAACAAAATTATCAAATATTGATACAGAACGACTTAACAAAATTAAACAAAAATTGTTACATGGTATTGAATAAAACTTATAATTTATATTCTCCTGCAAAAATAAATTTTTATTTAAAAGTAATAAAAAAACTACCCAGCGGATTGCATAAAATTGAGAGTTTTGTAGCATTGATTGATCTTAGGGATCATCTCCAAATTACAGAAACTAATAAAACTGCAACAAATGTAAAATTTAAGGGCAAATTTGCAAAGTCTATTGATAATTTGAATAATTCTATAACTAAATTAATATTTTTTTTACAAAAAATGTATCCAATCTTAGAAGAGAAAAAATTTAATATAACTATTTATAAACGCATACCAACAGGAGCTGGACTAGGTGGGGGATCTTCTAATGCTGTAACTATTTTTCAATTTCTAAAAACGAAGTTTAAATTAAAAGTTTCCAATCAAAATTTATCTAAAATATATAATTATATTGGTGCAGATTCGAAAATATTTAGTGATAAAAACCCAAAATTTATTGATGGCATAGGAGATAAGGTGCAGTCTGTAACGCAAAAAATTAAACTTAATCTACTTTTGATTTATCCTAACAAACCAAATTTGACTGCACGTATTTATAAAATGAACAAAGTGTTTAGCAAACAAGGTACTAATATAATTGCTAGAAAACTAATTAAAAAAAATATTTTAAATTTGTTCAATTTTGGCAACGACCTTTTTAATGCTGCCACAAAATCAAATCCATCTATAAACCAATTAATAAAATTTATAGAGAAACAAAAAATTTGTGATTTTATTCGAATGAGCGGCAGTGGTTCTTGCTGTTATCTTGTTTTTAAAAGTAAGAAAAACCTTTTAAAATGTGAAAAATTAGTTAAAACTAAATTCAGAAGTTATTGGACAGCAGTTACTAAAACTATTACATAACTACATAAATTGGGGCTTAGCCAAGCGGTAAGGCAACGGGTTTTGATCCCGTCATCCCAGGTTCGATCCCTGGAGCCCCAGCCAATTATTTAATATGGCTAATAAACTTACAACAATTCCTGAAGCAAAAATAATTTATAAATTACTAAATCCAAAACCTGATCTGACCAGATTTGTAGGAGGATGCGTAAGAGATATTATTCTAAATCATAAAATTAGCGACATAGACCTCGCTACAATTCTTGAACCTAGAGAAGTTATTAAGAGGCTTGAAACAGAAAAAATTGATTTTAAAACAAATGCAATTAAATTTGGGATAGTAACCGTAATTATCAATAATTTGAAATTTGAAGTTACGACTCTAAGGAAAGATTTATTTCCTGATGGAAGATATGCTAAAATTATATTTACCAAAGACTGGAATATTGATGCAGAACGTCGAGATTTTACGATTAATTCAATTTACTGCAATTGGATTTATGAGGAAGAAAATATAATAAATTTTTGGGATCCTTATAATGGGAAAAAAGACTTAGTAGAGGGAAGAATTAAGTTCATCAAGAGTCCAGAGATAAGTATTCAAGAAGATTTTGTTCGTGCTTTAAGATATTTTCGTTTTTTTTATAAATATTCCAAATACCCACATGATGCAAATCTCTTAAATACAATTTATAAGTATAAAAAAAATATTAAAAGTATTTCTAGTACAAGGTTAGAAAAAGAATTAAAAAAAATTTTATTAATTAATGACCCAAAAAAAATTTTACAAGATAAAGATGTGGTTGATTTGTTTGAATATATCTACCCTGGTTTTGACAAGCTATTAAATACTAATGTAAACTAGAAATTTGTTATTTAGAAAATCAAATATATTTTACATCGATAATTTCAAAGTTTTTTTCTCCAGATGGTGTTTCGATAGTCACAAAGTCATTTTTGTCTTTACCAATAAAACCTTTTCCTAAAGGAGATTTGTAGTAGATAAGTCCGTTTTTGACATCTGCTTCGTCTTTACCTACTATTTTGTAGGTGTTTTGTTTATCTGTATCCAGATCTTTTACTACAATCGTACTAGCAAAAATTACTTTTGTGCTAGAAGTGATTTTTGTAATATCAATGACCTCAGCCATTGCAATTGAAGTTTCTAATTCTTGAATTCTTTTTTCATTTAATCCCTGCTCTTCTTTTGCCGCATGATATTCTGCGTTTTCTTTTAAATCTCCATGGGATCTGGCCTCAGAAATGGCTGCAACAATTTTAGCTCTAGTGATGTTTTTTCTTTGATCAAGTTCTAATTTTACTTTTTCTAATCCTTGAATTGTAATCGGCTCTTTTTCCATCTAATTTATTATTACCATGATGCAAGAGGGGGTAAAGACATAAATATTGCATCGATATTTCCACCAGTGGCTAGCCCAAATTTTGTGCCTCGATCAAATAAAAGGTTAAATTCAACATATCGTGCTCTTTTTTGCAATTGTTTCATTTTTTCTTTTTTAGTCCATTTATGAAACATTTTTTTTTGAATAATATTTTTTGCAATTTTTAAAAAAACTAGCCCAACATCTTTGGTATATAAAAAGTCTTTTTCCCAATCGTTGGTATTCAGATAATCATAAAATATTCCTCCATCACCTCTTGCTTCATTTCTATGGGGTAAAAAAAAATATTTATCGCAATTTAATTTGTGAGTTTTGTAATAATTTTTATTATGCAAATTGCATGTTTGTTTGAGCTCGTTATGAAAATATTCTTTTTGTTTTTTATCAGGGATACAGGGAGTTACATCCATACCACCCCCAAACCAATGTTTAGACGTTGATATAAATCTTGTATTAAAGTGCAGCGATGGAATTTTTGGATTTTGAAAATGGGCTACTAAAGATATGCCTGAGGCCCAAAATTTTGAACTTTTATCTGTCCCTGGTATTTTTTTTTTGAAATTTTTATCAAACGATCCTTTTACTTCAGAAATATTAACTCCAACTTTTTCAAAAATTTTTCCATTTCTTAAAATACATATCTCTCCTCCACCTTCAGGTTTTGATTTGGATTTTTTCCATTTGGTTTTAGAAAATTTTATTGTTTTTTTTGACATTTCTTTTTCTAAATTTTCAAATTCTTTACATATTTGATCTCTGAGACTCCTAAACCAATGGGATGCTAATTTTTTTTTTATATTAATAGATTTCATTTTTTATAAATTTATTTGTCTTAATGCTTCAGATGCTACAATAGCAACTGATGATGCAATGTTCAAAGACCTTGCACTATTTTGCATTGGTATAGTTAATCTATTTATTATACTTTCATGAATTATTGCTGGTACACCTGCACTTTCTTTTCCAAAAATCAATGTATCATTTTTAGAAAAAGAAAACTTACTATAGTTTTTTGTAGATTTGGTTGTAAGTAAAATTAATCGCATTTCTTTTTTATTTTCTATAAAGTTTTCATACGATTCGTAAAATTTTAAATTACAATTTTCTAGATAATCCAAATAGATTCGATCGAGTTTTTTTTTGTCAAAAAAATAGCCGCAAGGTTTGATAATTTCTAAATTAACCCCCAGACATGAGCAAATTCTTATGATTGCAGCAGTATTTTGTGCTATATCTGGTTGGTAAAGAGCAATATTAATCATTTTTTATATTATTATGCGTCATCGTGGCTATCAACTATATTGATATTTTTTCATATATACAGGAAAGTCTATAATTAAAAAATGAGTGAAATAAAAAATAAAGATAAAACCACTAGAAGAGATTTCTTAACAACTGTTACGGCAACTGTTGGTGCAGTAGGAGTAGGGGCTGGGGTTTTACCAGTGATAAGTCAAATGAATCCTGACTCATCCGTTAAAGCTCTTGCATCAATTGAAGTTGATCTTTCCAAAGTAAAGGAAGGACAAGAAATAACAGTTTTGTGGAGAGGAAAGCCAGTTTTTATAAAAAGAAGAACTAAGGAAGAAATTCAAAAAGCACAACAAGCGAATCTTAACGATTTAAAGGACCCTCAGGATGATAAACTAAGAGTTAAAAAAGGTAAGGATGAATGGTTAGTTGTTCTTGGAGTTTGTACTCACTTAGGCTGTGTTCCTATAGCAGGAAAAGGGGATTATAATGGATGGTTCTGTCCTTGTCATGGTTCTCATTACGACACTTCTGGAAGAATTAGAAAAGGACCAGCTCCTACAAATTTAGAGATACCGCAATATGAATTTGTTAGTAATGATAAAATTAAAATAGGATAGATAAATTGAAATGAACGATCAAACATCGAAACCATCTAAAGAACATTTTGAACCAGTGCATACAAATAAAGTGGGAGGATCTCCTTTTACAGGTGTGACCGGATGGATAGATAATCGTCTTCCTATAATAAGAATGTTTAGGCACGAGTATTTAGATTTTCAAGTACCAAAATCTTTGAGTTACTTCTGGAGCTTCGGTGGAATACTTACTATTTGTCTTCTGCTTTTAATCGTTACAGGAATTAGTTTGGGAATGCATTACAAACCTGATGCTAACCAAGCCTTTGATTCAGTAGAAAAAATAATGAGAGATGTAAATTTTGGATGGTTAATTCGATATGCACATATGAATTTAGCTTCATTCTTTTTTATAGCAGTTTATTTGCATATTTTTAGAGGCCTTTACTACGGTTCTTATAAAGAACCGAGAGAACTCATGTGGTTGTTGGGAATAATTATTTTCTTTCTAATGATGGCAACGGCATTTTTAGGTTATACGCTTCCGTGGGGTCAAATGAGTTATTGGGGCGCAACAGTTATAACCAATTTATTTTCAGCAGTTCCAGTTGTTGGTGATTTTATTGTTACTTGGTTATGGGGCGACTATGCAGTGGGAGATGCGGCTTTAAATCGTTTTTATGTTTTACATTGGTTAATTGCTTTTTTAATTGTTGGTGTAGTTGTTTTTCACGTTATTGCACTTCATATTGTTGGATCTAATAATCCTTCAGGTATTGAGCCAAAAGATACTAGAGATACTGTATCCTTTTCTCCATTTACAACCAGTAAAGACTTGTTAGCAATGCTGGTTTTCTTATTAATATTTGTTGCGGTAATGATGTATGCGCCAAATTATTTAGGTCATCCAGATAATTATATTCCAGCCAATCCTTTAGTTACGCCTGCCCATATTGTTCCTGAATGGTATTTTTTACCTTTTTATGCAATCTTAAGAAGTATTCCTGACAAATTAATGGGAGTTGTAGCAATGGTGAGCAGTATAGCTGTTTTGGGGCTTCTGCCGTGGCTAGATTTTAGCAAAGTTAGATCAAGTGTCTTTAGGCCGATATGGAAGCAATGTGTTTTTTTATTTGTTTTAGATTTCTTCGTCCTGATGTACATCGGTGGTGCACCAGCAGAAGGAATTTATTTAGTAATAGGAAGAATTGGAACAGCCTTTTGGTTTGCTTTCTTTTTCATTTTGGCACCACTTGTATCTATAATTGAAAAACCTTTACCGATGCCTGCAAGCATACATGAGTTTGAGGATTGGAAAAAACAGGGAAAAATTAAAACAATTAGATTATTTAATAAATGAATATAAAAGATTCTTTTTTTAGACTTAGATATTTTGTCGTAGCTTGTTTGATATTTTTTTTTACAAATATTTCTATTGCCAAGGAAACTAATATAGAGCTGTTAAAACAAAATTGGTCTTTTGATGGTTTTTTTGGAAAGTTTGATCGAGCTTCGTTACAAAGGGGCTATCAAGTCTACAAAGAAGTTTGTGCTTCTTGCCATTCAATGAAGCAAGTAAGTTTTAGAAATCTTTCAGAACCAGGCGGTCCAGAATTTTCTGAAGCTGAAGTAAAAGCACTAGCTTCTCAATACGAAGTGACCGATGGACCAAATGGAGAAGGGGAGATGTTTACCAGAAAAGCTAAACCTTCAGATAAATTTAAAAGCCCATATCCAAATGAAAATGCTTCTAGAGCTGCTAATGGAGGGGCCTATCCACCAGATATGTCTGTTATTGCAAAAGCAAGGCCTGGTGGATCAGATTATCTTTATTCTATCTTAATGGGTTATGAAGATAAAGTTCCAGATAATATAAAATTAGAAGACGGTGTTTACTACAACAAATACATGCCAGGAAATAAAATTAGAATGGCAAAACCAATTAGCGAAGGATCGGTTACTTATTCTGATGGAACTAAAGCTACACAAGAGCAAATTGCAAAAGATGTGGTAAATTTTTTAACATGGGCTGCCGAGCCTCATTTAGAAGCTAGAAAAAAATTAGGATTTAAGTCAGTTGTATATTTATTGATCTTAACTATTTTAGTTTACCTTGTAAAAAAGAAAATTTGGTTACGTGTTGAACCTAAAGTGTAAAATATCACCATCTTTTACCAGATAGTCTTTTCCCTCAATTCTCAGTTTACCTTTATCTCTTGCACCTGTTTCGCCGTTGTAATTAATGAAATCTTCATAGCTAATTGTTTCAGCTTTGATAAATCCTTTTTTAAAATCTGTATGAATAACTTCAGCTGCATCGGGTGCTTTGCATAAATTTGGTATTGTCCAAGCTCTAGTTTCTTCAGGACCAGCGGTAAAATAAGTGCTTAGACTTAATGCTTTATAACTAGATTTTATTACTCTATCGAGACCAGTTTCTACAATATTTAGTTCTTTCATGAAATCTGCAGCCTCAACCTCGCTTAGTTCTGTTATTTGCTGCTCAATTTCAGCTGAAATATTTACAACTTCTTCATTTTTAAATTTTTCTTTAACCATTTCTGTGTACTTATTTCCTGAAGAGATGCTTTCCTCTCCAGTATTGCATACTAAAATCTTTGGTTTTAATGATAAGATCGATGCACTGTTAATTATTTTTGGGTCAAACTCATTTCTTAAAGGGTATGGATTTTGTCCTTTTTGTAAGAGCTCGTAGCATTTTTCAATTAACTTTATTTGCTCTTCATTTTCTTGAATATTTTTATTTTTCTTTCCTATTCTTTTTTCCAAAGACTCCAGGTCAGCTAGCATTAATTCTGTTTCAATAATTTCAAAATCCCTAATAGGATCAACAGTTTTATTCACATTTTGTATCTCCTCAGACTCAAAACATCTAAGAAGGTGAACAATTGCATCCACTTCTCTAATGTGTGAAAGAAATTTATTTCCCAAGCCTTCACCTTTAGATGCTCCAGCTACCAGGCCAGCAATATCAACAAATGTTATTAATGTTGGTATAATTTTCTTTGATTTCGCAATTTGACTTATTTTATTAATTCTCTCGTCAGGAACTGCCACAACTCCGATATTTGGCTCTATTGTACAAAAAGGAAAATTAGCAGCTTCAGCATTTTTAGACTTAGTTAAAGCATTAAACATTGTCGATTTGCCAACATTAGGCAACCCAACTATTCCTACCTTAAAGCTCATTAAGAATTACTTTTACTTGAAAAATTATCTAAATCTCTTTCAATTAACAAATGAACATTATCCAAAATATTTTTAATTGATTTTGTAATTATTTCAGTTTCTTCAATTGAAAAATCGTTAAGGACATGACTGTCAACCAACTCTTTTTGTCCTGGATGTCCTATTCCAATTCTAATTCTGTAAAAATTTGAACCTATTGCATCTTCAATGGATTTAATTCCATTATGTCCACCACTTGAACCTCCAATTTTACATCTTATTTTTCCAAGTTCTAAATCAAGGTCATCATGAAACACGAAAACATTTTTTGCTATTATTTTATAGTAATCTTGTATTTCTCGAATACATGTTCCAGAATTATTCATAAAAGTTAATGGTTTCACTAAAATTAATTTTTGCTTATTGATTTCTCCATTTGTAAGTAAACCTTTAAACTTAGGTTTCTGTTTAGATAAATTAAATCGTTTATTAAGGTTATCAATCATCATGAAACCTATATTGTGTCGATTGTTTTTATGCTTTGGATCAGGATTTCCTAAGCCAACAAATAAGAACATTTATTATTTCTTTTTGTTATCAGCAGGGGCTTTAGTTTTATCATCAGGAGTTTTTGCACTAGCATCTCCCGCAGCAGCTGGCTCAGCTCCTTCAGCACCTTCAGCAGCACCTTCAGCAGCAGCAGCTGGCTCTGGCTCTTTAACAACTGTTGGAGCAGCAACTGTAGCAATTGTAAAATCTCTATCAGTAATGGTTGGTTTTACGTTGTCAGGTAATTTTACAGCTGAAATGTGAATACTTTCATTAATTTGTTTCTCTGCAAGATCAACAATTAGCTCAGAAGGTATTTGATCTGCTGGACAGCTTAATTCAACTTTCCTTCTTACGATATTCAAAACTCCTCCCAATTTTAGTCCTGGGCAAATGTTATCATTTATAAATTTTACCGGTATCCAAACGACAACTTTAGTTCCAGCTGATAAAGTTTGGAAATCAATATGAATAGGCTGGTTAGTTAACTTATTAAATTCTATAGATCTTGGTAGAACTTTGTAATCTTTTCCTTCAACTTTAATTTCAATAACTTTGCTCATAAAGTTTCCAGATTTTAGATATTTATCTAAAGAATTCTTTTTTATTGATAATTTAATATTATCTTTAATATCACCATAAAGGACACCTGGAACAAATCCTTCAGATCGTAGTTTCTTAATTTCTGATTTAGATTTTGTGTTTCTAATATTTACTTCTAAAGTGTCGATATTTTTTTCCATAGGAAAAGAGTTTGTATATTAAGCAGGGTATAAACTCAACATTTGTTTTAAAAAAATTGTTATTTAAATAACTTAGAGACAGACTTGGATTCTGATATTCTGTTAATAGCCTCTCCTAATAAAGGGGCAATACTAATAGTTTTAATCTTACTTCCTTTAGTTTTGGCTTCATTATCAATGGAATTGGTGACCACGAATTGCTTAATTTTTGATTTTTGTATTTTGTCTACTGCATTTCCGCTTAATACTGCATGAACTACATAGGCATAGACATCTTTCGCACCTTTCTTGATAAGAGCATCGGCTGCGTTACATATTGTGCCTCCACTATCTACAAGATCATCAATTATTACACAGGACTTTCCTTTTACGTGGCCAATTACATTCATGACTTCAGACTTTCCAGGACCAGATCTTCTTTTGTCTATAATTGCTAAATCAGCATTTAACCTTTTTCCGATTGCCCTTGCTCTTTCAACGCCACCCACGTCTGGTGCGACGCATACAAGATTTTTAGATTTGATATTTTTTTTAATATCTTTGACAAAAATTGGTGCAGCAAAAAGATTATCAACTGGTATATCAAAAAAACCTTGTATCTGATTTGCATGAAGATCTAGAGTTAGTACTCGATTTGCTCCTGCGTTGGTAATTAGATTTGCAACAAGCTTTGCGCTAATAGGTGATCTTGGTGTTACTTTTCTATCCTGCCTTGCATAACCAAAGTATGGAAGAACTGCAGTAATATTTTTTGCAGACGCTCTTCTTAAAGCATCAATACAAACTAATAATTCCATTATATTGTCATTTGCTGGATAAGATGTTCCTTGAATTATAAAAACTTCTGATCCTCTCATATTTTCATTAATTTCAATATAAACTTCAGAGTCAGCAAATCTTCTAATTTTGCTATTAACAAGTTTGGTTCTTAGGTGTTTAGAAATTTCTTTACTGAGTTTTGGATTATTAGTTCCAGATACAATTTTCATTCAATTTTTTATATACCTATTAAGATATCTCTTCAATTATATTTTATTATTAAAGACAGATTTCTACCATAATCCTTTTCAAAGTTAAGCCCCGATCTTCTATAACTATAAAATAATTGAGGGTTGGAAAAAGTATCTAAATTTATGTTTGAGATATTATTTTTATTTATTTTTGATTCGATAAGTTTATCTATGATAAAATTTCTAAGGTTAAAAAAGATTTTATTATTCTTGAAAAGAAAGTGCTTAGTATATTTGTTATTTTTGTGCATAAATTTTTTATAAAAATCTTCTTTAACCTCATAACTTTTTTTTCCAATACACGGTCCAATGCAAACTTTGATATCTTTGCTTTTAATTTTGTATTTCTTAAATTTTACAATTGCATTTTTGAGAATATTTTTAAAGGCTCCTTTCCAGCCTGCATGTATGCAGCAAATATATTTATTACTTTTGTCCATTAATAAAACTGGAGCGCAATCAGCAGTTAGAATGCCAATTGCGATATTATCTAATTTTGTAAAAATTCCATCAGCAATTTTAATTTTAACTTTTTTTATTTTTAAGTCTTTTTGTTTTACCTCAATTACTTTGTTACTGTGTTGTTGATGAACTAGAACTAAAAATTTAGTGTTTATCTTTTTTTTAATTATTTCGAGGTTATTCTTTACATTTTTAGGATCATCATTAGAGCCAGGACCACAATTTAGCGATTTGTATATTCCTTTTGATTTCCCACCTTTTCTAGAAAAAAAAGCATGATAAGATTTTTTATTACTTTTAAATTTTTTTGATTGAAATATCACTGTGCAATTTATATTTTATTTTTAGAAACAATTAAAACTTTAAATAAATTTCCCATTTGATCTGGATGTATAAGTCTAAAAATAGATTTTTTTAAGTTCTCAAAATTAAGTTTTTTATTAGCTGGAGGGGCAGTGCTTAATCTTTCCATAATACCATACTGCTGCAAAAATTTAGATTGAGTCATAAAATTATGAAAATATAATTTATTTTTTTTAAATAATTTTATTAGGTGATAAAAATTAACATTATAAGTAATATCACTATTTCCAAGATTTTTTAAAATATTATTTTTTTTGTTTTTATAAATTGCTTGAAGCGTATCATTACAAAGTTCTGAGTTCTCACCATAATCTATAGCTAGGAAAATTGAATTTTTTAACTTAAGTATTTTTGAGATTTTGTTTATTAAACTTTCAAATTTAGGACAAAATTCTATAAAATTATTTATTTTTAAATTGTAAATATTTTTAACCTTTTTAATTAATTTTGAACTTGCTTTTATATTTATAAATTCAAACTTATTTGAGTTTTTATTATAACCAACGTATTTTTCAAACCATTGATTATTTTTTTTTAAAAATTGTTTTATTGGTAAGGCATCAAAAAATTCGTTACTAATAATTACTGTATTTTTTTTATTATACTTATTTAAATTTTCTATCCAGTTTACATTATTATATTTTGCAAGTTTTATTTTTTGTTGTTTTTTTAAACTTAAGCTTTTTTCAAGTAAAAAATAATTAATTTTGTATTTAAATAAATTTAATTTATGTAAAGTTGACAAAATATCATAAGCCATTGTTCCATCGCCAGGGCCAAGTTCTAAAATATTGAGTTCTTTGCCCAGATCCTTTTTTTTGCAAAACATCATAATCCAAATAGCTAATATTTCTGAAAAAATACTAGATATATGTGGGGAGGTAACAAAATCTCCCTTGTGTCCAAAAAATTTTTTTTTTTGATAGTAGCTATCTTTAAATTTGTATAAGCAAAAATCGATAAATTGGTCTAAGGGTAGAACTTTATTTTTTTTAATTTTTTCCTTAATCATTTTCTTTTTGTGATTATGAGAATAACTATTCCTATAGAAATTGTTATTATGCTTAGAATAGTGCCCATACTTAGTCCAAAAAATAAATAACCAAGATGCTGATCAGGTTCTCTAAAAATTTCTCCAATCATTCTAAAACATGAGTAAAATATTAAAAAAGCAATCGAAATTTGTCCTTTTTTGCACGTCTTTTTTTCTATTAAGAAATTCATTATATAAAATAAGAGCAATCCTTCTAAAAATGCTTCGTATAATTGAGAAGGATGTCTGGGTTTGTCATCATATAATGGAAATATAACAGACCATGGATGGCTAGAAACTTTTCCTACCAATTCTGCATTTATGAAATTTGCTATCCTTCCAAAGAATAAACCAATTGGTGAAATACATGCCAGCAAATCAGTTAAGGACCAGAATGAGATATTATTTTTTTTAGAAAAAATTAATGCAGAAATGATTATGCCTGCTAAGCCCCCATGGAAAGACATACCGCCGTTCCAAATTATTAATATTTGTAAGGGATTCTCGATATAAAATAAGAAATTGTAGAAGAGAACATAACCTAACCTTCCGCCCAGTATTATACCAACAACAGCCCAAATTAAGTAATCATCTAAATTTTCTTCAGATAAATTTAATTTACGATGAAACAATCTTATTAAGTATTTGCCATAATATAATCCTAATAAAATTCCAAATATATAAGCTAGCGAATACCATCGTATTGAAATAGGACCAATACTTATTAATACCGAATTAAAGTCATGTACAAACATTAAGCTGGAAAAGTTAAAATTATTCTTAATCCCCGACCTTTTGGGTTGTCATTTAATTTAATTGTACCACCGTGAGAATTAACTATATCCTGAACGATTGAGAGACCAAGTCCCACACTACCATCTGAAATTTTTCTACTTTTATCTAATCTATAAAAGGGTCTTAAAACTCTTTCTCTTTCATTTGCAGGTATGCCTGGTCCATCATCATCGACTATTATTTCAATAGTTGAGATATTCTTTTTTACTTGAATTTGTGCATTTCCTGCATACTTAAGAGCATTATCAATAATATTATAAAGACATCTTTTGATTAAAAGTTTTCTTCCTTGAATTAATATTTTTTCGCTACATCTTAATGAAATTTTTTTATTGCTATATTTTAATAATATTTCATTCATCAAATTTGAAAGATTAAATTGAATAGTGCTTTCATTTTCTTGAGAGCTAGAAAAATCAAGATACTCCGAAATCATTTTTTCCATTTCAAGAACATCATTTTTAATTTTGTCTAATACGTTATTTTTATTCAGGATTTCTATTTGAAGCTTAAGTCTTGTAAGTGGAGTTTTTAAGTCATGGCTTATACCAGAAAGCATGGCAGTTCTTTGGCTAATATGCCTAAGGATTCTTCTTTTCATTTTTTCAAATTCTATTATTGCTTTTCTAACCTCAATTGCACCAGAGGGTTTTATTTCTGGTACGTATTGACCTTTGCCAAATTTTTCCGCAGATTCTGCAAGAATAGTGAATGGCTTAATTTGATTTCTTAGAAAAAGAATTGAAATAATTAGTAGAATAATTGAGGGAATGGTAATCCAAAGTATGAATATTCTTGCTGAAGAATTTCTAATACGTGATTTTTCAACAATAAATTTAAGTATAGTTTTGTTGGTACTTACCCTGATATCAACAACGTCTGTTCTACTTTTTGTATCAAACCAAAAAGGATACTTCAGTTCTCTTGATAACTCTTCATCAATTAATTGATCATATAGGTTATAAATTAAAGGTTTTTGCTGTTTTGGGAGTTTGTAGTTTTTTAAGACTTCAACTTTATTAATTAGTTTATTTTCAAATAAATTTTTTACAAAATTAAAATCTTTGCTTGTTTTTGGATCGCTAAATACTTCTGTTAAAGTATTTATTTCTCCAGCCAGTGATCTTACAAGACCCTTATTAGTTTTTATCCATAGGCTATCAAAAAAAACAACAGTGAGAATTAACTGTAAAAATAATATTGGAGCGATAATAATTATTAGATAGCGAAAAAAAATAGTCCTAGGTAAAAATTTTTTAATCATACCTAATCAGTCCAAAGCACATATCCATTACCCCTTACTGTTTGAAGATATTTTGGATTTTTAGGATCTGGTTCTATTTTTTGTCTTAATCTTGTTATCATTACATCTACCGCTCGTTCTTTGGATAGATTTACAATTTTTGAAATCTCTTCTCTTTGAAATATCTGTCCAACAGATAAAACCATTTTTTCTAATAAAGATTTTTCAGCAGAATTAATTTTAACCTCTCCTTTTTTTGAAGATATTAACATTTTTTCTAAATTTACTTTTATATTTCCAAATCTAAGTATTGGATTAAAATTGTTATTTTTTTTAATTCTTTTTAAAATATTTTTTATTCTAAGTAAAAGTTCTTTTGGTTCAAATGGTTTGGGAAGATAGTCATCTGCTCCAGTTTCTAGTCCAGATATTCTATCAGAACTTTCCCCCATGGCAGTTAATAAAATTATTGGTTGGTCGCTTGAGTATTTTATTTCTTTTGTTAGATCTAGACCATTTTGACCTGGCATCATTATGTCTAAAATTATTAAATCAAATTTAATTAATTTAATTTTATTTTTTGCATCTTCTGCATCTTTAGCTGTCGTTGTATAAAAATTGTTATTATCAAGGTATTCTTTAATTAATTCTCTTATTCGATCGTCATCATCAACGACTAGAATGTGTTTTTTTTCTTCAAATTCCATTTAATTACCAATAATTTTTTGTAAAACTTTTTTAAAATTCAAAACCTCATTTGAGTCCGATTCTTTAAATGCTTCTAATATTCTTTTTTTTTGTTTATCGAAAATTTCATTACTAATTTTTTTCCCTTTATCTGTCAGATATAGTAACCTTTGTCTGCCATCCTTGTCTCCTTTGGATTGAGTAATTATGTCTTTTTTAATCAATTCTTGCAAAACTCTACTTAAGCTTTGTTTTGTTATTTTTAATTTTTTAATTAATTCTGCAACTTTTATTCCTGGATGAGTATCGACTGTACAAATTAATCTATGATGAGCTTTACCAAAAGAATTTTTTTTTAATATATCATAAGGATCTGAATATGAGTTTGTATAAGCTTCAAGCATTAACTCTATTATTTCCTTGATGTTATTTTCTCTTAAATATAAATAATCTTGCATATATACGTTGATAAAGTCAGCTTTATTGACGTATATTATATTGAAACATAAATAATTGAAAACTAATTCTGAATGGAAAATATACCTTACGACAAAAGAGACGGCAAAATCTGGTTAGATGGAAAACTAATAGATTGGAAGGATGCAAAATTACATGTCTTAACTCATGGTCTTCATTATGCAAGTTCAGTTTTTGAAGGTGAGAGAGTCTACAATGGAAAAATATTTAAACTAACAGAGCATAGTGAAAGATTGGTTTATTCAGCCAGCAGAATGGGTTTTAAAATTCCTTATTCTGTAAGTGATATAGATAAATTCTGCAAAGAAGTTGTTGAGGTACAAAAAATTGAAAATGGGTATGTAAGACCAATTGCCTGGAGAGGAAGTGAAATGATGGCTGTCTCTGCCCAAAATAATACTATTCATTTTGCAATAGCAGCTTGGGTGTGGGGCTCATATTTTGATCCAAAAATAAAACTACACGGAATAAAATTAGAAATATCTAAATGGAGAAAGCCAGCTCCTGACTCAATACCTTGGGATGCAAAAGCTGCTGGAAATTATATGATCAATACACTCTCAAAACACGAAGCTGAAAAAAATGGATACAATGACTCCATGATGTTAGACTATCAGGGCAATATTGCAGAGGCGACAGGAGCTAATGTTTTTTTTATTAACAAAGAACAAACAGAAATTTATACTCCTATTGCAGATAGTTTTTTAAATGGAATTACCAGAAGAACAGTTATAGACATAGCAAAACAGCTCCAAATAAAAGTAATTGAAAAAAAAATAAAACCAGAAGATTTGCTAAATTTTAAAGGTTGTTTTTTAACAGGATCAGCTGCAGAGGTTACTCCAGTATCTCAAATTGGTAATTATTCTTTTGAAGTTTTAGATCTGATAGGAAAACTTTCAGATGAATATCAGGCTCTAGTAAGAAAATAAATTTAATCTATCGCGTGCTCTATTCCTTTTTTAAGATAAGAGTATCCTGTTATTAAAGTTAAAGCAGCTGATATCCAAAGCAATATTATGCCAATCTCGGAACCAAAATTAAATAATAATTTATCTCCTGAGGGTCCAGATAATAAAATAGAAATAGCAAACATTTGAAAAAAAGTTTTTATTTTTGCTAAATTAGAAACAGGCATTCTTAATTTAAATTTAGCTAAATATTCTCTTAGACCAGAGATAAGTATTTCTCTACAAATAATTATAATACATGCAATTACTTCCTGACCTTTGATTTGATCATCCGCAACTAACAAAACAAGTGCAGTGACCACAATAATTTTATCTGCAATTGGATCTAATAGCTCACCTAGTTTTGATTGTTGTTTTAAAAGTCTTGCAAAAAAACCATCTAAAAAATCTGTAAAACTTGCCAAAACAAATATAGAAAAGGAAAACCAATCACCCAGCGAACCTGGCAAATAGTATGCAAAAACTAGAACAGGAACTAAGATTAATCTTCCAAGTGTTAAGATATTGGGAATTTTAAATATCATAGAAAATTTTTGTTAAGATGAAAATAATTATATATTTTTTGCGCAATAAATTCACTAATTCCCTCTACTTTTTTTAAATCCTCCATACTTGCACCACTTATTTCTTTGGCAGAACCAAAATGATTAAGAAGTAATTTTTTGCGTCCTCTTCCAATACCTGGAATTTCATCTAATAAAGATTTGGTAAAAGCTTTTTTTCTCTTCTTTCTATGGGTATAAATTGCAAATCTGTGAGCTTCATCTCTCAATCTTTGCATAAAAAATAATAGGGAATCATTTTTCGATAGTTTAAATTCCTTATTATTATAAAAAAAGGTCTCATTACCCTCGTTTCGATTCTTACCTTTTGCAATTGCAATTATTTGTAAATCATGAAATCCAAGTTGGTCGAGTTTTTTTCTAACAGTAGAGTACTGTCCTTTACCCCCATCTATAATCAATAAATCTGGAATAGTATCGTTATCTAATTCTTTTTTTACTAGTTTTGAAAATCTTCTATGAATGACCTCGTTCATCATCGCATAATCATCACCAGGTTTAGTAAGAGGATTCTTTATATCAAATTTTCTATATCTATTTTTTAAAAAACCATCTTCTCCAAAACTTATAAAGCTACCAATTGCTGAAGATCCTTGGATGTGACTATTGTCATATACCTCAATTAGATTGGGAATAAAATTAAGTTTAAAAAATTCAGATAACTTTTTTAAGGAATCGTTATTTTTCTCTGATCCTAATAGTTTTCTTTGTAAATTTTCTTTTGCATTTTGTATTGCTACATTAATAGTTGCTAGCTGATTTTTTTGCCTAGGAATTTTAAAAATAATTTTTTTCTTATATTTGTCTGATAAAGCTTTTTCTAAGAGGTTTGTATTATTTGGTTTTATATTCAAAATAATTTCTTTTGGAGGAATTTTATTTTCATAAAACTGAGCTAGAAAAGACCCAATAACTTCAGTTTCGCTATCTTCTATGTCATGCTTAGGAAAGAAGCATTGGTTTCCCCAGTTTTGTTTTGATCGATAAAAAAAAACTACAATGCAAGTTACATTTTCAATTCTATATGAAACTATTAAGTCAGCATCAACAAAGTTATTTTTATTAATTTGTTGAGATGACTGAATTTGAGTTAATGATTTTATTCTATCTCTCAATACAGCTGCTTTTTCAAAATCTAAATTATTACTTGCAATTTCCATTTCTTTAGAAAATTTTTTTTGTATGGATCTTGATTTTCCATTTAGAAAATCTACACATTCATTAACTGATTTTTCGTAATCTTCCTGCGAAATCTCATTTGTGCAAGGAGCTGAGCAACGCTTAATTTGATGTAAAATACAAGGACGTTTTCTATTATTAAAATTATGATCATCACAAACTCTTAGTTGAAAAACCTTTTGCAACATTTTAATGGTCCAGTTTGCCGATCCAGTGGAGGCAAAGGGTCCAAAAAATAAATCAAGTTGGTTATGTTTTCCTCTAAATTTGGTTAATTGAGGCCATTTATCACTTAATCTTATTTGAATATAAGGAAATGATTTGTCATCTTTAAGCAAAACATTGTACCTGGGTTTATATTTTTTAATAAGATTTGCCTCTAATAGTAAAGCTTCCGACTCGTTAGAGGTGGTTATAACTTCTATTTCTTTAATATTAGATATTAGTCTTTGGGTTCTAATAGCCAGTCCAGAGCCAGAAGTGTAATTAAGAAGTCTTTTTGGTAAATTTTTGGCTTTGCCAATATAAATAATTTTGTTTTTATCATCTAAAAATTTGTAGATACCTGGATTATTTGGAATTAGTTTAATTTTAGTTTTAATAACTTCTTGGCCAAAATGTAGAGTGCTCATAATTTTCTACGTATATTCAATTCAAATCCAACAGAACCTTTTTTTAGAATATTTAATTTTTCAATTTTCATTTCAATAGCTTGTATTTTTGTATTTTTAAATATTTCTTTTGTAATCTTATTTGCTAAAGTTTCTAAAAAATTAATCCTTTGGTCTAAAATAGAATGAATAATTTGTATTATATCGTCATAATCAACAATAGATTTTAAATTTGTATCATTAAATATAGTATTATTATTTAATTCTAATTTAATATTAAATTTAAGCTTTTGAGGACTCTTTTTTTCACCTGGGTAAAAACCAAAAATTTTATTAATTATTAAATCTTTAATAAAAACTTTTTGAACTTTGTTTTCAATGATTGGTTTTTCAAACACTTTAATAATATTATTTTTTTTTTGATTCATATTTTTATTCTTTTATATTTATTAAATCTGGAGTTTTCCAAGCCATACTTTGACCGCTATCAACAGGAATGGCGTGACCAGTTGTTGATTTATTTTTGATAATAAATTCAATCGCGCTACAAATATCACTTATTTCAACTTGTTTTTTTAATAAGGTGTTTTTAAATTGTTTTTTAAAGTGCGATTGTGATTGCCTATAATTTTTCATAACTGGTCCAGGTGCAATTGCATTTACTCTTATTTTTGGAGCAAATTTCATAGCTAATACTTTTGTTAAAGTAAGTAAGCCAGCTTTACTTAATGTGTAAGATAAGAAATAAGGTGTTAGTTTAAAAACTCTTTGGTCAATAATATTTATTATATTTCCATTTTGAATTTTTTTTTGTTTAGAAAAATAAGATGATAAAATAGTAGGTGCTTTTAAATTTACATCAAAGTGAGACTGCCATTTTTTCTGATTGAATTGTTCTACGTCATCGTTTTCAAAAACTGAGGCACAGTTAATCAGGCAGTGTATTGGACCAATTTTTTTAATTGCATTTGGAAATATTTTTTTTACGCTATTAATTTTTGATAAATCAGCTTTTATTATTATGCATTTTGTTCCAATTTTATGAATTTGCTTTTGAAGAGTAAGCGCACTATTTCTTGACTTATTAAAATGTAAAACAATATTCCACCCTTTTTTTGCAAAAAATATAGCAATTTCTTTTCCTATTCTTTGAGCTGCACCTGTTATTAAGATAGTATTATTCATTTATCTTTTTTTCTTTACTTTAGTTCCTGCTTTTCCTTGAGTAGACCTTCCAAATAATGAATTATTTGGTCCATATTTTTTGATACTCGAATTAATTGCTAGTCCCAAGTCAGAATTCTCAAGTTTTTTTATTTCGTCTCTAATTTTTGCAGCCTTTTCAAATTCTAAGTTATCTGCTGCATTTATCATATCTTTTTTAAGAGCTTTTAGATGTTTCTTTAAATTATGTCCAATTTCAACATCTTTATCAATATTTAAATAATCTTTTTCATAAACGCTTTCTAAAATGTCCCCAATGTCTTTTTGAATACTTTGCGCTGTAATATTATTTTTTTGATTATAAAGTTTTTGTCTGTCTCTTCTTCTGTTAGTTTCTTCTATGGCCTTGTTAATGCTTTTGGTTTCCTTATCAGCATACAAGATTACTCTTCCCTCAATATTTCTTGCCGCTCTTCCTATTGTTTGAATTAGAGAGGTTTCTGATCTTAAAAAACCTTCTTTATCAGCATCTAAAATTGCAACTAATGAGCATTCAGGAATATCAAGACCTTCTCTGAGAAGATTTATACCAACGAGTACATCGAAAACTCCCAATCTTAAATCACGAATAATTTCAATTCTCTCTAAAGTATCAATTTCGGAATGCATGTAACGAACTTTAATACCATTTTCATCCAAGTATTCTGTTAAGTCCTCAGCCATTTTTTTAGTAAGGGTTGTTGCTAATACTCGTTGATTTTTTTTACTTATGTTAATGCATTCAGAAAGCAAATCATCAACTTGATTTTTTGCAGGTCTAATAAATATTTCAGGATCAATTAAGCCTGTAGGTCTAATTATTTGTTCAGCAAAAACTCCTTTGGCCTGTTCAAGTTCCCAATCACCCGGTGTAGCAGAAACAAAAATAGTCTGAGGTCTCATTAGATCCCATTCCTCAAACTTCAACGGTCTATTGTCCATACACGACGGTAATCTAAATCCATAATCAGACAAAGTTTTTTTTCTTGTATGGTCACCTTTGTACATTCCATTTAATTGCGGAATAGTAACGTGACTTTCATCAATAAAAACAATTGAATTGTTAGGAAGATACTCAAACAAAGTTGGAGGAGGTTCGCCAGGTTTTCTGCCAGATAAAAAACGAGAATAATTTTCAATTCCAGAACATGTTCCTGTTGCCTCTATCATTTCTAAATCAAATCTTGTTCTTTCCTCGAGTCTTTGTGCTTCTAGAAGCTTGTTTTCATTTCTAAATTTTTTTAGAGTTTTGGTTAATTCAACTTTTATTTCTTTTATAGCCTGCTGCACTGTAGGTCTTGGAGTAATGTAGTGGCTATTAGCGTATATTTTTACTATATCTAGATCATCAGTTTGATCACCTGTTAATGGGTCAAATTCTTTAATAAGAATTAATTTATCATCTTCCAGAGATATTCTCCAGGCTCGGTCCTCAAGGTGCGAGGGAAATATTTCTATATTTTCTCCTCTGACTCTAAACGTACCTCTGTAAAAATTTTGATCATTTCTTTTGTATTGCAGCTCAACCAATCCTTTAATGACATTTTCTCTTATATAACTTTTGTTTTTTTCAAAAGTCATAGTCATTTTAGAGTATGACTCGGCTGAACCTAATCCATATATGCAAGAAACACTTGAAACAATAATGACATCATCTTTTTCAATTAGTGACCTTGTAGCTGAGTGTCTCATTCTATCAATTTGCTCATTTATTGCTGACTCTTTTTCTATATAAGTGTCTGATCTTGGTACGTAAGCCTCAGGTGTGTAATAATCATAATACGACACAAAGTATTCCACTGAGTTTTCATTGAAAAAACTTTTCATTTCTCCATATAGTTGAGCCGCAAGCGTCTTATTGGGTGCTAGAATGAGTGCTGGACGATTTAATTCTTCTATGATTTTGGCCATTGTAAAAGTTTTTCCAGATCCAGTAACTCCTAGCAAAACTTGATTTTTTTCATTTTTTAAAAGTCCCTCTCTAAGATGTTTAATAGCATCAGGTTGATCACCTGCTGGAGTAAAAGTTGATGTTAATTTAAATTGCCTTCCTCCTTCTAATTTTTGAAAAAAATTATCTTTTTTGTCTTTAGTAACTGATGTATGAACGCTTGATAAGTTTGACATTTTTAAAATATATTAATGAGTATACTATCAGCATCTTTAAATAGAATAAAACCATCTCCAACAATGGCTGTGGTTAAAAAGGCAACAGAACTTAAAGCTTCTGGTAAAGATATTATATCTTTAGGAGCTGGAGAGCCAGATTTTGATACACCTGATAATATTAAGCAAGCTGCTATCGAAGCAATTAACAGCGGTAAAACCAAATACACGATTGTGGATGGAACGATAGAATTAAAAAGGGCAATTATTGAAAAATTTAAGAGAGAAAACAATTTAAATTATAATGAAAAACAAGTGACTGTAGGTGTGGGGGGCAAACATGTAATTTTTAATGCAATTTTAGCAACAATAAACCAAGGTGATGAAGTGATCATACCTGCTCCATATTGGGTTTCTTACCCTGATATAGTTTTACTAGCTGGAGGAACTCCTAAATTCATTGAGTGTGGAGAAGAAAATGATTTTAAAGTGACCCCTGAGCAAATTGAAAAAAGTATAAATGATAAAACAAAATGGATTATTTTAAACTCTCCATCTAATCCAACAGGCTCAGTGTATTCTGAGGAAGAATTGCGAAAAATTGGAAAAGTATTAGAAAAATATCCCAATGTTTTAATTATGTCCGATGATATTTATGAGCATGTTCTTTATGATAATATGAAGTTTTTCACCATAGCTGAAATTCCTTCTCTTTTTTCAAGAACTTTAACGATTAATGGTTTGAGCAAATCATATGCAATGACAGGATGGAGAGTTGGGTATGCTGGTGGGTCAGAAGAATTAATTCAAGCAATTGGAAAGATACAATCACAGTCTACTACTAACACATCTTCTATTAGTCAAGCTGCAGCAGTAGAAGCTTTAAATGGAACTCAAGATTTTATAAAGCCAAGATCTAATGCCTTTAAAGAAAGAAGAGATTTTGTTGTAAACAAACTAAACCAAATCACAGGATTAAATTGCAAAAATCCAAAAGGAGCTTTTTATGTCTTTCCTAGTTGCAAACAATGTATTGGCAAAACTGATAAAAAAGGAAAAAAAATTCTAAATGATACAGATTTTGTAACTTCATTGTTAGAGATTACAGGTGTCGCAGTAGTCCAAGGCTCTGCTTTTGGTCTTGAAGGTTATTTTAGAATATCTTATGCAACTTCAATGGAAAATCTGATCAATGCTCTAAATAAGATAGAGCTTTTTTGCAAAGAGTTAGTTTAATTATTTTCAGATAAAAATTTTTCTGCTTCTAAAGCTGCCATACAACCCATTCCTGCGGCGGTAACTGCTTGACGATAAGTTTTGTCTTTAACATCGCCAGCAGCAAAGACTCCCTTAATATTTGTCTTAGTCGAGTCTGGTTTGGTTATTATATAACCCTCATCATCCATTTCAATTTGGTTAGTAAAAATCTTAGTAGCCGGGTCATGTCCAATAGCTACAAAAATACCATGAGTATCAATCTTGCTAATACTTTGATCATTAGTATTTTCAATGACTACACCAGTTACTCCTTTTGGATTTTCAGTTCCTATGATTTCTTTTATTTTATTGTTCCAGATAATTTTTATTTTTGGATGAGAAAGTATTTTTTGCTGAAGCAATTTTTCAGCTCGTAAAGAATCTCTTCTGTGAATAAGAGTAACGTTAGAGGCAAATTTAGTTAAAAATAAAGCTTCTTCAACAGCTGCATTTCCTCCACCTACAACAACTACTTCTTTATTTTTGTAAAAAAAACCATCGCATGTTGCACACGCCGAAACACCAAATCCTCTATATTTTTTTTCTGAGTCTAAATTTAACCAACGAGCTTGAGCTCCGGTAGCAATTATGACAGTTTCTGCCGTATATTTATCACCACTTTCGCCCAAAAGTTCAAAAGGTGATTTTTTAAAATTAACTTCTTTTATCATATCGCTTTTGAAATTGGTTCCAACTACTTCAGCCTGTTTTCTCATTTCTTCCATTAACCAAGGTCCTTGAATGACATCTGAAAAACCAGGATAATTTTCAACATCTGTAGTGGTTGTAAGTTGACCACCAGGCTCCATTCCAGAAACCAAAACAGGATTTAGCATTGCTCTTGCTGCATAAATTGCTGCTGTATATCCAGCAGGGCCCGAACCTATAATTAAAACTTTAGAATGCAGCTCTTTTTTTTGACTCATTTATTAAGTTTATTATCAGCAAAATTAATTTAGGTATATATATTCTAATGCATAAAATTGAAGCTTGGCTATTGACGGAAGGTGCGCATGGCATGATAAGCCAAGTAGAGGGATTAGCAAAGGCACTAGATGCAAATTTTGAGCATAAAAAAATTATAAGTAGTAGTTTTTGGAAATATTTTCCTCCCAAGCTTACTATTAAAAATAAAAATATTTTTAACTTTGATCAAATTATAAACAATAGTCAAAAAATAAAAATACCAAATCTTTTAATTTCCTGCGGAAGAAAAAGCGTAATACCTTCAATTATAATTAAAAGTTTTTTTCAAAAAAATCATGAAATTATTAATATTCATATTCAAGATCCAAAAATTAATATAACGGAATTTGACTATATAATTGTTCCTGATCACGATAGCTTAGATGGTGATAATGTAATTAAATCTAAAGGAGCAATACATTATGTTTCGCTTGAGGAAATTGAAGAGCAAAGAAAAAATAAAAATAAAAAAAAAATTATCTCTATAGTTTTAGGTGGACCAAATAAATATTATTCTTTTTTAGCAAATGAAATTAAATCTTTATTTGATCAAATCGAGCATTTATTTTTTAATGATTTTGATGAAATAAGAATTATTTCATCAAGAAGAACTCCTGATCAAATAATTGATGAATTAAACATTAAGTACAAAGATAATTCAAAAGTTTCGATTGATAGTTCATTATCTAGACAAAAATATATTCAAGCTCTGGCTTTAGCTGATAAAATAATAGTAACGTCTGACTCAATATCCATGATTTCTGAGGCTGCAATAACTGGAACGCCTATTTGCTTGGCACGTCTAAAATCAAAAAAAAATGATTATAGATTTATTAATTTTATAAATTTATTTACAAAGCTAAATATTATCAAGGATTTAGATACCTCTGAACAGCACTGGACTTATGACAAGCTTTATGAGACTAAAAGAATTGCACAAATAATTAAAAATAAATTATTATAATTAATATGAATTTTTTAGAGTCTTTAAACAAAAAATCAAAATATTTAAATGAGCCATTTCCTCATTGGGAGTTTAGAGACCCACTAACTGAAGAAATGATAGATGAAATCTATAATACTGAAATTGATGATCCAGCAAGATATCAGATAAATTATGATGGAACACGAGCTATTGACGGAGGTGATGGAAAATTTAGAGAAGGAATAGCAGATGGTGGCAAAGGTATTAAATTTAGATGTTTTTTAGAAAAGCATAATGCAAAAGAGTTTCCAGAGTTATTAAAATTAGTAAATGAGTTACAGTCAAAAATTCTTTATCAGCATATTGGTTCTCTAATTGAAAAAGATCTTTCAAAGTCATTTGTACGATTAGAAATAATTTCAGATAGAAAAGGGTTTTGGTTAAAGCCTCATTGCGATATCAAAGAAAAGTTATTATCCTGCCTGCTTTTTGTTAATCGGTTTGGAGAGTCTGAAGATCTTGGGACTGATTTTTATAATAAAAAATTAGAAAGAGTTAAAACTGTTCCATATAAAAATAATTATGGTTATTTTTTCAGTAGCAATGAAAATAGTTGGCACGGCATGGAAAAAAAAGAAATTAAAAAAGAAAGAAGATGTATTCAAATAAATTATGTGACCTTTAAAACAGATTGGCCTGTATTTAAATAGTTACAATTCTTGGATTGGCATTATCCCCATTTTTTTACTTTTCATAGAAATAATTGCTTCTGTGCATGCAATTGCACCAGCGAGGGTAGTGAAGTAGGGGATGTTATTGTTGAGCGCAGATCTTCTTAGAGACTTTGAGTCTTCAATTGAATTTTTACCTGCAGTTGTATTGATTACTATAGAAATTTTTTTATCATCTAAATATTCAACAACATGCGGCGAGCCTTGCGTGGCCTTATTGATTTTTGTACATGGTATATTTTCATTAATTAAAGTTTCAGCCGTTCTTCCAGTAGCTAAAATTTCAAATCCTACATCAAAAAGTTTTTTGGCAAACTTTTTGATAAATGGTTTGTCTTTATCATTTACTGAAATAAAAACCACACCTTCCTTCGGCAAAATATTTCCAGCAGAAATTTGACTCTTTGCAAAAGCCATACCAAAATCCAAATCTATTCCCATAGATTCCCCAGTTGATTTCATTTCTGGTCCTAACAATGTATCGACTTCTGGAAATTTATTAAAAGGAAACACAGCTTCTTTTACTGAAAATGTTTTCAATTTTTTGGTGGGAATTTTTAGTTCATCTAATTTTATACCTGTCATAACTTTTGTAGCAAGTTTGGCAACTGAGATATTAGATGCTTTTGAAACAAAAGGAACAGTTCTACTGGCTCTAGGATTTACCTCTAAAACATAAATATTTTTTCCCTGGATTGCAAATTGAATATTAATCAATCCAACTACTCCGATATTTTTAGCAAGAATTTGTGTTTGATTTTTTATTTCTTCAGTTATTTCTTCAGATAAAGAGTAGGGCGGAATACAACACGCAGAATCTCCAGAGTGAATTCCAGCTTCTTCAATATGCTCCATGACCCCAGAGACAAAAACTTCTTTGCCATCACATATTGCATCAACATCTACTTCGATTGCATCATTTAAAAATCTATCTAAAAGAACCGGATTGTTACCAGATACTTTAACAGCTTCTTCAATATAAGTCTTAAGCTGATCATCATCATGAATAATTTCCATTGCTCTTCCACCAAGAACATATGATGGTCTTATCACTAACGGATATTTAATTTTTTTTGCAATTTCATAAGCTTCATCTTTTGACCTCGCCAAACCATTATCTGCTTGTTTTAAATTCAAATTGTTGATTAAATTACTAAACCTCTCTCTATCCTCGGTTAAGTCAATTGAATCTAAAGGTGTTCCAAGTATTGGATATCCATTATCATGAATTGCTTTTGCTAATTTTAAAGGTGTTTGACCACCAAATTGAACAATTACACCTTTCAACAAACCTTCAGAGCTCTCTTTTTTTAGAATCTCTAAAACGTACTCTTCAATTAAGGGTTCAAAATATAGTCTATCGCTCGTATCGTAGTCTGTTGAAACTGTTTCTGGATTACAATTAATCATAATAGTTTCATATCCTATTTCACTTAAAGCATAACTAGCTTGGCAGCAGCAATAATCAAATTCGATACCTTGACCTATTCTATTTGGGCCTCCGCCTATAATTACTACTTTTTCTTTTTTGGTCGGGTTAGATTCACATTCTCTATTTTCTGATAGACCAACGTCATATGTAGAATACATATAGGGTGTTTGAGAATTGAACTCAGCTGCACAAGTATCTACTTTTTTAAAAACTGGAAAAATTTTAAATTCATTCCTTTTTTGAATAATTTCATCGATTGGTTTCTTGATAATCTCTGATATTTTTTTATCACTGAATCCAGAAGATTTTACAAAATTTAAAAAATTTTTATTTTGTAGGATATTTTTTTCGTTTATTTCATTTTCTATATCAACAATTTCTTTAACCTGATCTAAAAACCAGGGATCAATTTTTGTTTTTTTGTAAATCTCATCAATGGAAAAGCCAACTCTAAATGCTTGAGCAACATAAAGAATTTTTTGCGGTATGCTTTCTGTTAGTTTTTTTTCTAATTGTTTTTTGTCTATTTCAATTATATCTAAGCCATTCAATCCTATTTCCAAGGATACCAGAGCTTTTTGAAGAGATTCTTTAAAATTTCTGCCTATTGCCATTGTTTCCCCGACAGATTTCATTGCTGTTCCTAGAGTAGCTTTAGAATTTTGAAATTTTTCAAATGCAAATCTTGGTATTTTTGTAACTACATAATCTATTGTAGGCTCAAATGATGCTGGGGTATTTCCAGTAATATCGTTAGTGATTTCATCAAGAGTATAGCCAATGGCTAGTTTTGCGGCAACTTTGGCGATTGGAAATCCTGTTGCTTTTGATGCAAGTGCTGACGATCTAGAAACTCTTGGATTCATTTCTATAACAATCATCCTTCCATCTTTAGGATTAATTGCAAATTGAACATTTGAGCCTCCAGTTTCTACTCCGATTTTTCTTAAGCAATTTATGGAAGCATTTCTCATCACCTGGTATTCTTTGTCTGTTAAGGTTAAAGCAGGAGCGACAGTCATAGAGTCCCCAGTATGTATTCCCATTGGATCAACATTTTCGATGCTACATATGATAATACAATTATCTTTTTTATCTCTAACCACTTCCATTTCAAATTCTTTCCAGCCCACCAGAGACTCCTCTATCAAAACTTCATGTGTTGGCGATAAATTCAAACCATTTTTTACAATTTTAAAATACTCTTCCTCTGTGTTTGCAACACCCCCTCCGGTTCCACCTAAAGTGAATGATGGTCTAATGATGGTTGGTAAAGGAATGTCATTAAGAATTTTCTTTGCCTCATCCAGTGAACTACAAATTGCAGATTTTGCAGACTCTAGTCCTATTTCGCTCATGTGTTTTTTAAATTTTTGTCTGTCTTCAGCTCTATCTATAGCTTCTGCATTTGCTCCAATTAGCTCTATTTTGTATTTTTCTAGTATGCCAGATTTATGCAATGCCATAGCCGCATTCAAACCTGTTTGACCACCCATTGTAGGCAAAATAGCATCTGGTTTTTCTGATTTAATTATTTCTTCTAAAATTTCAGAAGTAATTGGCTCTATATAAGTTCTATCCGCTACATTTGGATCGGTCATAATTGTTGCTGGATTTGAATTTACTAAAATTACTTTATATCCCTCTTCCTTTAGAGCCTTACAAGCTTGAGTTCCAGAATAATCAAATTCACAAGCCTGTCCTATAACAATTGGTCCGGCTCCAATTATTAAAATAGTTTTGATGTCAGTTCTTTTTGGCATTTAATTTTATAAATTCTATGAATTGTTTAAATAAATAATCGCTATCATGAGGACCAGGGCTTGCTTCAGGATGATATTGCACTGAAAAAGCACTTACTTCTTTTGACCTGATACCTTCGATGGTTCCGTCAAATAAAGATACATGAGTTATTTCAACATTGTTGGGCAATGTATCTTTATTAATTTCAAAACCATGATTTTGCGACGTAATTTCTACTTTATTAGTTTTTAAATTTTTCACTGGATGATTGGCACCTCTATGTCCTTGATGCATTTTTTTCGTAGAACATCCCAGTGCATGACCTAGCAATTGGTGACCCAAACAAATTCCAAAAATTGGAATATTATTTTCTAAAATTTTTTTAATACAGGGATTTGCAAATTCTGATGTTGCAGCTGGGTCTCCAGGGCCATTAGATAAAAAAATTCCATCTGGTTTTAGTTCTTTAATAGTGTCAAAGTTCGTATTTGCAGGAACGACCGTGACTTTACATCCCAAATTAGAAAAGTTTCTTAAAATATTTTTCTTAATTCCAAAATCTATAGCTACAATATGATGGTTAAATATAATATTTTTTTCATATCCTTTTTTTTTATCCCATAACGATAGGTCTTCCCACTGGTAAACTTCCTTACAAGTCACTTTTAGGGTTAGGTCTAAATTTTCCAATCCGCTCCATTTTTGACATTCACTTAAGTAAAACTCTGACTTTTTTGAATTAAATTTATCATTAACAATTGTTCCTTTTAATGATCCCTTGGATCTAATCAAATTGGTCAACGCTCTTGAGTCTATTCCACAAATCCCAACAATATTATTTTTTTTTAGCCAATCATTTAAATGTTTTAAAGATCGATAATTAGATGGATTAGTTATTTCTTTGCTAAAAATAACTCCCTTGGCCCAAATTTTATCTGATTCTACATCTTCTAAATTAGTCCCTACATTTCCAATATGAGGAAATGTAAAATTTATAATTTGATCTGAATATGAAGGATCTGTGATAATTTCTTGATACCCAGTCATAGAGGTATTGAAACAAACTTCTCCTACCGCGTACGATTCAGCTCCTATACCAAATCCTTGAAAAATAGTTCCATCTTCTAAAATTAAAATACCAGTACTTTTTTGATTAAATATATGTTCAGATTCTGCAATAACTTCTTTATTTAACAAAAATACAACTCATGGGTTAAAGAATCATTTGCTTAAAAAAACTTTCGCGGAACATATGAAAAAGACTTAAACTCGTCAAGCAAGTAAAGTAGAATAGTGTATAAAATTACCCCATGTCAAAAATATTTGAAAAAATTAATATAGCTCTAAATAATGCTCTCAAAAACAAAGATGCTGAAAGAGTTTTGACTTTAAGATCTATAGTATCTCAAAAAAAAGACCGAGAAATAGAGCTTAGAACTTCAGATCAAAAAGAAGTTTCAGACATTGATGTTGTAAATATTTTACTCAAAATGACTAAACAAAGAAAAGAGTCCATGGAAATGTATGAAAAAGGAGGAAGAGCTGATCTTGTTAATAAAGAAAAGCTAGAAATTAAAATTATTGAAGAATTTTTGCCACAACAAATGAATGATGAAGAAATAAATAAATCTTGCAAAGAAGTTATTGAGGAAATCGGAGCTCAAAACATTAAAGATATGGGAAAAGTGATGAAGATTTTAAGAGACAAGCACATTGGAACAATGGATTTTGCCAAAGCTGGTAAATTTTTGAAAGAGTATTTCCAAAAATGATGAAATATCCAAGATCATATCTTGATGAAATTGGTCAAAGATTGAAAGTTTCTGACGTTGTGGGCTCGGTAGTTAAATTGTCTAAAAGAGGAAAAGAATTTGTTGGTTTATCTCCTTTTACTAATGAAAAAACCCCATCGTTTACGGTTAATGATGAAAAAGGATTTTACCATTGCTTTAGTAGTGGAGAGCATGGAGGAATATTTGATTTTTTAGTCAAAGTTGAAAAACTTACTTTTGGCGATGCAGTTAGGCGTTTAGCTGCCAAAGCAGGAATGCAAGAGTATAAATTTACCAAAACAAGTATTGAGCAAGAAAAAAAGATTAAAAGATCGGAAAAAATTTTTCAATTATTTTTTAGCTATTGTCATAAAAACTTATTTATTGAAACACATAAAAATCATTTAAATTATTTAATAGAAAGATCACTATCAAAAAGTACAATTGATTTTTTCCAAATAGGTTTTTGTGACGATAGCAATAAAGCAAGAGACCATTTTTTAAAACTTGGCTATTCGGAAAAAGAGATAATAGAAACCGGGTTATTTTACCAAAATGATCAAAACAAAACTTTAGTATCTAGATTTAAAAATAGAATAATATTCCCTATAAAAAATTTGTTTGGAGAATTCATTGGATGTGGAGGAAGAACAGTTTTATCTTCAGTACCAGCAAAATATATTAATTCTCCTGAGACTATTTTTTTTAAAAAAGGAAATAATTTATATAATTTTAATAATGCAAAAAATGAAAATAAAAATACTGATCATATTTTGATTGTTGAAGGCTACATGGATGTAGTCAGCTTGTACAATAGCGGCATTAAAAATGTTTGCGCATCTTTGGGCACTGCGATTACCGATAGCCAGATTAACTTAGCATGGAGAAATTTTAAAAATATAATTATTTGTTTTGATGGAGATAGCAGCGGATTAGCGGCAGCATACCGTGCAGCAGAAAAGTTGATTAAAATTTCAAAAGCAAATCATTCAGTTTCTTTTGTAATGATGCCCCAAGGATTAGATCCTGATGATTATGTTAATAAATTTGGAAAAGAAGGTTTTTATAAAATTGTAGAAAAAAGAAAAGATATTATAGAATTTTTATTTGACTACAATGTGAGGACATTAAAAGATTTTAGCCCATCTTCTCTAGCTAGCTTAGAAAAAAACTTAATGAATTTATCCAACACAATCGAAGATGTAATTATTCAAAAATACTACCGAAATTTTTTTAAAAATAAAATTTTTGAAAATTTGATTAAAAAGAAAGGAAAAGAAAAGCTAAATAGATATCAAATACTAAACAGTTTTGATTTAGCTAGACTTGATATGTCTGAGGTTGAAATAAGAGAACTGTCTTTTTGTCATTTATTAATTAAGTTTCCACATCTAGCTTCAAAAATGATAGAAAAGATTTCTTCGATTAACTTAAGTTTAGATCTAACAGTAAATATAAAATCTAAAATTATTGATATTTTAATAGATCAACCTGATTTGACCACAAGCGAAATAGTCAAAAGTCTTGAAACAAAAAAAATAAACAAAATTGAAAATTTTTTAAAATTTATAAAAAATAATAATTTGATCGAATCTTTAGATTTGGATGCTTTTATAGAGATCGTGGATGATTTTGAGTATCAGCTTAATAAAATTCAAAAAAGTAAAAAAATAGAGGAACTAGAAAAATTACTATCCACAAATATGAACGAACAAGCTTTTACAGAGCTAATTTCGTTAAAAAACAACAATAATTTGTAAATTTTTCTATTCAAATTTAAAAAAAAAAAATATAAGTTCTCGCAGGTTTAAAGTGGAAAAATTAATATCCAAATCATTCGAGCGTTTAATGGAGAAAGGCCTTAGCAGGGGCTTTATTACCTATGAAGAATTGCAAAAATCTTTAGGTAAAAGAAATGCTAATATTGAAAGTTTAGAAAAATCAGTTTTACATATTTTTGATCAAGCTATTTGCTTTGTAAAAAAAAAATCAGACTTTAAAGTAAAAAAAACTGAAGTAGAAACTGCAAAGCAGCCAAGAAATCAGGAAAGAAGTGATGACCCAATTCGTATGTATTTGCGAGAAATGGGTGGTGTTGAATTATTGTCAAGAGAAGGCGAGATTGCGATTGCAAAACGAATTGAATCTGGAAAATATGTAATGGTCAGTTCATTATCAGAAAGTCCCGTTACAGCAAAAAAAATTTTTGAATGGGAAAATAAACTTATTAATAATGAAATGTTAGTGAGAGATATTATTGATCTTGATACTAATTTTTTAGATGATGAAAAGTTAAGCAAATCTATTAAAGAAAAAGCCAAACAAGAAGCAAAGTCTGAAAAGAAAGATGACAAAGAAAAAAAAGGTGAAGAAGACACCACCGAAGCAATTGAGGAAGATGACGATGAATATAATATTTCATTAGCATCCTTAGAAATTGAACTTAAACCGAAGATTTTAAAAACTTTTGCCAATATTTCAAAAAACTATAAAAAATTAATTGCTTATCAAAATGAAAGTTTAGATTGTATTTTAAGCGGAGAGAAGTTTAGCGATAGCAAAAAAAAGAATTACGAAAAAATAAAAAAAGAAATCATGGAGGAAATGCTTAGTCTTCAGTTTAATCAAGCAACACAAGAGGATCTGGTAAGCTTAAACTATAATGAAAATAAAAAAGCAATAAATTTAGATGGAGACTTAATGCGAGCAGCATTAAAGTATTCAATTTCAAGAGATGATTTTATTAAATATTATGTAGGTAATGAATTAAATCCAAATTTTGAAAGTTTCTTAAGTGGAGATAAAAATTGGTCCAAGTTTTTCAAAAATGAGCAGAAATTATTTAAAGAGTCTAGAGAAAAGCTCATAAAATTAAGTAAAGAAATTGGAATTTCAATTTCTGATTTTAAAATTTTAGTTAATAAAATTAAAAAAGGCGAAAGGGAGTCTAGAATTGCAAAAAAAGAAATGATCGAAGCAAATTTAAGGTTAGTTATTTCTATTGCTAAAAAATATACCAATCGCGGTCTTCAATTTTTAGATTTAATTCAAGAGGGAAACATTGGTTTAATGAAAGCAGTGGATAAATTTGAATACAGAAGAGGTTATAAATTTTCAACTTATGCAACTTGGTGGATAAGACAGGCTATAACTAGATCAATTGCGGATCAGGCCAGAACTATTAGGATCCCAGTGCATATGATTGAAACAATTAATAAAATAGTAAGAACTTCAAGGCAAATGATGAGTGAATTTGGAAGAGAACCAACTCCTGAAGAGCTCTCAAAAAAATTAGCAATGCCTTTAGAAAAGGTAAGAAAAGTTCTCAAAATAGCTAAAGAGCCAATTTCTTTAGAAACACCAGTTGGAGATGAGGACGATAGTAGTTTAGGTGATTTTATTGAAGATACTAATGCTTTAATCCCAGTTGATGCAGCAATACAAACTGGTTTAAAAAATTCTACCACAAAAGTTTTAGCAACTTTGACACCAAGGGAAGAAAGAGTGTTAAGGATGAGATTTGGTATAGGTATGAATACAGACCATACCCTAGAAGAGGTTGGTCAGCAATTTTCTGTGACTAGAGAAAGAATTAGACAAATTGAAGCGAAAGCATTAAGAAAACTAAAACATCCAAGTAGATCAAGACAATTAAAAAGTTTTTTGGATAACTAAATTATTTTTCTTTTTATAAATGGGTGATATAAAAATTTAAGGGCCTGTAGCTCAGTTGGTTAGAGCCCCCCGCTCATAACGGGGTTGTCCGGGGTTCAAATCCCTGCGGGCCCACCAAAAAATGAAAAAACCCGATTTATTAAGTTATACTTTATTATTTATTTTGGCTGCTATATGGGGTTCAGCTTTTTTTAATTATAAAATTGTCTTAAAAAGTTTCGATATTTTTACTTTAGCTGGAGGTAGGGTTTTTTTTGGAAGTATATTAACAGTTATAATTGCTTTGTGTTTCAATTCAGTAAAATTTAAAAACTTTTTTTCAAAAGATTTTTATTTATTTTTTTTTATTGGCTTAACTAATTACGCAATACCATTTGTATTTATCGCAATTGGGATTGAAAAAATGAGTAGCGGTCTTGCCGCATTACTTATGTCTTCCGGACCATTTTATGCTATTACTTTATCTCATTTTTTGACTGAAGATAAATTTAATAATTATAAATTCATCGGAACATGTATAGGATTTTTTAGTGTTGGGATTTTAGTCTATGACCAAATTTATATTACCGAAACTACTAATTTTTTATCTATTTTTTTTGTTATGATAGCTTCTCTATCCTATATAATTGGAGGTTTGATTATAAAAAAAAATATTAAAAATTATAACAATGAAACAATAAGTTGTTTTTCAATGATTTGGGGAACCTTGATCCTTACCCCTTTTGTTTTATATTTTTACGATAAGTCCTCTGAAAAAATTTTTGAAGCTGATAGCCTCTATAGCCTTATTTATTTAGGATTAGTTCCAACAGCATTAGCTTTTTATATTAGATCAGAAATTATTAAAAAAAATGGGTTAGTATTTATGTCTCAAGTATCTTTGTTATTGCCAATATTTGGTGTTTTTTTTAGTTATCTTTTTTTGAATGAATTAATATACAAAAGTATGTTTATTTCTCTGTTTTTTTTATTTATTGGTCTAGCCGTATTGCAGCTTGGATACAAAAAAAATTATTAGCTAATTTTTAGAAATATAGTCTTTAAGACTGATTATAAGGTTATCGTAGCCTTTATTAGCAATTATAGAGGCAAATTCCTCCCGTTGTGTTCTGGCTAGACTTAGTCCTTCTACAACTAAATCTCTAATTATTAGCTTATCATTAACCAAAAAAACTCTCCAGTCGACAATAATCTCTTGCTTGTCTTTATTTGAAACAATTTTTGAATTAACTAAGACGTAATTCTCACTAATTTTTTTGGAACCAGTAATAACGACTTTTTGATCGGAATAATCTTTTAGTTTATTTGAAATATTTTTTGAAAAAAAGACTTTAAAAGTTTCAATAAATTCTAAAGTTTGTTTTTCATTTAGATTTTTTATAGCATCCCCAATTGTAAATTTTGCCAAACCGGAAACATCTACGGTATTAAGAGCTAACTCTTCTAAACTTTTTCTTTTTTCTTTCTCATTTGTTTTTGTATCTAAGATAATTTTTTTAGCATTATTCGCTGTTTCTGAAATAAAATTTTCAGCTTGTTTTTCAAAAGCATACAAATTGAAAGAGTAAACAAAAACTACAAAAAAAATTATACTAAATTTTTTAAACATATTTATTTATAGCTTATTTTTTATTTAAAATCTTGCCATTCATCTTTTGTTTTTGAGGAGTTTCCAATCAGGCTCTCTCTTCTTTGAAGATATAAACTTTTGACACTTGCATACAGATCCAGAGAGTTTTTTTCTAAATTTTCAAAACTTTTTAAGTTTTGCGCCCTAAAGTCTATTACATCAAATCCTTGCTCTAAATAATAGGTTGAATCACCAAAGTTATTATCTAGAACTTTTTTATCCCCCACGGTAGTCATGTAAAAGGGATCTAATAATGTATTAGCAACTTTTCCAACTGCGTCTCTTGTTGTAGAGGGACCAAGTACTGGAAGCATGACATAACAACCTGGGCCAACTCCCCAATAACCTAGTGTTTGTCCATAATCCTCTGCTTCTATTTTTTTTAATCCAAATTTTGCTGCTGGATCAAATATTCCCAACAATCCCAGGGTGGAATTTATTATAAATCTTCCAGTATCATTTGCAAAATTTTTTAAATTTCCTTGAAGCAAGTGGTTAGGTATTGTTACAGTATAAGAGATGTTCGAAGTAACGTTTCTTACGCTTACTTTTATTGGATCTGGTAAATAAGAATAGCCTTTAGCAACAGGCTTGAAGATAGCCGAATCTAAACCTTTGTTAAAAGAAAACATGGCTCTATTAATACTTTCAAAACAATCTTTTGTTTCTGCAAATACATTGGATGCATATTGCATTGCAAAAATTGCTGTTAATATTTTTAGAAATTTATTCATTTTGAAAAACTATATATTGAAATTTGCTTTATATTACATCAATAATGTAAATTGTTCATGAAATTTAAAAAAATTTATAGTCCAAATTTTGATTTATTTTTAAATAGAAACATTAAATACATTATTATTCACTACACTGGTATGAAAAATCAAAAGGTTGCAATCAAAAGATTGCAATCAAAAGTTGCAAAAGTAAGCGCTCATTACTTAATCTCCAAAAGGGGAACAATTTATCAAATGGTAGAGGATAAAAATGTTGCATGGCATGCAGGAAAGTCGAGATGGGGAAAAGATGTTAATTTAAATTCAAAATCTATAGGAATTGAAATTGTAAATAATGGAAATGAAATTTTTCCCAATAATCAAATGAAAAAATTAGCAGATCTTTTGAAATTTTTAAAAAAAAAATATAAAATTAAAAAAAAAAATGTGCTAGGACACTCGCATATTGCTCCAAACCGAAAAATTGACCCGGGACCCATGTTTCCTTGGAATTTTTTATATAAAAGAGGACTATCGAATTTATATTGAAAATATTAGTTTTTTTTAGTATATTCTAATTGCTAGTTGGTTGAATGATAGCTTTTAGCATTTGTTAAAAGAGGAAAGTCTGGGCTCTATAGGAAAAAGTACCAGTTAATTGCTGGCAAGAGCGATCTTAGGGATAGTGCCACAGAAAATAAACCGCCTAATCAAGGCAAGGGTGAAAAGGTGAGGTAAGAGCTTACCGGTTTTTTAGTAATAAAAAACGCATGGAAAACCCTACTTGGAGCAAGACCAAATAGGAGTAGCGCGATTGTATTTGCAATCAAATTTCCTAAATAAGCTACTCGGGTTGGTTGCTTGAGCTACTTGGTGACAAGTAGCCTAGATAAATTATCATTTTAAATGACAAAACCCAGCTTACAGACCAACTAGCAAAAAATCAAAAAAATTAGAACAAATAAAGAACAATCTAAGATTGTATTATATATTTGACTATTTTTATTGTACCATATAAACCCATATTATCCCATATAGGGAAAAATAATGAATATTAATAATGTTTATTTCTACATACGAAAACAAGTTGGACAAAAAAGGAAGAGTTTCGGTGCCAGCAACTTTTAGATCCGAATTGTCAAACATGGGATACAACGGGGTAGTTTGCTACCCATCATTTACAAATTTTTCTATTGAATTTTGTCCACAAAGTAGAATTGAAAAAATTATTGAGACAATTGATAATCTTAATCCATTCGAAGAAAGCAGAGATATATTTTCAACTTCTATTTTGGCTAATAGCCAGCAACTTAATTTTGATACCGAAGGAAGAATTACGTTAACAGATAAATTAATTGAGCACGCAAAAGTGAAGGAAAAAGTTTTGTTTGTTGGACAGGGAAAAACTTTTCAAATGTGGGAACCTTCAGAATTTAAAAAATTTAGTGATGATGCAATATCAAAAGCTAAATCACAAAGATCAAACTTAAAATGGAATACTAACAATTAAACCAAGGGAGAAAAAATATGACAATCAAAATTACAGCACCAGAGCTTAGAGAATTAAAACCAAGAATAGTAGTTTTAGGAGTTGGTGGAGCAGGAGGAAATGCAATTAATAATATGCTTGAAGCTGGAATTGAAGGTGTGGAATTTTTTGCCGCAAATACTGATGCTCAAGCACTTAAAATGAATTTTGCAGAATGCAAGATTCAACTTGGAGCTAATTTAACTAGAGGGCTTGGAGCTGGAGCAAAAGCTGATATTGGCCAAGCAGCAGCAGATGAGTCTATGAACGAAATTATAAGTTTATTGCAAGGTGCTAATATGGTTTTTGTTACTGCTGGAATGGGCGGAGGAACAGGAACTGGTGCAGCACCAGTTATTGCAAAAGCTGCAAAAGATTTAAATATTTTAACAGTTGGAGTTGTTACAAAACCTTTTATGTTTGAAGGACCTGGAAGAATTCGAGTTGCTGAAAAAGGTTTAGAAGAGCTTAGAAAATATTGTGATACAATGATTGTAATTCCTAATCAAAATCTTTTTAAAGTTGCAAATGAAAAAACGACTTTTCCTGATGCATTTAAAATGGCAGATAATGTATTAATGCAAGGAGTGAAAGGAATTACAGATTTAATTGTTAAACCAGGTCTGATTAATTTAGATTTTGCTGATATTGAAACTGTAATGAGCGGTATGGGTAAAGCAATGATGGGTATGGGTGAAGCTGAAGGTGAAAAGAGAGCAATTGAAGCTGCAGAAGCTGCAATATCAAATCCATTAATCGATGAATATTCATTAAAAGGAGCGAGAGGATTGCTTATAAATATTACTGGGGGAAGTGATATTACATTATTTGAGGTTGATGCTGCGGCAAATAAAATTAGAGCTGAAGTCGATCCATCAGCAGAAATTCTTGTTGGAACAACTTTTGACGATGCTTTAGCGGGTAAGCTGAGAGTTTCAATCGTAGCTACTGGTTTAAATGGCGAGGTTAGCGCTAACAAACCAGTTGTAAGCATGATTAGACATATTCAGAATAGAAATAATGGATATTCAAAACCTAGCACGTTTTCTTCAAATAGCTATTCTTCTGTTCAAAGTAGCGCTCATATGGCAACCCATGGAGCAACAGCTTTTGATATGAGTTCTTATCCTCAGGCTGAAGAACAAATTAAAAAACAAGAAAGTTTTGATCTAACAAAAAGCTATGAGGTTGAAGAGGAAAGAAATCATGACACATACTCTGAAAACAATAAAGTAGAAAATTATACTGAAGAAAAAACAGAAGATAATTCTCTTTTTTCACAACCTGATCCAATCGAATTTGTAGAAGAGAGTTTTGAAAAAGTAGAGGAAGAAACTCAACTTTTTACAAATGATGATCAAATCAATGAATCTAACTCGAAGCAAATGAATTCAGATCTTGGGAGTAATCACGAGATTACCAATGAGAATTTTTCGGATTTGAATTCTGATGACAAAAGTGATTTAGAAATACCTGCATTCTTAAGAAGACAAACTAATTAGAAAATTAGTGATTTTTAATGTCACTGGATATACGTCCCCATTATCCAGTGATGTTAAATGAGGTACTCATTTTTACTTCAAAAAAATAAAAAAAAAATTATTGTTGATTGTACATTTGGATGTGGTGGATATAGTGAAAAAATATTAGAATTTTTTCCAGAAAATAAAGTTTTGGAATAGATAGAGACCCAAAAGTAAAAAAATTTGCAGAGAATTTAAACAAAAAATATCCGAACAGATTTTTTTTTAAAAATCAAAAGTTTAGCAATTTAGAAGAAATTATAAAAAACAATAAAGAAGAAGTTGGTTTTTATATATTTGATTTTGGCATCTCTTCGTTTCAGCTTGATGATTATTCGAGAGGATTTTCTTTTAACTCTGAAGAAAAATTGGACATGAGAATGGGTAATAATAAAATTAGTGCTTATGAAATTATTAACGAAGCGCCATTTGAAGATCTAAGCAGTATTATTAAAATATTCGGCGAAGATAATGATCATAAAAAAATAGCAAATGAAATTGTTAACATGAGAAAAACTAAGATAATAAGTTCCACTAAAGATTTACGAAATTTAATAATTAAAGCCAAGGGAAATAGGTACTATAAAAAAGATCCATGTACCAAAACATTCCAGGCAATTAGAATGATTGTTAATCAGGAACTTTCTGAAATATTTAATGGATTAAAATTTGTTTTAGATTTTAGTGGTAATGAAACTGGAATAATTACGGTAACGTTTCATTCCCTTGAAGATAAAATTGTAAAAAAAGTTTTCAATACGACTAAAGACTTAATGAAAAATCCATCAAGGTATATTCCCCAAAGTACTCATAAGAGTTTAGATAATGTTTATTTAGAAAAAATAAATTTAAAACCAATAACACCAACTGATGATGAGGTATTTTTAAACAACAGATCCAGATCTGCTAAAATTCGTTCAATATTTAAATTTGGAAATGGCAAATTAGGAATAGATAGAAAAGTATTAAAAATGGAGCGATTATTTAACCTTGAAGAAAAATATAATGTTTAAAAAATATTTAATGAGTTTTTTAGTATTATTCATAGGCTTAATAGGAATTCATTTTTTGAAAAACGAAACAAGAGAAATAGAAATTAGAATTGAAAAAGTTTCAAAAAATATAATTTTATTACAAGAAAATTTTGAGACACAAAAAATTGAATATAGTTATTTATCAAGTCCAGAAAGGATATCAAACTTAGCAAGGAAATATTTATCAAATAATTATATTTTTATAATTCCAGAAAAAAAATTAAATGAAAAAAAATAAACAGTTAAATCTGTATTTTAATGATAAACCTATTAAGCCAAAAGAAACTGATTATCAAGAATCAAGAATAAATATAGTAATTTCAGTATTTTTAATTTTTTTTTTCATCATTTCTGCACGACTATTTTTTTTAGGATTTGATAAGAACGTTAATATTTATTCAAACAATAGTGATAAATTATTTTATGAAAGAAGAGATATTGTAGATAGTGATAATATCCTTTTAGCAAAAAATACATCATCCTATGATTTAATTTTAAGAAAAAATAAAGTAAAAAATATTGATACTGTATTATTAAAGGTTAAAATAAATTTTCCAAAATTAGATATAAATTCTGTAAAATCTGAATTTAAAAATAAAGAAATTATTATTTTAAAAAGAAATCTTTCTCCTTCAGATTATAATAAAGTTATATCATTAGGAGAGCCGTCATTAGAACTTTCAAAAAAAGAAATAAGAGTATATCCTCAAAAAAATTTGTTTTCTCACATCATAGGCAAAATAGATATTGATAATAACGGTATTTCTGGATTTGAAATGCATCACGATCAAGAACTAAGGGATAAAAATAAAATTTTAATTCCAATTAAGTTATCTTTAAAAGCTAATATTCAATACATGATACATGAAGAGCTCACTAAAGGTGTCAAGGATTTTTCCGCACTCGGTGCTGCTGCAATACTGATGCAAGCAGATACAGGTAAAATAATTTCAATGGTTTCTCTTCCTGATAGTGATGGAAATGAAAGAAAAAACCTAAAAGAAAAAAAATATTTAAGCAAAACTACTAAAAGTTTATATGAAATGGGATCTGTTTTTAAAACATTTACTATTGCCAGTGCTATTGAAAATAAAGTGGTAGATAAAAATTATCTTTTTTCTGATTTAAGGCAAAGAGTTTACTGTGGAAAATTTCCTATCGATGAATATAGGTGGGATAAATCTAAAAAGAATCTCACAGTTGAGCAAATATTAGTTAAGTCATCTAACATTGGAACTATAGAAATAATAAAAAAAAATGGGCTTGAAAAACATCAAGAGTTTTTAGAAAATTTAGAAATTTTTGAAAATCCAAAGTTAGAAGTTGTAGAATTATCCAAGCCAAATAAAAATAGATGGGGAAAATGTAACACTTTTACATCTGGGTTTGGCCACGGAATTAACACGACACTATTACAATTAACCAGGGCCTATGCTTCTATTGTAAATGGGGGCGAGCTACCAAAAGCAACAATACTTGAAGACACAAAAATTGAGAATAAACGAGTTATAAGCCAACAAACAAGCAAATTAATGAATGATATGCTAAGGGCAAATGTTGATAGTAAAAATAAAACAGAAGGAAGCGGCAGAAAAGCGGATATAAATGGATATTATGTAATTGGAAAGACAGGAACCGCTCAAAAACCATCTGAGATAGAAAAAGGGTACTCAAAAGAAATTGTAAATATTTTTGCATCGGCATTTCCATATCCAAAACCAAAATATGTACTGACAATTTTGATTGATGAGCCAAAGGGAGCTCCTCAAATATGGAAACACTCAAGAAGGGAAGCGGGATGGAATGCAGTATATATAGCTGGTAAAATAATACAAAAAATTGGTCCTAGTTTAGCCATAAATGATCTAGATTTAGTAAAGTTAGATGATTGAAATTGAAAAAATAATTAAAAATAAAAATTATTGTTGTGATTCTAGGATAGTAAAAAAAAATGATATTTTTTTTGATTTATCAAGTTCTAAAAACAAAAGCGGAAAATATCTTAACGAAGCTTTAAAAAAAAAACCCTTTAAGGTCATCACTCAAAATATTCAATTCAAAAATAATTTTAAGTATATAGTGGTCAGAGATATAAATTCTATTTTTAAAAAACTTGTTATTCATAAATTCAAAAAAAAATCAAAATACCTATTTGCAGTAACTGGTACTAATGGAAAATCATCAATAGCATATTTTTTTTATAAAATTCTAAGAAATTTAAAATATAAAGCTGGGTCTGTAGGAACATTAGGAATTTATTCAAATAGAAAAATTATTGATAATAATTTAACAACACCAAGTTTTTTAGAAAATCATAAAATTTTCAATGATTTTTATAAAAAAAATATTAAATATTCTATAATAGAAGCTTCAAGTCATGGACTTAAACAATCAAGATTAGATGCATTTAAATTCTATGGCGGTATATTTACTAATTTGACCAGAGATCATTTAGATTATCACAAAACATTCAAAGATTATTTTGAATCCAAGCTAATTTTATTTAAAAAACACATAATGAAAAATGGATTTATCATTACTAACTCGGATATAAATCAATTTTTAGCATTAAAAAAAATTGCAGATAAAAAAAAATTAAAAATATTATCCATAGGAAATAGAGGAAATATAATAAAAATTATATCATTAAAACGAATAAATAATTTTTCTTTATTAAAAATTAATGCTTTAAATAAAATATATAATTTAAAATTAAGTTTAATAGGAAAATTTCAAATAGAAAATTTTTTATTAGCTGCAATTTCTATAAATACATTGGGATTTAGTTTTGACAAAATTTTTTCTAAATGCTCTATTATCAAAAACCCTATTGGTAGGTTGCAATTAATTGAAAAAAATAAAAAAAAAGTAATTATTGATTATGCTCATACTCCTGATGCATTAAAAAAAACAATTCAAGAAATCAAATTATTTTTTAATCAAGAAGTAAATTTAGTTTTTGGATGCGGAGGTAATAGAGATAAAGGAAAAAGGAAACTTATGGGCATTATTGCTAATAAATTATGCAAAAAAATATATATTACAGATGATAATCCAAGAAATGAAGATCCAGTCTCTATAAGAAATGAGATTAAAAAAAATTGTCCAAAAGGAGTTGTTATTCCTTTTAGAAAAAAAGCGATTATGAAATCAATCAAAGATTTAAAAAATGAAATTTTATTAATATCTGGAAAGGGACATGAAACATATCAAATTATTAAAAATAAAAAAATTTATTTTTCAGATGCAAGATGTGTAAATAGGTATTTAAATTAAATGAATTTAAAAAATAAAGATTTAAAAATAATATTTAATAAAAAAAATATTAAAAAAAATATAAATATAACTAGCTCTACAATTAATAGTAAAGAGGTAAAAAAAGGATCTATTTTTTTTGCAATTAAGGGTAAAAAAACTGATGGTCACTTTTATACAAAAGAGGTTTTGAGAAAAAAATCTGAAATAGTTGTAGTAAAAAAAAATTTTACATTACCAAAATATAATAGGGCTAAGTTTATTAAAGTATCTTCTCCTTTAAAATTTTTAAATAAACTTGCTAGCTACATTAGAAAAAAAAATAATAGTATTTTTATAGGCATTACAGGCAGTTATGGAAAAACAACTTTAAAATCAATGCTTCAATTTTTTCTTTCTAATTATGAAAAAACTTATAGTTCCCCCAAGTCATTTAACAATCAATTTGGGCTACCTCTTTCTCTATCTAACACCCCCCAAAACTCGAAATATAATATTTTTGAGCTTGGGATGAGTCATAAAGGTGAAATCAATAAACTTTCAAAAATTTTATTACCAGACATAGCTATAATTACAAATATAGGACCAGCCCATCTTAAAAATTTTAAAAATTTAAAAGAAATTTGTTATGCCAAGGCAGAAATTTTAAATCATATAACAAAAAATGGGGTAGTTTTTTTAAACAAAGATGATTTTTATTTTAAAACACTGTCACAAATTGCCAAAAGAAAAAAGATTAAAACTATTACATTTGGAAATTCTCTTGGTGCAAATGTGCAAATTATAAAAAAAATAATACATAATAAAAAAAATTTTTTAAAATTAAAAATATTTAAAAATAAATATAAGGTTCAAGTAAAAAATTTTAATAATAATTTTATTCAAAATTTTTTAATAACTTTGGGAGTTCTTGCTTATTTAAATCTTAACTTAAATTATGCTTTAAAACTTTCAAAAAATTTTCCTATTCCGTCAGGCAGGGGTAATCTAGTGCAAAAGAAATTTCGAAACAAAAAAATATTAATAATTGATGAGAGTTATAATGCCAATCCAATATCAATGAATAATGCAATAAACAATTTTTGCCAAATGAATATCAAAAAAGAAAAAAAAGTAATTATAGGAGATATGCTTGAATTAGGTTTAAAATCTAAGTTTTATCATCAACAATTAGCAAATTCACTAAATTCTAAAAGTATTAAAAAAATATATCTTGTAGGTAAAGAAATTGTAAGTACCTACAATAGATTAAAAAATAAAAAGAATTGTTATTTGTACAATAATATCAATGATTTAAGAGATAAATTATCTGAAATATTGGATACAAATTCAGTTTATCTTGTAAAAGGTTCTAATTCTATTGGTTTAAATAAATTATTGAGTAATAATTTTAATTGATGTTAAATTATTTTTTTTCATATCTATCCGTTGATTATAGTTTTTTTAATGTTTTTAAATATATAACTTTTAGAACTGGTCTTGCTATATTTACTTCTCTAGCTTTAGTTTTGTTTTTTGGCAATTCTTTTATAAATTATTTAAAATTATCTAGTGATTATAATCAACCTATAAGAGATGACGGACCATCTAATCACATAGTTAAGAAAGCTGGTACCCCAACATTTGGTGGAGTCCTTATTATTTTCTCAGCTTTGTTTAGTTCTTTTCTATGGTCAGATATAAAAAATATTTTTGTTCTTATTGCCGTTTTTTCTATTTTAAGTTTTGCTCTTTTGGGATTTTTTGATGATTTTCTAAAAATAAAAAAAAGAAATTCTTCAGGAATTAAAGCAAGATACAAATTTTTAATTCAAATTCTCATAGCATTAATGATTACCTATTTAATAAATATTTCAACTGCAGAAAATATTAGAAATGTTCTTCATTTACCTTTTTATAAAAATTTAATCTTTGATTTGGGAACTTTTTATATTTTTTTTGGAATTATAGTTATAGTTGGATCCTCAAATGCCGTTAATTTAACAGATGGATTAGATGGATTAGCAACGGTCCCAGTTATATTAGTTTGTTTAACTTTTATTTTGATTACTTACCTAGTTGGAAATACTATTTTCTCAGATTATTTAAAACTAACTTATATCAAAAATACTGGCGAAATTTGTATTGTTTTGGGATCAGTAGTTGGAGCTTGTTTAGGCTTTTTGTGGTTCAATGCTCCTCCGGCTAAAATATTTATGGGTGATACCGGCTCTTTAGCACTTGGGGGATTTTTAGGAACTATTAGTCTAATGACTAAGCACGAAGTAGCATTAGTTATTGCGGGTGGCTTATTTGTTTTAGAGGCTTCATCAGTTATAATTCAAGTAATATCCTATAAGCTATTTGGAAAAAGAGTTTTTAGAATGGCACCACTTCATCATCATTTTGAAAAAAAAGGTTGGGAGGAATCAACCATTGTAATTAGGTTTTGGATTATTTCTATAATTCTAATGCTAGTAGCTCTTTCCACATTGAAACTTAGATAATGGTTTCATTAAAAAATTTAAAAGATAAAAAAGTTTTAATTTTTGGATTAGGATTATCCGGTATATCCACTGCAAAAAGACTAAAAAAAAATGTAAAAAATTTATCTGTATGGGATGATAATTCTGCAACAAGAATTAATGCCCAAAAAAAATTAGATATAGCTTTTGATAATAATTTTTCATTAAAAAATTATGATTTTATTGTAATCAGTCCTGGTATTAATATCTACAAACATCCAAAAAGAAATTTTTTTAAAAAAAATTTCTCTAAAATTATTACAGACATAGATATTTTTACATCTTCGATAAATTTAAAAAAAAATAAGATAATTTTAATTACTGGAACAAACGGTAAATCAACTTTTTCTAAGCTTCTTTATCATGTTTTAAAAAAAGGTAATAAAAATACCTATTTATTGGGCAATTATGGAAAACCAGTATTGAACTTTAAAAATAACAATAATAAAAATTATTATGTCTTAGAGTTATCATCTTATCAAATTGAATATTCTAAATTTTTAAAATCTCACTCGTGTACAGTTTTAAATATTACCCCAGATCATTTAGATAGACATAGAAACTTTTCTAATTACATAAATATCAAGTTAAAAATATTTAATTCTCTTTTAAGTACAGGCAGAGGTTATGTCAGTGCTGCTTTTCCTTTTTTTAATTTAATTAAAAATAAAAAAGTTTATAAAGTAAATTGTTTGCAGACAAGATTAACAAAAAATAAATTTTTAGATAAAAAAAATTTTTTAAGTAGTATATCGGTCATTTATCAAATCTTAAAATTTTTGAAATTTTCTGATAAAAAAATTTTTAAAGGATTTGACACTTTCAAACCATTGTCTCACCGACAAGAGTTTGTAAGAAAAATCAAAAATGTTAATTTTATTAACGACTCTAAAGCTACAAATTTTGATTCAGCAAAATTTTCTCTAGAGTATTATGATAATATTTTTTGGATAGCGGGCGGCTTGTTAAAAAAAAATGATAAATTAAAGTTATCCGAATCAATCATTAGTAAAATAAAAAAAATATATTTAATTGGTAAGAGCATGTCTGCTTTGCAATCAAAATTACCATCTAAAATAAGCAAGCAAAAGTGCAAGACATTAATTAAAGCTGTACATCAATCATTTAAAGATGCGAAAAATTTAGATTTAAAAAATAGCGTAGTTTTGTTAAGTCCGGGAGCGGCTTCTTTTGATCAATTTAATAATTTTGAACACCGGGGCAATGAGTTTAAAAGAATAGTAAGAAGTATATAGATGTTTAAAAGACAAGATTCTAGTCAACTAGCAGTTTGGTGGAGGGAAATTGATAAAATTATTCTTGTTATAGGAATTTCTTTAATTTTGAGCGGTAATATTTTTAATTTTTTGTCTACCTCAAATATTCCATCTGAAAAACTCTATGATAGCAAGTATTTTTTATTTTATAAGCATTTTACTTTTTCAGTTTTTGGATTTTTAGTTTTTTTACTTTTTTCTTTTATCTCAAATGAAAAAATTAAAGTTTATACTTTGTTAGGTTTCATGTTTTTTTTATTTTTGTTAATTTTGGTTTATTTTGTTGGTATTGATGTAAAGGGATCACGAAGATGGTTAAATATTTTTTTTTTAAGAATTCAACCAGTTGAGTTTATTAAGCCTTTTTTAATTCTTATAATTGCATTAATACTAAATTTAAAAAACTACTCTCAAATTATTAAGTTTTTTTTATCAAGTTTACCGATTTTATGTGTAGGTTTGCTTCTATTAATTCAGCCAGATTATAGCCAAACTTTACTTGTAGTAACAATTTGGATGATAATGTTATTCGTATCTGGTGTTAGCATTTTCTTTATTGCTACAATATCTGCAGTATTGATTTCTCTCATGGTTTCAATTTTATTTTTTTTTAAGGAAAAATTTTTTTATATTTTTGATAGATTAACGAGCTGGCTTGGTAAAGTTGAAATTTCTTATCAATCAGAACAAGCGCTTAACGCAATAAAAGCTGGAGGATTTTTTGGAAGGGGGGTAGGAGAAGGTATTTTAAAAGAAAAAGTGCCCGAAGCTCATACTGATTATGTAACCTCAGTAATTGCGGAGGAATACGGTATATTAATTGTGATGCTTATTTTTTTGATGGTTGCTATTTTAATAATTAGAATTTTTTCCAAAATAAGAAATGCTGAAAATAATTTTAATAAATTAGCATTACTAGGAATTGCAAGTTTAATAATTTTACAATCATTTATTAATCTTGGAGTAACTATTAATTTGTTGCCTTCTACAGGGATGCCATTTCCATTTATTAGTTATGGCGGTTCATCAATCATTGGATCATGTATGGCCCTGGGTTTAGTACTGTCCCTAAGCAAAAAAGTATTATAATGAAAAATAGAATCACTATTACTACTGGAGGAACTGCAGGGCACATATATCCAATGCTAGGTCTTTATGAGCATTTAATACAAAAGGGTTATGTTGTAAATTTTATAACAGACCATAGAGGAAAAAAATATTTTACTCCTAGCATATTAGATAACGTTAAAATTTTAAAAATTAATAGTCCATTTAATTTAAAAGGTTTATCAAAAATATTAAGTTTTTTTTATTTATTTTATGCATGTATTTATTCTGTAATATTATTAATTGTTAATAGACCAAACTTAGTAATTGGATCTGGAGGATATGCTTCTTTTCCAATTTTGACCGCAGCATCTTTATTAAGAATTAATATTATAATTTATGAAACAAATATTATTTTAGGAAAAACAAATAAAATTTTTTATAATAGTTGCAAAAAATTACTTGTTGGCTGTGATGATTTAGATTTTTTTCCAAAAAAATTTCATTCTAAAGCCGCATATGTGGGCCAGTTGGTAAGGAGTGCTTTTTTGGCTGATTTTGAAAGAAAAAACTTAAAAGATCGATTAGTAATTTTAGTAATAGGAGGTAGTCAATCCTCAGAATTTTTTGGCACAAACTTAGCAAAAGCTTTTTCAGATATAGATAAAAATATTTTTCCTCTGCAAATTTATCATCAATGCAAATTTGAAAAGTTTAATGAAATTGAAAATGCCTATGGAGATTTTAAAAATTACAAATTGTTTGAATTTGATTCAAATATACGTGATTTGATGCAAAAATCTAATCTTGCAATTACTAGATCTGGCTCCTCAACACTTTCTGAAATGGTAGCAGTAAACCTTCCTTTTATTGCAGTGCCACTACCCTCATCTTTAGATAATCACCAATTTTACAATGCAAAATATTATGAAAAAAAAGGTTGTTGTTGGGTATTGGAGCAGAATTTTTTTAATGAAGATTCTTTAAAAAAAATAATACTAGAGATTATTAAAAACAATAGGGAACAACTAGATATAAAGATTAGAAGCATGAAGTTGATTAATATGACAAATGCTATAGAAAATTTTGAGAGTGAAATAAATAAATATTTATAAATATGGAACTGAATATAAACAAAAAAGATAAGATACACTTTATTGGCATTGGCGGAATTGGAATGAGTGGTATCGCCTTGATACTAAAAAAAATGGGTTATGATGTGCAGGGGAGCGATATATCCAAGAAAAATAAAAATTTAATAAGTTTAAAAAAACATAAAATTAAACTTTTTTATAAACATCATCCATCAAATATAAAAAATTCTAAGATTGTGGTTATATCCAGTGCAATAGGTAATGATAATGCCGAACTAAAGTATGCGCTTACAAAAAATATTCTAATCATAAAAAGAGCCGATATGCTTGCTCATATTATTTCGTTAAAAAAAAATATCGTTATTTCTGGATCGCATGGAAAAACAACCATAACTTCGTTGGTATCTACTATTTTAAAGGATGCAAATTTTAAACCTACAATAATTAATGGTGGCATAATTAACTCTTTAAAAACTAATGCGACGTTAGGTGATGGTGATTGGACTGTTATAGAGGCCGATGAGTCGGACGGAAGTTTCTTAAAATTTAATAATACATTAGCCATTGCAAGCAATATTGATTATGAGCATATGGACTACTATAAAAATTTTAAAAATTTAAAAGATCAATTTGCTCAATTTTTAAACAAAACTCCGTTATTTGGTAAAAATATTATTTGTTTAGACGACCAAAATTTAAAAAAAATAAAACAAAATTCCTTACAAACAAATTTTTTAACATATGGTTTTAGAAACGAAGCAAATTTTGTCCCACATAATATAGTTTTTAGCAACATGAAGATAAAGTTTGATTTAAAAGTAAATATAAAAAAAAAAATCGTTATAAAAAATATTATTCTAAATTTGATGGGTAAACATAATGTTTTAAATGCTACGGCAGCAATAATTGTAGGAATAACTTTAGGAATATCACTAAAAAAAATAAAAAATTCTTTACAAAATTTTCTGGGTGTTCAAAGAAGATTAACAAAATTATTTGAGGATAAAAAAAGAATTATATTTGATGATTATGCTCACCATCCCACAGAAATTGAAGCTGTATTAGATGCTTGTAAAAGTAATTTTAAGAATAAAAAAATTATTTCAATTTTTCAACCCCACAGGTATTCAAGAGTTAACTCTTTATATAAGGAATTTACTCAATGTTTTTCAAATTCAAATTTAGTTGTTTTGTGCCCCATTTACTCTGCAGGAGAAAAAATTATAAAATTTGATCTTGAGAAGTTTGCACGTAATATTACAAAGAATTCAAATACCGATGTTATTATTGTAAACGATCAGAATAATCTTTACTCATTTTTACACAAAAATAGCAAAGATGAAGAAATAATTATTGCGATGGGAGCTGGTAGCATAAGCCAATGGATAAGAATTATTTCAGAAAAATTAACTAATGAAAAATTTAAATACTAAGGAATTAAACTCCCATTTAAAAAATCAAATTCGTATAAATTATAAATTAAATCAAAACTCTTGGTTTGGTATTGGTGGAACCGCTTCAACTTTTTTTCAACCAAATACAAAACAAGATTTAAAATTTTTTTTAAACAATACAAAATCAAAAAAGATCTTTTGTATTGGATCTGGTTCAAATATTTTGTTTAAAGATCAAGGTTTTGACGGTGTAATTATAAAGTTAGGAAAAGGTTTTTTAAAAATTGAAGAGAACAACTTTTCCATCAGAGCTGGTGCGGCAGCATTAAAAAGCAAAGTTTCCGATTTTGCTCAAAAACTTGGCCTTTCCAATTTTGAATTTTTATCGGCTATTCCTGGTACTGTAGGAGGAGGTGTCTTTATGAATGCCGGATGTTTTGGAAGCGAATTTGCGAATATTGTTGATGAGGTTATTGTTATGGATTTTTATGGAGAGGAGCACAAAATAAAAGACAGGGATATTTTGTTTAGTTATAGAAAGTCAGGAATACCTAAAAATTTTATTATTATTGAGGTTATTTTTAAAAAAACCCAAATGCAAACGCCAGAGCTAATAAGAGAAAAAATCAATTTATTTAAGGAACAAAAAAAAACTAATCAGCCAGGCAATATTAGGACGGGTGGGAGTACCTTCAAAAACCCTTTAGAGCATAACGTAAAAGCTTGGGAGTTAATTAGAAAATATAATTGTGATAAATTAATTTTTGGAAATGCTAAGTTTTCCAGTCACCATTGCAATTTTATTGATAACTCAAATTTAGCATCTTCCGAAGATATAGAGAAATTAATAAAAAAAACTCAAGAAATCATTCTAAAAAAATCTGGAATCAAATTAGAGTTAGAAATTGATATTATATGATTAAAAAAAAACGAATATTATTACTATCAGGAGGACCTTCGAAAGAAAGAAAAGTCAGCATTCAAAGTGGAAGTGCAGTTTGTAAAGCACTAAACTCCCTTGGCTATGAAGTCATTAAAATTGATCCAACCTATAAATTTACAAATTTTAAAAAATTTAATTGTTCATTGGCTTTCAACGCACTTCATGGACAATTTGGAGAAGATGGAACAATTCAAAAATATTTAGAAAAGCAAAAAATATCTTATACACATTCAGGTGTAAAAGCTTCAGCACTAGCTATGGATAAAATTAAGTCAAAGAAACAATTTATTAAACAAGGAATAAAAACCCCTAAATATAAAATTATTAAAAAGATATCAGATCTTGAAAATCAAATTTCAAATTCTAAATTTGTTTTAAAGCCAATCAATGAGGGTTCAAGCGTGGGAGTTTTGATTTTTGATAACTTAAAAAAAATTAACAAATTACAAATTAGAAAATACTTAAAAAAATATAAAAAACTTCTTCAAGAAGAATTTATTGAAGGAAAGGAGGTTCAGGTAGCGGTTATGGGCAATAGACCATTGGGTGCAATAGAAATTCAACCAAAAAGAAAATTTTATGATTTTAATGCTAAATACAATCCCAAAGCAAAAACTAAACACATTATGCCAGCAAGAATAAATAAAACAATTTACAACCAAATTTTAAAACTTGCTTTACGAGCGCATAAGAGCTTGGGTTGCAAAGGGGTAACTAGATCTGATTTTAGAGTTTCGAATAGTGATAAAATTTATATTTTAGAAACCAATACTCAGCCTGGCATGACAAGTCTCTCATTAGTACCTGAAATTGCTAAATTTAAGGGAATATCTTTTAAACAATTAATTAAGTGGATTGTATTAGATGCATCTATTCGGCGCTAATATAAATATTAAAATTGTAGTTTTGGCCTCTTTTTTTTGTTTAACAACATTCAATATATCGAATTCAAATTTTGGTAATTCGTTATTCAAAATAGAAAATATTTTTTTCAACAAAACTACTTATTTCGAAGAACCAATCAAATCGCAAATACTAGATTATTTAAATAATGAAAGTCTATTATTTGTGAGTAAAAGAAAAATTGCAAATATAATTACTAAAAGTAATTGGGTAAATCATTTAGAGATAAAAAGAGAATTTCCAAATAATATTTCGATTAATATTAAAGAATTTTTCCCCATTGGTTATTATTATAAAAATAATCAACTTTATTTAATTAATAGTAAGTTTTTAATATCGAAATTTAATCAAGAAATAGATTTAAAAAATATGATACGATTTAATGAAGATTTGGATTTAGATCAAATCAAAGTTTTATATAATATTCTAATTTCCAGAAATGATATGTTTTCAAATATTTATCAAATTAATTATTTCAAAAATAACCGATGGGACATTATTCTAAAAGATAAAAAAATAATAAAGTTGGGTGATTATGACTTAAATGAGCAATTGAATAAGTTAAATTATTTTGTCAAGGATCAAAAAGTACATACTATAGACTTGAGAATAAAAAACCGTATTACAATAGGTTATGTTGAATAACTTAAAGCCTACCGGTGTCATTGATCTAGGTTCCTGTGAAACGAAATTTATTATTTTTTTAGTTAAGGAAGCTAAAGTCGAAATTTTAGCGAAGTCTATTATAAAAACACAAGGAATCAGAAAAGGTATAATTTCGGATTTAAATAAATTATCGGATACGATTAAAGAAGTTATTGGTACTGCTGAGGAGCAGGCTAAAATTCAAATTCAAAATATATATTTAGCTCCAAGTCCTCTAAATATCTATAATACAAGTTTTAGCGTTTTCAAAAATATTGGAGGATATGAGATTGAGCAGGAAAAAGATGTGCAATTTTTAATCAATGGTGGCGTGGACCTTTTTAGGGAGTTTCATCAAAATTATAGTATTTTGCATTTAATTAATTCAAATCTTAGAATAGATAAATATAATCAAGTTGATAATCCGATTGATTTAGCAGCAGACTCTCTCGAGAGTGATATGCATATAATGTATTGTAAAAATAATTTAATTAAAAATTTTCAAAAAATAATTAATAAATCATATCTAAAATTAGGTAGAATAATTTATTCACCCTATACTTTGAGTTTAATAGCACATCGGGAGAGTCCATTATCAGAAAATATTATGTCAATTGATTTTGGACATGAAAAAACTTCTTTAAGTATTTTTAAGAATGATAATTTTGAATTTACTTCAACAGTTCCTATTGGATCTTGGCATATAACAAATGATATTTCTAAAGCGCTTAATTTAAATATGGAAATTGCTGAAAATTTAAAAATAAATTACGGCACTTGTAGCCCAGATCAACAAAATATTTCTAAAGAGTATATTGAAAGTCAAAATTCAGAAATCAAATCATATAAAAAGGTTTCGAATAATATTTTAAACAAAATTATTACGTCTAGAGTTGAAGAAATTATTGATTTTATAAATAAAGAATTATTATTTTATTCAACTAATGAAAAATTTTTTAATAAAATAATAGTAACAGGAGAAGGTTCTAAAATGAGAGGATTTCAAAACTTACTTAAGAAAAACTTAAGTATAAAATCGTTAATTATAGAAAATTTTAATTCTAAGCTAAAAAATGACATACCTGATAATTTTGATATTTGTATTTCAATGATAAGTTTAATAGTAAATCCTTACAATAAAGAAATACCATACTTTGAAAATGTAAAAAAAAATTTTTTTGAAAAACTTTATTCTATTTTTAATTAAATTTTATAGAATTGAAGTGTAATATTTCTTGAATCGATTATGCTATAATTCAAGTGTAATTGATTGATATGATGTATTAATCAAACCACTTTAAAAAAAAAAGTTATTTTTGAAGGTATTGGTCTTCATAGTGGACTGCCTGTCAGGTTAATAGTTTATCCCGCAAATATAGATAATAAAATATATTTTTTGAGATCAGATATAAAAAACTGCAAGCCAATATTTTGCTAATTGGCAAAATGTTATTCCTGCTAATCTTTGTACCAAAATTTCTAATAAATATGATCAAAGTGTTAGTCAACAATTGAGCATCTTATGTTTGCTCTTTATGCTCTTGGAGTTAACAAATTTGATTATAGAAATAGATGGTCCTGAAGTGCCAATTATGGATGGAAGTGCAAAAATTTTTATTAGAAAAATTTTTAGATGCAGGATTATAGAACAATCAAAAGAGACTAAATCAAGTTAAAATTATCAAAATCTTTTGAAATTAATAGTGAAAAAAAATTTATAAAATATCGAGCCAACAAATAAGAATAACTTAGAAATAGATTATACAATAAATTATAATGATCAATTTATTAAAAAACAAAATTTATAATTTAATAATGTGAGAAATTTATTCTTCGAAGTTGCAAATTGTAGAACATTTTGTCATCAGGAAGATTTAGAAAAAATATTTTCAATGGGACTTGCAAAAGGTGGTTCATTGGATAATGCAATTGTAATTTCTGGAAATAAAATTTTAAATCAAGAGGGATTAAGATATAAAGATGAGTTTGTAAGACATAAAATTTTAGATTGTATTGGAGATTTGTATTTATCAGGATTTTTTATTAGTGGAAAAATTACCTGTTATCAAGGTGGTCATGAATTAACAACAAATTTATTAAAAAAGATTTTTAATAATGAAAAATAATTATCAAAATTATAACTAAAGAAAATAATCAAATTAAAAAAAATAATTAAAAAAATAATGATTACATCAAGAATTCAAGCTGTAGTTTAAATTTATAAATTAGTATAAACTTATAAATTAAATATTTATGCTAATAAATAAAATCTTTATTTTCATATTAATAATATTTTTATTTGCATCTGTGCATCGTCTACAAATAAAACAATTAAGATAAAAACAAAAGTATCCAGTTAAATAAATTATATCGAAGTAGCTTATAATGAACTTTAGCAAAGGTAATTATAATGATGCTATTAGATTATTTGAGCAAGTTGAAAAAGATTATTCATATACAGAGTGGGCTTCCAAAGCTCTTATTAATGAGATCTTTATGTATTATGATACTAGCAATTATATTGAGATGCTTTACAAAATTTACAAAAATTTAAAATTAGATATGCAGGAAATAAAGATATTGCTTATGCTGAATATTTAATTGCAATTTGTTTATTTGAACAAATTAATGATTAGTGTCATTATCACAAGAAAATACTAAATTTGCATTAAAACAATTTAATAAAATTATTAAATATGTATCCAAATTCAAGTTATGCAAATGATGCTAAAGTTTAAAATTGATTTAATAAATGAGCAATTAGCAGGTAAAGAAATGTATTTAGCAAGATATTATATTAAAAGAAAAAAATGGGTACCAGCTTTATATAGATTAAATAATGTAGTTAAAAATTATCAAACAACTATTTATATAGAAGAAGCTTTACATAGACTTGTTGAAATTAATTATACAATTAGGAAATATAACATGGCAAAAAAATATGCTGCAATTTTAGGTTATAATTATTAATGACAGTGATTGGTATAAAAAATCATATAATATTATTGAAAGTAAAAATATTTCAATTAATAAAAAAGAAAATAAAAAAAATTTTAAAGAAAAATTTAAGCAGTTAATTAATATTCAATAATTAACTATGATAAAAACAATAGATGAGTATCAAAAAAAATTACAATTATTAAATAAATATGATAAGTTTTATTATGATTCTGCAAACCAAAAATATCTGATGCAGAATATGATCTATTTAAAAAAAGAACTTATTAGATTTTGAAAAGCAAAATAGTAAATTTTCTTTTGTTTCAAAAAAAGTAGGATTTGAATCCATCTCAAAAATTTACCAAAGTAAAGCATACAGAAAAAATGTTATCATTAGATAATGCTTTTGATTTTGAAGATGTGCAAAATTTTCTAAAAAAAATTAAAAATTATTTAAATTTAGAAAATATTAGTGAATCTAGTTTTGATAGCAGAACCAAAAATTGATGGTATCTCTGCTTCTTTAATTTATCAGAATGGAAATTTAATAAGAGGACTTTCTAGAGGTGATGGAGAATTTGGTGAAGATATTACAGAAAATTTAATAACTATTAAAGAAATTCCAAAAAAAATTAGTATTAAAAATTTACCTGAATATTTTCGAAGTTCGAGGTGAGGTTTATATTTCAAAATCAGATTTTCAAAAAATAAAAGAGCAATTTGCAAATCCTAGAAATGCTGCAGCAGGATCTTTAAGACAAAAAGATGCAATGAATACATCAAAAATTCCTTTAAAATTTTTTGCTTATAGTACAATTCAAAAAAACCAAGTAAACTTTAATACTCAGAATGATTTTTTGCTTTTTTTAAGAAAATGTAATTTTAAAACTAATGAACTTATCAAAAGTAATTTACAATATTAAAGAACTAGAAGATTACTATAATAATCTAGAAACAATACGATCTTCATTAGATTATGATATTGATGGAATTGTTTATAAAATTAATGATTTTTCACTTCAAAAAAGACTTGGAAATTTATCAAATAGTCCAAGGTGGGCTATCGCCCATAAATTTTCTGCTGAAAAGGCTTTTTCAGTAATTAAAGATATAGAAATACAAGTTGGTAGAACTGGTGCGTTAACACCAGTTGCAAAAATTGAACCAGTTACTGTTGGAGGTGTCGTTGTATCTAATGCAACTTTGCATAATGAAGATGAAATTAAAAAAAAAGATATTCGAATTAATGATGTTGTTAAAATTCAAAGAGCTGGAGATGTAATACCGCAAGTTGTTGAAGTTGATTTTTCTAAAAGAAAAAAAAATAGCAAACCTTATAATTTTCCCTCAAAATGTCCTTGTGGATACGAAACTATTAAAGAATTTAATGAAATAACAAAAAAATTTGATTCAGTTAGAAGATGCCCAGATATTTCATACGACTGCTCTTTTATTGCAAAAGAAAAATTAAAACATTTTGTGTCCAAAGATGCATTAAATATAGATGGACTTGGCAAGAAAGTAATAGATAGTTTTTGGGATTTAGGATTTATAAAATATCCATCTGATATTTTTAATTTGGATTATAATAAAATTAAAGAACTTGATGGATGGGGTGAACTTTCAGTTAGTAACTTAAAAGAATCGATTGAAAAAAGTAGAGATATAACTCTTGAAAAATTTATATTTTCTATAGGTATAAGACATATTGGCCAGGAAAATGCAAAAATTATTTCTTCTTATTTAAAATCGATTAAAAATTTTCTAAAACTATTTGATAAAAATAATCTTGATAGTGAATTACAAAATATCAATGAAATTGATGGAATTGGAGAAACTCAAATTAAAGCTCTTAAAAATTTTTTTACAAATAAAAAAAATGAAAATTTTATTTTTTTACTTTCAAAAGAATTAAGAATTCAAAATTTTGAAATTATAACCAAAGGAATTTTTGCAAACAAAACCTTAATGTTTACGGGCGGATTTGAAAAAATGAGTAGATCAGAATCTAAGTCTGTTGCTGAATCACAAGGTGGTAAAGTTTTGGGAAGTATTAGCAAAAAATTAAATTATTTAGTAGTCGGAAACTCTAAACCCACTAAAAGCAAAATTGAAAAAGCTAAAGAACTTAACGTAGAAATCATTAGTGAAAATGAATGGTATGACTTATTAAATAGGTGAACATTGAACTTTTAAAAATTCCAATTCCCTTTTATTCATAAACGCTTTTAAGCTATCGAATACATGCTCATGATAATTGTTAATATATAATATCTGTTTTTTTGTAAGCATGCTTTTGATAATTAGTTCTTTTTCATAAGGAACAAGAGTTAAGTTACAAAATCTAAATTTTGTATTAATTTTTTCAACAAATATTAAATTTTCAATCCTGATACCAAATTTATTAGTTTTGTAAAAACCAGGTTCGTTTGAAACAATTTCTCCTCCATAAAATTTTTGATTACTTAATTTTGATATCGAAGGTGGAGTTTCATGCACATTCAAAAATTGACCAACCCCGTGTCCAGTACTATGATTAAAATCTAGGTTTTCTTGATTTAAAAATTTTCTTGCCACCCGATCAAGATCTTGACCACAAGTTTTTTTATTTATTTTATATTCATGAACAGCTATATGACCTTGCAATACTAGTGTATAAATTTTTTTTTGAAACTTAGAGGGATTTCCAAATAAAACTGTTCTTGTAATATCAGTAGTCCCTAATTTATACTGACCTCCAGAGTCTATTAGGTATAGATTGTTATCGGTAAACTTTAAGTTTGTTGTTTTGGTAGCTCTGTAATGAATAATAGCTCCATTTTTACCAAATGCAGATATTGTTTGGAAACTTGAAAAAAGATAGGATAAATTTTTCTTTCTAAACTGCTCTAACTTATGCTCAGCTTTAATTTCATTGATTTTATTTATATTTTTCTGCTTTTTTAACCAAAACATAAACTTTGTAACTGCAACACCATCGTATAAGTGACATAGCTTTGTATTTAAAATTTCAGTCTCATTTTTTTTGGATTTTAAATTAAAAATTGGGTCATTTTGAAATTTAAATTTGAAATTATTTTTTTTTAAAAAATCAATAATAGAAAAAGAGGTATTTTGATCAACACCAATAATGGTATTTTTATATTCCAATAATTTTTTAAATATTTGATTTTCATTGATAAATATAATTTTTTTTCCATAAAATTGTTTTATAGATGAAGTTATTTTTTTTAACTTACAGAATATAAATATATTATTTTTAGTTATTAATGCGCTTGAATTAAGAATAGGACTAAACTTCGTATCGTGACCTCGTATATTTAAAAGCCAGCAAATATTTTCAGAACTTTGAATTAAGTAAGCTTTTTTATTATTAATTTTAAGAATTTTTTTTATCTTAGAAATTTTAATTTTGTGATCTTCTCCATGAAAATTTTCTGTTAATATAAAGGCTTTATTATTTTCATTTTGATTTCTTTTCCAAATCTTATCAATTAAATTTTCCTGAATTGATAACTAAATTCTTATTTTTATTTATCCATGAGTATTTAAATAAACTTGGATCAAATCCTATTTTAATATTTAATTTTTTTATAAACTCATGAATAGATTGTTTTGATATTTCAAGAATTGTAAAATTTTTTGAAGATTCGATTTTAGCTTGTAAGGTATATCTACCATCTACAAATAAATAATTTTTATTTTTTAAAATCAGAGCATATCCCAATGAACCAGAAAAATCTGAAATATATTTTAGTCTGTCGTTATTATCATTTACAAACTCATTAAAATATTTATCATTTTTTGGAATAAGATATCCTTCAATATGATAATTTGAGATAAGATATCTTAATTGATCTATTTTATTCATTATCAATTTTTTGAAGAAATTTATCTATAACTTTTTTTTCTCCAGCATTTTTGAAATTTATTAAAACTTTATTACCATCTATATGTATTACTTTTCCAGTTCCAAATGTTTCATGAGTAACAGTATGACCAATTTTGAACTTTGTTAAATTATTTGAATAATTAATACTTTTAACTTTTTCTTTATTTTTTTCTTCCTGATATCTTTGCCATCCTGGACTTTTTTTGCTTTGGTTAAAACTTAACTCTTGAGTAAAATCAAAATCATTAAATTTTTCTTCTACTACTTCATTAATTTTTAAAAACTTTTTATCTAATTCATCTATAAATCTAGAGGGTAGAGATGGCATCCAATCATTATTATCATTTTTTGCGCTACCAAAAAATTTTCTATTATTTGCAAATGATATGAATAATCTTTTTTTAGCCCTAGTTATTGCAACATACGCCAATCTTCTTTCTTCCTGTACAGCCATATCGCCTTTCTCCTCAATTGATTTTTGATGAGGAAACATTCCTTCCTCCCAACCAGGTAGGAAAACACAATCAAACTCTAAGCCCTTCGCAGCATGAATGGTCATCAAATTTATTTTGTCACCTTCCCATTCTTCATCTATTGCAGTTTGCAATGATATATTCTCTAAAAATTCAATTAGACTAGAGTAATTTTTCATCGAAATTCTCAATTCCTTTAAATTTTCTAACCTAGCATCTGCTTCTGGACTTTTTTCATTCATAAGCATTATGGTATAGCCAGATTCATCCAGAACCCTTTCAAGCAATTCTACATGGCCAACTTCTTTGGAAATTTTCGTCCAGTTTTCAATAAGTTTTATAAAATTTTTTAAACTTTCTTTTGTTTTAGGTTTTAATTCTTCACCCTCTAACATCTCAACAGATGTCTCATAAAGATTCTTATTATTTTTTCTCGAAAGTTCGTGAATTTTTTGCAATGTAGTGTCGCCAATAGATCTTTTTGGCATATTGATAATTCTTTCAAAAGCCAAATCATCATTTTTTTGATGTATTAGTCTTAAATAACAAAGCGCATCTTTTATTTCAGCTCTTTCGTAAAATTTTGTACCACCAATTACTCTGTAGGGTAATCCAATTCTAATAAATCTTTCCTCAAATTCTCTTGTTTGAAATGCTGCTCGAACTAAGATTGATATATTATTAATAGAAAAATGATTTATTAACTCTTTTTCAATTATATCAGATACACCTACAGCTTCATCTCTACCATCTGAATATGAGTTTACCCAAACTTTTTCACCGTCGCTAAAATCAGACCATATTTTTTTCCCTAATCTATCATCGTTATTAGTAATTAAAGATGAAGCAGCATTGATAATATTTTTGCTCGATCTGTAGTTTTGTTCAAGTTTAATAATTTTAGTTTTTTGATAATTTTTTTCAAAATCTAAAATATTTTTAACTTCTGCACCTCTCCAGCTATAAATTGACTGATCATCATCTCCAACAACACATATATTGTTATGACTATCTGTAATTAAATTAAGCCATAAATTTTGTATAAAGTTGGTATCTTGAAATTCATCTACTAAAATATATTTAAAACTTTTTTTGAAGATATTTTGTATTTCTGGAAAATTTTTAAAAATAGTAATGCAGTGTAAAATTAAATCTCCAAAGTCAACACAGTTCATTATTTTCAATCTATCTTGATAGATTTTGTATACTTTGAGCGCATTGCTGCGCATAAAATCAGATGTTGAATTTTTTATCTCATGTGGAAGTAGCGCTTTATTTTTCCATTGGTCTATTTGATAAGCAATAAATTTTGGAGGATTATGTTTTGGATCAATATTTTCTGCGCTAAGAATATTTTTAATGAGCTTTAACTGATCTAATGTATCTAAAATAGTAAAACTAGGCTTCAATCCCACTGTTTCAGCATATTTTCTTAAAATTTTGTTACTAATAGAATGAAAAGTACCAAGCCAAGGTACTGAATTCGAGTTTAGATTGGTAAGTTTTGTTATTCTCTCTCTCATTTCATTTGCTGCTTTATTAGTGAAAGTTACACATAGAATTTGATTGCTAAAACATTGTTTGGTTTCAATTAAATGAGCTACTCTAGTAGTAAGAACTTTTGTTTTTCCTGAACCGGCTCCCGCCAAAATAAGCAGTGGCCCATCTTGATGCAAAACAGCCTCTTTTTGTTGATTATTAAGCGTATTTAGATAGTTTGAGTGTGCCTGATTCATGAATATTAAATAAATTATTAAATATTAAATACAACAATAAAACATGAAACAAAAATTTTTTCTGAATAAATTTTTTTTCAAAATATCAGCTATTTTTATTTTAGCTTTTGGAATTTTTTTTCTGGGACCTTTTATTTTTAATATAGAGGCATACAAAAATAAATTAGAACTAATACTTTCGTCTACATTTGATGCTGAAGTAAAAATAGAAAGTAACATAGAATATTCTATTAAATTTGGTCCAAAAATTATTCTAAATAATATTCTTTTTGAAAATAATTCTGAGGAAGGTTTGTCTGGAAATATAAATTCAATCGAGATTTCTATTAATCCAATAGATGTTGTTACAAAAAAATTTAATCTACATAAAATTAAATTATTAAATGGAAGCATGTCTGTGCCCTATCAATTTTATAGAGAGGTTAATTAAAGAAAATAATAATCAATTTTCAAATTTACAATTTGAAAATATGGATTTTAAAATTTTTAATAATAACTCAGAGTTTCAATTAGATGGAAACAATGGATCTTTAGTAAGCAAAAAAAATCAACTGATTGCATCTGAAATTAGAGGATCGCTTGGAACCTATAATTACCAATTAAGGTTCAAAGATAATTTAATTAATTTTTCTATTCCTAGAATTAAATTAGAGGCTGAGTATCAATTAAAATCAGATAAATTACAAAATTCTTTTTTACAAATTAAATCTGCTAACAATTTATTTGTTCCAGGTCTTGATAATATTTATCTAAGAGCTAACGTTATTCATGAAAAAGATGAAGTAAGCTTAAAAGATATTAAACTTACATCATCTGCTTATAATGGATTTGGTTCAATTAATTTTAAAACCAATCCAAACCTGACTATTACTACAGACTTAACTTTTGGAAGAACTAATTTCACAAATATTCCAAATAAAATTATTACTAATTTTTTTCAAAATACTGTATTTGATTTAGCTTCTATGTTTAATGCAAATTTTAAAGTTAATTTTAAACATATACTTCTAGATCAAGATTATTTTGAAGATTTATCTCTCGATATTAAATTCTTAGAGGGTGATATTATTATTAATAATTTTGAATTTGTTTCTAATTCTAATAATTTAATTTTTTCTGGAAGAATAGTTGATGAGAATAGGGATAAATTGTTTTTTTTTAATACAAAATTTAGAACAAAAAATTTAAAAAAATTATGTCTTAAAATTTGTAAAAACACCCCTCTAAAAGAAAATTATTCTATGGTAGCTGAAGGAGTTTATAATATTAGACATGCAAAACTGACTTTAGATGATTTTTTTTCTGAAAAGAAATATAGCAATCAAGACCTCATTGATCTTTCCAATAAAATTAATACGATGAACGCAGGTAGGTTTGAAAGATTTTTAGAATTAAAAAATTTCTTAAGTTTGTACTAATTATTGCGGATGAACCATTTTTCTTGGGTTCATGATTTTTGTATATTCCTCTTCACTAACCAAGCCGGTTTTAAGGGTTTCTTCTTTTAAATTGGTTCCATTTTTATGAGCAGTTTTTGCAATTTTACTTGCATTATCGTACCCAATTTTCGGTGCAAGTGCTGTAACCAGCATTAAAGATTCATTTAGCAATTGATCAATTCTTTTTTTATTAGCTTTGATACCTTTTACGCAAAAATCAACAAAGCATTGAACGGAGTCTGATAATAGATCTATGGATTGTAAAATATTGTGAGCAATTAGTGGCTTGAAGACATTTAGTTCAAAGTGACCATGCGAACCTGCCATAGTAATACCATTGTGGTTACCAATGACTTTGACACATACCATTGTAACAGCTTCGCACTGAGTTGGATTTACTTTTCCCGGCATAATCGAAGATCCAGGTTCATTTTCAGGTAGAATTAATTCACCATATCCAGCTCTTGGACCTGATCCTAAAAAGCGAATATCATTTGCTATTTTCATTAAAGCCACAGCTGTTGTGTTAAGAGTCCCTGAAAAATTAACAATAGAATCGTGTGCAGCTAAAGCTTCAAATTTATTCTTTGCTGTATGAAAAGGTAGTTTAGTAATTTTTTTAATTTCAGATGCAATTTTATGATCCCATCCTTTTCTTGAATTAATCCCAGTTCCTACCGCCGTACCACCTTGTGCTAAGGGATAAATTTCAAGTAGAGCCCTCTTGATTCTTGATAGAGCTTTTGAAACTTGCATATGATATCCAGAAAATTCTTGTCCAAGAGTAAGAGGTGTTGCATCTTGTAAATGCGTTCTTCCAATTTTTACAATATTTTTAAATTCATTCATTTTTTTTGCCAGAGCATTTTCCAAAGATTGAATGGCAGGAATTAATTTTTTGTTAGCTTGAATTGCAATAGCAATGTGCATTGCTGTAGGAAAGGTATCATTTGTGGATTGAGCTTTATTGACATGATCATTAGGGTGAACTGGATTTTTACTTCCCATTTTTCCTCCAAGCATTTCAATGGCCCTGTTGGCAATGACTTCGTTTACATTCATGTTAGTTTGAGTTCCAGAACCTGTTTGCCAAACTTTTAAAGGGAAATGGTCATCATGCTTACCAGCGATCACTTCTTCAGAAGCTTTAATAATAGCTTTAGCAACTTTAGGAGTAATATCTTTATATTTTTGGTTAACAATTGCTGCTGCTTTTTTTACAATCGCAATCGCATGTATTAATTCGATTGGAACATTAGTTTTTCCAATTTTAAAAAACTGCAAAGAACGTTGAGTACCAGCTCCCCAGTACTTGTCTGCGGGAACTTTTATTTTTCCAAAACTGTCTGATTCAATTCTTGAGGCCATCCTTAATCAAATAACAATATATCAACTTTTTTAACAATATTGCTATATAATAAAACGAAACTTTTGCCGCAATCTTTAAAATAAAAATTATGTTAGATTAATGAATTTTTAATAATTGCGGCTTTTCTAATATTTTTTTGTTTATTCGCTATAAATCGTAACATAAATCATCAGCATTATTAAAGCATTAGCCAAAACAATAGCCGAAACAGTTCTTGAAAAAAAAGATGATTCCTTTTTTTTAATCTGAATTGGATTTATTTCTGCAGTTTTTATAAGTTTTAGCATGTTAATTTCTCCTATAAACTCTATGTATTCGAAGAATAAGACCATTTCTTGATCAAACTTTGTTTGTTTTGATCAAGGGGAAAAAGTTACTCCTTGAATTGGAAAACTTATTTAAGGATTGTGAGTGCTTCTTCCAATAACTTATGGCCTAATTTAAGATTTTAAAGCCTGTAGTATATCTTCTTTAAGATCTTTAATATCTTCCAAACCAACTGAAAGTCTTACCAAGTTAGAAGTAATCCCCAAAGACAGTCTGTCTTCTTCTCCTAAAACTTTGTGGGTAGTGGTTGTTGGGTGAGTTACTAAAGATTTAGTATCACCAAGATTATTAGAGATATCAAAAATTTTTAGCTTATTAATAAATTTAAAAGCTTCTTTTTGTTTACCTTTGATTTTAAACGCAACCATGGTTCCCCCTTTATCTTGCTGTTTTTTGGCAAGGGCGTATTGAGGAAATGATTTTAGAAAAGGGTAATACACTTTTTCTACATTTTTGTGTTTTTCTAATTCTTTGGCAATTTGTAAAGCGCTTTCAGATTGAGCATAAACTCTAATTTTAATTGTTTCTAAACTTTTTAATAATACCCAGGCATTAAAAGGACTTATGCAAGGGCCAGTGTGTCTTAAGAAAGGTTTTAAGATATCTTCTTTAAATTTTTTACTTGAGCATACGGCTCCACCCATTGCTCTTCCCTGTCCGTCAATATGTTTGGTTCCTGAATAAATTATTACATCTGCTCCAAATTTAACTGGCTGTTGTAAAATAGGAGATGCAAAAATATTATCAACAACACTCGTAATTTTATTTTTTTTTGCAAGTAAACAAACTTGTTTAATATCAATTATCTCTAAACAAGGATTGGAAGGAGACTCAAAGAAAAAAATTTTAGTATTTTTTTTAATATTTTTTTTCCACTCATCTATTTTTTTTCCATCTATAAAAGAAACCTCTATTCCAAATTTTGGCAAAATCTCTTTGAGAATATATCTGCACGATCCAAATAATGCTGAAGACGAAACTACATGATCTCCAGTTTTAAGTTGACACATCATTGCTCCGAAGACTGCGGACATACCACTTGATGTTGCAAAACAAGCCTCAGAACCATCTAACAAAGCTAAACGCTGTTCAAACATTTCAATGGTCGGGTTGGCATACCTTGTATATTGAAATCCAGTTTGTTCACCTTTGAAGATGGCCTCTGCTTGTTCTGCTGATTCATAAACAAAGCCAGAGTTTAAAAATAAAGCTTCAGATGTTTCTTTAAAATTAGACCTGTTTAGACCGCCTCTAACTAAATAAGTGTCTTGCTTGTATTTATTCTTCATTTTTTTGTTTTAATTAGCCCTTAATTCTTTTGCTGCATTTACCATTTTTGTTAATGCATCAATTGTTTCTGGCCATCCTCTAGTCTTTAGCCCACAGTCAGGATTTACCCATATTCGAGTTGGATCAATGAGTTTAGAAGCTTTTTGAATAAGCTCTTTCATTTCTTCTGTAGAGGGAACTCGAGGCGAATGAATATCATATACACCTGGACCCACTTCATTTGGATATTTAAATTTTTCAAATGTAGTTAATAACTCCATCCTTGATCTTGATGTTTCAATTGAAATAACATCAGCATCTAAGGCTGCAATTGAGTCGATGATATCTTCAAATTCAGCGTAGCACATATGCGTATGAATTTGGGTTTCATTTTTAACTACAGCAGCTGAAATTTTAAAACAGTCAACTGACCAATTAAGATATTCTTTCCAGTTTTTTTTCTTTAAAGGCAAACCTTCACGTAGCGCAGGTTCATCAATTTGAATCATGCGAATACCATTTTTTTCAAGATCTTCTACCTCATCACGAATAGCAAAAGCAATTTCTTGAGCAGTAAATTTTCTTGGTTGATCGTCTCTTACAAAAGACCACTGTAAAATAGTAATAGGACCTGTTAACATTCCTTTGACGATTTGCTTTGTTTGCTCTTGGGCAAATTTAGACCATCGAACGGTCATAGCATGAGGTCTTGATACATTACCAAAAATGATTGGCGGCTTAACGCAACGAGAACCGTAACTTTGTACAAAGCCACTTGATGTAAAAGTAAAACCTTTTAGTTGTTCACCAAAATATTCTACCATGTCATTACGCTCGAACTCACCATGTACAATAACATCAATTCCTATTTGCTCTTGTTTTCTAATGGTATCAATAGTTTTTTCTTCTAAAAACTTTTCATAGCTTTGTTCATCAAGTTCTCCTCTTTTGAATTTAGCTCTAGCCTGTCTAACATCAGTAGTTTGAGGGAAAGAACCAATCGTAGTAGTAGGATATTTTGGTAAAGCAAAAATATTTTTTTGAACTTTAGCACGCTCTGCATATCCTAATTTTCGATCAATAATTGATTTATCAATAGTTTTAATTCTATTTTTAACAGCATCATCATGTATTAATGTTGATGTTTTTCTATTTTCGACATCACTAATATTTTGATCAAGTTCTGTTTTATGTGATCCTTCATTTATATAACCTTTTATAATATTTAATTCTTGTAGCTTTTGTTTAGCAAAGGATAGCCATCTTTTTATTTCAGATGGAACTTTTTGCTCAAGATCTAAATCATAAGGAGAATGAAGTAGAGGACAAGAGGATGAGATAATTACATCCCCGGAGGTATTATTTTTAATAAAATTAATTTTTTCTTGAAGGTTAGCTTTCCAAACATTTCTACCATCGACTAATCCTAAAGATAATTTTTTTGATGAATTTTTAACATATTCTTGATTTTTAGTTCCACGAACTAAGTCCAAATGCACAACATCAACATTGCTATCAAAAACTTCTTTTTGAACATCTTCATTCAAATCTTCAAAATAAGTTGTTAATAGTATTTTACTTGAACCCGCTGCCTGCTTCAGTTCATTAAGAGTAGCTTTAATCTTTGAAACTGTATTAGCATCTAAATCTTTAACTAGAATTGGTTCATCAATTTGAATCCATTGAGCTCCTAATTCAGAGAACTTTTTAATTATTTCTTTGTAAACAGGAACTATTTTACCCAGTAAATCAATAGTATTTGATCCATCAATTCCTTTAGATAGCGATAAAAAAGTAAGAGGTCCTAAAATTACAGGTTTGGTATCAAATCCTGCCTGCTTTGCTTCTTCATATTCAGCAAAAGGTTTGTTGGAGCTTAATTTAAATTCCTGATTTTTGGATAATTCGGGAACAAGATAGTGATAGTTAGTGTCAAACCATTTTGTCATTTCTAAAGCCGGCACGTCTAACTCTGATGTTTGTGATCCTCGCGCCATGGCAAAATATGTTTTCAATGTGACTTCGTTTCCATCCCATTTGTAGCGTTTTGGGATAGCTCCTAATAAACAAATGACATCTAAAACCTGATCATAAAAAGAAAAATCATTTGAAGAAATTAAATCCACTCCATTATCTTTTTGGGTTTGCCAATTTTGTTTTCTTAAATCTTTTGCAACCGCATGTAGATCTTGTTCTTTAATCTCTCCTTTCCAAAACTGCTCTAATGCTTTTTTTAGTTCTCTTTTTGGTCCAATTCTTGGATATCCAATTGATGCTACTTGTATCATGCTCTTGCTTCTCCTTTATTTTTATTATTATTTTTAATATTATTTTGCAGTGACAAAAGTCTTGTGCATACCGCAAAAGTTAATTCATATTTATTCAGTGTATAAAAATGAAATTCATTTACTTCTTCTTTTTTTAATTTTTTTACTAGATCACTTGCTAGACTTGCACCCACTAAACTTTGAACCTCTGGAGTTTCATCTAAATTTGTAAATTCATTTGCAACCCAGTCAGGAATAGAAGCTCCACACATTTTACTAAAATTTTGAATTTTTTTAAAATTAGAAATAGGCATGATGCCAGGTATTAGTTGCGCTTTTATTCCTGCTGCTGAAACGGTATCTCTATATTTTAAGAAAACATCTTTATCAAAAAAATATTGTGTTATAATTTTATTAGCACCAGCATCTACTTTTCTTTTTAAATTATCGATGTCTTCTTGTTTATTTTTGGAGTCAGGGTGTATTTCTGGATATCCACCTACAGCAATATCAAAGTTTGCCAATTTTTTTAAACCAGCTACCATATCTGCAGCGTTCACATATCCATTTGGGTGTGGAGCGTATTTTTTTCCCTTTTCTCTCACATCCCCTCTAAGTGCAACGATTTTAGAAATTCCTTTTTCAAACCAACCAAGTGCAAGATCGTTAATCTCATCTTTGGACATGTCCACACATGTCAAGTGACCAGCTACAGGTACAAGGGATTCTTTGTTAATTCTTTTTACAAATGAGTCAGTTTTTAATCTCTCTCCACCACCAGCGCCAAAAGTCACTGAGAAAAATTGTGGGCTAAAGTTTTCTAATTTTTTTAAACTTTCCCATGCCTTTTCCTCAGCAATAGAGTTTGCTGCTGGAAAGAATTCAAAACTTAATTTTAAATTTGTATCATTCATAATTTTTTATGATCAAATTTTCGGTGATTTTAATTGAGACTTTCAAAAAAAAACCACCGGCTAGAGCGGTGGTTAAAATCGCTTTAGCTGGTTTTATAAAGCGCCCGCAATTTGAACTAAATCAGCGCTAAAAGTGTTATATTTCCTAAATAGCAATTTGTAAACCCCAAGAAATGTAAGATTTAATGCTTATGATTATGAGAGCCACCAAGGCCACAGGGCATTGCATTAATGGATCCAGAAGTTTCTCCCTCTTTGTGGAATAAAGGATTATAAGCCACACCACTATAGTTATGTTCATAGAGAATAATCGCAAAAATTAAAGTTAATAAGGATAGAAAAATTATATTCTTCATTAATAAAAGTACTTTCTAGTTTTCACTCCAAAGTATGATCCAATAAAAGCAAACAAAAACCAAACCCAGCCATGAACACTTCCTGAGGCTATACCACTAAACAAAGCTCCAATATTACAGCCAAAAGCTAATCTTGCACCATAACCCATAAAAAAACCTCCAATTATTGCAGCGACTAATAATTTTTTATTGATTGGTAATTGATTAGAAAAATTTCCTGATAGTGCTGATGCTATTAATGCACCTAAAATTATTCCTAAATTCGAAACAGTTGTGGGATCTGCTAATAAACTATTTTCTAATGCAATAGCAGGGTAGGATAATTGCCAATAGGTCCAATTACTAACATCAACACCAAGCAAAGTAATAATTTTCGCTCCCCATAACCCAAAAGAAAATGTTACAGACCAAGGATGGCCAGCTGCATGTAACATCAAAAAACTAAAAAAAACTAAACAGACGGATCCTAGAATTAACGGCCAAGCACCTCTAATTATATTTGTATTTTTAAAATTAAAAATATTGAACTGGGAAAATTTTTTATTATTTTTTTTATCAAAATAAGAAACTAACCAGTAAAAAAATATAATTAAGCCTAACTGAAATATTAAAACTTCTGTTTTAGTATAGTTGTCTAATAAAGAAATGGCACCAAGAGAAGGTACTGAAGACCAAAAAGAAAAATGATACGTACCTACCAAAGAACCGATAATAAAAAATATTAAGGTCACAACCATTTTTGTGTTACCACTGCCTGCTGTAAATAAAGTTCCAGAGCCACATCCGCCACCTAATTGCATTGCCCAGCCGAATATAAAAGAACCAACCACAACTGATATGCTTACAGGAGCAATTGCACCTATGATTATACCATCGTAAACAAAACTTTTAGATCCAATGACAAAAGAAAAAACTATTACTGCAAGTCCCAGCATTGCAAATTGTGCTCGAAGAGAGCTACTATCTTTTGTTTCAATAAAATTTCTCCAACCTCCAGTAAATCCAAATGAAGACTTATACAAAGAAAAACCTAACCCAATCCCAATGAGAAAAACCAAAAGATGTCTTAGGCCTATAGAAGAGTGAGTAATATAGGCAAATAAAAGTATGAAAATAATTCCAAAGAAAAGAACTGGAGTTTCCACTTTTTTTAAAGTGACCATGAGTTTGTTTACTGTAAATTATTATGCGGGTAAATTAGATTACCCGCATTAATAATAAGATTTATCCTTTTATGACTGGATTTTTGGGATTTTTTTCCCAATGAGCCCAAGAACCATCGTACATTCTAACATCTTTGATATTAGCCACTTCGCTCAAAGCAAACCAAACTGTTGCTGCCCAATGACCAGTATTACAATAGGTAATATAGCCTTTGAAATCTTTAATTTGAGCCTTATCGTACAGTTTTAAGATTTCCGCTTTAGATTTAATAAAACCGTCATTACTGATTGTTTCTGCCTCTTGAACATTGACAGCTCCAGGAATTCTTCCTGCAACTTTTAATGCTGGATGAGTTTTGTCTCCCTTAAAAAAAGCTTCGGGTCTTGCATCAATTAAGCAAACACCATTTTCTTTTTTAGCATTTCGTACCTCTGCATAAGAGGCAGTATATTTTTTATTAATAGATGCTTTGAAAACTTTAGGCGTTAATTTATTTTCACCTGCTTCTACTTTATAACCAGAATTTTTCCATGATTTAAAGCCACCATTTAAAATAGATACATTCTCATGACCTAGGGTTTTAAAAGTCCAATAAATTCTAGCAGCACTTCCAAAGTCTGTTGAGTTCACGCCTCCATAGACAATAATAACATGTTTAGAATTATCAATACCAAGACTTCCAACTAATTGTTCTAAAGGTTGTTTTCCAGGAAATTGTCCGATTACACCATTTATTGTCGCTCTCCAATTTGCCTTTAAAAAATCAGAATGAACAGATCCTGGTATATGAGCTTTTTGAAATTCCTCATATGAACCACCATCAATTTTATTTCTGATATCAAGCACAAATACATTTTTATTATTTAAATTTTTATTTAGCCATGCACTATCTACTAAAGGTTCAGCAGAAAAAGCAGAGGACGTAAAAAAAATAAAAAATAGTATTGATATTATTTTTTTCATTATTTTCTCCTTTTTGTTTGTATAAATTAATTTATTTTGGTTGTTTCACGACTCTTAGATAAGGCTTGACCGTATTCCATCCATTGGGAAATAAAGTTTTTGCTTCTTCATCTTTTACAGCAGGAACAATAATAACATCTTCACCCTGTTTCCAGTTAGCGGGTGTAGCTACTTTATGTTTTGCTGTTAATTGAAGAGAGTCAATTACTCTAAGAATTTCTGGAAAATTTCTACCGGTTGCCATTGGGTAGGATAAAATTAGTTTAATTTTTTTATCTGGACCTATTACAAATACATTTCTTACCGTTGCATTATCAACCGCTGTTCTTCCCGCTGAAGATCCTTCTGTAGTTGCCGGCAGCATGCCATATGTTTTTGCAACTTGTAAATCTTTATCACCTATCAATGGATAATCTGGATGATGACCTGTAACATCTTTAATATCATCGCTCCATTTTCCATGATCTTCAACAGGATCGACGCTTAATCCTAAAATTTTTACATTTCTTTTGTCAAACTCACCCTTGATACTCTGTAAGGCTCCTAGCTCAGTAGTGCAGACGGGCGTAAAGTTTTTTGGGTGTGAGAAAAGAACAATCCAACTATCACCAGCCCAGTCATATAAATTTATTTTTCCTTTGGTTGTCTCAGCATCGAAGTTTGGTGCTGTATCATTTATTTTTAATGTCATTTTTTTATATATTTCCTTATTTTTTGCTCAGTATTTGCTTAACTTTTGAAAAACGTGATCAAATGCAAATACTAATTTGGTGGCTTATGTAAATTTTTTCCTACAATATTCAAGTTTAGTAGAAAAATAAGTTAAAAATATGCTATAAAAGTATTTAAATTAGAATATTATTCTAAATAATAAATTAAAACTGGTTTATTTTATGCTAAATGACATTGATAAGAAAATATTATCTGTTCTTCAAGAAAATGCAGATATTCCCATTGCCGAATTATCAAAAAAGGTAAACTTATCGGCAACTCCCTGCTGGGCTAGAATTAATAAGCTCTACAAACAAGGTTATATTGTTAAAAAAGTTGCTGTCGTTGACCGAGTCAAATTAAATTTAAACGTAGTTGCTTTTGTTCAGGTAAAAACCAGTAATCATAATATGGAATGGGCGAGAAAATTTGTGAAAGTAATTAATGATATGGATGAGGTAGTCGAGTTTTATCGACTAAGCGGATCGATAGATTATTTACTAAAAGTATTAGTGCCTAGCATAGAAAAATATGATGAATTTTATAAAAAACTTACAGATAAAATTGATTTAACAGATGTAAGTACAAGTTTTTCAATGGAAGAAATAAAACAAACTTCTACTTTACCTTTAGAGCACGCATAATGCTTCCTGATAATTATTTAATTTTTTTACAGATAATACTGTTTATGTTTATTACGCCTGGCGCGCCAAGGGTGTTGATTATGTCCCAATCTTTAAATTATGGATTTGGAAGAAGCTTGTGGACAGCTTTTGGCGATGTTTCAGCAAATACATTACAGGGTATTTTGGTGCTATTAGGATTTGGCGCACTTATAAAAATGTTTCCTAATATTGTTATTTATTTTAAATGGGCAGGAATTTTTTATTTGTTTTATATTGCCTACGGATATGTAAAAATTAAATCTAAAATTGATATTACCACTAACTTAAAAATAAAATCTAATACATCACTTTACATAGATGGATTTTTAATTGCTTTTTTTGGTCCAAAAGCAGTTATTTTTTTTGTAACGATCTTTCCAACTTTTTTAAAACCAGATGGAAATTACTTAATTCAATTTTTTATTCTTATGTCTAGTTATGTAGTTTTGGATTTTTTAACGTTAGCTATTTATTCTGGAATTGCCAAAACTATTTCGGATAAATTAAAAACTAATTTAAGAACTTTAAATTATATATCTGCTAGTGCATTAATCTTAATTGCAATTGTTATTGCGATTAAAGTTTAGATTAATTAGATTTGCAAGGATAAAGCTTAATTGGATTTTCGTTATTCTTTTTTAATACCTGGCAATTTCCATTATAACAAATTTTCCAATTTTCTAAATTAGTATCAGACGTAGACAAAAGCAATTCTTTAACTTTGAGTTGATTTGGTTTGTAAGTCCACCAGCCTTGTTTAAATTTTGATCCTTCAGGAGGATCCATGCCTGCTCCAGAACCCTGAACTCTTGCTTCAATAATTTCTAAGTGTGAATTTTCTATTTTCCAATCCTCTTGCCACTCAATTTTTTCAACAGAATGTGTCCAGCTTAAGGTAAATAGAGATGCTGCAACAATACTTGTCTTTGCAGCAGCTAAAATACAAAGACTCATCTAGTTTTTGCTTTAAATCGTCGGATAATAAAAAACAGAATAATTAATCCAGCCGCTATTTCATCAGTAAGCGGAAGCGCTAGAATTAAAAAACTTGCAATTAAAACGCACAATAATCGATCAAATATGCTTAAGGGTTGTTTGATGTAACCAATTACTGCAGAGCCAAGAAATAAAATGGCAATTATTGCCTTAAAAAGAATAAATATAAAAGACAAGAGGAATGGCCAAAAATTTTGACCATCATAACCTTGCAGCATTAATGCCGGACTATAAACAGCCATATAAGGAATTAAAAATCCTGCCAGCGCTACCCGAACTGCTTGAAGGGATATTTTAAATCCGCTTTCTTTTGCAATAGGGGCTGCAGCAAAACAGGCAAGCGCAACAGGAGGAGTTAAGTCAGCCAAGATTCCAAAATAAAATACAAACATGTGACTAACAATCAAAGGAACTCCCAACTCAAAGAGAGCAGGGCCCGCAACAGCAGAGGTAATGATATAATTTGGAATGGTAGGAATTCCCATACCAAGAATCAAACACATAATCATCGTTAAAAACAAAGATAATAATAAATTAGTTTTGCCAACTTCGATTATAACCTGTCCAACAGTGCTAGCAGCTCCTGTGAGAGTTAAGGTTCCGATGATGACTCCAACCACTGAACACGCTATTCCAACAGGCAAAGCTGTTTTTGCACCTTCTGCCAAAGCATCTCGACATTGCAACAATGTATTCCTTCCACCAATTTTAAAAAAATTCCAAACGAGTAATATTGATAAAATAATAACAATAACAGGATTGCCGAATGTAAAAAAACCAGAAGATAAAATACCTAAAAAAATCCAAAAAATATAACGAATGAATGTATTAGATGCTCCTTGAATAGCGGATGTGCCTAAAATTAAAAAAATAGTTAAAAACAACCCAATAGTTCCAGAGTATAATGGAGTGTAACCATTAAATAATAAAACAATTAAAACTAAAAGAGGAATAATTAAGTACCATTTAGATTTAATTGCATTCCAAGCAGATGGCAATTCACTCTTATCCAAACCAACTAAATTTTTTTTACTTGCCTCCAAATGAACCATCCAAAAAGCTGAAAAATAATAAAGGATAGCTGGTATAATGGCTGCCTTGACTACTTGATAATATTCAAGCTCTAATGTTTCTGCCATAATGAAAGCTACAGCACCCATCACTGGAGGCATAATTTGACCTCCCATCGAAGAAGTTGACTCTACTCCGCCGGCAAAAGATGGGCTGTATCCAAACTTTTTCATCAGCGGTATGGTAAATTGACCGGTTGTTACTACATTTGCTATTCCTGATCCTGAAATAGTTCCCATAAGACTAGAAGATATAATAGATACTTTTGCCGGACCTCCTAATTTATGACCTACTAAACCCAATGAGACATCCGTAAATAATTTTATAACTCCCGCCCTTTCTAAAAATGATCCAAATAAAATGAATAAGAAGATATATGTAGAAGAAACGTAAACAGGAATTCCATAAATTCCTTCAGTTCCATAAGTAATGTGTTCAATAATTTGTTTTAATTCATAACCTCTATGTTGAAGCAATCCTGGAAGATAATTTCCAAAAATACAATAGAGAAGAAACATTCCTGATATAATAAAGAGAGCAGGACCCATGGTTACGTAAGATGCTGAAAACACAATTACTAGGGCAATTATACCGAAAATCACATCCAAATTAGTAGGTTCGCCAGATCTTAAAATAAGTTCTTCGTATTCAACAATTTGATAAAGCGCTACAGCGATACTTAATAAAGAAAGTGTCCAACCACCAATTTTATAGGCAATATTTTTACGGTTAAGTGCATTGATTAATGGAAAGCATAAACAACCAAGAAAACCAACGTGAGTAGAAAGTTGAAGTTGTCCTGTAATTTCAAAAAGATGAGATGCAATTCCAACCTGAAATAAGGAAAAGATAATTGCTATGTAATATAAAACTGTTCCCTCGGCAGTTTTGGGAAAACTTTTTAGAAGAGTGTCTTCCAGCCCAGACTTTTTTGTTTTATCTGGGCTGGAACTTATTTCTTTATTCACTTTTAAATAATCCTAATCCTAATTTTGTTAGATTAGGAAGTTATTTTAAAATTGCAAAGTTTATTTAACAATCCCTTTTTCTTGATAATATTTTTTTGCTCCAGGATGCAATGGTACTGGCATTCCTGCTAGAGCTTTTTTAATATCAATATTATTAGCAGCTTTGTGTGTAGCAACTAAAGCTGGTAAATTTTCAAAAAGGTTTTTTGTCATTTGATAAACTGTATTCGTTGATACTTTTTGACTGGTAATTAAAAAGTTAACGATACCTGCTGTTTGAGCATCTTTATCTACTCCTTTATATGTGCCAGCAGGAATAGTTGCTTGAACATATGGGTCACCTAATTTTTTAATAATGCTTGCAGGAATTTCTACAATTACAATGTCCACAGAGTTTGCCAAGTCTTTAATAGAAGCAACACCAAGACCAGCTGATTGTACAGTTGCATCAAGTTGTCTATTCTTGATTAACTCTACAGACTGATTAAATGGTAAGTATTCTGTTTTGCTTAAATCGTTATAACTCATACCAGCTGCTTTTAAAATTGCTCTAGCTTGTAATTCAGTTCCAGATTTTGGAGCTCCTACAGAAACTCTTTTTCCTTTTAAGTCGGCAATAGATTTAATATTAGAGCTTTTTGAAGCTACTATATGAACATAGTTTGGATAAATTCCAGCTACGCCTCTTAAATTAGTTAATTTAGATTTGAAACCAGCTTCTGCATTACCAGACCATCCGTATTGAACTGAATCTCCTAGTACAAAAGCAAGCTCACCTTTTCCTGATTGAATTAAATTAAGATTTTCTACTGATGCTTTGGTAGATTGAACCTGCACTTTTGAATCTTTAATTTTTTCTCCATAGATTTTGGACAATCCAACTCCCAATGGATAATAAACTCCTGAGGTTCCCCCAGTTAAAATGTTTATGAATTCTGCTGAAAATGAAATACTTCCACTTACAAGCAAAGCTATAAACGTCGCTGATATTTTTTTAAACATGTTTGTCTCCAATTTATTTTTTTTTAATTAGAGTACAGAAGGATTAAAAAAGCAACCTGTATCATTAATTAAGCATACAACTATCAATTGAAAAATTTATGCCTGTTGTTTGTTAAATTAAAACTAATTATAATAAATTTTTAAATTAACTTAACTTAAGGAAAAAAATGTTTAAGAAAATCAATTCAATTATAGCAATCCTGGCATTTGTTTTAACCGCTGGTGCCACTTCTTCTTTTGCTTCATGCGAACAAGGAGAGAAGGTTGTTAAATTATCACACGTTACTGGTGGAAACACTCACCCCAAAGTAGTTGCTGCAAATAATTTTGCTGCTCGTGTAAACAAAGAGCTTAATGGTAAATTATGTGTTGAAGTTTATCCTAATAGTACTTTATTTGGTGACTCAAAAGAGCTTGAGGCACTTTTGTTAGGTGATGTTCAATTACTAGCACCATCTTTATCTAAATTTGGTTCATATACAAAAAAGTATGGAGTATTCGATCTTCCATTTATCTTTAAAGACATGGATGCAGCTATGGCATTTACAGCGTCTAAAACTGGTAAAGAACTATTGAATGCTATGGAAAGCAAAGGTTTTGTAGGCCTTGGATATTGGATGAGCGGTATGAAGTACTTCTCAGCAAATAAAGCATTGATCACACCAGCTGATGCAAAAGGTTTGAAATTTAGAGTTCAAACTTCTGATGTTGCAAAAGCTATGATTGCTGCAATGGGTGCATCACCGCAACCTATGGCATTTGCTGAAGTGTATGGAGCTTTACAAACTAAAGTAGTTGATGGTCAAGAAAACACTTGGTCAAATATATATACTAAAAAGTTTTTTGAAGTTCAGGACAGCACAACACAAACAAGTCACCAGGTACTTGCATATTTATTCATGACATCAAAAGAGTTTTTGAATAGTTTAGATGCAACTACTAGAGCAAAGTTCATAAAAATTGCTGACGAAGTTACTGTTGAGGCTAATAATAATGTTAAAGCAGCAGAAGAGACAAATCGTAAAAATATTCTAGCTGCAGGCGGTAAGATCAATGTATTAACTCCAGAGCAAAGAAAAAAATGGGTTGATGCAATGAGACCAGTTTGGAAAAAATTTGAGAAAGAAATTGGTGCTGATCTAATTAAAACAGCTTCATCATTCTAATCAATTTTATAGATTAAACAAAAGGGGGTTTCGACCCCCTTTTGTATTTATGTAAAGGATTTGTTCATGACAGGATACACGCCTCATCTTTTGTTACTCGGGTTTGTAATCCTTTTTTTTATTTGGGAGAAATTTTCACCTAAAGCGGTTGAGAGATTTGAGGATAATTTATTAATTACCTTAATGGCATTGTTAACCGTTGTGTCTTTTAGTCAAGTTATTGCACGGTATGGATTTAACACAGGCTGGTCTGGGGCCTTAGAGTTTTCGATGGTTCTTTTTTCATGGTTAATTTTAGCTGGTATGAGCTATGGTATTAAAAGAAGTTCGCATTTAGGTGTAGATATTTTACTCAAAGCAACACCAAAACCTATTGCTAAATGGTTAGCAATTTTTGGCGCAAGCACAGGTTTAATTTATGGATTAATATTGCTTGATGCATCATGGCTAAAGGCAGTTGGCGTTGATACTAGGTCAGGTGCAATCGATTACTGGTCTAAGATGTATAAAATTAATATTGGTACTGAAGAGCTTCGATGGCCAGTTTGGATCCAAGAAACTTTTGGCGTGCAAGATCGTGTTCAGCGTTGGTTAGTATTAATTATATTACCTATTAGTTTAGCGTTGGTTTCTTTTAGAAGTTTGCAAGCTATGTTTGAAATTTATCGAGGCGATCGAGAAATGGTAATTGCAGGTCACGAGGCTGAAGAGCTTGTTAAAGACAATAAAGATAAACTGAAAGATTAACAAAGCATGGAAACCTTAATTCTTTTTGCACTAGTTCTAGGATTATTGTTTGTAGGAGTTCCTGTTGGTTTATCGCTTGGCTTATCTTCTATTTTATATGTAGCTTTGTTCACAAATGAATCTTTATCCTCTGTTGCTATTTCATTATTTGGAGTAGGAACTCATTATACTTTACTGGCAATTCCTTTTTTTATTTTAGCATCTAGTTTTATGTCAACAGGAGGTGTGGCTAAACGATTGATCCGATTTGCCATTGCGTCTGTTGGACATTTTCAAGGAGGACTTGCAATGGCTTCAGTGCTTGCTTGTATGATGTTTGCTGCTCTATCAGGTTCTTCTCCTGCAACCGTAGTCGCAATTGGAACTATTGCAATAGCAGGAATGCGCCAAGTTGGTTATTCAAAAGAATTTGCTTCCGGAATTATTGCAAACGCCGGAACACTCGGAATTTTAATTCCACCTTCCATTGTTATGGTGGTTTATGCTGCATCAGTAGATGTATCTGTTGGTCGAATGTTTTTAGCAGGTGTTATTCCAGGACTGGTTGCTGGTTTGATGTTGATGATTGCAATTTATATTGTTGCACGTTACAAAAATTTACCTGCAGAAACTTGGAAGGGTGTAAGTGAATTATTAGCCAGTGCTAAAGATGCTTTTTGGGGATTATTTTTAATTATAATTATTATGGGTGGAATATATGGCGGAGTATTTACGCCAACCGAAGCTGCCGCAGCTGCTGCAGTGTATGCGGCTTTTGTTGCTATTTTTATTTATCGTGACATGGGTCCTTTTAAAGAAGAACCATGGATTCGAAAAACAGATTCTAGGGATGCAATAGTTGGTTTTAAAGCATCAGTTTATACTTTAACTTTTTTAGCCGTTTGTTTAATTTTATCCTTCTTCGCTTTGTCAGATAACGAGGGTGTAAAATTTAGCCTAAGATTTAAATGGTCATTAATTGCTTCAATCGCTTTAATGATTATGTATTTGGTCTGGCGCGGACAAACTAAAAATCCATTGAAAATGTTATTATTAATTAACAAAGGTTTAGCAATATGGTCTCGGAATTTAGTGCTCATGATTAAAGGTTTGTTGCCTGCACTAGGTGGCAAAGAAACTAAAAGTGTTATTTTAGATGCAACCAAAACCACAGTAATGCTTATGTTTATAATTGCTAATGCCTTACTATTTGCTCATGTATTAGCAGCAGAACGTATTCCCCAAACTATTACTGAATTGATGCTTGGAGCAGGCTTTAACTGGTTCACATTTTTAATCGCCGTAAATATTTTGTTATTACTTGGTGGTCAGTTTATGGAGCCATCAGGTCTCTTATTAATTGTTGCGCCCGTTGTCTTTCCAATTGCAATGGAGTTGGGAATTGATCCTATCCACCTTGGCATCATTATGGTGGTTAATATGGAAATTGGAATGATCACTCCTCCTGTAGGATTAAATTTGTTTGTTACCTCTGGTATTACTGGAATGAGCTTGGCTCAAGTTGTAAAAGCTGCAGCACCATTTGTGGCTGTGCTATTTGTATTTTTAATTTTGGTGACATATGTGCCTTGGCTCTCCACATGGTTACCTACGATGCTAATGGGTCCTGAAATCATTTCAAAATAAAATAGTATTATTTAGTTTGAGTTTGTTAATTTATTTTATATGTAAATCGATAGCTTAATTAAGAAAATTTACTATATTCAAACCGTAACCTCATAAATAATAATTGTGATTAATTTATTAAGTTTTAAAAAAGGTGCCCGACATGCATTTGGCGTTCCGGCAATAGGATTGGGTGCTAGCATGTTTACTTTTGGTGCTTATTTAAAAAGCTCAGGATTTACTTTGCTAGAGAGTTTTACCTCCACTTTTTTTACCTTTGCACTACCCGGGCAGTTTGTGATGGCTGAAACCATAGTTGCTGGAGGGACGTTGTTAAATATTTTTTTAGCCGTTCTTCTTACTAACGCAAGACTTTATCCAATGACAGTCAATTTAATCCCAATCATTCGCCATTCTAATTATCCAAAGTGGAGATATTATTTAGTTGCTCAGTTTATCGCAGTCACAGCATGGTTCAATATGTTTGCGGTTCATAAAAAAATAAACCAAGATGAAAAATTTGATTATTTTTTTGGCTTGGCTGGTTTTTTGTGGTTTGTTTCAGTGATTTGTACTGTTTCCGGATTTTTAATTTCTAATTATGTTTCTCATAAAATTTTAGTAGGTTTTGTTTTTGTTAATCCTATTTATTTTTTAGTAATGACTTTAACTAATTTAGTAGAAAAAAAAATTATCACTTCTATAATCTTAGGTTCCATTTTAAGTATTATTCTTTTTCAATTTATTCCTGATTGGTCAGTATTAATTTCAGGTTTATCTGCAGGCACCATTGGTTTTTTAATTTTTAAAAAAGAAAAATATGACAGCTAATTTTATTTATTTATCAATATTAGTTGCGAGTATAGCTACTTATGCCTGTAGAGCTTTTGGAGTATTTAGTTCAAAAAATTTATCAGTCGATAGTCCCATTTTTCATTGGATAAAGTGTATATCGGTTGGAATTATTTCTGCTGTGATTGCAAAAATTATTTTGTTTCCTGTTGGTTTGTTATCTGAAACTACATCTATAAGTAGAATTGCGTCTACTTTGGTTGCCATCGCAGTTTATTTTCTCTTTAAAAAAAATGTGCTATTATCGGTTTTTGTAAGCACAGCAACTTTTTTACTAATTAACTTTTACTTGTAAATGATGCAAATTATAAACGGCTTAAATATCAAAAGTCATTCAGCCAGTCCAAGATTGCTTGATATCAAAATACAAAATGAATTTTTAAATCGAATTAAACAACAGTTTGATCAATTTGAATTGCTCGATATCGAATACAAGCCTTTTTTGCGATTCCATCTTTCTGATATTTTTAACAAAATATTTGACGGTAAGATTCAGGGCCTAATTAATGATACGTTAAAAGATAGAAATCGTGGCGCCTTTATCATAGGTCCTGAACAAATGGATTTAAATTTGTATGATACAGATTTTTTAGTTAAAGTTTCTACAGCCTTAACGCACTTAGTGGGCATTCCTAATTTTGATGCGATGGCAGGAAAATTTTATGCCAGATTTGAAGTGAAGCATACGGATAATAGCGATTCCTATTTACGAAAAGCTTATAAAAAACTAGATCTGCACACCGATGGAACGTATGTAAAAGAAAGTACGGACTGGCTTTTGATGATGAAAATGAAAGAAGAAAATGCAAACGGAGGAGAGAGTGTTCTTTTACATCTTGATGATTGGGAGGATCTAGAAGAGTTCTTAAAAGATCCTGTCGCCAAAGAAAATTTTGTTTGGGGATCGCCTAAAAGTAAAAATATTGATTACAAAGTTGAACATCCTGTTTTTTTAAAAGACTCGGAAGGAAGACCTGTCATATCTTATATCGATCAGTTTCCAGAACCTACTTCACTAGAACAGGGCTTGTTTCTTAATAAGCTTTCTAATTCATTAGAGAATAGCAAAAATCATATAGCATTTAAATTGCCTCCTGGTGATTCAATATTTTCAAATAACCATTTTTTATTACATGGACGTAGAGCTTTTCAACCTAGTCCTAATATGTCGAGAGAATTGCTTAGACAACGTGGTGTGTTCTATTCTGAAAAAAGATAAGTAATAATTTTTTCTTGAAAAAATAATAGATTTGGTAAGATATTTCCAATGAGATTTTTAATATTACTTTTATCTTTTACTTTTTTATTTATTGGAAATTCTTTTTCTAAAGAATGCAATTCACAAAAAAAAACAGAATTTAAATTTCAAAGAGGTTATTTTTATTTAGCAAGTGAGCCTGCAGGTTTTGATCCTTGTCATCCATCTGTAGATTTCAAAACTGGTTCTGATTTCTCTCAAAAAAAACCTTTAGTAATAGGTGTTCATGGTGGGGGAGGAAAAGGGGATGCTATGGAAGCAATTAAATTTTTTAGAAATAAGGGGTTTGCAACTCTTGTATTTGATGCTTACGAAATGAATGGCATAACTGATTATCGTCCGAATATGGTAAAATATGGAAATACCGTAAGACAACAAATGACTTTTCCTGTTACCAAAGGTGCCGTTGAGTGGGCTTTGCGACAAAAAAATATTGATACAAATAATATTTATGTTTGGGGCATATCTAATGGAGCGACGGTTGTAGCTAATATTGCAGCTGCATTTGATAAAACAAAAGTAAAAGCTGTTTTTTCAGAAGCGCCGACCAATGTTGGCATGGGAATGCCGGATGATCTAAAAGCGCCATTGGTTTTAATATTTGGAAAAAAAGATAATTATGGATCCACCAAGAAAGATGGTTGGAGATGGTTAGATAAAACTCCTTGTAGACTAAGCGTTTCTATTGCCATAGCCCCCAAAGGAAACACATTTAATTGTAATAATTCTGTTAATGGAGACTCACTTACAGAGAACCATATTACCTGGTATGAAAAGCAAAAAAATAAAAATGCCAATATACAAATTTGGTTTTATGAAGATGCTGCTCATGGAATTTTAGCTCCAAGACTAGATTGGAATGCATCAAGAACACATCCAAAGACAAAAATTACCTGGTATACTTCAATAGGTGCAAAAGATTATATAAAAGAAAAATATAAAAAGGATCTAATCCAATATATCTCAAATAATAGATAAAATTATTTTTTAAAAAACTTTAAAATAAAAGGTAGAGAAAAAATAATAAAAAATACTCTTAAGAAATGATGGTAAGATACAAATAAGGGATCAATCCCATAGGCAGCACTAATGATTACCATTTCATGCAAACCACCTGGCGCAAAACTTAAAAAAGCTGCCATAAAATCGAAACCAAACCAGATTTCTAAGATATAGGCAAATAACGCAGCTAGAGCCAAGAGTATTATTGAAATTACAGCTCCATGAAAACTGTAGTAACCAATATCTCTTATTTTTAATCCATTTAATCTACTGCCCAATGCAGAGCCTAAAAATATAAAAGCAATAATAATAAAAATTGATGGAAATTTAGCAGTTGTAATTTCTACTGTGTAGAAAAATCCTGCCGCTATCATTGCTGCTAAAATTGGAGCTGACGGTATTTTAAATCTTTTGAATAAAGTTGAAAGAGCTTGAGAAATAGCAAGTAAAAAGGCTAGTTCTAAAAAATATCTTAAATCATAAGCATGATACTCATCAACAATATTAATTTCTTGATAACCAACTTGAGTTACAAAAACAAAGGGAACAAATAAAACAATAAACAAAACTCTCGTTGCTTGGGGAATAATTACTTCACCATGTTGTTTTTTACTTCCAGTTATTTCATGTAATGCTGATGCTATAACTACAAAGGCTCCTGGCAAACCAGCCAAGACAGAAATTAATTTATTAAATTTGCAAATCTTATGAAAATAGATTGCAACAATAATAGTACCTATAATAGTACAAATAATCATCGCTAGGGATGAGAAAATCCATAAATGAATTTTGTATAATAGAGAAATATTAAATGATCCTGCTAAAATCACTCCAATTACGAGAAGAACCGGTAAAAATATTTTTTTATCAAAAGTAATTTTATATTTAGTAAAAGAAAAAGCTAAATTTGCCAGAAGCGCTCCTAGTAACCAAGGTAAGGGAAGGGGAGTATAGCTTGCAACAAAGCCACCTACCGCTCCTATCAAAATACTTTTATAACTATTTTTAAATGCTACTAAATATTCTTTCATTAATTTTTTTCTATTTTTAAAAATTTATTAAAATCTAGCAAATTAAGCGTATCGCCAGATAAATTTTTAGATTTTGGTATAGATCCTTTTTTAATAGTTTTTAAAACTGAGTTGGTCGCATCAATATATGCATTTAGGATACTTTGCGAGTATATTGCGATTTTAATACCACTTTTTTTTAAGTCGTTAATAGTAAACTTAATTTTAGGATGAATATTAAGCATGAGATTTAGGTGCTTATATTTGCTTATAATATTTAAATCCTGTTTTGTATCAATTCCTGTTACAAAAATTGCATCGGCTCCCAATGTTTTGTATTTTTTTATTCTAGCAACTGTTTCTGTAATTCCTAGTATTGGGTAAGCGTCTGTTCTTGCTATAATCGCTATATCTTGTTTCTTGTTTTCTTTTGCAGCCTTGACTGCTGTTTTAATTCTTTCACAAGAATCTTTAAAATTTAGAATTTTTACTTCTTTTGTAAGAGCGCATTTTTTTGGAAACTGTTGGTCTTCTAAAGTTAAGGCCGCCGCTCCTGCATCGGCCAGATCTCGAACCGTACGATATATATTGATTGCACCTCCAAAACCAGTATCAGCATCAACAATTGAAGGAATGTTAATTGCATTCTGTATTTTCCTGGTTGATTCTGTTAGCTCTGTTAAAGAAATAATTCCTGCATCTGGGTATCCATATTGACTAGACGATAATGCAAATCCTCCAATAAAAACTAACTTAAATTTGTGACTTTCAATTAATTTTGCGCTTAAAGGATCCTGACAACCTGGAGCAAATAACAACTGTCGACTCGCCAGTGCTTTTTTAAAAGTATAATAAAAATTTTTAGAATTTTTGCTCAAGTTGATTTCTTAGTTTAAATTTAAAAAATATTCTATCTTTATATGCTTTAAGATAATAATTTTTTTAACACCAATTGTTTATTTTTAAGAATTTTTGAAAATTCGATTATTGATTTTGGTGTAAAAAATTGCCCCCAACCTGAAACATTCATAGAACCTTCAAAAATATTTTTAGAGTTAAATACTGGAACTGCAACGCTAGCAATATTGCTTATTCTTTCATTGCTCGTATAGACGTAGCCCTTCTTCAGTATTTCATTCATCAAATCTTGATTATTATCCCCAAAAGCTTTTAAAATTTTACCTGTAGCACTAACTAAAGGGAAATTTGTTCCTTCAATTAAGTGGTGGGTAAGCTCAGATTCGGTATTGTTAATTCTGTATAGGCAAACCTTCTTATCACCAGATCTAATCCAATAGCCTGCTGATTGTCCTGTTTTATTGCAAATGTCTTTGAGAATTTCCTTTATTTCATCGCCAATGCTAAAATTTGAATTATAAATTTGACCCATTTTCCAGCTTCCAGGTCCAAGTTGATAGCTTCCATTGCTTTCATTTTTGATTAAAAAATTATGCTTCATGAGTGATTTGCAAATTCTAATGATGGTTGATTTATTTTGTTTTGTTATTGAAGCAAGTTCCTTAAGAGAAATGCTTTTTTTCGTTTGATTGAAAGAATTTAAGATTTGAAATGCTTTATCAATTACTTTTATTTCTGAACTCATATTTTACAATGTGAAACATAATTTTATAATATAAAATTTATTGACAAGCTAGATTTATTTTGGTGAATAACCTTTTTCACAAGCTAACTAAATATTTATAAAAAAAGGGAGTTATATCAATGGTCAAAGCATACACACCGAATATTCATTCAGAAAAAGGAAAAGGGTTAACTAAGCAAGTTGCTGAGTTTGTTTATAAGAATAAATTTAATTCTATTCCTAAAAAAGTAGTTGAGCTTGGAAAAAAACATATTTTAGATGGATTTGGCTTAGCAATAGCGGGATCTGTTGCAAGAACGGGTGAGTATTTATTCAAACATATTAAAAAAAATGCGGCTAAAGGAAGAGCTACAGTTATTGGTTCTAAAATGAAAGTGCCTTCAAGTTTTGCAGCTTTGGCAAATGGAACTGGAATTCACTCTGATGATTATGATGATACTCAGTTAGCAGTAGGAAAAGATAGGGTGTATGGATTATTAACGCATCCAACGGCACCATGTTTGCCTAGCGCTTTTGCGGAAGGTGAAATAAAAAAAATTAGCGGTAAAGATTTTTTAAATGCATATTTAGTTGGTGTAGATGTTGAATGTAAAGTGTCAGAAGCTATGTCGCCAAGACATTATCAACATGGTTTTCACTCAACAGCTACTTGTGGAACTTTAGCCTCAGCTTCAGCTGCCGCAAAAATTCGTGGATATAAAGTAGATCAAATTCAAAGAAGTCTAGCGATTGCTGCATCGTTAAGTGCAGGATTAAGAGAAAACTTTGGAACAATGACAAAACCATTGCATGCAGGTCGTGCAGCAGAAAGCGGTGTTGTTGCTTGTGACTTAGTGCAACTAGGCTGGTCTTCTACAGATAAAATTTTAGAATCACCAAGAGGCTTTTTCCAAGCTCATGGTGGAGGGTATGAATTAAATTCGATCAAAGGCAAATTAGGAAAGCCATGGACATTCGACAAACCAGGAATTTCTATTAAGCCACATCCTTGCGGATCTTTAACTCATCCTGGGATGACCAAAATGTTAGAATTAATTTTAAAACATGACATTAAACCACAAGACGTAGTTAAGGTAGATGTAGGAACAAGCCATAATATGCAAAATGCATTAATTCATCATAGACCAACTAATGAATTCCAGGCTAAGTTTAGTATGGAATATTCTATGGCTGTTTTATTAGTAAGAAGAAGAGCTTACATTCCTGAATATCAAGATAGAGAAGTGAACAGGCCTGATGTTCAAGCAATGTTAAGAAAAGTAAATTTTTATAAGAGTGAAATTGCAGAAAAAGCTGGTTACGATAAAATGACTACTATTATTGATATCCACCTTAAAAACGGCAAAAAAATATCTGGCAGAGGTGATTTTGGAAAGGGTAGTCCAATGATCCCTATGAGTTATGAGGAGGTTGCTGATAAATTTATGGGATGTGCAGAATTTGCAAAATGGCCATTGGCTAAATCCAAAGCAATCATTAAAGCAGTAAGCAACTTAGAAAAAATTAAAGACATTTCTATGTTGAGCAGATTGCTGTCCAAATAAATGAAAGTTGCAATACTTGATGATTACCAAGGTGTTGCACAAGAGCTTGCTGATTGGAGTAAATTAAATCAAACTTGTGATATCAAAGTATTTCGTGAGCCTTTTGAAGATGAGGCTCACGCAATAGAAAATTTAAAAGAGTTTGAAGCTCTTTTAATTATGCGAGAACGAACTCCAATTACAGCTAAACTAATTGATGGATGTCCTAAGTTAAAGTTTATTGCAACAAGCGGAATGAGAAATCTTGCAATTGATTTAGAATATACGAAAAAAAAAGGAATTATTGTTTCTGGAACAGATGGAAATAAAAATCCTACAGCAGAACTTACCTGGGCAATTCTATTAAGTTTGGCTAGAAATTTAAAGCAAGAGTCTGAAAATATGTACCAAGGCTATTGGCAAACAACTTTAGGTGTAGAGCTTAAAGGAAAAACTTTAGGAATTATTGGATTGGGTAAGTTAGGATGTCAGATTGCCAAAATTGCAAAAGCATTTGAAATGAATGTAGTTGCTTGGAGTGAGAATTTAAAAATTGCTCATGCAACAGAAAATGGTGTCTTTGCTGTAACCAAAGACGAGTTATTAGAACAGTCAGATTTTGTTACAATTCATTATGTATTAAGTGAAAGAAGTAGAAATCTTTTGAAATATGAAGATATTTGCAAAATGAAAACAACAGCTTTCTTAATCAATACTTCTAGAGGACCAATTATAAACGAAGAAGATTTGGTAAGGGCTCTACAGGAAGAAAAAATTGCAGGAGCAGGGATTGATGTCTATGAGCATGAGCCATTACCTGAAAATCATAAATTAAGATTTTTACCCAATGCTTTTTTAACTCCACATATTGGATATGTTACTCAAGAAAATTATTTAAAATTCTACTCACAAATGGCCGAAGATCTTCAGGCCTTTTTAGATGGAAATCCAATCAGATTATTAAATTAATAAATTTAATTTAATCAAAAAAGATTTTCCAAACTATTTAAATTTTCTATTTTTTGAATTTTTTCTTGAAGTTCGTCTATTTTAGTTTGGTCGAGAGAAAATTTAGCAAGAGTATTGAATTTTGATAGGATTTCTTTTTTGGGTACAGGATTTTCTGGTGATCCTTTTCTATATTTTTCTGTATGAGAAAATTTTCGATTATCATTCGTAATCACTTCTAAACTTGCCATATGTCTAAATTCATGGCCTAATTTTTCAATTTCAGGATCAACTTCCGCTGTTATTTTTTTGATATAATCTAAAATATTTGGATTAGATATTTTGTCTGAATTAAATTGATCAACAAAGAGCTCTCCCTCTAATGCCATTTGTGCTAACCCATAGTAAATATTCATTTGTGCAGAGGTAACGCTGAATTTTTTGTATGGCCACGCACAATGAACATAGGTTGGATGGCTAATTTTTGCTTTTATTTCTTTTATTTGATCATGCGATATTTGGTTTTTGGCCATAATTGCTTTGAGACAATCAAGAGCGGCATGAATACTAGTTACTGATGTATAGGGTTTGATACCTGTATTTTTACATTCCCAAACTTCACCTAGTTGAAGAATGGCTCTTGTAAAATTATTCTTACCAGAAAAGCTTGATAGAAAACCACCATACTCAGCCTCAATGATATCTGGAATTCCAGTAAAATCTTTTGCGGCTAGCTCAGCAGCAAGTACTCCAGCCTCAGCCGCCCTACCTGAATGTAGTCTTTTCACCATAGCCCCTTCTTGAGCTGCCATTAACCCTGCTCCTAAGGATCCTGCAATTCCAATTGCATTTAACATTTGATCTGAATTTAAGTCCATTAATTTGGCAGCAGTAACCGTTGCCGCGATAGTTCCGTGCGTTCCTTGAGGATGAAAACCTTTTAATAAAAGTTCTGTTCCTGCTGCAGAACCAACTCTTGTAGCTATTTCATATCCAGCAATAACTGCTGTTAAAAATTTTTTTCCATTTATGTTTTTTAATTTTTCTGAAACATTAATAGCAACGGGAACTATGATTGAGTTTGGATGTAAAATAGATTCTCTATGAATATCATCAGCTTCAAAACCATGACCTGCAGTAGAATTAATTAGCACAGCATTTAAGACAGAAGTTTGAATATTAGTTCCAATAATTGTGCATGTTTTTGGATCTGAAGTGTTTAATACAACTTCCATTAATTTTTTAGTCCACGGTAAAGTATTTCCTTGAATACAACAACCAATTCCATCAAGAAAAAGTAATTTAATATGTTCTTTTACTTCCGTAGGAATATGTTCATAAGAAAGATTAGATGCAAAGTTGGCAAGAGCTCTGGTAGCAGAATTATCCATTTCTATTAAAGAATTTTCCAAATTCCCTCTGCTGTTGCAAGAGTTGCTTCATTTGATTTTAATTCACCTTGCATAAAAATAAGAGATTTAGTTTTTTTCTTAATTTTAGCATAGCCGATTATTTCTTGTCCTGATCTAGAGCCTGAAATAAATTTTATATCAAGAGTGATAGTTACAGCTTTACCATCAATCACACTATGAGCAGCAGTTCCCATTCCAGAATCAAGAACAGACATTATAAATCCACCATGCGTTACACCCGCAGCGTTCATGTGAAAATCTTTTAAAGTTGTTCGATATTCGTATTCAGTATCAGATATTTTTTTAAACTCTAAACCACCATTGTGAAGCATATATCCAACTTTACTAATGTTTCTGAATTCTTTGCTCATAATTTATTTTTCTTCTTTAAAGATCAATGCCTTACCATTGTTGCAATATCGTTTTCCTGTAGGTTCAGGACCGTCATCAAATATATGACCATGATGTCCACCGCAAGTAGAGCAATGATATTCAGTTCTAGGATAGCCTAATAAATAATCTGTTTTGGTTTCAAATACTTCTGGAAAACTTTTAAAAAAAGAGGGCCAACCACTACCACTATCGTATTTCATTTCTGAACTAAAAAGTTTTGTTTCACATCCTGCACAATGGTAAAAACCTTTTCTTTTTTCGTAATTTAAATCACTACTTCCAGCTCTTTCAGTTCCCTCTTCTCGCATGATCATATATTGCTCAGAATCAAGAACCTTCATCCATTCTTTGTTTATCTTTTTTGGCATATGGTTTTTTACTAAAAATAATATAATAAATACATCTCAATTATGAAAAATTCTTTTGATGTAGTAGTCGTAGGTACGGGAAATGCAGCCTTATCTGCCGCTTTATCGGCATCCGACAATGGAGCCAAAAAAATTCTTGTTATTGAAAAAGCTTCTAAAAAAGAAAGAGGTGGCAATAGTAGATACACAAATGGAGCTTTTCGATTTGCCTACAATGGTTATTCCGATCTAAAAAAAATTATTCCAACATTAAAAAATTCTAATAGCATAGATTATGGAAAATATACTGTAAGTGATTTTTTAAAAGACATGGAAAAAGTCACGAATGGTAAAACAGATAAATCATTATCGAAAATTTTGACAGGGGACAGTTTTGACACTGTTCATTGGTTAAGTAAAAAAGGTTTGAAATTTACTCCCATAGAAGGAAGACAATCTTTCGTTGTTGAAGGTAAAATGAAGTATTGGGGTGGCTTAACTCTAGAAGTAAAAGGGCAAGGAGAAACCTTGGTTGACTCACTTTTAAAAATTGTAGCTAAGCATAATATTACTATTCAGTATGATACCGCTGCTGTCGATTTACTATATGACAAAAACACAGTGATGGGATTAGAAGTTTTGCACAAAAATAAAATAGAAAAAATTTATTCAAAATCAGTAGTACTTGCGTGTGGAGGATTTGAATCTAATCCAGAAATGAGAACTAGATATTTGGGCCCAGGATGGGATATGGCAAAAGTTAGAGGAACCAAGCACAATACAGGGGATGGATTGAATATGGCATTTAAAGTAGGTGCGTCAGCTTATGGAAATTGGTCAGGCTGTCATGCTGTGTTTCATGATTTGAACGGACCTGAATATAGTGATTTAAAAATAAGTAATAAGTATAGAAAAATTAGTTACCCTTGGGGAATAGTTTTAAATGCAGATGGAGAAAGATTTGTAGATGAAGGTGAAGATTTTAGAAATTATACTTATGCCAAGTTTGGAAAAGAAGTTATTAAACAACCTAATCAATTGGCTTGGCAAATTTTTGATCAAAAAGTAAGACCTATGTTGTATAGCGAGTATGATGTGAAATCAGCAACCATGGTAAAAGCTAACACCTTAGAAGAATTAGTAAAAAAATTAACAGGTGTGAATAGTCAAAAAGCTTTAGATACAATTCATGAATATAACAATTCTGTTAACGAAAATGTAAATTTTGATCCCACAATTAAAGATGGAAAATGCACTACTGGTTTGAAAGTAAACAAAACAAATTGGGCAAACAAAATTGATACAGCGCCTTTTTATGCTTATGGGGTAACATGTGGAATCACTTTCACTTTTGGTGGCTTAAGAATTAATAATAAAGGACAAGTGCTAAATAAAGTGATGAAACCAATCAAAGGACTGTACGCTGCTGGAGAGATGGTGGGTGGAATATTTTATTTCAATTATCCAGGAGGAAGTGGCCTAACTTCTGGAGCGGTCTTTGGAAGATTAGCTGGTAAATTTGCTGCTAAGCACTAAAAGGCGATTTGATTTTAAATTGATCGCTCAGCTTATTTAAGTCTTTAACAATATCAGGCGTAAGTGAGATACCTTCTTTTTTATTTTTTAGCATTTTTCGATATTCAGGTTCACCTGGATGCAATATTTCATCAAAACCTTTTGCACGTTTTAATTTCTTAACTTTATTAATTCCATATTTCATTTTTTTTAGAAAATTATTTTTATTCTGGAACAAATCAGCTTTGAGACAAATCATAAAATGACCTACGTTTGCTGGACCAGAAAAATCATTAATGGCATTTTTAACTTCGCCACTATGATTTGCACCTGTGAAAATTCCAGCAACTATGTCCATCATCCAAGAAATACCAGCACCTTTCATGCCGCCAAAGGGGAGCATAATTCCTTCAAATGCTTTAGCACCATCATCCGTTGGCTTTCCAAATTTATCCAAAGCCAAACCGAAAGGTATTTTGTCACCTCTTTGTGCAGCAAATTTTAATTTACCCCTGGCAACAGAAGAAGATGCCATATCTAAAATAAAAGGATTGTCTTTATTGTTAGTCGGACATCCAAATGCAAAAGGACTAGTTCCAAAGTGAGCAGCCATGGCTCCATGTGGTGGTAAGGCTTTAGATGCATTGGTAAATACCCATGCTAAACAATTATTTTTAGTTGCTTGTTCTAAATAGTTTGCTGCCATTCCAAAGTGGTTACTATTGTATACTCCTGCAATACCCACACCAAATTTTTTGGCAGCTTGTATACATTTCTGCATTGCCAAATTCGATGTAATAAATCCAATTCCATTATCACCATTAACGTGAAAAATATTTTTTTGTATTGTTTTAAATTTTATATTTGGTTTTGGTTTTGCAGCTTTATTTAAAATTCTATTGCAATATACAGACGTTCTTACTACTCCATGAGACCACACACCTCTTAAGTCAGCATTGACCAAACCGTTAGAGACAATATCCGCATGTGCTTTGGATAAATTACATTTTTGAAAAATTTGAGATATAAATTTTTGCAAAATAGTTGCTTTAATTTTTACTATTTTTTTATTTTTTTTTATGCTCATCTATAATTTTGTAAGTTTTTCCTGTGATTACATCTGTGCGTGTCGCACGTGAATTTGCGTAAGTCCAGTATATTTTTAAGTTTTGTTTTTTTTTATTTATAAATCTATGGGGTATTTTTGCAGGTATCCAGCTGACGTCCCCGGCTTTTAGTATGTATTTTTTATAATTAATCTCGGCTACCGCAGTTCCTTCCATAATTAGCACAGCTTCTTCGCAGTTATGATAATGCAGGTTAATAGATTTGTTTTGAGGTATAAGAGTTGTGCCGCTAATTAGAGATTTAGAGCCAGTTTTGTTGCTAATAAACACTTTAGTTCTTACCGTTCCAAATCTTCGAATAGATTTAATTTTTTTTTCTTTTAGAATTTTTTCTTTTAGTGACATTTTTTGTTTAATTTTTATTATTTATATATAATTACTTTTTAAATGAATAATCTAAAATTTTTAGTATTGGAAGGTGATGGTATTGGGCCAGAAATTACCAAAGCGTCTATTGAAGTTTTAAAAGCTTCTTTAAATAAATATAATATTAAACTTGAACTTTTGTATGAGGATATTGGTTTTGTTTCGCTTAAAAAATACCAAACTACTTTTAGAAGTGAAATATTAAAAACTGCTGAAGAGTGTGATGGTATTATTCTAGGTACCTGTTCTCACAATGACTACCCAGCTGTAAATGAAGGAGGATTAAATCCTTCTGGTGTTATTAGAAAATATTTTGATTTGTATGCAAATGTTAGACCAGCAAAAAATAGATTAGGAAAGTCTACAAGATTTCCAATGGGTATTGATTGTATTGTCATGAGAGAAAATACCGAAGGGTTTTATTCTGATCGTAATATGTATTTAGGAGTTGGCGAGTTAATGCCGACAAAAGATGTTGCTATATCCATAAGAAATATCACGAGAAAAGGATCCACGCGAATTGCCGAAATAGGTTTTCAATATGCACAAGAAAGGCGAAAAAAATTAGTCGCAATACATAAAGCAAACGTATTAAGGTACAGTGATGGTCTTTTCCTAGAATGCGTTAGAGAAGTTGCAAAAAAATATCCTGACGTTGAATATAAGGAACAAATTGTAGATTCAATGTCAGCATTGCTCATCAGAGATCCCTCAGTCTTTGATGTAATACTGGCAACAAATTTATTTGGAGATAATTTATCAGACGCCGCTTCAGAAATTGCTGGTGGACTTGGTTTAGCAGAGTCAATTAATGCAAGTGACAAATACTGTATTGCTCAAGCTCAACATGGGTCTGCACCAGATATTGCTGGAAAAAATATTGCAAACCCAGTTTCAATGATAGGATCGGTGGCAATGTTATTAGATTGGCTTGGAAAAAAAAATAATAACGATCAACTAAAAAAAATATCGCAAATGATAGAAGATGCAATTGATAAAACAATTATAAATCCAGATACAAGAACGACTGATATTGGCGGTAAATTATCCACCACTGAATTTACAAAAAAATTAATTGAAAATTTATAATTAATCATTATTTTTAGTTTATGGAGATATTAAAAAATAAAATTATAGAAAATTGCGTTTGGAAAGTTTCTGATTTTAAAGATGAAAATGAATGGACATTTACTTTCACAGATAAGCATTTAATTGAATTAGAAAGCGCAGCAAAACAAATAATTGAACAAAAATTAGCACCCACATCTTTTTCTAAAAAAGATTTTGTTTTAGATTCCTTAACTGAAGTTTTAAATCAGCAATTAGATATATTACAGAATGGTAGAGGTTTTATTCGTTTAAGAGGGTTAAATCCAAAAAAATACGACGATCTTACAATCCAAACAATTTATTGGGGCATTTGCAGTTATTTAGGCACCGGTATTCCTCAAAATTCTATGGGAGAATTAATGAGCGGTGTTAAAGATTATGGTGATAAAATTAAAAGTGACAATCCATATAGAGAGGGGATTAGGTTACACAGAACAACCGCAAAAATTGATGCTCATACAGATAGTTGTGATCATGTTGCTTTATTATGTATTAGAAAAGCAAAGGAAGGTGGAGAGAGCGGTGTAGTGAGCGCTCTTTCTATTTATAATGAAATTTTAAAAAACAAACCTGAGTATTTAGAACCTTTGTGCAAAGGTTTTTATATTGATTTAGTTGGCAAAGGCAAAACAGAAAAAGAATTAAGTTCTCATCCTATCCCAGTATTTAGTTATTTTGGTGGAAAAGTTTGTTCTCGGTTTAACAAAGGTCAAATTGAACTGGGAGCAGAAAGACATTCGGGAGGTCTGGATCCACTTAGTCAAGAAGCTATTAATTATGTTCAACATTTAACGGAGCAGGACGATTTTCATTTAAAAATGATGTTAGAGGATGGGGACATTCAGGTACTTAATAATAGAGTCACTTATCATACTAGATCAAAAGTAGTAGATGATGAAGATCCTGCAAAAAAAAGATTATTATACAGAGTGTGGTTAAACGCACCTCAACCAAGACCCATGGCGCCAGAGTTTGCAAATCAATTAAACACTGGAGAACGTGGTGGTGTCACAAAGCGAATACATTAATACACTGTCTAATTCACATCCCACTGATACCAAAGAAATTCATCTAAAAGATCACAAGTGTTTTTTTGTAGGGGGAGTCAAAACGACCATCAAAGACAAGGAAGTTGTCAAAGGCTCTATGTATGTTGAGCAATTTGTGCCAGTTGATAGTAAGCCAAATCATAAAATAGTTTTAATTCATGGTGGAGGCCAGACTGGTGTTGGCTTTTTAAGCACACCCGATGGAAGAAGAGGGTGGGCACACGATTTTTTATTAGCAGGATTTGAAGTATTTGTTGTAGATCAACCAGGTAGAGGAAGATCTGGGTATTCATCTACTTTATACGGAGAATATATTGATAGAGAATTAGATATAGATGATTGTGAGAGACGATTTACTTCCATGAAAGATTTGGGAAACTGGTCTCAAGCAAAACTTCATTCCCAATGGCCTGAAAATGGAAAAAGAGGGAATGATATTTTTGATCAGTATATGGCATCCCAGGTAAATACCATGGAAGATAGAATTGAAATTGAAAAAATGTCCAGAGTAGCACTTGCAGATTTATTAGACCGTATTGGACCGGCTTTTGTTTTAGGCCACAGTCAAGGGGGACCTTTCTGTTGGTTAGCAGGAGATGTAAGGCCAGAGAAAGTATTAGGATTAATAGCAGTAGAGCCAAATGGTCCTCCTTTTTTTAATGTAGCTTATGGAGGTCATGTTCATTCGCATTTAAAAAATGCAAAAGCAGATACTAAAAGACTTGGTGATAAAGATTGGTATGTAACGAGTTCAAAATCTGACAGACCAGGTGGCATAACTTATTTCCCTTTAACTTTTGATCCTCCTTTAGGTAAAGATGAACAATTGATTCCTGAATTAGATATTCAGCCTACAAAAGAAAATTTAGTGCAATGTTATCTTCAAAAGGAACCGGTTAGGAAATTAACTAATTTACAAAAAGTATCTATTTTAATTTTATCTGCTGAAGCCTCATATCATTCTCCTTATGATCATGGGACTAGTAATTTTCTTAAGCAAGCTGGTGTTCAACATGATTTTTTAAGGCTGGAAGATCATGGAATCAAAGGTAACGGACACATGATGATGCTTGAAAAAAATAATCATATAGTTGCAGAATTTATTTTAAGTTGGATTAAAGACAAAATTTAATCAAAATTGTTGATAAAGTTGAAAAATAAGACCAAAATTTGTTTTACATCAAAAGTTTTTTAATGTTTATTATCATACTATTAAAAATTTAAACCAACAGGGGAGAAAATAATGTTTAAAAAATTTCTAGCAATTGTTGCTGCATTGATGATGTCAATGACAAGCTCATTTGCAGTAGACTTCTCAGGTAAGACTGTTACCTGGTTAATACCTTTCGGAGCTGGTGGAGGATCGGATAAGTGGGCAAGATATTATGCTCCTATTGCTATCTAAAGCGTTACCAGGAAATCCAACATGTAGTTGTTCAAAACTGTCCGGGTGGAAGTGGAACAAAGTGTTCTAACCAATTTGCACAACATTAAAGGTGGAGATGGATTAACTATTCTTGGAGACTCTGGTTCATCTAAGTTTCCATTCTTACTTGGATGATCAAACGAGTTCAAGTACGAATCCAACTAAATTGGCCCGTAGATAATTATTCATGCAGCACCTACAGGAGGCGGTGCTTATGTGTCTCCAAGCACTGGATACAAAACACCTGCTGATTTTAAAAAACTTCAGAGGAAAAAAATTAAAGTATGGTAGTCACAGGGAGCAACCTCTTTAGATATTAATACCTCAATTGGCCTTTGATATGGCTTGGCTTACAATGTATGACTCAGTATATGGGATACAAAGGAAGATCGGCCCAGCTAGAGTTAGCATTTGAAAGAGGAGAGACTGACATATAGATTACCAAACATCTTCATGCTTATTTAAAAGTTGAATGCAAACTTTAGTTAAAGAGGGTAAAGGCAGTTCCATTGTTTTCTTGGGGAATTGTTAGATGAGTGAATGGAAACATTGTAGAGAGATCCAACTTTTCCTGAGCTTACCACACTTTTGTTGAGTACTATGAACAGGCTTCATGGAAAAAAACCAACGAGGACCAGCTTGGTCATGCATGGAAGACTTTCTTTGGCTTCAGGATTTGGAGCGTCAAAAAATGGTATTATCTTCCAGAAGGAACTTCAGCTGATATTGTAAATACGTGTATGCAGATGCATTTGCAAAAGTTGTAGCGTCTGATGAATTTAAAAGCTACTGCTGCAAAAGCAACTTGGAAAATATCACTCAAGCTGACTGGAAAAGCTGCCGTTACAGCATTCAAAAAGAAGCTATTCAGCTATTGATGCTGAAATCAAAAGACTTGGGTTAAAGGATCATTTGACTAAAAAATACGGAGTGAAATTTTAGTTAATAAATATATTGTAATAAACAAAAGGCCACTCGTAATATACAGGTGGCCTTTTTATTATAAGATGATAGATGCTAGATTCATTAATAAGCGCCTTTGGTCTAATTTTTTCAGGAGCTCATTTTTTATATCTTATTACTAGGCGTTGGTCATGGGAATATTTATTAGGAATATTGCCAGGACTGGGAGGTATTGTAGGATTTTCTATTTTGACTGCCATTTATTTATGGCATGGATCCAGTGTCTGCACTTGCAATGTTAATAGGATTAATTGCAGTTATACCAACCTCAGATACATTTGCATCAGTATTAATGGGAATTCCAGGATCAAGCGCTTCACAGGCAACTGTTTTAGATGGATTTTCAATTAGCAAAACAAGGTCAAGGCAGCTAGAGCTTTAAGCGCAGCATTTTCAGCTTCTTTATTTGGAGGTTTATTTGGAGCGTTACCGTTTTAACTTTAATAGTTGTTATTGCAAAACCCATAATTTTATTTTTTGGATCAAGCGAACTTATTTATGCTTGGAATTCTTAGGAATTAGTATGGTTGGAGTTTTGTCAGGAGATAGTTTTGTAAAAGGTTTTTTAGCATGTGCGGTGTTGGTTTGTTACTTGGAACTATGGGTAGTGCTCCTGCAACTGGTGAATGGAGACTCACATTTGGAAGTTATTATTTATTTGATGGTTTAAAAGTTGTTACCATAGGTTTAGCTGCGTTTGCTGTCCCTGAAATTTGTGATCTTGTTACGAAAAAATGCAAAACTATTGCCACTAAGGACGAACCGCTTGGAAAAGGTTGGGCTGCAGGGTTTAAAAGACACCATTAGAGAATAAGTGGATTGTGTTACGATGCTGCTGGAATTGGTACGATGGTAGGAATCTTGCCTGGGCTTGGCGGAAGTGTTGTGGATTGGATTGCTTATGGACATGTAGTTCAAACAGCTAAGAGATAAAAGTCAATTTTGGAAAAGGCGATATACGAGGAGTGATTGCCCCTGAGTCTGCAAATAATGCAAAAGAGGGCGGAGGATTAGTTCCAACTATTTTATTTGGAATTCCAGGAAGTGGAAGTATGGCAGTTTTTCTTGGTGGCCTGACATTACTAGGAATTGAACCAGGACCGGCTTTAATAGAAGAAGATCTTCAAATTTACTTACGTTATGGTTTGGTCGTTAGCTTTAGCCAATGTGATTGGTGCAGGAATGTGCTTTGCCATGTCTAGCAAGGTCGCAAAAATCACAACTATCCCTTACGGAATTTTAGCACCTTTCATGATTATGATTATTTGTTTTGCTGCATTTCAAGTGACTAGAAGTATTTATGATTTGTATACTCTTATTATTCTGGGTGCATTTTGTACTTTAATGAAAAGTTACAATTGGCCAAGACCTGCATTATTAATTGGTTTTGTTTTATCTGATACTTTGGAAACTTATCTGTATCAAGCTGTACAAATTTATGACTGGAATTTTTTAACGAGAACAAGTGTTATAACAATTTTTGTCATAACTCTTATTTCTGTCTTTTTAGGAATGAGAACTAAAAAAGAAAAAACAGTTACTCATTCAGTAAAGGTTTCTGATTTGTTTAAATTAAATTTAGAAACAGTATTTTTAGGAATTATTTATATCTTTTTTGGGATGACGGTTTACGATTCTTTTAAACATAACTTTTTAGGAGGAGTTTTTCCAGGAGCTATTTCTTTGATTATGTTTATAGTGATGACCTATACTTTGTTTTTTAATCAAAAATGGTTATCCAAAGCATTGAATTCATCTTATAGTTTAGAAGATACAAAAGACATGTTCTATGCTTTTTCTTGGATAATATTTTTGGTGGTTTTGGTATCACTATTTGGATTTATCATAGGCATCGTTATTTTATTCATTGCTGTTATGAAAAACAAAACCGAGATGCCATTAATTAAAATTTTAACAATTACTACTGGTGGAGTAGCTTTGATGTTGCTTCTTTCACATTTCATGGTATTGGATTTTCCAAGTGGTTTATTGCAAGAATATGTTCAATTACCCTGGCCTTTAAAATAATTATGAGCGATCAAATTAAAATACCTTGTTTATTTATGAGAGGTGGGACCTCGAGAGGACCTTATTTTTTAAAGTCAGATTTACCTGATGATATTAAAAAAAGAGATAAAATACTTTTAGCCGCAATGGGATCACCTGATGTGAGACAAATTGATGGTTTAGGTGGCGCAGATCCAGTTAAAAGCAAGGTTGCAATTGTATCTAAATCGGACGAGCCAGGAGTGGATGTAAATTATTATTTTGCGCAAGTAAAAATTGACGAGCCTATTGTTGATACTAAGCCATCCTGCGGAAATATGCTTATTGGTGTTGGGCCCTTCTCCATTGAAAGAAACCTAGTTCAAGCACAAGATAAAGAAACCAAGGTTGTTATCAGAGATATGAATACTGGCATGAAGATTGAAGAAGTAGTTCAAACTCCTAATAAACAAGTTTCCTACGATGGTAATTTTAAAATTGATGGAGTTCCAAATACTGGAACACCAGTTGAAATTAGATTTATAGATTCTATCGGATCTAAAACTAAAAAACTATTTCCTACAGGAAACAAAATTGATGTAATTAACGGAATAGAATGCACTTTAGTTGATGCTGCTATGCCTGTTGTTTTTTTTAGAGCAAAAGACTTTGGAGTTTCTGGAAATGAGAGTCATTTAGAATTAAATCAGAATCAAAAACTAATTGATGATATGGGAAAAATTAGAATTGAACTTGGAAAAAGAATTGGTTTTGGTGATGTAAGTAAATCAGTAATTCCAAAAGTTGCTTTAGTTTCTAAAGCTGATCAGGGTAGTATCAAATCAAGATACTTTATGCCGTGGAGTTGTCATAATGGTTATGCCATCACAGGTTCTATCGCTTTATCAGCAGCAGCGAAATCAAAAGGAACTATTTGTGCAGAATTTTATAATGATTATAGCGATCATGGAGATTTTGTAATTGAACATCCTACAGGTGTTTCAAAAGTAAAATTAGAAATAAAATACCAGGGTGAGGATATTGTTGATTTGGTTGCAAGCACTACAAGACACGCAAGATTAATCATGTCGGGTGAAGTTCATATTCAAAAAAGTTTAGTTGAGTGATGCAATTATTGCTTCATAATAAAAAGTGTATTGTTACAGGTGCTAGTCAGGGCCTTGGAAGAGCGATTGCAATTCTTTTAGCAGCTGAGCAATGTGATTTAGTATTAGTAGCTCGAAGAAAAAAACCATTAGAAGAAGTAAAAAAACTTATCCAAAAAAAATATAACTGTAAGGTTTCTACTTTATCTATTGATGTTACCTCTAATAATGCAGATATAAAAATTAAAGATTTTGCTTTAAAGCAACTTGGAACTATTGATGTTTTGATTAACTCAGCTGGTGGTTCACGTCCTACCACATGGGATGCCCCTGAGTCATTTTGGGAAGAGGGTATGAGTTTAAATTTTACTGCTTTAAGAAAACTTACAACCAGAATTATTCCAATTATGACCAAAAATAAATGGGGAAGAGTAATTAATATAACGGGATCAGTTGAACCAAGAGAAGTAAATGTTGCTAATGCAGCAAAGTCTGCCGTTCATGCTTGGGCCAAGGGTTTGTCCAGAGTAGTTGCTGCTAATGGAATCACTATAAACTCTATTTCTCCCGGTCGACTTAATACAGAGCAGATTTTAAAAAGAAGACATCCCAATATCAAAGAGAGAAAAAAATTTATCAAAGAAAATATACCAGTTGGATATTTTGGAGAGCCTGAGGATTTGGCTTGTTTAGCTGTTTTTTTAAGTTCTCCTATAGCGAGATATATCACTGGTGAATTAATCCATGTTGATGGTGGGATGAAAAGATTTGCACACTAGAGAAGTTTTTATTATTGCAAATCTTTTTTATTAATACTATCAAGCTGTCTCATGAAAAGCATTAATACATACAAATCCTTAGATACATTAAATGTAAAAGGTAAAGAGTACCAGTTCTATAATTTACAATTAGCAGAAAAAAATGGTTTAGATGGAATTTCTAAACTTCCAAAATCTCTAAAAGTATTGTTAGAAAACCTTCTTAGATATGAAGACAACAAGACAGTAGATACAGATCAAATCAAAGCTTTACAAAGTTGGTTAAAAACTAAAACTTCAGATACTGAAATTGCTTACCGACCAGCTAGAGTGTTGCTGCAAGATTATACAGGTATTCCGGCAGTTGCAGATTTAGCCGCGATGAGAGAAGCGGTTCAAAAAAAGAATAAAGACCCAAAAAAAATTAACCCTCTATCTCAGGTAGATCTTGTAATTGATCACTCGGTTCAAATTGATAATTCAGGAAAAAATGCATTAGCACAAAACGTAAGCAGAGAATTCGAACGAAATGGGGAAAGATATTCATTTTTAAAATGGGGCCAACAAGCATTTAATAATTTTAGAATTATTCCACCAGGAACAGGAATTTGTCACCAAGTAAATTTAGAATATTTATCTAAAGTGGTTTGGAGTTCGGAGGTCAACGGAGCTACTTATGCCTATCCAGATACATTAGTTGGAGCAGATAGTCATACTACGATGGTTAACGGCTTATCCGTTCTAGGATGGGGAGTAGGTGGAATTGAAGCAGAAGCAGGAATGTTAGGACAACCAATTTCTATGTTAATTCCAGAAGTAATAGGTTTTGAAGTTACTGGAAAAATGGCAGAGGGAGTAACTGCTACTGACTTAGTTCTTACTATTGTTAAGATGTTAAGAGAAAAAGGTGTAGTAGAAAAATTTGTAGAATTTTATGGTTCTGGACTAAAAAATCTCTCATTAGCAGACAGAGCAACTATTGGAAACATGGCCCCAGAGTATGGTGCTACTTGCGGCTTCTTCCCAATTGATGATGAAACAATTAAATATTTAAAATTTTCTGGTAGAGACCAAGAAACAATTGATTTGGTAGAAGCTTATGCAAAAGAGCAAGGCTTATGGGCAAGTGATGATATAGTTTTTACTGACACTTTATCTTTGGACATGTCTACTGTGGTTCCAACCATATCAGGACCTAAACGACCGCATGACAAAGTTTTGCTTACTGAATCCTCAGTTAATTTTGCAAAAGTTTATAAAGAAGCAACTAAAAGAGAAAAGTCTAAATCAGTAGAAGTAAAAGATGCTAATCATCCATTGCAAGATGGAGATATTGTTATTGCATCAATCACTTCTTGCACAAACACATCCAATCCGAATGTATTAATTGCAGCAGGCTTGCTTGCTAAAAAAGCATGTGAGCAAGGACTTCAATCTAAGCCTTGGGTTAAAACTTCTTTAGCTCCAGGATCTCAGGTTGTTACTGACTATCTAAATAAAGCAGATTTAAGCAAATATTTAGATCAGTTAGGTTTCTTTCTATCAGGTTATGGATGTACCACCTGTATAGGAAACTCAGGACCTTTAGCGGATAATATTTCAGCAGCTATTAAAGAAAATGATTTATACGTTGTTTCCGTTCTATCTGGAAATAGAAATTTTGAAGGAAGAATTAACCCTCAAGTAAAAGCAAATTACTTAGCATCTCCTCCTTTAGTGGTCGCTTATGCCATTGCAGGAAACATGAATGTTGATTTGTACAAAGATTCTTTAGGAAAAAATAAAGATGGAAAAGATGTTTATTTAAAAGATATTTGGCCAACTAACCAAGAAATTCAAGATACTTTAAATAGTTCATTAAATGCAGACATGTTTATTAATAGATACTCCAATGTTTCTGAGGGACCAAAAGAATGGCAAGCAATTAATACAGAGCCAACAAGTATTTACTCTTGGGATGAAGGATCTTCATACGTGAAAAAACCTCCTTTCTTTGAAAACATGCCAGATCAACCAGAGGGATTTAAAGAAATTAAAGATGCAAGACCTTTGTTGATTTTAGGAGACATGATTACTACGGATCATATTTCTCCTGCGGGATCTATTCAAAAAGATAGTCCAACAGGCGAATATTTTATGAAGTATCAAATTTTACCAAAAGATTATAACTCATATGGCGCAAGACGAGGAAATCATGAAGTCATGATGAGAGGAACTTTTGCTAACGTAAGAGTAAAAAATGAAATGGCACCTGGAACTGAAGGTGGATTCACAAAAATTTATCCAGAAGGAAAAGACGCAACAGTATTTGATGCAGTCACTGAATATCAAAAAAGAGGAACCCCACTAGTCATTTTTGGAGGAAAACTGTATGGTAGTGGTTCCTCAAGAGACTGGGCTGCAAAAGGAACTAAACTTTTGGGAGTAAAAGCCGTGATTGTTGAGAGCTTTGAAAGAATTCACAGATCTAATTTAGTTGGAATGGGAATTTTACCGTTGCAATTTAAAGATGGAATGACCAGAACTACTTTAAATTTAAAAGGTTCTGAGTTGGTGACTATACTTGATATTGAAAAAGGTGTTCAGCCAAAAGAAACAGTAAAAGTTGAAATTAAATATGCTGACGGAACGATGAAAACTATCGAAACACTTTGTAGAATTGATACTGAAAATGAAATTGAGTACTACAAGAACGGTGGTATTCTTCAGTACGTTCTAAGAAATATGTTGTAGTTTCTTTTAACAAAAGTTAACTTTCTTCCATGAGCGACATTTTTAATACCATCACAGTAGGTAATAAAAATTTTAAATTCGCAGACATCACGCATTTTTCTAATTTAAAAAAATTACCTTTTTCCTATAGAATTTTGTTAGAAAATCTTCAAAGACAAAAAATTCTCAAACTAAATCCTGTAGCAGATGAACAGATTAACAATGTGCTTGGCTCTCTTATTGGTTCTCCAGTAAACTTTATGCCAAATCGAATTCTGAGCCATGATATTTTAGGCAAAGTAATGTTGGTTGATTTTTTAGCTTATCGAGAAGCATTGCAAAAAAAAGGAATTGATCCTAAACAAATTCAACCAAAAGTTCCGATTGATGTTGTCATTGATCATTCATTGCAAGTTGATTTTTTTGGATCTAAAGAAGCTAAAATTGAAAATTTAAAAAAAGAATATAATAGAAATTCAGAGCGTTTTTCTTTTTTGCGATGGTGTTCTAGAAATTTAAAAAACGTAAGAGTTATTCCTCCAGGAGTTGGAATTTGTCATCAAGTAAATATAGAATATTTATCTAAAGTCGTTTGGACCGAGCAATCTTCTTCAGAACAAATACTTTATCCAGATACCTGTGTTGGTACAGACAGTCATACTCCTATGATGAATGCAATTGGAGTGCTTGGTTGGGGCGTGGGAGGAGTTGAAGCAGAAATTTCTATGTTTGGAAAAGCTTTGCCTATAACTTTACCAGAAGTAGTAGGAGTGCATTTAAAAAATAAAATAAAAGAGGGAATTACATCTACAGATTTAGTTTTGACCATCACAGAACTCTTGCGAAAAAATAAAGTGGTAGGGTCTTTTATAGAATTTTATGGGGAGGGAGTTGAAACATTAACGGTTGGCGATAGGGCCACTATTTCCAATATGGCACCCGAGTATGGAGCCACAGCAGTATTGTTTCCAGTTGACGATTCTACTTTAGACTATTTAAAGATGACGGGACGAAGTGAAGAGCAAATTGATATCATCAAACAGTATTCACAAAAACAACAGTTATGGAGAACGCCTGGAGATCTCCCAACGTATGCCAGGACTTTAGATTTGGATTTATCTTCTATTAATCCTTGTGTTTCTGGACCTAAAAATCCAGAGGATAAGATTGAACTAAATAAATTTTCATCTCAAATAAATCAACATAGTCAAATGTTATATAAAAAAGATTTAAGAGACGATAAATTTAAAGTACCTAATCATGATTTTGATCTTCAGGATGGAGATATTTTGATAGCTGCTATCACAAGCTGCACTAATACTGCAAATCCAAGAAATGTAATTGCTGCAGCTTTGCTTGCTAAAAATTTAGTTGAACATGGATTTAAAAAAAATCCAAAAGTAAAAACTTCTTTTGCGCCAGGTAGCCAAGTAACAGCAAAAATTTTAGAAGACAGTGGATTGCAATTATATTTAGATCAACTGGGATTTAATGTGGTAGGATTTGGCTGTACTACCTGTAATGGAAGCTCGGGTCCACTTGCAAAAGATATTGCAGAGACAATAGAAAATAATAAAATTTTTTCTACCGCTGTTTTGTCAGGTAATAGAAATTTTCAAGGAAGAATACATCCAAATATTAAAGCTTCCTATCTTGCTTCACCGGCCTTAATTGTTCTTTTTTCATTATTAGGAACTGTGCGTAAAGATTTGATTAGCAGCTCTCTTGGAAAAAATAAGGAAGGTAAAGAAATTTATTTTAAGGATGTGTGGCCCGCTAATTCAGAAATTAATAAAATTGTGGAAAGTTTTTATAAACCAGAAACATTTATATCAAAGTATAAAGAAGTTGATAATGGAGGTGAGCTTTGGGAGAATTTAGTTGTATCACAATCAAACAATTATGAATGGTCAGAAGACAGTACTTATATAAAAAAACCTCCTTATTTAGAAAATATTACTCAAGAAAATAGATCAATCGCTGATATACATTTGGCAAGACCTTTAGTGTTGCTTGGAGATTCTATTACGACAGATCATATTTCACCATCTAGTGATATTACTAAAGGTACAGCAGCTTGGGATTATTTATTATCTAAAAATATCAAACCAGAAGATTTTAATAATTTTTTAACGAGAAGGGCCAATCACGAAATTGTTAAACGTTCAGCATTTGCAAGTCTTAGATTGCGAAATTTAATGACACCAGACTTAGAAGGGAGCTTTACTGTAAAATATCCAGAAAAAAAAGTAATGAGAATTTTTGAAGCTGCCTCAGAGTATCAAAAAACTAAAACAGAATTAGTTGTGGTTGCTGGAGAAAATTATGGCTGTGGCTCATCCAGAGATGTCGCTGCGAAAGGTCCTTTGCTTTTAGGCGTTAGAGCCATTATTGCGAAAGGATTTGAAAGAATTCATAGATCAAATTTAGTTGGAATGGGATTGCTTCCTTTAGAGTTTTTACCTGGAAATGGAATTAATGAACTTGGAATAGAAGCTTCAGATATTTTTAATGTTATAGGTTTAGACAAGATTAGTGACGAACAAAAAGAAGTTGAGTTGCAGATACAAAAAGAAAGTGGTGATATTATTAAAGCTAAATTAAAAGTTAGACTTGATAATCCAGACGAAGTTATTTTTTGGAAAAATGGTGGAATTTTACAAACAGCTTGGAAAGAAGCGTAAATTAAGTTAGTTTTATTTATGAAACAAAATTGGATAACAGCATCATATTATCGAGGAGGAACTAGTAAGGGTGTTTTTTTTCAAGCAAAAGATTTACCAACTAATAATCAAGAAGAGTTAAGTAAAATTTTTCTGAAAGTTATTGGCAGTCCAGATCCAAATGGACGACAGCTAAACGGAATGGGTGGTGGAGTATCTTCTGTTTCTAAGTGTGTTATCATTAGTCCTTCAGATAGAGAAGATGCCGATGTGGATTATAATTTTATTCAGTTGGCAGTCGAACAACCAGTTGCTGAATGGAATAATAATTGTGGAAACTTATCAGGAGCTGTAGGGCCTTATGCAGTTAACGAAGGAATTATTAAAGCCAAAGAAGGTGAAAACAAAATACGAATTTATCAAGTTAATACAGACAAAATCATTCACTCAACTTTTCAAGTCAAAGATGGAGTGGCAGAAGTAGAAGGGGACTATTCAATTGCAGGCGTTCATGGAACAGGATCTAAAGTTAGGTTGGATTATTTAGCACCAGGTGGTTCGGGTACTGGCCAATTATTACCTACAGGCAATGTAGTGGATGAAATTGACATTGATGGACATGGAAAAATTAAAGTTAGCATCATTGATGCGGCCACACCGTTGATTTATGTATTAGCAGAAGATTTAGGTTTAACCTGCGCAGAATCTCCAGATCAATTAGACTCGAAAACAAAAGAAATGGAAATTATTCAAAAAATTAGAAGAAAGTGTGCTTTCATGATTGGTTTGAGTAAATCAGAAAATGAAGCTCCAATGAACACGCCTAGAATTGGAATTGTTTCAGCTCCAAAAGATTATAAAAGTTTAGATCAATCTACTATTACATGCTGATAGCTATGATATTTGTACCAGAATGTTTTCTATGGGAAAAACCCACAAAGCAATTATGGGAACTGCATGTGTGAACATAGGGGTAGCAGCAGCAATTGAAGGAACTTTACCGTATCAAGTAAAAAGAAAAGGCTCTAGTGATCTAGAATTAAGAGTTGGGTAATCCATCAGGGATTATTGTTGCCGGATGCTGTTATTGATAAAAAAGATGGAAAGTTTGAAGCAGTTTCTGCAGTTATGTACAGAACCTTTAGACCATTAATGACGGGTAAAGTTCTTATCTAATTTTTATTTATAACTATTTTTTTTAAAATCCATAATTTAAAAACTATATTTTTTATCTACAAATGGTTACGATTTGCGCTTATAAATTAACCAATAAAAAGGGGAGACCAATGTCATTAAAGAAAATAATCGCCTCTGTTGCAATATTTTCATTTATCTTGATATCTTTTATGTCAAGTTCAAATGCAAAAATTGTCATGTCCAATGATAATAATGCACAGGGTTTAAAAGGAAAAACTTTTGAAGTTCTTAAAAAAGAATTAGAAAAAAGATTAAAAAATGAAAAAATAGAACTACACCACAGTGGTGCTTTGTTTGATCAAAAAACACAAATTGAAGGATTACAACTTAATAGTGTTCAAATCATATCTCCAGGTTCAGGAATCTACGCAAAAGTGGTTAAAGAACTTAATGCTTTGACTTTGCCTTTCTTGCTAACTTCTCCTGAGGCAATTGATAAAGCTATGAAGGATCCAATTGTGAGAAAATCTTTTGTTCCTCAACTACAAGCCAAAGGTATTGAGCCCATTGCCATTTGGGTTAACGGACCAAGACAATTGAGTTATAGAGGATCAAAACCGATTTTATTACCTAGCGATATGAAAGGTGTTAAAATCAGAGTTCAAAATATTCCTTCTGATATAGCTGCAATGAAATCAGTAGGTGCAAATGTTATTGGAATGTCGTGGGGAGAAGTTCCTACAGCTCTGGCGCAAAAAGTAATTGATGCAGTTGAGCCAACTCCTAATGCAACAGTTGGTGCAGGATTAGTTGAGTCGATTGATTACATGACTAAAATTGCTTATCAATATAGTTTTTACATTGTTGGAGCGAATAAAAAGTGGTGGGATGGATTATCAGCATCAAATAAAAAATCTATTCAAGAAGCTTTAGATGTCAGTACTAAATGGAATTTTGAAAATGCTGAACTTGAAAACAAAAAAGCATATGACAAAATTACATCTGCAGGTAAAAAGGTCATTGATTTAAACTCGGCTCAAAAAGCAGCTTGGAAAAAAGCTATGAACCCAGTTTGGAATGAGTTTGGCGCTCCATTAGTAGGCAAAGCTGCAATGGACCAATTAGTTAAAATTGGAGCTTCTAATTAAGTATTAAAATCATAGAGGCGACCAGGATTATCTTGCATAATCTTATCAAAAATGGTCGCCTCGTTGATTATTTCTGATAATTCCTTAATTCTCGCTGGTATATCAAATTTTCGGTAAGGTAATTCTTTAGGATTTTTCGCAATCAATCCATTATGTTTTGGTGTGTGGGGCCAATCGCTACCCCATAGCAGCCTATCTGGATTTATCTGTATTAATTTTTTAATTAAAACTGACATCTCACCAAAAGTACCATTTGTTGTTAATCGGTATGGAGCTGATAATTTTATCCATGATTTTCCCTTTTCCAATAAACTTATAAAAAATTTAAATTCATCCGAATTTTGTGAAGTTTTGGTCATAAAGCCACAATGGTCAAAAACAATATTAACCGGAAGATCTTTGATAATATTTTTTAATTTAATAATAGTTTCAGGTTTTAAAAAAAATTGTATATGCCAATCTTTTCGTTCAACAATTTTGATTGATTTCTGAATTTGAATTTCCGTTTCTTTTATATCGGTATTTTCAAAAGTAGATGGATTTATTCTTATACCTCTCACGCCTGCCGAATGTAGAATGTCTATTTGGTTATTAGATATATTGCTATCTACCACCGCAATTCCTCTTGCTATTGACTTGAGCTCAATTAGGGAATGTTCTAGATAAGAATTATCAGTTCCATAGAAACTAGGCTGAACTAGAACAACTCTTTTCAAATTAGTTTGGCTAAGAAATTTTGTAATATCATCTGTATTAGCTTCTTGCGGTAAGTAAATAAGATTTTTAATTAAAGGATACTTATCTCTAGGACCAACAACGTGTGTATGGCAATCACAAGCAAATAAAGGTAAGTTAAATGAATTATTCATAAAGGTTGCTAAATTTATAAATTATAATTAATTCTTGTATATAAGCTTAATAGAATGAAAAGTAAAAAAAAACAGCAAAAATCTTTTTTAGAAAAAATAGACAATATTCTTTCGACTATAGAAAATTATTTAGTGGGTTTTCTATTAGTCTTAGCTTTAATCATTGGAGGTTTGCAAGTTACTCTTAGATATGTTTTTAATGTTGGATCTGCATGGTCAGAAACGGCTTTTGTGATAGCAACTATTTTTGCAATGTTTATTGCTGGCAGCAGAGCTATTAAAACAGAACAGCATATCGCAGTTGATGTTTTTGTGCTTCTTCTAAAACCAAGATTACAAATTTTTTTTAAAAAAGTTTGCTATTTATTTTTTTTATTATTAGTTCTTTATTATTGGATAGCTGGTTTTGAGTTCTCTCAATTTTCAAAAATGATGGATATTGTTTCTCCAGAAACAGGTGTTCCAGAATGGATTTTTTATGCAATGGTGCCATTAGCAATGTCATTTTTTGCTATTCGTTTGATTATAAAAATTTTTAGTAAGGTCAGTTTGCATAAAGAGAGTTCAACAAAAATAGATAAAATTATTAAAAACGGATAAATGACTATTTTCTTTTTAGTTTCTGTATTTTTATTTTTAATTTTAATCGGAGCACCAGTTGCAATTGCTTTAGGGGGTTCCGTTATTCTCGTATCTTATTTTATGGATCCCATGCCAATAGCAATTATTGGACAAAAAATATTTTCTAATTTAGATCATTTTACGTTAATGGCAGTACCATTTTTCTTTTTTGCAGCAGCTTTAATGGAAACAGGCGGACTGGTAAAAAGATTGGTTGAGCTAGCTAATTCTTTGGTAGGTCACTGGACAGGGGGACTTGGAGTTACAACGGTTTTAAGTTGCTGTTTATTTGCTTCTATTTCAGGATCTAGCCCAGCAACAGTAGCTGCTGTTGGTAAGCTTATGTATCCTGCATTAATACGTGAAGGATATAAATCAAGATATGCATTAGGAGCAATAGTTACCGCTGGTTCAATTGGAATTTTGATACCTCCAAGTATCCCTATGATTATTTATGGTTTTGTTACCGAGACGTCTGTATCACGATTATTTATAGCAGGAGTTATCCCTGGAATTATTTATGCGACTGGAATGATGATTATGGCTAGGTATCTTGCTAAAAAAGATAAAAATATTTTAAGACCAAAAGCATCTTGGAAAAAAAGACTTGAAACTACGAAAGCAGCTTTTCCGGCCTTATTACTTCCTGTGATCATTATTGGTAATTACCATTTCCAGAATTTAAAATATTAAATCCCCTGGAGATGTTCAGAACAGAAATGATGGAAATTTAGTTATGGCAATACTGGGAGATATAGCGAGATTAATTAGATCCAAAAATGCAGGTCCTTTTATGCTAACTTTTGATGTGATGTTTTCAGATGATGAAACATATAGAAAAGTTTTGCGATTAAAAGTTTTGACAAAAGAAGTTTTTTGTAAAATTTATAATGTTCCTGAAAAAGATGTTTTGTTTTTTGAACATGATGATGCGAAAGCTATAAAGATTTCGATACCAAGACCATACGTTCAGTGCGATAAAGATGATGGCGATGTTTATGGAGGACAACAGCATGCTCCATTGGTTGAAATAAAAATTCCCGATTAAAATTATTTGATTTGAAAATCCAATAGTTGGATAAGATCAGCAATGACAATCTCATCATACAAAACTGCACTAACTAATTTTGAAACTTGCTTTTCATTGAAGCTTTTTAACAATTCTTTTGCTTTATTAGCAATTTCTTCTTCATTCATAGGATTGTCAGGCGTACCTCTTACAGCTTTGGCATGATGGGATAGTTCAGTTGAATCGTTAAATATAATTTTTACTTTTGCCTGTCTTTCTGGTCTTGCAATAGCTAGTTCATCGCTAGGTCTGGCTACAATTTTTTTTCTAAGATTGATTACCTCAGAATCTGCAAATAGTTTTTCATCATGTACTTCTTCATAGCCAATTTTCTTTTTAACTAAATACAAAGCCGCAAGATGCTGTGCGCATATATTAGGAATGCTTCGGTCATTTACGATATGGAATCGATCAGAAGGGATATCGATGATTACTTCTTTAATGTCTTTATGATTAAAATCTTTTTTTTGCAAAAGTACTTCAATGGCATCTAAAATAGCCTGAATGGGAGAGCCAACACACCATTTTTTTATTGAAGTATTGTCAATCTCGAAAATTGTTCCGAGATCTTTAATAATTATTTCAGGTTTTGGATTATGTGCATAAGCTGCAAGCAAACCTCTTTCTCCTAAAAGTGGATCAACTACTGATGTAAAATTTTCTTTTGCAAGTAGAGCAGAATAAATACCATTTCTGGTAGTCATTCCTGAAAATACAAAAGCCTTCTCAATATGTTCTTCATCTCTATTCCAGCAAGCCAAACCTGAAGTCTGCTGAATAGTATAAGATAATAAATAGTTGAATTGTTTTTGGTTAAGTTTAAGCAAAGATCCAGCAGCTACTGCTGACCCAAAAATAGTTCCGATGCTATGTGTAGAAAAAATTGTTGTTTTTGGAGTTTGGTAACCCATGCTCATATTAATTCTAACACCAACATCATAACCAAGGGCAATGGCTCTTAACAATTCAGCGTAACTATTTTTTTCCTTTTCCGCTATAGCTAATGCAGCAGGAACAATCGCACATCCTGGATGAAATCTTCCGTTTGTATGGGTGTCATCTGTTTCATCAGCATGCGCGGCCATACCATTGGCAAGGCCAGCATGAATAGCGCTAACTTTTATATTGCTTCCAATTAAGGTTGATTCAGGAAACCCACCTTGTGATTTTGCAAATTCGAATGCTTTTTTTCCAGGTGGAAGCAATCTTCCCGTCAGAATAGCTACCAAAGTATCTAGTAAATGAAATCTAGTATTTTTTTCAGTTAAAGATGGAAGATTATTATGAATAGCAGAAGATAAGTATTCAGTGAGCTTTTGTTGAATATCCATTAATTAAAAATACCTATGATTTTATTTTTGTCTAAATTAATTTTATTTTCATCACATATTAAGTTGAGCATTTTAAGCTCATTTGAGCTGATATTTTCTAATCTATCTATTAATTCTAAAAATCTAGAACATTCTTGATGCGAAACGAACCCATTTATGAGTGGTTTCATTTTATTAATATACTCTTTTCTACCAAAAGGGGTTGATCCGCTTGGATGAGCATTCGCAAAATCAAGCTGCTCTGTGATTTTGTCTCCATTATTGAATATGATTTCAGCTTTTGCACCTTGTACTTTCTGTAAAGGGTTTGTTTCGTCATAATATCTTTTATTGAACTCTGCATCTTCAAAAGTTTCAATTTTTTTCCATAATTGAACAGTTTCAATTCTTGATTTTCGCTCATCGCTATAGCTAGTTTCATGATGCCAAAAGCCATCTTCAAGCGCTACAGCAAAAATATACATTGCTGAATGATCCAGAGTTTCTCTTGAGGCTTTAGGATCATATTTTTCAGGATCATTACTTCCTGATCCCATCACAATGTGTGTATATTTTTTTGAATAGATATTTATTTTTTTTATTTGATTTAAGTCTTTAATTTTTTTTCTTACGTTAAAAGCTAAGTCAATGATAGAATTTCCATGGTATCCAGCGGAGTGTTCTTTAGTAAAAGTGGAAAGTATACCTTCTCTAGGTTCATCAGCAATTGGTAAATTAATTTCTATATTTTCATTTTCTTTATGAAGAAGTATAGGCACGATTCCATAGTCTCCTTCCCATACAGGACTTGGTCCTTTTTCACCTCTCACAGCTCTATCAATTGCATCAATTGCATTTCGTCCCATGAGTCCAGGTGCAAAAGCTTTCCAGCTAGACAGATCTCCTTTTCTTCCTTGTCTTGTAAAGATAGAAGTGTGAGCACTATATTGTATCGCTTGATAAATAGTTTCGGCATCAAGATTTAACATAGCTCCAATTCCAGAAGTGATAGCAGGACCTAAATGTCCAACATGGTCTATTTTATTTGGATTTAAGGCAATCGACATTGAAAGTCTTAATTGCGTTTCATAACTTGTTGCAATACCACGGATAAGATCAGATCCTGTTAAATTTTTTTGTTGAGCAACTGCTAGAAGAGTAGGAATGCAATCTCCAGGATGACACGTTTCTTTTGCCATGATATTATCATGGAAATCTAATTCTCTTACCGCTACAGCATTAGCCCAAGCAGCCCATTCACAATTAAAAGTTTCTTCAGAACTTAATCCAAATAAAGTTGCACCGTCTTTTTTTTTGTGAAACATCGCTTGCGCTCTTGCAACGCAAACAGGATCTCTGTTTATTGCAGCAATAGCAACTCCAGCATTGTCTATAATTCTATTTCCAACCATTTCATTAATTCGTTGGTTTGAATTCCAATTTTCAGATGCCATGACCGCAAGAAGCCAAGCTAGTTGATTTTTTTTTTCGATTCTGTTTCCAGGTTTAGGAATATTGATTTTAAATGATTGCATGAAAATTTTTTATAAACTAATTTCTATTAATATGCGTTACTTAATGGAAATGAGTAGCTTACATCAATAACTATTTCAGTATAAGAAAAAAAATTTCATATTGTGAAACGATGTTTTGTATATTGATATCTTGGTTCTTTATGTTAATTTAAATCATAAACTTAATAATAAACGGGGGAAAATAATGTTTAATAAAAACTTTAAAAACCTTTTTGGTTTTTTAGCCGTTGCATCTTTGATTTTCACTTCTTTTACTAGTGACGTAAACGCTGGTGCGCATGAGAAAAAGAAAGAAAGCTTTGCTGCAAAATGTAATCCAATGGAAGTAGTAATTCATGCTTCTTACGGTGGAGGAACGGACCAAACTGCTAGAATGATGTCTATCAGAGCAAGAAAAGAATTTGATCACTGATATTCAAGTAGTAGGAAAAAGAGGTGGTTCAGGTTCAAAAGCTCAGAACTATCTTAAAACTAAACCTGCAGATGGTTGCACTATTCTGGCTTTAACTGAGTCTCATTTGTACACAATGGCAAGAGGAAAATCTGATATGAAAATTTCAGATATCACAGGAATCGTTCGTGCTATGGAAGAGCCTACTTTTATTGTGATCAACGCTCAAAATACAAAAATAGACACTGTGAAAAAAATGATCAGTGAGTCTAAGAAAAAGCCAATCACTACAGGTATCGCATCTATTGGTGGTACTGAGCATATTGGAATGTATCAATGGTCAAAAGCTTCAGGTACTGAGTTCAAACCTGTTTCTTTTGGTTCAGGTGCGCAAAGCTTACAAGCTTTAGCTTCTGGAAAAATTGACGTTGCATTGCTAAACCCTTCAGAAGCTGCAGGATTAATTGCTGATAAAAAAGTAAAAGCAGTTGTTCTTTTAGCTCCTAAGCGTTTAAAAGATTATCCAGATGTTCCATCTTCATTTGAGCTAGGATACAAAGTTAACGTAGCGACAACTAGAGGATATGCAGTTCTAGCATCTACTCCAGACGCTATCAAAAAAGAACTTTCAGCTAAATTGCTTAAAGGTATGAAGCATGAAATTTTTGCTTCTTACTTAAAAGGTTCTTCTTTAGATCCTGAAACTAGCCCAGCTGGAATGGATGTTTGGGAACCACAATTGAAAGCTAACTATAAAGAGGCAGCAACAGCTCTTAAAGAATTAGGACTATTAAAATAATTCCTAAAATATGGCTTCAAAAAAAAACATTAATTCAAAATCCATGCCCGATTATTCGGGCATGGGTTTGTTTCACAAAAAAGATCTGAGTATTGCAATAGTTCTAATTGCAGCTGGATGCTTTTTATTTTATGAGGCAACCAAATTTCCGCCTCCAGGTATGATTTTAGGTGACACTATTAATGCAGATGTGTTTCCAAAAATTTTAGTCGTAATACTAATTTTTTTAGCTGCAGTAATACCTTTTGAGTTTAGGTTTGCTGCTCCAAAAATTCAAAAAATTGATAAAGAAAGAGAAGAAAGAATTGAACCAATAACTTGGAAAACATTAGCTTTATTAATTACTATAGTTTTTTGTTCAACTTTTTTAGGAACAATCTTAACAATGATTACAACTTGTTTAGTTTTTCCTATTGTGTGGGGAGAGAAAAGGTATGTTGCAGTAGCAATCTATGCGATGCTTTTTCCTTTAGGAGTTTATTTATTATTTAACAAATTATTAAGCCTTTATTTTGAACCAGGCTTATTAAAATTTTTTCAATAGAATAGGATTATATGGACGCAATTATTCAAGGTTTTACAATGTTATTTCACGTACAGAACATCTTTTTAATAATAGGTGGCGTGATGATAGGAGTAATCGTTGGAGCATTACCAGGATTGAGCTCTCCAATGGCAATTGCGCTTTTAATGCCTTTTACAATTGGACTTGATCCCGTTGCTGCTATTTCTATGATGGCTGCTTTGTATTGTGCGGGAACATTTGGTGGATCGATAACAGCAATTTTAATTAATGCACCAGGAGCGCCTCCTGCTGTTGCAACTGCTTTTGATGGATATCCCATGGCAAAACAGGGTCAACCTGGTAGAGCTCTGGGTCTTGCAACCATTGCAAGTGTTATTGGTGGAATTTTTAGTTTAATTATTTTTATTTTTGCAACTCCACTTCTTGCTAGCATTGCTTTGAAATTTGGCCCGGTAGAATATTTTGGTCTTTCAGTATTTGCACTTTCTATGTTGGCATCCATGAGCGGAAAATCTTCCATTAGAAATTTGATTGCAGGAACAGTAGGTGTTTTACTTGCAACGATCGGAGTTCATCTAGCAACTGGTGTCGAAAGATTTGACTTTGGAATTGAAGAGTTGTCAGAAGGAATTCACTTTGTGCCAGTTCTAATTGGTTTGTTTGCAATGTCAGAACTTCTTACTCAATCGCAAACTTTAAATGCGGCAGTTGAGAGAATGTCTGCTAAATCCTTAAAATTACCATCTTGGAAAGAGTTAAAAGAATTAAAATGGAATATTTTTAGATCTTCATCTCTTGGAACATTTATTGGAATTTTACCAGCTGAAGGATCAACCGTGGCAGCGATGATGGGATATAACGAAGCTAAGAGATGGTCAAAAACACCTGAAAAATTTGGAACCGGTTGTGCAGAAGGAATTGTAGCACCTGAGTCTGCAAACAATGCAGCTGCAGGTGGGGCAATGGTTCCTACGTTAGCCTTGGGTATTCCAGGAAGCGGAACTACAGCTTTAATTTTGGCAGCCTTGGTTATGCATGGTTTTAAACCAGGTCCTTATTTAATTACTGAAACTCCCCATCTAGTTTATGCAATTTTTGGAGCAATGTTGATTGCAAATTTTGGGTTCTTAGGAATTGGTTTAGTTGGTGCAAAAGTATTCTCTTACGTTACTTTCATTCCTAAAAAATTTTTATGGCCTTCCGTTTTTGTTTTTTCATTAATAGGATCGTACTCTTTTAGTTCATCATTTTTTGATGTTTGGGTAATGTTATTATCTGGAATAATAGGTTTCTTTATGATGAGAAATGGTTTTTCACCAGCTCCATTGGTAATGGGTTTGATTTTAGGACCAATGGTAGAAGAAACATTTACGCAAGCTATGGTGATTCATGACTCTAGTTTCCTACAATTTTTTGATAGTGGTGTGTTTTTAGTATTTATGGCTCTTACTATACTTAGCTTGTCTAGTCCTTTCTGGTCCGATATTGCTAAATTGTTTAAAACCAAAAAATAAAAATAAAGGAAGCTAAATGAATAAAGTTGCTGTTATAACCGGCGGCGCTCGAATGATAGGAAGAGCGACTGCAACCAAATTAGCAAAACAGGGTTTTGATATTCTGATTCACACTGGTGGAAAAAGTATCAATGAAGCAAATAAAACTGCTGAATTAGTTCAACAACTTTCCAAAAAATGTGAAATTGTAACTGGTGACTTGTCAGATCTTAAGACTATTCAACTTATTAAAGACAAGGCAAATTCTATGGGTGATGTTTTGGTTTTGATAAATAATGCTGGAATGAGAATTCATGAAGTATTTGAGAAAATTAAATACGAAGATTGGAAAAAAATAATGACTGTTAATGTGGATGCTGCTTTTTTATGCGCACAAGCCTTAATTGGTTCAATGACAAAAAATTCATGGGGAAGAATAGTTAATATTGGAGGAATGTCAGGACATATAGGAGCAAGAGAAAGAGCTCATGTCGTAACATCTAAAGCAGCTTTAGTAGGCCTGACAAGAGCTATCAGTATGGAATTTATTGAAAGAGGTGTGACCTGCAATTGTGTAGTTCCTGGTTTTATAGAAGATTTTGATACTGATAAAAAAGAATTAAGAGGTCATTGGTTAAAACATCCTCAAACTCCTAATTTATCATCGGGCAGGTATGGAAATCCTGATGATGTTGCTGAAGTAATTTCGAATTTATGCAAAGAAGAAGCTGGTTATATTAATGGACAAGTGCTTCATGTGAATGGGGGCACTTATACACCATGACCATTTATGCGGAAGACTTTTCAAATTGGGCCATTAACTTAAAAACTAAAGATATACCTACTGACGTTCAAGAAGTCTTAGGTTTTTTAGTAAAAGATATTTCGGGTGTAATTATTGCAGCTAGAAATGAAGATTATATTCAAAGTTTAGTAAAAACTTATAGCAATACAGGAAACACAATTGCTTTAGGGCATAAAAATATATTTGATGTTTTTTCATCATCTATAATTTGTGGAACAGCTGCACATGGAGAGGATTTTGACGATACTTTTGAAGGTAACCCCATGCATGTCGGCGCTACTATGGTTTCAGTTTTTCTATCTGCGGGACAATTTTTTAAATTGAATGGTGAGCAAATTTTAAGAGGAATTGCTATTGGCGCTGAATTAATTTGTAGAATGGCATTAGTTTCACCAACCGCTATGCATAAACAAGGTTTTCATCCAACAGCAATTTGCAGTGTATTTGGAGCAGCTGCAGGATTAGGGGTAGTTCTTGGACTTAATTCAAAACAATTATCTTCAGCGCTAGGTGTTGCGGGTAGTATGGCCTCTGGAATTATTGAATATTTAGCTGAAGGGACATGGACCAAAAGAATACATCCAGGCTGGGCTGCAAGTTCTGGAATACATGCTGCATTATTAGGTAGGTCTGATTTTTTAGGACCAAGAACTGTTTTTGAAGGTACGCATGGATTTTTTAAAGCTTTTACCATCAAGGAAATTGAAAAAGATTTTTCTCATTTAACTAAAGATCTAGGAACAAGATGGGAGTGTAAAAATCTTGCATTTAAACCTTATGCATGTGGAACCATGGCGCAACCCTTTGTCGATTGCGCAATGCAATTGAGAGACAAAGTAAATGATTTATCTAAAATTAAATCGATTAAGGCAAAAGTGGGAGAGGGGACCGTACATCGTTTGTGGGAACCAAGAAAAGAAAAAAATAATCCATCTACTCCTTACTCTGCTAAATTTTCTGTTCCTTATTGTGTGGCAGTTACCTTAAGTAAAGGTGGGGCTGGTTTAGAAGAATTTAACGAAACAAATATAGCGGATCAAAGTATTTTAAAAATAGCTAATTTGATCGAGTATGAAATCGATCCTAATGATGAATATCCAAAAAATTATACGGGCCGACTAACACTGGAAACAGTAGATGGCCAAATAATAGAAGCAAAGCAGCCATGTTTTAGAGGTGGAAAAAAACAACCTCTAACTAAAAAAGATTTTGATACTAAGTTTGAGAAAAACTTAAAGTATGCAAAACTGAATGACCAACAAGTTAAGAACGTAGAAGAATTTACTCATTCTATTTTCGACAATCCGGATTTTTCAAAAATTAATTTATTTTAAATAAATGGAAAGCTTTGACTTATATGCTTTCACCTCAAGTTTAAGTTATTTCCAAATTGGCATCCTTTTGTTTGTTGCTTTGTTAGCATCTATTGTTTCTGGTATTTCTGGATATGGAGGGGGAATGACATTAGGAATTCTTGTTTCTCCTTTTATTCCTATTAAATTATTAGTTCCACTTATGTCAGTTTTTGTCTTTTGCTCTAATTTATCAAGAATGTACTATTATAGAGATAGCATCTTTTGGATTAAAGGTTTGTACTTTGCCGTAATAACCGCTCCCTTTGTAGTCTTGGGAACAAATTTTTACGCAGGTGTTTCCGATAAAGTTTTGTATTTTTGTTTAGGTTTTGGTTTAGCTTTTGCGATTATTTTAAGAAGAATTTTTAAAAAAATTAATTTAAAAATTGGATGGTTTGGTCTGGGAGTGATGGCGGTTTTATATGGAACTGTTAGTGGAGTAATTTTAGGACCAGGCGCTATACTTTTGACAGCTTTGGCTTCAAATGGAATGGTAGGTGCTAGTATTATTGGAACAGACTCTTTTATTACATTGATTAATGTTATTATTCGTATGATTTCTTTTCGAAAATTAGGATTATTAAATAATGATGCATTAATTATAGGCTGTTCCATTGGAGCAGTTGCTATTTTTGGATCTTATATTGCTAGAAAAATTGTCGATAAATTGGGAGTTAAGCTTCACACTTTAATAATCGAGATATGTATTGTTTTGGGAGCAGCTGTTATGATTTTTAGGGCTTTTACTATTTAGACAAATATTCAATTATTAATCTAATACTTGAGATTAAAATTAATAAATAAACAATATTGTAAAATAATTTTTCCTCAATTCTTTTTAATATTTGTATACCCACATAAATTCCCACGAGTGAAGCAGGAAAAAATATTATAGATTGTTTTAAACTTTCTAAATTTATAAAAGATAAGTGTACGTAAAAAGGGAGTTTTATTAAATTTAGAAACATAAAAAATATCACTCTGGTTCCAACGTAAATTTCTTTTTTGAAACGTAAAGGAAGTAAATAAATACTAGTAGGGGTTCCTCCAGCATGCGCACAAAAACTTGCAAACCCAGCAACCATAGAAGAAGTTCCACCTTTTAGAATAGATTTTTTAAGTGGAATAATTTTTTTTCTTTTAAAGATAAAATAGTGAGTAGTGAACAAAAAACCCATGAGTCCAATTAAAAATTTTATTAAAGCCTCTGAAAAATAGGTATAGGTTAAAGAACCAATGGCAACACCTATACCACCACCTATTGTCATTAATTTTACCGTATCAAGATCAAATTGCTTTCTAAATTTATAAACGGCAACAATATCGGATAGGATAAGTATGGGTAGAATAATTGCTAGTGCCTGACTAAGAGGCATGACAATTGTCATAAGAGGAATTGAAATTAATGATAATGAACCGCCAAGACCTGATTTGGCAATACCATACAACATGATGGATGGAATAACGCAAAGTAAAAAAAGAGAACTGTATTCCATAGTTTAATTTTTTTTAAATCGAATTCTTAGTAGAAATAGAACGCCGATTATTAATCCATAAATGACAGGCTGGGTAATATCTTTTTTTACCAACCACAAATAATGAAGAACACCCAGTATAGCAATTACATAAATAAGTCGATGTAATTTAAACCAATTGTCTTTTAAAATTATTTTCATTTTTTTGGTTGAGGTAATAGCCAAGGGTATAAGTAACAACCAAGCAACTACACCTACCCAAACATACTTATGTTTAATTGTATTTTGTAAAATTAGATTCCAATCAAAGTGATGATCCAATCCTATGTAGCTAAGCAAGTGAATAGAGGCATAAAAAAAAGTAAACAAACCCAGTGTTTTTCTAAAAGGTAACCAAATATTACTTTTGGTAATTCTTCGAAGAGGGGTGATGCTTAAGGTCAGGCAAATAAAAATTAATGTCCACTTGCCAAAATGATGAATGACTTCCTCAACGGGATTGGCTCCAAAATTATTGTTTATCAGTGTATATAAGATCGAAGCGATAGGCCAAAGAGCAATAATAAAAATTAATTGCTGTAATGAAAAATATGGTTTCAATGTAATTAATAATATTTTCTTAAATCCATACCTTTGTAAAGATTAGAAACTTCATTGGCGTAGCCATTAAACATTTCAGTAGGTCTTCTTGGATCAAAAAATGAATCACCAATTCTTCTTTCAGTAGCTTGAGACCATCGGGGATGATCTACGTTTGGATTTACATTGGAATAAAAACCATATTCAGCAGGACTTGCATTCATCCATGATGAAATAGGAATATTTTCTACCAATCTTATTTTTACAATCGCTTTGGCACTTTTAAAACCATACTTCCAAGGAACAACGAGACGGATTGGCGCTCCATTTTGATTGGGTAAATTTTTTCCATATAATCCGGTAGCCATAATAGTTAACGGATGCATTGCCTCATCTAACCTTAATCCTTCACGGTAAGGCCAGTCTAAAATTTTACTTTGTTGACCAATCATTTCTTCTGGCCGATAGACACTAATAAATTCTACAAACTTAGCTTTACTAGTAGGAGATACAGTTTTTAACAAATTGCTTAAAGAAAAACCCATCCAAGGAATGACCATTGACCATCCTTCTACACATCTAAGTCTATAAATTCTTTCTTCACTTGGAAAATTTTTTATGATTTGTTCATAGGAAAAAGTTTTTGCTTGTTCTACTTCTCCTTCAATCGTAATACTCCACGGAGAAATTTTAAATTTTCCAGAATTGTTAGAAGGATCTTCCTTGTCTGTACCAAATTCATAATAATTATTATAAGTAGTTATATCTTTATAGCTTGTAAGTTTTTCTGAAGATGAAGTGTTGGAGGATGCGGACAATGAAAAAAAAGAACCTAGCATAAGAGATGCAGTTCCCGCAGCAGCTGATTTAATAAAAGATCTCCTGTTTTGATAAATATGTTCAGGAGTAATTTCGCTTGATAGAATTTTTTTCATTTCATTTTTTTTCTGTATCAATTACTGGGTTTCCTTTAAGCCAATCTGACTCATTGTTATCATAATGCTCTTTTTTCCAAATAGGAGTTCTTTTCTTTATTTCTTCAATTATATATCTTGATAAATCATATACCTGAGACCTATGTTTAGCAGCAACTGCAATTATTATCGATATTCCACCTAATGGAACATATCCTTTCGTGTGTTCAATAAAAACAACAGGGTATTCTAGCTGGAGTTTTTGAATAGCTTCATCATAAATTTCCTTAAAACTCTTTTCTACAATGGCATCATGCGAGTCATAGGTAATACCAGTTACATTTTTATTATTATTATGGTTTCTTACCGTTCCTATAAAAAACAAAGATGCTCCACATTTTTCAGAAGTTATGAATTTTTGAGCTGCATCAAGAGAGATGGTACCTTTAGAGGCGTCAATTACTTTTCCGTGAAACATTATATTATCCTCCTCCTACAGGTGGAATGATACAAAGTTTGCTTTGATTGGAAAGTTTGTAATCATCATGCACAATTTCATTTTGCTCATTGGCAAATGCTGATCGTTTCACAATTTCTAAGAAGTTTTTATTGTCTGGATACTTACTTTGTATGAAGTCGGCAAGATTTTCTCTTACTTCTTTGATACTGGTGATTTCAGGCAACGTTAATTCTAAAAAATCTTCTTTTGAAAAATCTCTAGCAGCCCCAAATAATTCTATTTTAATTTTCATAACTTAAGTATTTAACCTGTTCTCCTTTTTTAATTAAGCTTTTTGTTTGATCGAGCATCAACCAACAATTAGCCTTCACTAAAGTAGATAATTTATAAGATTCTTGTCCTGGTAAAATAGTAATTTTACTATTCGTTACCTTAGCACGAATAAATTGAGTTAATTTTTTATTTTTTTTGTAAGCATGGGAAATGGATCCCAACTTCCAAACTTGTGTGTTTTTATTTTGTATACTTTGCAATAAAGGATGAATTAAAAAATGAAATCCAACAATTCCAGAAATAGGATTTCCAGGTAAACCAAAATAATAATTATTACCCTTAGTTGCAAATAGTGTTGGTCTACCAGGTTGCATCAAGATTTTATGAAATAAAATTTTATACTTATTTTTTTTTAACATCGTAGGAATAAAATCTTTATGTCCTGCCGAAACACCTCCCGTGCTTATAAAAATTGTGTTTCCTCTAACTTTTGATATTTGGTTGTATATTTTTTTTAAGTCCTTAGGGTTATCCTTGACTATTCCAAGATACACAAAGTTAAAGTGATATTGATGTTTGTATGATTCAAAATATTCTGACATTGCAGTAATTATTTTATTTGCACTGTTTGAATTTTCCGTAATTTCATCTCCTGAACAAAATAAGACAATGTTTGGTTTTGCATAAACATCTACTTTAGTTATCCCTAAAGTTTTAGCGGCAAGTATATCTTGTGCGCATACAATTTTTCCCTTAGCAATAATAAGTGAATTTTTTTTATAATCTGTTCCTTGTTTCCTGACGTTGTCAAATCTTCTGATATTTACTTTGCTAGAGATATAGCTTCCGCTTTTTTCAATTTGCTCATACGGTATCATACAATCGTAAGGCTCAATGATCGGGCATCCAGTTGCAATTTGAATACATGAGTCTTTTTTATAAGGAATTTTTTTTAAACTTCCTGCAGAAATACTTCCAATGATTTTTAATAATTTGTTCTTTTGTACATCTGTGGATTTAGCTGCATAACCATCTAACAAACTATTATTAAAAGAAGGGTTATCTTTTTTTGCATATATTGATTTTGCTAAAGTAAAATTCAAAGCTTCCGTTATAGGTATGCTGAATTATTTGTTTTTTAGCTGTGGCTATGACTTTTTGGACAGCTTGATGGTAATTCAGCATGTGATTTAGAATAAATCTGATAAAAATTCTGGCAATCCTCCAGGATTAAGCCACAAACCACTTTTTCCACCTTGCTTAACTAGCAATTTGATACCTTCAATTTTTAGATCTGGATTAACGATTTTGCTTAAGTCGTAAATGGTAATGAGCGCTGTGTTCACCCCCATAATAGCTTCCATCTCAACACCTGTTTTAGCATAAGCAGAAACCACACAATAAACATCTAGTGAATAATCATTGTCATTCATCGTTATTTTGGTTGCGGTATGATCAATTGGAAGTGGATGACATAATGGAATAATTTCGCTAGTTTTTTTTACTCCTAAAACAGCAGCAACCTCAGCTAAACTTACAGGATCTCCTTTAGGCATTTTTTTATTTCTGATTAAATCAAATGTTTCTTTTCCTACAATAATTTTACCAGTTGCTAATGCTTTTCTAAATGTCGGCTCTTTATCAGAAACATCGATCATTTTATAATTGTGCTTAGCAAACAATTCCTGAGCCCAGTCTTTTAGTTCTTTTTGATCAATAATTTTGAGATTGCTCATTATCCTCCAATAGAAGCTAAATGTGGAGTAATACCAGTGTCACCCATTTCTAGATAATGAGATTCTTTTTTGAAATTTAATTGTTTTAGTATTAATTCTTTAAGTTGTTCTTTTTGGTTTTTGTCCTGTAGGTATGGTCGTAAATCAATACCAGTGTTACCAAATAAACAAAGTCTTAGCTCGCCTTTTGCCGTTACTCTTAAGCGGTTACAAGTTTTGCAAAAATCTTTTGAGTAAGGCGCTATAATTCCAAACTTTCCTTTGAATTCTGGATGAACATAGTTGATAGAGGGACCCGCATCTTGAATGCGATCAATTTTTTTCCAACCTTTATTTTCTAAATAATCTCTAAAAATAGAAGCGGAGACATGATACTTATCAAAGTATTCAAAGTTATCTCCGGTTTGCATTAGCTCTATATACCTAAAATCTATATTATTGTTTTTTACAAAATTTTCCCATTGCTCAAATTCTTCATAGCTTGAATTCATATTTTTTAGCAAAACTGCATTTACTTTGATGTTATGAAAATTATTTTCTTGCAAAATCTGAATACCTTCTAATATCTCTGGTAATTTATCTTTTCCTGTAATTTCCTTAAACTTATCTCTATTTAAACTATCAATACTAACGTTAATTCCATTCAATCCTGCATCGATTAATTGTTTGGCAATCTGTGGAAGTTTATAGCCATTAGTCGTCATGACTAAATTTTGAATTTTGTGTTCAGATTTAATATTGTTTAAAATATCAAAAAAATCTTTTCTTACTGTTGGCTCACCTCCTGTTAATCTAATTTTAGAAACGCCTAGTTCAGAAAAAGCGGCAATTAAATTGGATATTTCATTAAGATTTAAGAATCCTGGTTTATTTTCTGATTTAAAATAACCATTGGGTAAGCAATAACCGCACTTAAAATTACAAACATCGGTAATTGAAAGACGAATGTAAGGAAAAGTTCTACCAAAGCTATCTGATAACTTATTCATTGATAAATTGTAACATATTTAATGTTTTTTTAATAATTCAATTCGCTTTAAAATTGTTTTGGCACACGCAAAAAGTGAAAAAAAAATTTCCATAATTGTTAAAAATAGGGTATTTTTTTAATTGGCAAATAAAAATTATTTAAAAGGGGAGAAAAAATGAAAAACAAAGTATCAAATTACTCAAGACGAAATTTTTTAGCTGGTTCAGCAACTATTGCAGGACTTGCAGCTGCATCTGCAGTGTTACCTACTAGTATTGCACAAGCTAATCATATTGATCCCAAATCAAAAGGTTTGCCAGATTTTGCAAAATGGAAAAAAAGATCTGCGGTAATAGTTCACTCTAACAGTGGAATTGAAACTCATAGAGAGGATATTGGATCAAGTGTCATTACCCCTATTAGACATATTTATGTTCGTAATAATTTGCCAACCATGACAGACGAGCAAATTGGAAATAAAGATAATTGGACTCTTAGCGTTGAGGGAGTAAAAAACCCAACTACTTTTACTGTTAAGCAATTGAAGTCGTTAGGATTTACAACGGTTGCAACTGTACTTCAGTGCTCTGGAAATGGTCGAGGTTTCTTTAAGCATGGACCAACAGGATCTCAGTGGAAAACAGGAGCTGCAGCGTGCGTAGTTTGGACAGGTATTCCTGTTACTGATCTGATTAACCAGTGCGGAGGATTAGCAAGTGGAGTTAAGTTTATAACGGGAACAGGCGGAGATTTGCCTGCAGGACAAGATCCTAAAAAAGCTTTAGTAGAAAGATCTTTGCCATTAGCAGCTCACAAAGATGCAATTTTAGCATGGGAGATGAATGGAGTTGATTTACCAAATGTTCATGGAGCACCATTACGATTAGTTACTCCTGGATATTTTGGAATCAATAACGTTAAGCATTTAAGCAAGCTTTCTTTCACCAAGGCTGAGTCTGACGTTAGATTTATGAAATCTAGTTACAGGGTATATCCTATCGGAAAAAAAGGTTCTCCTGAGTTTCCAACATGTGCAGAGATGCCTGTTAAATCTTGGATTACCAAACCAAATGATGATAGCGGAAAAGTAGCTTCAGGTAATGTAGTGATTACAGGAGTGGCTATGGGTGGAATGGAATCTGTATCTAAAGTTGAAGTTTCAATCGACTCTGGAAAAACGTGGAAAAAAGCTAACATAGTTGGACCAGATCTAGGTAAATTTGCTTGGAGACAGTTTGCTATAGAGCTTAACTTAAAGCCAGGAACTTACAATATAGCAAGTAGAGCTTCCGCTGGTAGCAAAAGCCAACCTGAATTGAGAATGGAAAATCACAGAGGCTATTTGCATAACGGTTGGAAAGACCATAGTGTAAATATTACCGTTGCTTAAAAAGTTTTTTTTAACATTAATATTTTTTAACCTTCTGACACTGATGGCTAAAGCCGATCAAATGTCAGAAGGTAAAGAAATTTTTAATGGCAAAGGTATGTGTATGACTTGCCATAGCTTAAAAGCCGCTGGGGCAACTGCTGCAATTGGCCCTGTTTTGGATGAGTTAAAACCAACAATGGATCAAGTAAAAAAAGTTGTTACAGAAGGCATAAATTTGATGCCGGCTTTTGGAGAGTCGGGTTTATTAACACCTAAAGAGATTGATGCCGTATCTTTTTATGTTGCAAAAAGTGCAGGAAAATAGTTATAAGTGCTTATGATTGAATTTTTAAATATGGGTGGTTACGCAGTATTTGTGTGGGGATCTTATTTTATAGCGTTATTGCTAGTCTCTATATTATACGTTCGCTCTATTAAGGCTTTAAAGTCTCTTCAATCAAAAGAACAATCTGCATCTTCAAAACAAGAAGCTGCTGGGACTGTTCGAGCAAAATCGTTAGCTTAAAAAATTTTTAATCCCATTCTTAAAGCAACAAAGAGTACCAAAATTGCTGTGAGCGCAGCTAAAATTTTTGTAGGTAAAATTTTAAGATTCAAATAGTTTCCAATTTGACCTCCTATAATTACACAAATAATTAAAAACCAATAATCTAAAATTTCAGCAGCTATATAATTTTTTTGAAACTGACCAATCACACCTGATATAGAATTGATTAAAATAAAAAGAGATGCACTTGTGGCAATGTCTCTAGGTTTTCCTGCTTGTAGTAAAAAAAGAATAGGACTTAAAAAAATTCCACCTCCGATACCCACAATTCCTGAAACTAATCCTAAAATAGAACCAATCGTAATTGAAATGTAGTTTGGAATATTTTTAAATGATTTATTTTCATCACCATAAAATTTAAAATTAAGAAGTAATAAAATTCCTGCAATTAAAAGAACAATAAATAAAATAATTTCAAAAATATGTTTTTCTATTACAAGAGAACCTCCAAGATATGCAAAAGGAATGGATCCTAGTAAGTAGGGTAGAAGTAATTTAATGTTAAAGTGACCGTGACGAATATAATTAATTGAATTTCCAGATACTACGGCAATATTGCAAATCAAAGCAATAATAGGAAAAATAGTATATGGAACATTCCATAATAATAATAACGCTAAATAAGTAGATCCCCCACCAAATCCTACGCTAGAGTAAAGAATAGATGTTATAAAAAAAAGTATAGAAAGAAAAATCATAAACAATCTTGCAATAACACTATTAATGATTAATTAAAGAGGCAACAAATTAAATTATGATTAATAAAATTAGCTATAATCAACTTGGTGGAGCTGATCACGGTTGGCTTCAAGCTAGGCACCATTTTAGTTTTGCAAGTTACCACAATCCTGAAAGAATTCATTTTGGTCCTATGCGAGTGATAAATGATGATATTATTGCACCTCATAAAGGTTTTGCTCCACATCCCCATGATAATATGGAAATTATTACTTATGTAAGGAAGGGAGCTATTACTCATAAAGATGATATGGGAAATGAGGGAAGGACAGGAGCTGGCGATGTTCAGGTAATGTCAGCTGGTAGTGGTGTAGTTCATTCAGAGTTTAATTTAGAAAATGAAGAAACTAATCTCTATCAAATATGGATATTTCCGAATAAAAAAAATGTAAAACCAAGATGGGAAGCCAAAGAATTTCCTAAAAAACCAGTTACAGATAAACTCTCTCCTTTAGTAACAGGGTTTGATCATCCTGATCAAGACAGTCTTAAAATACATCAAGATGCTGTTATTTATGCAGGAAGAATTAACCAAGGAACTAAGATAACCCAAGCAATTAAAACGCAAGCTTATGCCTTATGTTCTTATGGCAGTTTTTTAATTAATGATATTAGTCTCAATAAAGGAGATGGCGCAGAAATTACGAAGACAAAAGAGGTTATAATAACCGCCAAAGAAGATTGTGAAATTTTATTAATAGATCTACCTAAATTTTAATCTGTAGTGTAGTTTGTTTTTATATGTCAATAAATAGCCAAAAAGAATTTAGAGCCATTAATATTTCTGTTCTAACCATATCAGACACTAGAACAGAAGAAACAGATACGTCAGGTAATATTTTAGCAAAAAAAATTAGAGAAAAAGGTCATGGATTATCTCACAAACAAATTGTGAAAGATAATAAAGAAGATATTAAAAAAATATTATTAGAATGGGCATCGGATGAAAATGTTGGAGTGATTATTACAACAGGTGGAACAGGTTTGACAGGAAGAGACACAACCCCAGAAGCATTAAATGAAATTAAAGACAAAGACATTCCTGGATTTGGAGAATTGTTTAGATTAATCAGTTATAAAAAAATTGGAACTTCGACTATTCAATCAAGAGCGATGGCAGTATTATGCAAAGGCACTTATATTTTTGCATTACCAGGTTCTAGTGGTGCTGTAACAGATGCTTGGGAAGATATTCTTAAATTTCAATTAGATTCGAGATTTGAACCTTGTAATTTTGTTAATCTAATTCCTAGATTAAACGAAAAATAAATTATTTTTGGTATTTTTCTTTCCAGATTTCGTAGCTCATTCCGTACACATGCTCTCTTGCATCAGGATCGGTAATAGAGATTCCCTTCTTTTCTGCTTCCTCTCTGTACCATCTCGATAAACAATTTCTACAAAAACCAGCAAGGTTCATCAAATCAATATTCTGAACATCTTTTCTATTCTGTAAATGATTAATTAATCTTTCAAAAGCTGCAGACTGAATTTCTTTTTTTGTTTCATCATTCATATTACTTATTATATACTAAACTCATGAAACTTACAGGTTCGTATAACATTCCTGCAAACAAACAAACAGTATGGGAAGCATTAAATAATTCGGAAATATTAAAAGAATGTATTCCAGGATGTGATGAATTTATAAAAAACTCAGATACAAGCTTTACAGCAACTGCTACGAATAAAATCGGACCATTTAATGCTAGTTTTACTGGTGAAGTGGAGTTGAAGGATTTAAATCCTCCAGATAATTATAAAATTGTTGGCCAGGGTAATTCTCCCGTGGGATTTGCATCGGGAGAAGCTTATGTTGAACTAGTAGAAAACAACGGAATGACAACTCTTTCTTATACTGTGGATGCAAATGTGGGTGGGAAAATTGCACAAGTTGGATCAAGACTTATTGATATGACGGCAAAAAAAATGGCAGATATTTTTTTTGGAAAATTTTCAGAATTAGTAACTCCTGAAGAAAAGAGAAGCGAAATAACTTCAGGTGCAACACCAGAAAAAAAAACATCAGAAAAAAAATATTTATACTGGCTAGTCGCCGATTTCTATAATTGCCATATTGCTCGTTTATCTCAATAAATAAAACAACCAAAAAGCGAAATTAAAATTTGCTTCACTTGAAAAATTTTTTTTATTCAGTTAGCATAAGAATAATTTTACTTTCGGGGGAAAGAAAATGAAAACAGTTACGCTAGAAGTAAATGGTAAAAAGTTTACCAAGAGTGTGGAAGATCATACTCTATTATCAAGCTTTGTAAGAGAACAATTAAATTTAACGGGGACACATGTAGGATGCGACACTAGTCAGTGTGGAGCTTGTGTAGTTCATGTAGATGGCAAGTCCGTAAAAAGTTGCACATTGTTAGTTGCAGATATTGATGGCTCTAAAGTTACAACTATTGAAGGACTATCAAGTAATGGGGAGCTCCATCCGATGCAAGCAGCGTTTAAAAAGCATCATGGATTGCAATGTGGTTTTTGTACACCGGGCATGATTATGAGCTCTGTTGATTTATTGCAAAACAAAAAAAATCCAACTGATGAAGAAATAAGAGAGTGGTTGGAGGGAAATATTTGTCGTTGTACAGGTTACCAAAATATTGTTGCAGCCGTTAAAGAAGCTGCAAACAACTCATAGGAGGAAATAAAGAATGGCTAGTAGCATGATTGGATCAAGAGTAGAGAGAACAGAAGATAAAAAATTTATTACAGGTAAAGGAAGATATACAGCTGATATTACATTACACGGACAAACGTATGCTTTCTTTATTAGATCTCCACATGCAAGAGCTAAAATTAAAAAAGTAGATACTGCTAAAGCTTTAAAGGCACCAGGAGTAGTTGCCATTCTTACTGGTGAAGATATTGTTAAAGATAAAATTGGTGGTTTGATAGCCGGTTGGAAAATTGTAAGCAAAGACGGAACCGATATGAAGTTACCTGCTCATCCTCCTTTGGCGCATGATCAGGTTAATTATGTTGGGGATCATGTTGCGGTGGTCATTGCAGAGTCATTAGAGGAAGCAAAAAATGCTGCAGAGCTTGTCACCGTTGATTACAAGGTGTTGAAGGCAGTAGTGGATACTGCAAGTGCAATGAATTCAGAACCAATTTATGAAGGAATTGATAAAAATTTATGTTTTGACTGGGAGTTAGGAGACAAAGCTAAAACAGACGAGGCTTTTGCAAAAGCAGATAGAGTTGTTAAACTGAATATTAATAATAATCGTTTAGTTCCTAATGCAATGGAACCAAGAGCATCAATTGGAGATTATAACTCATCAAGCGATGACCTTACGTTATATACTACAAGTCAAAATCCTCATTTAACTAGACTAGTGATTTCAGCATTTAATGGTGTTCACCCAGAGCATAAGTTTAGAGTAGTTGCACCAGATGTGGGTGGAGGATTTGGATCTAAAATTTATCCCTACGCTGAAGATGTTGTAGTTGCTTGGGCAGCAAAAAAAATTGGAAAACCAGTGAAATGGGTTTGTGAGCGAACAGATTCTTTTCTTGTCAGATTGTCATGGAAGAGATCATATTACTGAAGCAGAACTTGCTGTTCAAAAAGATGGCAAGGTTACAGGTTTAAGAGTGAATACGATTGCAAACTTAGGAGGATATGGCTCTTTATTTGCAACAGTGACACCAACTTATTTATACGCACCTTTAATTTTGGGTCTTTATGATATTCCAGCTGCTTACTGCAATGTGAAAGCAGTCTTTACTAATACCGCGCCAGTGGATGCTTATCGAGGTGCTGGCAGACCAGAAGCAACTTATATGATCGAGAGAATAATGGATCAAGCTGCAAGAGAAATGGGAATGGACCGGGCAGAGTTTAGAAAGAAAAATTTCATTTCTAAATTTCCGCATCAGCAGTGCTTAGTGCACAATATTGATTCAGGTGATTACTATGCGCACTTTAATAAAGCCTTAGAGCTTGCTGATTATCAAGGATTTGCAAAAAGAAAAGCAGAGTCTGCTGCAAAAGGAAAACTAAGAGGAATTGGTTTCTCAACTTATATTGAAGCTTGTGGAATTGCACCTTCATCAGTTGTTATGTCTATTGGTGCTGGTGTAGGCTTATGGGAGTCTGCTGAAGTCAGATTTAATGCGACAGGAAATATTTCAGTATTTACGGGAGCTCACAGTCATGGACAAGGACATGCCACCACTTTTGCTCAAATTGTTTCTGATAAATTAGGAGTGCCTATGGCTAATATTGATTTAGTCCATGGTGATACAGACAAAGGTCCATTTGGAATGGGTACCTATGGATCTAGATCTTTAGCAGTTGGTGGAAGCGCAATTACCAAAGCTTGTGATAAAATTATTGAGAAAGGAAAAAAAGTTGCTGCGCACATGTTAGAGTCAACTCCAGATCAAATTGATTTTAAAGATGGTGAATTTATTGTCAGAAATTCTAACAAAAAGAAAACAATTGGAGAGATTGCTTTTGCTTGTTATTTGCCGGGAACCTATGGGGAAATCAAATCACCACTTCCAGAAGGTGTTGAGCCTGGTTTAAAAGAAACAGCATTCTATGATCCTGTTAATTTTTCTTTTCCTGCAGGATCTCATATTTGCGAAGTTGAAATTGATCAGGATACGGGAGTTACTAAAGTAGTTAGATACTCATGTGTAGATGATTTTGGAACTTTAATTAATCCGATGATTGTAGAAGGACAAGTTCATGGTGGTCTTGCTCAAGGAATTGGCCAGGCATTATATGAAAATGCATATTATGACGAAACGGGACAACTAGTTACGGCGTCTTACATGGATTATGCAATGCCACGAGCAGATCATTTTCCAGAATTTAAGATTGAGTATACTTGTACACCTGCAACTTCAAATCCATTAGGAGTGAAAGGTTGTGGAGAAGCAGGTGCTATCGCATCGCCGCCAGCCGTTATGAATGCAGTCATTGATGCAATCGGAACGGATGTTTCAATGCCAGCGACATCTGAAAAAGTTTGGAAAGCATTAAAAAACAAATCTAAATCGGAAAAAAAGGCAGCGTAGATTATGAAATCATTTAATTATCATTCGGCAACAAGCGTTAAAGAGGCAACCAAATTAGCTTCCAGTGGATCAGCATATTTATCAGGCGGAATGACGATGATCCCATCCATGAAGATGAGACTAGCATCTTATAAAGATATTATTGATGTAAAAAAAATAAAAGATCTTCAAGGAATTAAAGTTTCAAGCAAGAGTGTTATTATAGGAGCTGCTACCAAACATTCTGAAGTGGCTAATTCAAAAGAAATCAAGAAAGCTATTCCTTCTCTAAGTGCATTGGCTGGAAAAATTGGTGATGCCCAGGTTAGGAACCGTGGAACTATCGGTGGATCCATTGCAAACAACGATCCAACAGCATGTTATCCTTCTGCTTGCTTAGCTTTAAATGCAATTATTCATACCTCTGACAGAAAAATAGAGGCAAGTAAATTTTTCAAAGGTATGTTTGAAACTGCTTTAAAAAAAGGAGAACTAATTATTTCTGTAGAATTTTCTATTCCTGAGAAATCATACTATTATAAATTTCCTAATCCAGCATCTAGATACGCCATGGTAGGAGTATATGTGGCCAAGCATAAATCAGGAGTTCAAGTTGCAGTTACAGGGGCTCAGGCAGTTGTGTATAGAGAAACTTCTATCGAACAAGCGTTGGATAAAAACTTTTCTGCTAATGCTTTAGAGGGAATTAATATAGATAGTTCAGAATTAAATTCTGATATTCATGCTTCTGCGGAATATAGAGCTAGTTTAATTATATCTTCAGCTAAACAAGCCGTCGCTCATTGTAAATAAAGTTTTTTACTTTATATATTCAAGGGTGATGAATAAAAATTCCTTTGATGAAAAAATTCTTGAAGAAGCTCTCACTTGGATTGAGGCAAAACAATCTGTAGTTCTTGCAACGGTAGTGGAAACTTGGGGCTCTTCTCCAAGATCAGTCGGAAGTAGAATGATTGTAAATCAAAAAGGAGATTTTTCCGGTTCTGTTTCAGGAGGCTGTGTTGAGTCTGCTGTAGTAAGAGAGTGTATCGATTTATTGCAAAATCATTTAACTCATAAAAAATTAGAATTTAAAGTTTCAAATGAAAGCGCATGGGAAGTTGGATTGGCATGTGGGGGAGAAATAGCAGTTTATTTAGAAAAAATTCATTCATGAAATACGATATTTTAAAAGAAATCATTAGTTTAAAAAAAGAAAAAAAAGAATTTTCGATTATTACAGATTTAACTAGTGCTACTAATTATATTTATTCTAATAATCACTCCATACCTGAATCACTTCAAGGTTATTCAAAAGCAATTCAAACTGCGTTTGAAAAAAGAAGCAATGGAATTATTCCTGATACATCTTTATTTATAGATAATTATCACTTACCCATAAAAGTGTTTATTGTCGGCGCTGTACACATTGCGCAGTATTTTTGTGATTTTGCCAAACACTTAAATTTTGAAACAATTATTATTGATCCAAGAGGTTATTTTGCTTCGAGTACAAGATTTCCAGAGACGCAAGTAATTAATCAATGGCCCGAAGAAGCTTTTAAGGAAATGCCCTTAGATAAAAGAATGGCGCTCATAGCATTAACTCATGACCCTAAAATTGATGATCCGGCTATTAAAGAAGCTTTAAATAATAAATGTTTTTATATTGGAGCCCTAGGGAGTAAAAAAACTCACCAAAATCGTTGTAGTAGATTAAAGGAGTCGGGATTTTCCGATGAGGCAATCAATTCTATTCATGGTCCTATTGGAATTAAATTAGGGGGAAGATCGGCGCCTGAAATTGCACTTTCTATAATAGCTCAGTTAGTATCAGAAGTTTATAAGCAACAATGATCTCAGCAATTGTTTTAGCTGCAGGCTTATCCTCAAGAACCAAACAATATAACAAATTACTTTTAAGTTATAAAAAGAAAAAACTTATTCAACACACGGTACAAAATATTTTAGAAAGTAATATAGAATATGTAATTAGTAGTAATGGGAAACAATAAGAATAAAATAAAAAAAGTATATACCGCATCAGGACAATATTAAAATAATTTATAATGAAAATTACAAATCTGGCATGGCCTCATCCATTAAAGCTGGATTAAAGTATCTTGCCCAAAGAGACATCTCATTTTTTTATTGTGTTAGCTGATATGCCAGAAGTAAAAAGAAATCATTACAATAAAATGATTTTAGCTACTAAAAAAAATAAAAAAGTACCCGTAGTTCCCTATGTTAATTCTCAGCAGGCAAATCCAGTTCTATTTTCTAAACATTTTATACAGAAATTAAAATCTTTACGAGGGGACAGGGGTGCTAAAAAAATTTTACAAAATGAAAAAAAAATAAAAGTTATATTTAAAGATAAAGCGTTAATGAAAGACCTCGATTCATTAGAGGATTTTAAGCAATACAACCAAAAATAGAATAAAGAATTTGTTTAATTGTTTTTTTGTCGAATTTGTTTCAATATATATGGAATAAATATTTAACAAAAAGGGACAAAAATGAATGTATTAAAAAAATCGTTTTTAGCTTTGATAGTGATTGCTTTGGGATCAACCTCAAGTTTTTCATTTGAGCCGAAAAATACAACTTGTATCGCTCCTGCTAACGCAGGTGGTGGTTGGGATTTTACTTGTCGAGCAGTAGGTAAGACTTTGCAAGATTTAAAATTAATTCCAGGCACAATGGAAGTTATTAATAAAGCAGGTGGAGGAGGAGGTGTTGCTTTCTCTGAAGTGGTAAACAAAAGAGGAAAAGATAGTAACTTAATTGTTGCCGCATCTTCAGCTACAGCTACTAGATTAGCACAAGGTGCTTTTCCAGGAAACAATATGGATCAAGTAAGATGGTTAGGATCTGTTGGGGCTGACTATGGTATCGTAGCAGTTGCTGCAGACTCTAAACTAAACACGCTTCCAGACTTATTAAATCTTATCAAAAAAGATCCTACCAAAGTATCTATTGGTGGAGGTTCTGCAGTCGGTGGTTGGGACCATTTAAAAGTTCTTATTGCCGCTAAAAAATTTGGTATCAAAGATGTAAAAACTATCAAATACATTTCTTTTGATGGAGGTGGAACAGCGATTACTCAATTATTAGCTGGATCGGTTCAGGCTTTTACGGGTGATATTTCAGAAGCGAAAGGATTTGTAGATGCTGGAAAAATCAAGATCCTAGCAGTTCTTTCTCCTGAAAAACTTCCAGGAGAATTCTCTAAATTTCCAACCGCAAAATCTCAAGGGATTGACGTGATTGGTGCTAATTGGAGAGGTTTTTACGTTCCTAAAGGAATGACCAATGATGCTTATAAATTTTGGACCAATGCCATTGGCAAAGTTTATGACTCTAAGGAATGGAAAGCTACTATGCAAAAAAGTGGTTTAGCACCTTTAAATCTTAGAGGAGATGATTTCCAAAAATTTGTTGCACAATCTGTAAAAGATATTGCATCCTTATCTCAGGAAATTGGTTTAACCAAAAAATAAAAATCTAAAATAGATCACACCCCATTTTTATGGGGTGTGATTTTTATCAAATCATGAATGATAGAATACTAGGAATTGTAACTTTACTGCTTTCCATATTCTATATTTATGCAACCTCGATTATAGAAATAAGTTTTATTTCCGATGTAGTCGGTCCTAAAAAATTTCCCTATATCATTTCATTTTTCTTATTTATTTCTTCTATCTGGCTAATTGCTTTTCCTAAGCATCAAGCAGATTGGCCTCATCTTTCAAAAATAATAGAAGTATTTGTGACCGCAGCAATTTTTTTAGTCTATGCCAACATACTTTCGTATGTAGGTTTTGTTATTTCAACCATTTTACTTTCAGCATACATATCGTGGAGAATGGGTGCTAACTTATTGACTTCATTAATTTATGGGACTTTTGTTTCAGTTGTTATTTTTATTTTGTTTAATTATGTTTTGGGTCTTTCATTGGCCAAAAATGCACTAGGATTTTAATATGGATGTATTTTCACATTTAGCGGATGGATTTGTTGTTGCTTTAAGTTTTAATAATATCGGTTTAGCAATCATAGGATGTATTCTAGGAACAGTTTTTGGTGCTTTACCTGGATTAGGTCCTGCTAATGGTGTTGCTATTTTAATACCTTTATCTTTTGCTTTGGGATTGCCCCCAGCATCTTCCATGATTTTATTGTGTAGCGTCTATTACGGAGCAATGTACGGAGGAAGAATTTCTTCTATTCTATTAAATATTCCAGGTGATGAACCAGCATTAATGACAACACTAGATGGTTATCCTATGACTTTGAATGGAAGAGCAGGTGAAGCTTTAACGCTTACTGGAATAGCATCTTTTTTTGGAGCTATGCTCGCTACCTTTGGATTAGTTTTTTTAGCACCACAATTAGTTGACATTGCACTATTGTTTCGCCCGCATGAGTACTTTGTTTTATTTGTTATGGCATTTGCAACCTTGGGCAGCGCTTCTTCAGACAATAAAATTAAAACTATATTGGCTTCTGCTATAGGAATAGCAATTTCAACCATTGGAATAGATAATCAAACTGGAGTTCCTAGATTTAGTTTTGGCGAAGTTCATTTGTACGATGGTATAGACTTTCTAATAGTAATCGTTGGTTTATTTGCAGTTTCTGAAGTTTTTATTTTTATTGAAAATCATAAGGCTAAAGAAGATTTTAATATGAATAAGGATGTAAAAATTAGTACGATTGTTCCGAATATCAAAGTATTTTTCAAAACAATACCTTCCATGATTAGAGGAAGTTTTTTAGGATTTATCGCAGGAATATTACCGGGAGCGGGAGCATCTCTGGGGTCATTTATTGCTTACACATTTGAAAAAAAAATATCAGATAAAGAAAAAACATTTGGAAAAGGTGATGAAAGAGGTGTGACAGCACCTGAGGCTGGAAATAATGCTGCAGCAGGTGGCGCTTTGGTTCCCATGTTAGCGCTAGGAGTTCCAGGTTCGGGAACAACCGCCGTTTTACTTGCCATGTTATTAACGATGAATATTACCCCAGGACCACTGTTGTTTGAAAAAAACCCAGATGTAGTTTGGGGGTTGATTGCTTCTTTGTTTATTGGAAATATTGTTTTGCTCATTTTAAATATTCCCATGGTAAGAGTTTTTGCAAAAGTTTTGTTGCTACCTCCTAAATTTTTAATGCCAATTATCATTATTGTTTCTTTTGTAGGTGTTTATGGATTAACTGGATCTACTTTTGATCTTGTGATGTTAACTATTTTTGGAATTTTAGGATGGATCTTTAGAAAATTAGATATTCCTCTTGTTCCGGTAGTAATGGGTTCGGTATTAGGAAATTTAATGGAAGTGAATTTGAGAAGAGCGATGACTATTTCTAATGGAAATTGGTTTGATTTATTTTCTTCTAATATTTGTATTATTTTATGGCTAATAACTTTTGTAGCCTTTATTTTACCGATGTTTTTAAATATAAAATTACCATCTATAAAAAAAAATACTAAGTAAAACATGAAAAAAATTTTATTATTAGGTTCTGGTGAGCTAGGAAAAGAATTTACTATAAGCGCTAAGCGACTAGGTTGTTATGTGGTTGCTTGTGATAGATATGCAAACGCGCCAGCCATGCAAGTTGCCGATGAAAATAGAGTGTTTGATATGTTAGATGCTCAAAAATTATCAGAGACCATAGATCAAATTAAACCTGATTTAATTGTTCCAGAAGTAGAAGCGATACGAACAGAAGTTTTAATAGAAAAAGAAAGCCAGGGATATAAGGTTGTTCCTACAGCAAGAGCCACTAATCTTACCATGAACCGAGATAGGATTAGAGATCGTGCCGTTGAGTTAGGTTTGCGAACTGCAAAATTTGCTTATGCAGAAACGCAAGAGCAATTAGAACAAGCTGCCAAAGAAATAAATTATCCTGTGGTAGTAAAGCCAGTCATGAGCTCAAGTGGAAAAGGACAAAGTGTTGCTAACAATGAACAAGAAATTATCGAGAGCTGGAAATATGCTATTCAAGGAATGCGAGGAGATCGTCAACGCGTGATCGTAGAAGAGTTTATTGATTTTGATTATGAAATTACTTTATTAACCGTGAAACAACACAATGGCCCAACCCTTTTTTGCAAAAGCATAGGACACGTTCAGCAAAGGGGTGATTATCAGTGGAGTTGGCAACCAGGATCTCCTAATGCTGATACGGAGGCTCAAAAAATGGCAAAAATTATTACCGATGATCTTGGTGGAGCAGGGATATTCGGTGTTGAATTTTTTATTACTAAATCAGGAGAGGTAGTGTTTAGCGAACTGAGTCCAAGACCTCATGATACAGGAATGGTCACTATGTATACTCAAAATTTGAGTGAATTTGATCTTCATGCAAGAGCTATTTTAGGACTGCCCATTCCAGAAATTAAATTATTAAGACCAGGTGCAAGTCATGTTGTGTTGGCTAATAAAGAAAGCGAAAAGTTTACCATAGACGGAATTGAAGATGCTTTAACAATTCCTGATGTGGAAGTGAGAGTATTTGGCAAACCATCCACAAGAGTTAATAGAAGAATGGCTGTGGTATTAGCACCAACTGTTGAAATTGCAAAAAAAGCTGCTGAAAAAATATCTATCAACTAATATTTATCAACATTTTTTTAAATTAATCCTATCATCTATTTTTTTTTCCTAATATAATTTAATTTATGCATTTAATCACATTTGAAAAAAATAAGAAAATTAATGTTGGAGTCCTTCACGAACAAGATACGGTTATTGATCTATCTTTTTATTCTTCAGAAATTCCTAATGATTTAAATCAGATTATTGAAAATAATTCTTTAGAAACAATAAAAAAAATTAAAAGTAATCCCAAACAAGAATCGATAATTAAAAAACAAGAAATAAAAATTTTAGCACCTATACCCACTCCCAAAAGAGATGTAATTTGTGTTGGTCTAAATTATCATGATCATGCAAAGGAATTTCAAAGTTCTGGATATGATACTAATACAAGTAAAAAAGCAGCTCCAGATCATCCTATTATTTTCACTAAAGCAACTACATCTGTGATTGGTCCAGATGATAACATACCCTCAGCTAATGATCCTACCAATTCAATTGATTATGAAGGGGAGTTAGGATTGGTAATTGGAAAACGATCCAGAAATATAAAAAAAGCGGATGCCTATAATATTATTTTTGGCTACACGATCATTAATGATGTAACAGCTAGAGATTTGCAAAATCTTCACAAACAATGGTTTTTAGGAAAAAGTCCTGATGGTTTTTGTCCTATGGGTCCAGCAATAGTAACAGCTGATGAAGTTCCAGATGTAACTAAATTAACACTAGTCACTAAAGTAAATGGAGAAATTCGCCAAAATGCAGTGGTGGCTGATTTGATATTTGATATTCCAACGTTGATTGAAACAATTACTTCAACAATGACATTAATCCCAGGAGATATAATTGCTACGGGAACTCCTGTGGGAGTAGGAATCGGTTTTAATCCGCCTAAATTCATGAAAGCAGGCGATACGGTAAGTATTGCCATTTCTAGTTTAGGGGAATTAAATAATAAAGTAAGTTAACTAAACTAATAAGAAAGGGGGACGATATGAAAATTTTTAAAATTTTTCTATCAACTATAGTTTCTTTTGTATGCGCTTTAGGTCTGCTTGGATCTGCTAATGCAAAAGAAAACATTGCCTGGGGTGGTTCGAACCCTGGTGGAGTGATGTATTATATGGTGGGAGCAGCAGGAACAATTATTTCTGAAAAGTTACCACAATACAATATTACTCAAGTAACTACGGGTGGTTCTACCGAGAACGCCAAAAGACTTATCAAAGGGGAATTAGACATGGGTATCGTGTATGGTGCACATGTTTACTTAGCACAAAAGCCTGAAGGTCCATTTAAAGATGGGGCTAAAGGAACAATGTTAAGAGGTGTAGCTAAAGCATATGCTGGACCTACCTACTTTGTAACACTTCCAAATAGTAAAATAAAAAAAATTAGCGATCTAAGTGGAAAAAGAGTTGCAATGGGACCTCCAGGTTCAGGAACCGTTTTTAACTGTACTAACATGTTAAAAGCAGCTGGAAATTTAGACAAAATTAAAGCTAGTTACTTAACCTTTGCAGATGCAGGAAGAGCTCTTGCGAATGGAAAAGTAGATGCGATTTGTCAATCATCAGCTCCAGCAGCGGCTGTGAAAGAACTTGCAGAAACTAAAGGTGCTTTTGTAATTCCTTTCAGTGCAGCTGAATTGGATAAAATTACTAAAAGTGGTTATGCGAAAGGAACGATGCCAGCAGGAACGTACAAAGGTGTTCCAGCCATTGATCTTCCATATCTAACTGTTTACTGGGTTGCACATGAAAGAGTATCAGCTAAAGCTGTTCAAGATATTCTTAATCTAGTGTACCAGCCAGATGTTAAAGAAAAATTAGCAGCGGGTCATAAAGCATGGAAGCAAATGGCTCCTGATACTAAAAACTTTGAAGCTCTTGGTGTTCCAATGCATCCAGGTGCAGTAGCTTATTACAAATCTAAAGGTTTGTATCATAAGTAGAAGTTAACAATTATTAAAAGGCTGTTTCTTATTGATTTGAGAGGCAGCCTTTTAGTTTAAGATACTAATATGAATTTTTTAGATTGGTTTCCAGATATAGAAGTTAAGGGCAGAAAACTCACTGGTTACTACAAAGTTTTTTTTGGATTAATAGCTGCTGGATTTTCTGGTTTCTATTTATATACATCAGGATTTGGATTGGTATCTTCGGAAACTAATAGAGCTTTTTATCTTCTCTTTACCGCTATTTTAATTTTTTTAAGTTATCCATTAGGAAAAAATTCCTCAACTGGAAAACCTACTATATTTGATTTTATTTTAATTATCTTAGTCACAGCTTCCATAGGATATTGGGTCGATCAATACGTCCCTTATGCAATGGAAAGAGTTAGTTCTCCAAATAAATGGGATACCATCATGGGAATTATTGCAATTCTGGTAATTGTCGAGACAAGCAGAAGAGCTTTAGGATGGGCAATTCCTATTATTGCTTTTATATTTTTATTACAACTTTATTATGGCGCTTATTTGCCAGGAAAATTAAGTCACTCTGGACTTCCTTTTACTAGAATTATCGAGTTCACATTCTCAACACAAGAAGCAATGTTTGGGGTGATTACATCTACCTTTGCAACCTTTGTATTTCCTTTTATGATCTTCGGGGCTTTTTTAGAAAAAAGTGGTGCTGGTAATTTTTTTATGGATCTTTCAGCTTCCTTAACAGGAAAATGGAGAGGTGGGCCTGCAAAAATTGCAGTATTTAGCTCTGCTTTATTTGGATCAATTTCAGGCTCCTCTGTTGCTAATGTGGTTGCGTCTGGAACTTTTACTATTCCTATGATGAAAAAAGTTGGTTTTAAGAATCATCATGCAGGTGCGATTGAGGCGATTTCGTCCACAGGAGGACAGGTCATGCCACCTATTATGGGCGCAGGTGTTTTTATTTTGGCAACATTAACAGAAACGGAATATTTAAAAATTGCTGGGATGAACGTCATCCCTGCAGTGTTGTTTTTTACTTTTATAATGCTGATGGTTGATTTAGAGGCTGTTAAATCAGGTCTTAAAGGTTTGCCACCTGAAGATGTTCCAGATTTTAAAAAAGTATTTAAAAAAGGATGGCACTTTTTTATACCGCTTATTATTGTAATCACTCTTTTATTTAATGGGTTTTCTCCTGATTACGGAGCCTTTTGGGGCATAGTTTCTATCCTTGTTTTATCCTGGAGAAATAAGGAAACCGCAATGGGTCCGAAAGAAATTTTTATTGGTTTGATTAAAGGAGCACAAAGCAATGCTGCAGCGGGTGCTGCGATTGGTAGTTTAGGAATTATTATTGGTGGAATTATTTTATCAGGATTAGGATTAAAATTCTCTGCTGTTCTGGTTGAATTTTCTGGGGGTAGCCTAATTGTAACTGTTTTGATGGTTACTTTAATTTCAGTTATTATTGGAATGGGTAGCAGTACAACCGGTTCTTATATTATTTTGGCTGTTGTTGCGGCACCTGCATTGATCCAATTAGGGGTTCCCGAAATCCCAGCGCATTTAGTTGTTTTTTATGCAGCTTGCTTGTCTAATATCACGCCACCCGTTTGTGTTTCTGCATTTGCAGCAGCTGCAATTGCAAAAGCAGATCCTATGAAAACAGGATTTGCAGCATTGAAATTTGGTACTACTTTAGTGTTAATACCATTAAGTTTTGTTTATGTTCCAGAATTACTTTTTCAAGGAGAAATACATAGAATTATTTTAGTCGCCATCTCTTATGCTATTGGTTATGCAACACTAGCAGTTGGCATTCAAGGAAGAGACTATTTTTTTGGTACAATCAATAATTTTACTCGATTGTTATTTTTTGTCTCATCTGTTTGTTTTTTATTACCACTAATATATTGGTTAAAATTATTAGGTATTGTGATTTTAATCCTTGCTTATGTATTAGCGAAATCAGGAAATAAAAATTCTGAAGTTAGTCTACATTAATAAATTTAGTAATTAATATTTTTAAATCTTCAGGTTTTTTTAAATGAATAGTTTTTATTCCTACAGATTCGGCTCCCTTGATATTCTCCATTTTATCATCAATAAACAAAGAGTTCTCAGGCACTAGGTTAAATTTTTGAATTGCTAATTCATAAATTTTTTTATCTGGTTTTGCCAAGCCTACATCACCAGAAATTATTCTGTCATCAAATTGATCAATAAAACTATTTTGCAATCTATATTTCTCAAATTGGTCACCTGGAAAATTACTTAGAAGATAAATAGGGTGGCCCATTTTTTGTAACTGCAAAGCTAAATTGATATTTTCTTGGTGAGTTCCAATAATCATTTCTAAAAACCTTCCATAAAAAGCTTCTATAGCTTCTTGGTATTTCGGAAATTTTTCCACCATGGGCTTTGCAGCTTTACTGGTATCATAGACTAAATCTTGTTGAATATGCCAATTCCAGGTACAGATATTTTTTAAAAAATAGTTAACCTCCTCATCATTAGGAAGAATTTTACGAAATAAGTTTTTAGGATTAAATTTAACTAAGACCTGCCCAACATCAAAAATAATTTTATCAATAGCCATGCTTTAGGCTAAATCGATTGCATGTTTTTTAAGAATACTTAAATCTACAAATTCTAAGGTTTTTATATTAGTGCTCCGAATATAGACTTTGCAGGGATGACCAGCCTGTACTGCTCTTGCATACCAACTAGCACAAACACACCAATTATCTCCATCTTTAAGACCCTCAAAGTTAAATTCCGGTCTAGGGGTTACTAGATCGTTTCCATTGACTTTAAGCCAATTTAAAAAATCACTATTTACTTTAGCGCAAACCGTGTGTGTTCCCGCATCATGTTCATCAGTATTACAACAGCCATCTCTATACCATCCCGTAATAGGATCAGTTGAGCAAACTTCAAGATCTTCTCCTAGGATGTTTTTTTGTTTTTTTAAATTATTCATGAAAAACGTTAGAAATTGACTTGTCTATTTCTGCATTAAAAGAAAAAGATCTTCTCTCACCTTCAGCAAAAAAAGGATAAGCAGTATGCATTAAATAATTAGGAAAAAATAACAAATCCCCAACTTTGGGCACAACATTGTAAATACTTTGACTTAGAAACATTCGGCTACCATTTATAAAGTCAATAGATCCATTCGTTTTGTATTTTTTTTTACTTTTATTAAAATTTTTAGGAATTTTTAAATAACCAACCCCTGAAATATCACCATCATGAAAATGTATAGGATTGTAATCGTGAGCAAACTGTCGGACCACCCAAAAATTTTTTAGCTTGATAGATTTAGCTTTTTTTCCTGTACTTTGCATAATGAAAGTTTTTAGATTTGTTTCTAAAAATTTTTTTATATATTTGTTTATAAAATTTATTGGTAATTGAATTTCCTGCTGAACTTCTCCTGCTAATTTTTTAGAATAATTATATTTTTTAGATAAAATTTTGTTAGTAGTAATTTTGTCTACTTCTTTATTAATTTGGTTGATAAGAGATTTCGGCAAAGTAAGTCTTGCCATTTTCGGTCCAAAAGGACTAATCGTTTTTAGGCTCATAGTTTAGTTGGATTAGGTTGTCCTTTATAAACTACTTCTGGATCAAATTTTTTTTCTTTTTCTTCAAAGGTCAATTCTCTAGGATTGTTAGTTTGATCAAGTGGTATAGATCTATAAAAACAGGAGTTATAACCCACATGACAACTTGCACCATCACCGATATCAACAGAAATCCAAACAGAATCTTGATCATCGTCAATACGAATAAATTTTACTTTTTGGACATAACCACTGGTTTTACCTTTATGCCAAATACTTTGTCTCGATCTACTCCAGTAGTGAGCTTCTTTGGTTTCAATTGTTTTTTGTAATGCTTCCGCATTCATATAACCATGCATTAAAATTTCTTTAGATTTAAAATCAGTTGTAATGACAGGAATAAGACCATTTTCATCAAACTTTGGTGATAAAAATTTACCTTCTTCTACTTCGTATACAGATTTTCGCTCTTTAAACATAATCAGGACAATATAACTATTTCAAAAAATACATATATATTATAAATTGCATATTCAAAATAATGAAAAACGTAACAGACATAAAACATAAAATTTTAGAAAAAATTTCTAAAGAAGAAGCTGAAAAAGCTATTAAAACAATCCTTAAATTTGTGGGAGAGGATCCAAACAGAGAGGGTTTAATAGAAACTCCTAAGCGTGTTGTAAAAGCTTTTCAGGAGTATTTTGGTGGATATTTAATCAATCCAGACGAATTTTTAGAAAAAACATTCGGTGACGTTGAGGGTTATGACGATATGGTAATTCAAAAGAATATTTCAATTCATAGTCATTGCGAACATCATATGGCACCTATTATTGGAACAGCCCATGTTGCTTATATTCCTTCAGAAAAAGTAGTTGGTTTAAGCAAACTTGCCAGAGTGGTAGATGCGTATGCTAGAAGATTGCAAACACAGGAAAGACTTACCATGCAGATAGCTAATTCTATTTACAAAGGTTTAAAATCTCATGGATCTGCGGTTAGTATAGATGCAGAGCATCAGTGCATGACTACTAGAGGAGTAATGAAGGAAAAAGCAACTACCGTTACAAATTACTTTACAGGAGTATTTAGAGATAGCCAAAATCTCCAACAACGTTTTTTGACTTACATAAAAGATTAGAAATTAAAAGTTATGATCAAGGTTCCAGAAAAATTCGATCATTTAAAAAAAGTGTATGTGGATACCACTCATGTGGTGACAGAGTTAGATCATCCACGAGTTTATTATACGATAAAACCAGAAATAGGTTATGTCATTTGCGGATATAGCAATATATGTTTTGTCTTAAGTGACAATGCAGATTTAGATACAGAAAAAGTTTATGTATATAATGAAAGAGAAAATCAAAGATTGCTCAAAGGGGTAGCGTGAACCAATTTAAAGCCATTGTTATCAATCAAGAAGGCGACAACTTTACTAGAGAAGTTAAAGAGATAGACAGTTCTTTTCTTAAAGACGGGGATGTAACTGTAAAAGTTGAATACTCTAGTCTTAATTACAAAGATGGGATGATTTTAAAAAATGGAGGAAAATTAGTAAAAGACTTCCCTCACATTCCTGGTATTGATTTTTCTGGTACAGTTGAAGAAAGTGCAGATCCAAAATTTAAAGCAGGTGACAAAGTTATTCTAACTGGCTGGCGTGTCGGTGAGATTTATTATGGTGGTTATTCTCAATACGCAAAAGTTCAAGGAAAGTTTCTAGTCAAAACTCCAGAAAATATTTCGAATAAAGATGCCATGGCATTGGGAACAGCGGGATTTACAGCTTTACTTTGTGCTTTTGCTATCCAAGCTAGAGAGACTATTTTATTAGGAGAGCCTATCAAAGATGTTTTGGTCACAGGAGCAACTGGTGGTGTTGGAAGCGTTGCAGTGATGGCACTTTCTAAAATGGGATACAGTGTAACGGCAGTGACGGGAAAAAAAGATAAAGTTGAATTTTTAAAAAATTTAGGTGCAAGTCATATTATAGACAGATCAGAGATTGATGTAGATGCAAAACCATTGGAGGCCGCTTTGTGGGATGGAGTGGTGGACACTACCGGTGGAAAAATTTTAGCAAGAGCGTTAGCTCAAACTAGACCAAACGGAATCGTTGCTGCATGCGGTTTAGCGAGTAATTATAAGCTTGATACTACTGTTATGCCTTTTATTATTAGAGGAGTAAAATTGTGGGGAATTGACTCTGTGATGTGTTCTGAAAAAAGAAGACAATTTGTTTGGTCGCAAGTAAATAATTTAATTGATTTTGAACAATTAAATAAAGCAACCCATATCTGGTCTTTGCAAGATCTGGTGGATTCTTCTTCTAAAATTTTAAAAGGAGAAATTTCAGGTCGCGTTATTGTGGATGTAAATAAATAATTATGGATTGGGATAAATTAAAAATTTTTCATGCCGTCACTCAAGCTGGAAGCTTTACCAAAGCTGCAGAAACTTTAAATTTGAGTCAATCAGCTATCAGTAGACAGATCCAGTCATTGGAATATGAACTGAAATGTTCTTTATATGAAAGACATGCACGAGGCCTTTCTTTAACGGACAACGGTGAAATTTTATACAAAACTGCAAATGAAGTTATTTCCAAAATCAAAGATGTAGAATCTAACTTAATGGACAAGAAAGATAAACCATCAGGTAAGATTATAGTTACAACGGTGGTAGGTTTTGGTGGCATTTGGTTAACGCCCAGAATTCAAGAATTTATGGAAAAAAATCCTGATATTGAAGTTGAGCTTATTGTGACCGATCAAGAATTAGATCTGAGCACAAGAGAAGCAGATATTGCGATTTGGATGAGACAACCAAAACAATTAAATTATATTCAAAAAAAAATCATTGATATCAATTACCATATTTATGGTTCTTCAAAATATTTAGAAAAAAATGGAGTTCCAAGATCTGTGAAGGATTTGGATAAGCATAAATTAATTACCTATGGAAGAGGTACACCGTCACCCCTTTCTCAGAAAGAGTGGATTTTAAAAGTTGGCACAAAAGCAAAAAGAAAATCGGTCATGAAGGTGAATAATATTTATTCCTTACTGCTTGCGGTTGATAGTGGTGTTGGTTTGGCAGCTTTACCAGATTACATGGTTATTGGAAAACCAGGACTAGTAAAAGTGTTGGGTGAAGTGAATGGACCTAAGTATGAAGCTCATTTTGTTTATCCGCAATCACTTAAAAATGTTGCAAGAGTTCAAGCTTTTAGAGATTTTATCTTTAATAAAGTAAATGAATGGAAGTTTTAGATTTCTATCGTTTGCAAGAATTGTAAAAATAATTTAATATCTTTTAACTATGAAACTTATAACTGCAATTATTAAGCCTACTAAAGTTGATGATGTTAAAAATGCTCTTTCTAAAATCGGCATTACAGGAATTACACTTTCAGAAGTAAAAGGATTTGGAAGACAAAAGGGTCATAAAGAAGTGTACAGAGGAACAGAAATTGAAGTTTCTTTTTTGCCAAAATCTAAATTAGAAATTGCTGTTCCTGATGAAAATCTTGATAATGTTTTAAATGCCATACAAACTGCTGCTAAAACTGATCAAATTGGAGATGGTAAAATATTTGTTACCGATCTTGTAAAAGTGATCAGAATTAGAACAGGTGAAAGCGGCCCATCAGCCATTTAATTAAAAAAAATACTTTCAAAAAAAATTCAAATTACAGTAAAGTTCTGCGGATGGAGTTAATGTGATTTCTTATTTATCCGGATTATTAGTGGGTTTTTTTGTAGCTTTGCCAGTGGGGGCGATTGCTATGATTTGTATCAATAGATCTTTGCAATATGGAAAGGTCTCAGGTTATTTTTCCGGTCTTGGCGCTGCGGTTGCAGATATGGTGTATGGTTTAATCGCAATTTACAGTCTTACAGCTATCTCAGGACAGCTTTTGGTGAACCAACCTGTATTAAGATTGGCAGGAGGACTATGTATTATATTTATTGGAACAAGAATGATGATTAGACAAAATATTTCAGATGAGAATACCAAAGTTACTCACGAAACAAATATCAAGGATTTTATCTCTACTTTTTTTATTACGTTAAGCAATCCAATTACCATGATTGCTTTTGTAGCTGCTCTATCCAATATTAATTATTTATTTGAACAAATTAATTTTATTCATTCTACGATTATTGTTCTTGGAATATTTTCAGGATCTATGTTGTGGTGGATCATTTTAGTGAATATATCCTTACACTTTAAAAAATATTTAAGTGATTTATACATTAAGCGGATAAATATCGTTTCTGGCTTTTTTATTCTTTGCTTTGGACTTTATTTAATTATATCTATTCAAACATAATGATTACTTTTTTACAAAACGCTTTTTTCTTTATTCTACTTATTTCAGTAGTCGTTTTTATTCATGAATATGGACATTATTATTATGCCAAAAAGTACAAAGTTACCGTAACTGATTTTTCAATAGGTTTTGGAAAAGAGTTATTTGGATGGAATGACAAAGATGGTACTCGTTGGAAAGTATGTTTAATTCCTTTAGGAGGTTATGTTAAATTTTTTGGCGACAGCAATTCTGCAAGCAAACCTACCAAGCTAAATGAGATAGATCAGGAGCATCACGCAAAACTTTTAACAACAAAGCCCTTGTATCAAAGAGCGATTATTGTAGCGGCAGGTCCCATTGCTAATTTTATTTTAGCCATTGTTATTTTTTCCATGATTTTTATGATTAGTGGCAAAGATTATTCTTTACCCGTTATTCAAGAAGTGCAAAAAGAAAGTCCAGCTGAAGTTGCGGGATTACGATCTGGGGATCAAATAGTATTTATCAATGATACTAAAATTGAAAGCATCAATGAAGTTGCGCAACTTATCAATATTCCAGGTTCTGATGCAGTTAAAATGGAGGTAAAAAGAAGTTCTCAAATGTTAACGTTTTTTGTCAAACCTGTAATGCAAAATGTTAAAGATCCAGGAGGAAATGCATCTCAAAGAAAGATGATAGGAATTAAAATAGTTCCTTTGCAAAATAAAATTGACAGAAAAAGATTAGGACCCACTCAAGCCATTTATTATTCGTTCAAAGAAACTTACAACACCATATCCATGACACTTAGTTACTTGGGAAAAGTTATTGTAGGATCTGCAAAACCTGATCAATTGGGAGGTCCAATTAAAATTGCCCAAATATCTGGGCAAGTGGCCGAGTATGGTTTGGTGCCATTTCTCTCGATTATGGCTTACATTTCAATTAGCCTTGGTTTAATTAATTTGTTTCCAATACCGCTATTAGATGGTGGTCATTTATTTTTTTATTTTATTGAGTTTGTTAGAGGAAAACCTTTAAGTGATGAAATACAGGAGTATTTCTACAGATTTGGTTTTTTTGTGCTATTTTCACTGATGTTTTTTGCAACATTTAATGATCTTAAAGGTTTGGGTCTTTTCTAAAAAAACTATAAAAATCAATAATTTATATAAATTAGGCGTTTTTTTTAACTATAGGTAGTGCTTAGCTTAAAAAAAAACACTAAATTTTGATTGATTTTCCTTGATAATTGAACAATATGAAATTTATAACGATTCGAAAGGGCTAAAAATGAACAAAAAACAACTAATTGCTAAAATCTCAGGAACTATGAATCTTAGCAAAGCAGACGCAGAGAGAACGTTTGACGGTATAACAAACATCATTTTAGACGCTTTAAAAGACGATGAGTCAGTGAAAATAGCTGGATTTGGAACTTATAAAGTTGCTAAAAGAAAAGCTAGACAAGGAAGAAACCCTAGAACTGGTGAAACTATTCAAATTTCAGCATCTCAAAAGGTTAAGTTTTTGCCTGCCAAAGCTTTGAAAGAAATGTTTAATAAATAAGCACTTTTTTTATTAAAAAAACAGCCTTAAATTAATTTTTAAGGCTGTTTTTTTTTGTTTTTTATATCCACACGAAAAAGTATTGATTATCTAAGGTAAAATTCTATAAATTTATTAAGACAACTAATAAGGAGAGATAATGTTTTCACAAAAACTTAACGAAAAATTAGACGAATATCATTTGCTAAAACATCCATTCTACCAAGCATGGAATGAAGGAAAATTGACTAGAGAAATTATAAAAGATTACGCGGAACAGTATTATCAGCATGTAAAAGCTTTTCCTCGATATATTAGTGCCACGCATTCTTTATGTGAAAACATTGAACAAAGAAAAGTTTTGTTAGAAAATTTAAACGAAGAAGAAGATCGAGATAATGATCATCCAAAATTATGGAAAAATTTTGCTCTTGCCATGGGCGCAGATGCAAAAGACATTGAATCGAAGCCACAAGAAAAATTTACGTCAGAAATGATTGAAAACTTTTTTAAGCAAGCTCGTTCAAGTTATGCTGAAGGTTTGGGATCGTTTTTTACTTATGAGAGACAAGTTCCTGAAATTGCAGAAACAAAAATTCAAGGATTAAAAAAACATTATGGTGTTACTACAGCTGAAGGGTTGATGTTTTTTGAAGTCCATAAAGGTGCTGATGTTGTTCACAGACAAGAGTGCGAAAAACTCTTGAACGAACTTACAGAAGCTGAGCAAGCCAAAGCAGAAAAAGCTGCTTTGACTACTGCAAAATTTATGTGGAACTTTTTATCAGGAGTTTCGCTAAAACACGGTATACCTTTAAAAGTAGCAGCATAAAGTTCTTACAATTTATCAATCGGCATGATGAACAAAGTCATGCCGATTTTTTATTGAATTATGAATAAACCAATATCAAAACCAAAGAATCCAAATTTTTCATCAGGTCCTTGCGCAAAGAGACCAGGCTGGAGTATTAATAATTTACGCACGGATACATTAGGTCGATCTCATCGTGCAAAACTTCCTAAACAAAGATTGTTGGATGTTATTAATCTTACCAAAGAAATTTTACAATTACCTGAAGATTATAGAGTAGGAATATTGGCGGCTTCGGATACAGGAGCGATTGAAGCTGCGATGTGGTCATTGCTTGGAGCAAGAGGAGTTGAAGTTTTAGCATGGGAAAATTTTGGTAATGATTGGGTTAAAGATATTAAAGATCAGTTGAAGCCAGAAAATTTAACAATTCATAAAGTTGATTATGGAAAGTTACCAGATCTTAAAAAACTCAATTTTGATAACGATATTGTGTTTAATTGGAATGGTACCACTTCAGGAGTTTGCGTTCCCAATTCTGACTGGATCTCAAAAGATAGAAAAGGGTTAACCATATGCGATGCAACCTCAGCTGTGTTTGCTATGGATATGGATTGGTCCAAATTGGACGTAGTAACTTGGTCTTGGCAAAAAGTGTTGGGTGGCGAAGCTGCTCACGGAATGATTGCCATGTCTCCTAAAGCAATTCAAAGGTTGTCCGAATATCAGCCAAACTGGCCGATTCCTAAGATTTTTAGATTAGCGAATAATAAAAAAGTAATTGAGGGTATTTTTAAGGGCGAAACGATTAATACGCCTTCGATGCTTTGTGTGGAGGATGCAATAGATGCTTTAAACTGGATTAAATCCATAGGCGGTTATTCTGGCTCTATTAAAAAATCCCAAAAAAATCTTGAGGTAGTAAAGCAATGGGTTCAATCTAAAGATTGGATTGATTTTTTAGCAGAAGATCCTCAAACCATTTCATCTACTAGTATTTGTCTTAAAATTACTGCTGATTGGTTTTTAAAACTATCAGAGGATGATCAGCAAGCTAAAATTAAAGAAATTAATTCTATGCTTGATAAAGAAGGGGTTGCTTATGATATAAATGCATACAGAACGGCTCCAGCTGGTTTTAGAATTTGGGGAGGAGCAACCGTGGAAGCTTCCGATATTGAGACGTTATTACCATGGATTGAATGGGGTTACCAAAGTATAAAGTCGTAAATGTATAAAGTATTAATTGCAGATAAACTAAGTGAAGAAGCTGTAAGAATTTTTTCTGATAATGGAATTGAAGCTATTGTCAAAAATGGTTTAGACGAGTCTGCTTTGATTGAAGCATTACAAGATTGTGATGGTTTAGTAGTAAGGTCAGCAACCAAAGCCACCAAAAAAGTAATCGAGTCTTGTAAAAAATTAAAAGTTATTGGTAGAGCAGGTATCGGTGTAGACAACGTTGATTTAGAAGCAGCAACTAGCAACGGCAAGGTGGTAATGAACACTCCATTTGGAAATTCAATAACTACCGCAGAACACGCCATCACATTAATTTTATCTACAGCAAGACAAATTCCTTATGCAAGTCAAACTACTCATGAGGGTAAATGGGAAAAATCTTCCATCAAAGGTATAGAAGTTACAGGGAAATATTTAGGAATTATAGGATGTGGAAATATTGGAACCATCGTTGCGCAAAGAGCTCTTGGCTTGCAATTTAAAGTGTTAGCTTTCGATCCATTCTTACAAGATAAAAAAGCAGAAGAATTAGGAGTAGAAAAAGTTTCGTTAGATGATTTGTTTAAACGATCTGACTTTATCACTTTGCACACTCCATTAACTGAAAAAACAAAGAACATCATAGGTAAAGAATCCTTTAAGAAAATGAAAAAAGGTGTCCGTATTATTAATTGTGCCAGAGGCGGATTGGTGGATGAGGATGCATTAAAAGAAAATTTAGAAAGTGGTCATGTTGCCAGCGCAGCATTAGACGTTTTTGTTAATGAACCACCTAAAGGAAGTTCTTTATTAGGAACCAAAAATTTAATTTTAACACCACATTTAGGTGCCTCAACAACCGAAGCGCAAGAAAAAGTAGCTTTACAAATTGCTGAACAAATAAGCGATTATCTAAAAACAGGCGCTATTATGAATGCCGTGAATACATTCTCATTAACTGCAAAAGAATATTCAGCAGTAAAACCGTATTTAGCTTTATGTAATATCCTAGGAGGATTTGCAGGCCAATTAACAGAGAATGCTGTTAAATCCGTTCAAGTTGAGTTTGAAGGAAATGCATCTACCATTAATACTCAGCCACTATTACAAACTATTGTGCATGCATTACTTAAACCAACGATGGACAATGTGAATGTAATTAACTCATTACTAGTAGCCAAAAGCAAATCCATTGAAATTTCAGAAGTAAAACATCAGAAACAATCTGAGTATCAAACATTAGTAAAATTATCGATCACTACCGACAAACAAACTAGATCTGTTTCAGGAACTTTATTTGGTGGAAAACCAAGAATCGTAGAAGTGAAAGGAATTGAGATTGAAGCTGAATTAACTAAACACAATCTTTATATTAGCAATGAGGATAAACCAGGTTTTATTAAAGATCTGTCAAAAATTTTAGCTGATAATAATATTAATATTGCTACTTTTAATTTAGGTAGGAAGTCTTCAGGTGGAGAAGCGATCGCTTTAATTTCAACTGATAGTCCTATCGAGCAGAGCATTTTAGAAAATATTAAAAAAATTCCTTTAGTGATCCAAGCCAAGTATTTGACTTTTAATGATCAATAAGGGTCAAATTATTACCGTAGTCGACTCCAAGTCTTTACCCTTTGATGATATCGCATCTTACCTTCAAAATAATTTTTCGTTACAGTTGCAACAAACACTACAACTTTCTAATGTTGCTGGTGATTTTGTTGTAAGTTCCATAACTTCTGAACAAGAAGAAGAAATAAAAAAGTATTTTTTTTCTCAAAAATTAGATTGTTGCATTCAGCTCGCTGAGACAAGAGAAAAACAAATTTTATTGTCAGATATGGATGCCACAATAATTGAAAATGAAACTTTAGATGATTTAGTTAAAATCAGTGGTGTGAATGCCAATATTGACGAAACGAGTAGATTGGCGATGGAAGGAAAGATTGATATCCGAACCACTTTAAGTGTTCGTGTGAATTATTTAAAAAATAAACCAAAAAAGTTAATTGAGAAAGTGCTAGAAGGAATTAAATTTCATCCAGGCTCTAAAACTCTTGTTAGCACTCTTAATAAAAAAAAATATATCACGAGTCTTATTACTGGTGGCTTTGCTCCGATTTCTACTTTTGTAGGAAATAAACTTGGTTTTCAAAATATTATTAGTAATGAATTTAAGTTTGATGGTGATGTATTCACAGGAGAATACATTCCGATTACTGGTGAGAAAAACTCTAAATTGAATTATTTGAATAAACTAACTGAGGAAAATAATATCTCTAAAACTAAAGTGGTTGCGATTGGTGACGGGGCTAATGATCTTGGCATGTTAGCACACGCAGGTTTAGGCGTTGGATATCATGCTCATGAAATCGTGAAAAAAGAAATAGATAATCAAATATTATTTAATGATCTTACTACTTTACTTTATTATTTAGGAATTTCTAAAGAAGAATTCTCGTTAGATTAGCGTTCTAATGGTTTCGATGACTTCTGTAACGTGATCTTTTACTTTTACATTACTCCAAATTTTTTGAATAATTCCTTTTTTATTAATAAAGACAGTGGTTCTTTTAATTCCCATAAATTTTTTTCCATACATGCTTTTTTCACCCCAAGCATCATAAAGCTTTAACACCTTGGTCGTTTCATCTGAAAGTAACTGAAACGGTAAAGAAAATTTTTTAATAAAAGCTAAGTGACTTTCGATACTATCCTTAGAAATACCAACCACATCCACATCTAATTTTTGTAATTTTTTATATTGTTTTGCAAATTCAACAGATTCTGTAGTACAGCCAGGTGTGTTATCTTTAGGGTAAAAATAAAGAATTAAATGTTTTTTTAAATTTTTGCTTAATTCAAAATCTTTTCCCGTAGTAGAGATTATTGTGAAGTTAGGAGCTTTTTTATTTTCATAGATCATAATTTTCTATTGATATATATTCAAAAGATATTTTATGAAACTAAAAACAATCAAACAACTAGTTGATGAGGCCATGAACGAAGTAACTACGGTGAAGGCTGATGAAATAAAAAAAATTACTAAAGGTACCAATTATATTTTGATTGATATTCGGGATGTGAGAGAATTATGGAAATCAGGAACTATAGAGGGAGCTAAACATATTCCAAGAGGAATGCTTGAGTTTTGGTTAGATCCTGAAAGTCCTTATTATAAACCTGAGTTAAAACCTGAATTAACTAAAATATTATTTTGTGCTTCGAATTGGAGAAGTGCACTTGCCGCTAAATCATTGATGGGTATGGGTTTTGACAATGTTATGCATGTCGAAGGCGGATATCAATCTCTGATTGATTCTGGGTTTGTTAAAAAGGAAGTATCGCCAAAATAATTTTGTATGCATGAGTCGCATAAACCTTATGTGATTTTGTCATAACTAATTTTTTTTGAATCACATAGATTGATCCGACATTATGAATGGCGCAAACACTGCTTGGATTTTAACATCAACGGCATTGGTTCTTTTTATGACCTTGCCTGGACTGGCTTTATTTTATGCAGGTCTCGTTCGATCTAAAAATACATTATCCGTATTAGCTCAGTGTCTGGTTATTGCCGTGTTAGCATCTATTGTTTGGATTGTAGCTGGATATTCATTATCCTTTAGTGGAGAGGGATCATTTATTGGAGATTTAAATAAATTATTTTTAAAAACAGTTGGATTAAAAAGTTTAACAGGAGATATTCCTGAGACTGTGTTTGTCATGTTTCAAATGACTTTTGCAATTATTACACCAGGCCTAATTGTGGGTGCTTTTGTCGAAAGAATAAAATTTTCAGCTGTTGTGATCTTCACTATTTTGTGGCTGCTACTAGTTTATGCTCCAGCAACTCATTGGGTTTGGGGTGGTGGATGGTTGGCAAAAATGGGTGTATTTGATTTTGCCGGTGGCTTAGTAGTTCATACTACCGCTGGAATTTCGGCTTTAGTGATCGCACATTATTTGGGAGCGAGAAATGGTTTTCCTAAAACATTTAGTCCTCCGCATAGCCCAGTCTTAGCTATGATCGGTGCTTCTATGCTGTGGGTTGGTTGGTTTGGTTTTAACGCTGGTTCGGCTTTAGCTGCCAATGCGAATGCTGGAATGGCAATGTTGGTCACTCATATTTCTGCTGCTACGGCTACCATTACATGGATGTTTATAGACTGGTTTAAAAATGGAAAACCAGGATTGGTAGGTATGATTACAGGAATGATTGCAGGACTTGCCACTGTTACACCTGCTTCAGGCTTCATTGGTCCGATGGGGGCAATTATTTTAGGAATTTTATCTGGATCTATTTGTTACTACTGCGTCGGGTTTGTTAAATTTAAATTAAAGATTGATGACTCGTTAGATGTATTTGCAGTTCATGGCGTTGGTGGAATGATTGGTACATTGTTAGCTGGAATTTTAGCAACCACTCAGTTTGGTGGTTTAGGTTTAGAAAAAACTGCCATGGAGCAGACCATGGTACAAGCTTTAGGAATTGTGACAGTAGCCTTATTATCGTTTGTAGGAACAGTTATTATTGTGAAAATTATTCAAGCAACAGTTGGTCTTAGAGTTCCAGAAGAAGAAGAAGTCGGAACCGGTCTTGACTTTGGTAGTCACGGCGAGAGCAGTTATAATTTATAATTATTTTTTCGCTTCTTTAAATACGAACTCAAGTCTATCTTGACCCCAAAATATCTTGCCATTTACCACAAAGGTAGGAGCTCCAAAAATACCTTTTTTAAAGGCTGCCTCAGTCCTGTTTTTTAAATCATCTTTTATTTTTGGCTCTGATAGTTTTTGGAAAAAATCTGCATAATTAATGTTCATATTTTTTAAAAACTTTTCAAATATTTTTTCATCATTCAGGTTTAATGAATCTACCCACGCAGCTACGAAAAATTTATCAATGTAGTTATGAAAATAATTATTTTGTTCTGCTACTAAAGATCCTCTCATGATATGAATGGATTTAATCGGAAAATATCTGTTGAACTGATAGTTAATTTTATACTTATCAGCGAATAGTTTTAAATCTTTGATTAAATATTTACCTTTATGAGGGTTTAATCCTGGTGCTTGAATATCAGCTAATCTATGCAATCCTCCTAAAAAGATTGGCATATAGTTAATTTTTTCCCCTGTCTCTTTTTCATATTTTCTTAATTGGGTATGGGCTAAATAAGAGTAGGGGCTGCTAATATCAAAATAAAAATCAATTTTTTTCATAATAATTAATCATGAATTCTTACTCTTTGAATAATGATAAGTCTCAAAAATAAGTATAAAAATAATCCAAGTGGACCTGTGAAATAAGTCAAAACTAAAGGAATGAGCGTTACATATTTATGGATACCATTTCGCAAAGCATCTTTTGCAATCCAAGTTCCTGTAAAAATACTAATCGTTAAAAAATGTATCCAAAAAGTTAATAAAAACATTTTATTTGAAAATAAAGAAGCTAGCTGATCTAATCCTAAATATAATTTGAAATTCTCCATCACTTTAGCACCAGCATCTGCAGCAAACATGCCACCTGCATAAAATTCTAAATAGATTAAGTACCCGTAGGTAGAGGCAAGTATTATAGGTAAAAAAATAGAGTTAATAACAATGTTGGTAAATCTAGCATTAGGAATAAAAACTAACATTAACCATAATGGAATTACTCCGTAATTTGCTAATAGGTAAATGTGCTCCAGAGTAAAAAAATCTTTGATAGTTTCCATGTTATGATAGGTAAATATTATATATGAATTATTACAAATCTAGCAAGAAAACTTACGAAACCGATGAAGAAATTAAAGAACTTGCTCTTAATTATTTAGATAAATATCAACCATCCAAAAAAGATCTACGTTTATACTTATTTAAAAAAGTACTATCGGATGAGCAAGGGAGCGCTAATAAATCCATCATATTAGAGCAAATAGATAAAATCATTCATCAGTTAGATAGCTTAGGTCTTGTCAATGATGATTTGTATTCAGAAATTAAATCCAAAAATTTTTTAAAAAGAGGCTATTCTCTTAATAAAATTAAAATGACCCTGTCGCAAAAGGGTATTGATAGTGAACAGTTAAAAAAAACTATCGATAAAATTAAAGAGGACAATGAAGACCCAGATTTTTATTCAGCAATCAAGATTTGTAGGAAACGAAGAATTGGACCGTACCGACCTGACGCTAATAAAGAAATGTTTTATAAAAAAGATATAGGAGTTCTTGCAAGAGCAGGTTTTAGCTATGATACTTCTGTGGAAGTATTAAAGATTGATAAAAAAGAATTAAAAATAATAGAAAAGAAATTGTAATTATTTTTTTTCTTCTTTCTTTTTTTTATTTTTCTTCTCCTCTAATACTAATTGATCAATATGTCTTTTAAGAGCTTGCCTTACAAAGCTAAAGACTAATATTCCAAATATCGAAACAGATACGATAATGATTAATATTTTATTGAGCATATTAAATATTCTTTGATCTTCTCACTAACAAGGAAGGGTTATAAAATCTAGGTTTTCCATAATAAATTTTTTTATGTTGATGCGTGGTTACCAATGCACCTGCGTGTTCGGCAATGGCATGGCCTGCTGCAATATCCCATTCTTTTGCCCTTGGTCTTGCTGCATAAATATCAAATTCACCAGAGGCAATTAAGCAAAATTTATAGGAACTTCTTACGTTTAAAAAGCTTGTAGCCTTATGTTTTTTTAGAACTTTCCTGATAATAGTTGAAGGGTTAGAGGAATTCGTAAGGGCGGATATTGTTTTTTTTCTTATGTTTGAACAGTTTAGTTTCTTTTTCGTTCTACCATTAATCTCATATGCAGACCCTTTTCCATAAGAGTAAAATAATCTTTTCTTTTTAGGTGCAAAAATGATTCCTAGTGCTGGAATTTTATCTACGATCAATGCGACGTTTAAAGTGTATTCATCTTTATTTTTTATATAAGAACTGGTTCCATCAATAGGATCAATGAGCCAAAACGTTTCTCTTTTTTTTACTTTATTTCGTTGAATGGTCTCTTCTGAAACAATTTCAATACTAGGTGTAATTTTTTTGATCGCAGCTTGTAAAATCTTATCTACGGCAAGATCTCCATTAGAAACAGGTGTGCCATCAGGTTTTGTGAAAATTTTAATGTTAGATCCTGATAGTTCGATAGATTGTTTTCCCGCTTTCTTAAAAGCTGGTAGCAGTTTGGTGACTAGATATTGATAATATTTTTTATTAAATTTCTTCATGATACTTTTCTAGCTGAATTTCATTAGCATTTATGGTTTTTTTTCCAGCATTCTGAAAATTTACGGTGATTTTATTTTTTATGATAGATTGTACTTGGCCGATACCCCAATCTTTTTCTGCAGGATTGATCACATAATCCCCTAAATCAAAATCAAAAAACATTATTGTTAAAATTTGTTAATTTATAATAATAAAGTGTTATATATCATTTATGTCTTTAGCAACTTCCATAAATTCTCAAGAAATAAATTCCTTGGGTTTTGCCAAAAAACCTCAGGATACTAAAGTAGTAGTCGCAATGTCGGGTGGCGTTGATTCTTCCACCGTAGCAGCATTATTAAAACAGCAACATTATCATGTCATTGGCATTACTTTGCAACTTTATGATTATGGAAAAATTGGAAAAACAGCAGGAACGTGTTGTGCTGGTAAAGATATTTATGATGCAAAAAAAGTTTGTGAACAATTGGATATTGAGCATCAAGTGTTTAACTACGAGAGTTTATTTAAAGAAGAGGTGATAGAAAAATTTGCCGATAGTTATTTACGAGGAGAAACACCTATTCCTTGCGTGAGCTGTAACCAAACAGTTAAATTTAGAGATTTATTTAAATCAGCAAAAGATTTAGGCGCCGATGCTTTAGTAACGGGTCATTATGTAAAACGCATAGGAGATATTACAAATTCAAAAATGTATCAGCCAGTAGATATCAATCGAGATCAGAGTTATTTTTTATTTTCAACTACCCAAGAACAACTTGATTTTTTGAGATTTCCTCTTGCAGATCTACCTAAACAAGAAACAAGAGATATAGCAAAACAAATGAAACTTGCTGTTGCAGAAAAACCAGATAGCCAAGATATTTGTTTTGTTCCTAATGGTAATTACAAGTCTGTTATTGAAAAATTAAGACCAGAATCTTATGATCCTGGCAATATTGTTGATTTAAAAGGAAATGTCCTTGGACAACATAATGGAATTATTAATTTTACTATCGGTCAAAGAAAAGGAATAAAAATTGGAGGACAAGAAGAGGCAATTTTTGTGGTTAAAATTAACCCAGATACCAAAGAGGTAATCGTCGGATCCAGAAGCGATTTAAATGTAACTGTTATAAAGGTGAAAGATATTAATTATTTGTGTGATCCTAATGAACTAAAGGGAAGATTTTTAGTAAAAGTAAGATCTACGGGAAAACTACTTCCTTGTGATGTGAGTGATCAAGCAAGTACCGTTACCCTAGATGCTGGTGAGGCAGGAGTGTCTCCTGGACAAGCATGTGTTTTTTATAAACAAGATGCGAATGGAATGAGAGTATTTGGTGGTGGTTGGATTGCGTCCACCTCGTGAAAAAGGAGATTAAAAAATAAAGCTATTTTTTCTTAGCTTTTCTTCTAGCTCTTCTTCTTTTAGAGCCTACTTTTCTTCGACCCCTATGTTTTTTTGGATATCCCATGGCAACTCTTTTAGATTAAAAAAAATTATTGTCACTAAAAATTATTCGTATCATAGGTTGTAAAATGATTAATTTTGTAGTTAAATCAGGCTCTTAAAAAAGGGGACGGGAGAATGAGTGCGCATAGCAATTTAAATAAAAAACAAAACGTACAAGAAGTTAAAGCTAATAATATCATTCATTTTAAAGACCATGCAAAAAAAATTCATATTCCAGTTCAAGAAAGCAAAAGGGTAAATATTTTTTCTATATTAGAAAACAATATGGCAGAAAAAAAATCTTCACAGTTAAGACAAATCAAGATTTGTGGTTCTATTATTTTGCTTGCTGCAATAGCACTTTATTTTTCTTTAGTATAAGCTATTCATTTCTTAATCTATGATTACTACTGAGTTAACTTTTGCTCTAATTTCTTTTTATTTTGTGATGTTTGTAACACCTGGTCCTAATAACGTTATGTTATTTGCATCGGGAGTAAAATATGGTTTTAAAAAAACCATCCCGCATGTTTTTGGAATACCCGTCGGGCATTTTTTTCAAATTTCTTCTGTTGCCATTGGCCTTGGTTTTATATTTCAAACGTATCCGATCATTCAGCAAATATTAAAAGTGTGTGGATGTGCTTATTTATTTTTTCTTGCTTACCGAATGTTTGGCTCGTTAAGTATTAAAGAGAGCAAGGAAACAGGAAGACCGTTACGATTATATGAAGCAGCGTTATTTCAAATTTTAAATCCTAAAGCTTGGATGGTTGCAATCACGGCGGTCAGTGTTTTTTTTCCAAAAGACGAACCCTTTCTTACTGGCTTATTTTTTTTAGCAGGAATTGCACCCTTGGTGAATATACCCTCGATTAGTGTCTGGGTATTATTTGGAAGTTCGATTCGAAGATTTATTGAAAATCCTAAAGTAAAAAAAATTGTTGAAATAGTATTGGCTGTTTTATTAATAGCCACAGGAATTACTATTTTATTATGAGGCAGTTGTTAGAAACATTAGAAATTCAAACCAATGGTCAGCGTCTGATTGAAATTACTGATAAGATAACTAATGTTGTCCATCAATCAAACATAAATACGGGAATAATTAATCTAAGTATCCTGCACACTAGTGCATCTTTATTAGTTCAAGAAAATGCAGATCCGGATGTCGTAAAAGATTTACTTAGTTATTTTGATAAACTAGCTCCGATGAATCCAGCATTGTATATTCATGGAGCAGAAGGAAAAGATGATATGCCAGCTCACATCAAAACAGCACTTACGCAAACCCATCTTACCTTGAGTATTCATAATACGGATCTTGCCTTAGGAACGTGGCAAGGTATTTACTTATTTGAACACAGGTTGCAGCCACATCTTAGAAAAGTCCTCCTACACATCATGGGAGAGTAAGGTTTTCTGCATCCAAACGTAATACTGATTGACTTTAGTTCTATACCTCTATCTAAGGACATTAAAATTAAATACATAAAATTAAAAACCCCTTTTTCATGCAAAATTTTCAAGAGTTGAATTTGAACCAGAGTCTGAATGCATCTTTAATTAAGATGAAGTTTGACGTTCCCACTCCCATTCAAGTGAAAGCCATTCCCCTTATTTTAGAAAAAAAAGATATTTTAGCATCTGCACAAACAGGAACGGGAAAGACTGCAGCTTTTTGTATTCCCATGATTGAGCTCATTGCTCGAAAAGAAGTAAAGAAAGCAATTATTTTAGTTCCCACACGAGAGCTGGCAAAACAAGTAAACGATGTTATTGAGAAATTACTATTTCAACAAAGCGCTATTCGAAGTGTTTGTTTAGTAGGCGGCGAGCCCATGAATAAACAGTTAAAAAAATTAAAAACCAAACCAGAAATTATTGTAGGAACTCCTGGACGAGTGAATGATCATTTGAACAGAAAGTCTCTTTTATTAAATCAAGTAGATCTATTAATTTTAGATGAGATGGACCGAATGCTAGATATGGGATTTAGTATTCAGATAGATGAAATCATCAAATTTTTACCAAAAGAAAAACAAACGTTAATGTTTTCGGCAACGATTGCCCCCTCTATTGAGCGATTATCCGCTAAGTATTTAAATAATGCAGAACGAGTAAGTGTGGCACCAGCGAATGCAACCGTCATTACTATTAAACAAGAGATCGTTCAGCTTAGACAAGAGGATAAATATAATACTTTAGTAGAACATGTGAAAAAAAATACAGGATCTACTTTGGTATTCATGAAAACAAAACATAATGCTAAAAAATTAGCGAAAAATTTACTCAAAGAAGGTTTTGAGTCTGATTCTTTGCATGGAAATTTAAGACAAAATAAACGAAATCAAGTCATTGCCAAGTTCAGAGCTAATAAAATTCATGTTTTAGTAGCAACTGACATTGCAGCTAGAGGCCTAGACATTCCTCATATTGAACATGTGATTAATTATGATCTACCCCAACAAGCAGAAGATTTTATTCATAGGATGGGACGAACAGGACGGGCTGGTGCAAGCGGAACTGCTTGGAGCTATGTAACGCCAAGTGATAAAAAAAAATGGCACGAAATTGAAAAGATATTAAATCCTGGATTAAAAAGTTCTTCACAACAAAAATCTAATTTCAGGAGAGATAATTTTGATCGAAAACAATCCTTTGCCAAAGGAAAACGAAAAGGTGGAAAATTTAACTTCAGAGACAGAAAAAAAGATAATTTTAGAGACAACAAACCATTTGAGAAAAAACCAAGCGAATTTACATCTGAACGAACTGAAGGATTTACACCGAAACCTAAAAATGAAGGGTACGGTAGAAAAAACAAATCAAGCTTTGGTGATAGACCCAGAAGAGAGGGTGGTTTTAGAGATAGAAAAAACAATAATTTCAGAGACAAGAAATCATTCGATAGCAAACCAAGTGAGTTTAGATCGGAACGAAAAGAAGGATTTAGATCGAAACCAAAAAATGAGGGCTATGGAAGAAAAAACACCTCTAGTTTTGGTGACAGGCCTAGCAGAGAAGGTGGCTTTAAAGATAGAAATAGAGATGGATTTCAATCTAGATCAAAGCAATCACACTCTAAAGATAGAAACTCATCCTTTGCTAAAAAGCCTAATAGAGATAACCAATTCAGAGCTGCAAATAGAGATGGTTTTAAATCGAGAACCAAAAACTTTTCCAAAAAAAAGTTTAGTCCTACTTTAAATTAATAAAAATATATTATATACCTGCGGTAGTTTATGGCGGGATAGCTCAGGTGGTTAGAGCGCAGCACTCATAACGCTGAGGTCGGCAGTTCAAGTCTGCCTCCCGCTACCAACAAAAATTCAATAGCCTTATATTTCCTAGTGTTTTCACTTTATTTTGAAAGAACTAGAATTTATCCGCACAAACCAAGCAGTTGACCAATTTCATTAAATAATTATATAATAATAGCAGTCCTGATTTAGAAACTAACTCTACTTGCTGGGACTTTAAACAAAACGCTAAAGGAGAAACAATGAAACAACAATCCAAAAAAACTACCATACAAATTATGTATGAAACAGTCATGGAACATGGTGGTCCACAAGGTCCCTTTTCCCAAGCCGTGGTAGATGCTTATGAAGGCAAAGGTATCTACGCTGACGATCCAAAAGAAAACAAAGTGATCATTCAATTTACAAAGGAGGTTCCATGCCGTTTAAAGTAGTAACAGCTAAAGAATGGGAAGCCTTAGGGCTTCCGACAGAAATTTCAGTAGTTCATTTTGGTAATACTGAGATCGTGAAGAAAGCAAAAGAACATCAGGAAAAGATAAATAAAAAAAAAGAACAAGAGCAAAAGAAAACTAATAAGTAAACACAACTGATCTATCTGGCACCTCTTTGGAGGTGCTGGATCTAAACCACCTAACGGGTCCAGTATGGGCACATTAAAATGGATATATAGCAACGTGCTTTCTTCAAAACCTACAGTCGATAAGAACTTTTTTTTTTGATGTTTATTTGTTAGGTTAATCTATGAATTTTTATTCACTTGTTTGGTACTCATCATTAGCTATTGATCAAGATAAAAATAATTATGTAGCAGATTTTCTGAAAAAGAGCTGTCAAATTCTAAATCAAGAAATTCATGATGAAATTAAAGAAAAAAATTTACCTTTTAATTTTAATATAGATTTTCTTCATGTAGATAGAGGAGAGGAGGGTGTTGAGGTATTAAAAAATAAACTTTCTTCAATTCATGATATTATTTTTACAAATGGTCATTCTATTAATAAATATAATGCAAATATAATTGATGTTTTAAAAAATAAAAATTTTTTTTATTTTCCACAAAACTTAACCAAAGGTTCTATCGAACAACTAGATGAAAATATAAAAAAAAGAATTTTTAAACTGTCAAGAGCTGACCAAGATGCAAAAATTGTATTTATTAATGATGAAATCAATAGTTATAAAGATAAAAAAGTTTATTTCTTTCATCAAAACCTTCGACTATCTGAAAAACTAATTAACCAACATCAGCAGACAGACTATTTTGTACAATTTTCATTTAAAGATTTTGATTTAGAAAAGTTAAATAATAAATTTGACGAATTATTAAAAGATCTCTCTAAAGATGATCTCATCGTTGTGGATTTGAATTTAAGTATTTTTAAACCTTTATTTGATTATTTAATTGAAAAAAAACATTTAAACAAAGTCATTACAACTTTTGGATCTTTGCAAAATAGATTTGAAAAAATACCATTTGATCTCATTCAATTAGTTGGTAATCACGATATTCCATCCGTTGCAATTGAAGACCTAATGTCAAAAGTGTATGGACAAGGAATAAGCGCAACGGAAAAGACGTTGTTACTTGATAGTACTTTTCGATTAGAAGTTCCTCTACTGGCATTTGAGGCTTTAAAAAAAATATATAGTAAGGATCATTTAGAGATTGTGGATACGGCTAATATTGAAGATCAGTTTATTGAAACGCTACATTCGTTTAACGGCAAGAGTGATATTTTTGTAGGAAAAAGAATTCAATATGCTTTTAATGAAAACAATGAAAATTTAACAAGAGAAAATTACGCTTTTTTCTTTCCGAATTCTTTACAGACAGAAAAATATAAAATTCCAAAAGTTTTTTATCCTAAGCAGTTCTGTTCAGTAAATAATGAGGTCAAGGCATTTGATACTGTCTTTAGTTATATTGATGTCTTAAGAGTAACTAATATTAATATTCAAGATAAGACATGGACCGCAGAGTTTTATTTAGATTTAGTATCTAAATCCTCTAATCCCTTAGAAGATATTATTTTTAATAATTTGTCTTCTAATAATGACAAATTTGTTTCAAAAATCATTTGGGAAAAAAAAGATAAAAATGATTTCACAACTGTACGCTATTATATTGTTGCTAATTTTGATTTTCTTGCAATTGCCGATAATTATCCTTTTGATTGGCAAAGTTTATATATTTCTGCCAGCTTAAAGGATAGTACGAAGCAAATATTACAACCTATTCCTTTAGAGTTGGTTGATAATGAGTTTGATATTAATGAGTGGGCAATTGAAAACTCGTTTTCAGGAATCAAGTATAAAAAAAACTATTTGTATCAAGATACAGATTTACAAAAGACAGTTGTTGTTACCAAGGAAAACCGTCTGGGCTGGATTATTAGAAGAAAAAATACAGCAACGTTGCTTAAAATCGGGATCCCAATGTTTTTCTTAATTTTCTTAGTTTATTATTCAGTCTTTTTAGGTTTTGAAAAATCTTCTGAAAGTATAGGAATATTAACGACCACCTTTTTATCGGCTATCGCTTTATATTTTTCTGTAGAAAAACCTGAACCAAAAAAAATGACTATTGTCGATATTATCTTTATTTGGTTTTATATCGTAAATGGCTTAACGATAACGATATTTAGTTTATCCTCATTAATTACAGAAAAAATTCACACATATTCGAGCGGTTTGTTAAAATATTTAATTCCATTCTCATTAGTTTCAATCGCTACTTATTTATTTAAAAGAGTTAAAAACAATAGAAAAGATATTTTATTAGATAGAGATCTTTAAAAAAATTATATAAAATAATAAAATACTTTAAAAACAAAGAGGTAAGAATTATGAAAAAAAAAACTGAAAGATATTTTGCTGCCGATATCAATGGCTTGATATATGCAAATATTGTTTATTATAAATTGAAGAAAGGTACCCTTGGTTGTTATTCAGGATTTGCTTCGGGCGTATTCCAGCTCAAATATTTTTTTATTAGTGATAAGGAAGTATTGATTACTGATGATGAAACGGAGATTAGTCCTGATTTAATTAATAATGACATAAATCAATGCTATGAGCTACAAAAGCACCGTTCTGAATTTGAATTTTATGGAGATGGTGACGATGATGATGGTTCTATATGGACAGATAAAGGCAAGGCTTTTGCTGAAAAGGGAACATTAAATAAAAAAAACCATATGTGGATGGCTAAAACTAAAAATTTTGATGAAGGAATTATAAAAAAACTTCAAAATGAATGGTCATTACAATTTTTTATTGAAAAATAAATCTTAAATTACAATCGCTACTTATTTATTTAAAAAGGTTAAGAATAATCAAAAGATTTTTTCTTGCTTGTAATTTGTAGAATGTTATTTTTAAACTATGAAACACAAAAGTTGTCATTGGGACCCTAGTTTGAAAAAGATTATTATTGATGGAAGAAAACCATACCCCTCATCATCAAGATACCCATCCTGATAAAATTATTAGTGCTCATTTAGAGGGTGATAATACAGTTGTTGTTACAGTTAAACAATTTGCTAATAGCACGAAAGCAAGTCACAAAGTTATTTTTAAGAATGTTGGTACAAATAGTACTTTGACAGGCGGAACAAAAGTAAGAATTTAATTAGATTTAGATTTAATAATTTCTTTAACTAGTACATCCACCTCAGAGTTTTCTTCATAATTATTTTTTACTAAATGATGGACTCTTCCATCGGAAAAAAGTTTTTGAGCAATATCTATGGATTTTTGATTTCCATCTTCATAAATACAAACAGATTTTCCATTATTTTTGTTTAGTACATTAAAAGTTGGAACATCCGTTTCGCCATCTCCAAAGAAAACCATGTTTTCAAATGGAACATGAATATAATCTCCAAAATATTTTTTTTGGTTTACTCCTTCTTGGTCATTCACTTCAAACGCGCCTTTGTGAATTCTATAAATGTACTGAACTTTATTAGAGTAATTGACAGCAAGCTTAGGCCATAAGCCTCTTCCGTTTTCATAGATATACTCACAAGCATAAATTTTATTAATTTCATTAACAAACTGACAACCTTCAATCATATTAGTTAAGCCAGAAGATATAATGTAATGTTCAACTTCAACATTTTTTTGCTGACCATAGGTTTTAATTCTTTTAAACCAATCGTTGACTCCATTAAATAAAGTTAATTGTTTTCCATAATGCATTAAATTTTCTTTTGAAATTTCAACTTTAGCCTCATGCATTTTTTTTTCTAAAAGGTAGCATATAAGATAATGTTGGATCAGTTTTATTGTCATAAGAGAATTGGATTACCTCAGACCAAAAGCTGCTAATTTCAATTTTACAATCTGGGATAAGTTTTTGATTTTGCATATAGCCAGAACATAATGTTCCATCAAAATCATAACACAGAGCTATTCTTGCTTTCATTACGGTTTTCTTATTACTTGATTTGAATTATTCTACTTAGATCAAACTTAAAATAAAAGGAGTAATAACATGTCATTTAGAAGTTTATTTACCAAAGGTACAGCACTTGCTCAATCAGGAAAATGTAGAAATCATTCGCAAAAAGCATCTTCATACGCAAGACAAGCAATGAGTTGTTTCAGATCAGCTCGTTCTAAAAAAGGAGATCAAAAAATAGATGCAATGTTAGATGGATTAGGTCATCTGTCTTCTTCTGTTTTAGAAGTATCAGATAGTATCACTCCTATTGGAACTATGAATATGGTAAGTGCTTTGCTTGCAGAAAATATTTCTGATGTGATTAAAGAGACACTACAAGCAAAACCAGTTGTTAAGAAATAAAATTAGAGTTATCAAAAAATGAAAATAAAATTTGTTTTAGGTCCTTATGGTTATGAAGTTGTTCTAGGTTCAATTTCTGAGCAGACTTATAACAAATATTGTCAGGATAATGATGCTTTGCAAAATGCCGTTTTAGGATTCGAAGAGGATAGCGATATGAAAGAATGGACAGAAAATGATGACATCAATCATATTTATGGAGCTGTTCTAGAAGAAAAAGGAACAGATCAATATTTAAAAGTAATAGATGAAAAAGATCATGAATTGCTACATATACCTCTTGCTAAAGATTCAATAAAAAAAAGTAAAATACAATACAAAGAGGACATTGCCCACACGGCCAGCACGGATTTGGCAGAACGCTTTTATTTTGTTGGTCAAAGCGGTGAAAAAGGAGAGTGGGAAAATTTAGACAAACTATTTTCAGTCCAACAATTTAAAACTAGTGATTTTACACTTCACATAGCAAACTGCGATGGGCTTAAGATTGTATATGCAGTAAGTTACAAAAAAGATAAAATTCAACTTTCCGTAGAGTCCTCGAATCCAAATTATCAAAATTTTGAAGTACGAATGGGGGATGATGTTTAGTCATCTAATTTCATTTCAAATATATATTTCTAGATTAAAGATTTTTAGTGATTACAAACTTTTAGGATAATTTTTAGTAAAAACATTTTTTATATTTTTAATATTACTTTAACTGACTTATATTTTTTTATTCTCCAATCAAGCTGTGCAATGTAACGTTAATTTCTATACTCCACCTTTGTAGGTCATTATTTCATCAAGTATAATACTCATGACAGCACATGTTCTGTATGTTGCTACGCTTTTAAATGCCTTAGTTTCGATTCCCATAGGACCGCTTAATATCGCGTTCTATGCCCTTTACGCTATAGGCCGAGAAGACTCGCAGGTTTTTTGTAGTAGTACATCCGCAGTATAGTTATTTAGCCATAGTTGTTAAATATTTATTCATTTTATATTGATTTTTTATATTTTCATTAGAATAAATAGTATAATTTGGTAGATACTAATACTTCACTTAAGGATGTATTAAATTTGACAAATATTAATTTTGATACATCGTTAGTTACTGAAAAATAGATTGCTATTCTTTTGAAGAAATTAATTTAGAAGATGGTAAGCTTGAAATAGGATATATTGAGTTTGAAAATAACTTAGTTTTATTGTCAGATGGTTGGTATATGGAAAAAGAAGAATTTATAAATAATGAAAATAAAACGTGTTTAGTTGGAAATTTTGGTTCTTCAGTCTTAGAGAATGATTTCGAACCCAATGAATTAGCAACAGAATTTACTATAGAAATGAACGGAAAAATTAACTTTAAGCCAAATAACAAGCATAATACTCAGGATGAAATAAAAAAATTTTCAAACTTAAAAAAAATGAAAGCAGAAATAGTTTTTGTTTCGTTTATTCATAATAATGGAACAAGAGATGATCTTTCTACATCAGATACAAAATATATCGATATAAGCTAAAAAATCGATTCAAAATTAGCTTAAATTTAATCTAAGAAAGTAATATGAAATTATCAGACAAGCGCTTAAAAAAAATTGTTGAATTAAATAGTAATGTTTATTAATTTTTAGGAGTTGATAAGTAGTATTCTGTTAATACTGCATCAGCATCTTCACCATCTTCCACTCGTTCGATTAGGCTTCTAGCTACTTCTGCGTTTGGCATAGGCTTGTCTGTAAATTTTTCATTCCTTATTTTGATTAATTGTTCTCGCGCTGGTTCAAAAAAACCAGATGTTTTTTTATAGGAAGTACCAGATTCTGCCTTAATGGTTCTTGATTTTTCTAGCCTTCTTGTTACTTCGCCTTCTGCTAATCTTATTAACGCATCTAGATGGTTACTAGATCGATAATGCCTTGCCTGTACTCGGCTATGAGGATATTCAAAAAAAACATCTTCACTTTTATCAAAAATAAAGCACCATTTATCCTCTTCTGCTACAAAATGATTAATATAATATTTTTTTACAATCATTTGATCAGAGTCTTTTAGGTAGACATAGGCATATTTAAGTTGTGGATGCATAGCTTCGCTTATATTCCACTTACCTAATTTCTTATCCGACTTATCTTGTTTGATATTTTTTATATAATTTTCAAAGGTTACCGAAAAAATTAAACTATCAATAGGTTGATCCATAGATGTTATTTCATTGTATCAAGAATTTTCTTAATATCCATTAAGTTCTTAATTCCCATATCTGATTTAACCCAGTCTGTATAATCATCTCTAAATTGGTATCTTTCGGGATGGGGACCGTTTGCTTTGTTGTAGCTATAACAAATAGAGTCTTTTTCGCTAATGACTAAAATATTTTGATTTTTTTTACTTGGCTTAATATCAGAGGCAATATCAAATGGCTTAAGTTGTTTCGCAATAACTTTTTTAAAATCATCTTCCTTGCCAAAGTTTTTGCTAAATTCAGCATCGGTGAATTCAAAAGACATAAATTCTTTTCCTTTAATAATAGTTCCATATAATTTAGGCATTTTTTCTCCTTTCTTGTTTAATAAATTTCAAATCCTGGATAGTAATCAATCCCATCATCTACTTCGTCGTCAATTTTTAACCATTCAATAAATTGAGCGATGATATCATGTTCATCATGTGCAATATTTTCTTTTTCTTTAGACAGATATTGTTTTAATGATTTAGACAACTGATAGGCATCTTCATCATTCACAACCTGTCCATTGTTAGAATGATAATCAGATGAGTTCCATGTTGTATCCTTCTTCATAGCCTCATCATATTTGGTCGTGCCTAGCGGTTTCCAACCCTCTTTTTTAGCTGAATCTAAAATGAGATTCCAATAACCATTAGAGCAGGTAAACTCTTCGCCATCCTCAAGTCTTGCAAGGTTCATTCCCATCAACTACAATTATCACAAATGAGAACCTTAAGTTCAATTAAAAAATATAAAAATGCTGTAACGAGAAAGTATATTTTCTTAGCAAAAGAAGACATTGATATTATTGATAGCAAAAAAGATTGGTGGGTTTCCAAAAAAATTGATGGGCAACTATGGTTTTATGTCAAAGCAGGCAAGGAAACAAAAATTATCAATTCTAATGAGAATGATATTACTCAAACCATTCCAGATATTGTCAAGGATCTTGATAAAAAGTTTAAAAGCTTTAAGTCCATCATTGTAGCGGGTGAACTATATTACTTAACTGACAAACGAGAGCGCTATGGAGATGTCATTGCAGGCTTAGGTGACAAAACTAAAAATAAAAATTTACGCTATGGTATTTTTGATATTGTAAGTTCAGACCAAAACTATGCTTCGTATGAAGATAAATACAAAGTCCTTACTCAATGTGTAGGACATTCATCTAAAGACTTTGCGCATGCTGTGGAACAACAAAAGACTAAGCAAAAAGATATCTCTACATATTTCAAGGATCATATTGAAAAACATAACTTTGAAGGACTTATTGTTCGTGATAGCTCGACTATTTATAAAATTAAAAATGAAGAAACTGCAGATTTGCTCATCACGGGCTATACGTTAGGCAGCAAACCTGGTCAAGTTCGATCAGTTTCTTTAGGTGTTTATTTGAATGATCAGGAAATTGTTCATGTGGGTTCTTGTGGAGCTTTTGAAAATGAAAAGTTAAGGAAGGATCTTTTTAACCAATTATCAAAAATAAAAGTACCCTCCAATTTTCAAAAGATTGCCTCTAATGGAACAGCCTATCTCTTTGTTAAACCGCAGTATGTTGCTGAGGTTAAGTTGTTAGAACTCCAGGCAGATAAATCGAACGATCAACCGATCCGTCATTTAAAATTTGAGTTTAAGAATAAACAATTAAACGCAACAGGACGAGCAAGATCAGTCTCTGTATTAAATAGTAAAATTGTAGGTTTAAGACCTGATAAAAAAGCAATGAAGGAAGATTGTGGTTTAAATCAAATTACTAAACTAAGTGGAATTCCTAAGGAAGAATTTACAGAAGTGACCTTAAGTAATCTGCCTAAAAGCAAAATAATGAAAAAAGAAATTTTTGTGAAAGAAGGCAAGAATGGAAAAGCAATTAAAAAATTTATTTTTTGGAAATCGAATAAAGAAAAAATTGGGGATTATCCATCTTATCTTTTTTATTACCTGGATTATTCAGAGGGAAGAAAAGATCCCATAAAGAAAAAAATTTATCCTTTTGCAGATGAAAAATTAGGATTAGGTTTTTTTCAGAGTGTAAAAGAAGAAAATATCAAAAAGGGTTGGGAAGCTTATGGCTCGTGAACTTGTATTACAACTTAGATAAAACAGTCTCAACATTTGCCATTTCTAAAGTGGATCGTAAAAAACTCTATGGTTATAAAAAAAGAATTTATTTAGATGAAAAAGGAAAAGAATGCCTTCGTGCGAACTTAGAAGAGGAAACAGGCATTGTATTTGCAAATAGTGATGTCAGCAGTTGCTATGTGGATCAACAGGGAAATTTTTTAGATAAAAAAGATCTAGAAGCTATTGATGAGAATGGAAAAAAAGTAAAAAAAGAGGAATCTACTTTAGGACAAGAGGTAAAACTATCCCCCCTAACCATTGAAGACGCGCTAAATTTAAAAGTTAATTCCGTATATGCACTTGAGCCTACAAATTTTGATCCTAAGCTGAAAACCGCATTAGACCAAGGTCAATTATTTCAGTTTAAATTTAATTATTTCGCTGATTATAAATTAGAAGATGCAATTCTTCTGAAATCAGAAAAAGATTATTTTGCGCTTATTGGCCGATCAACTATGTGTCGCTGGATCGGAGAGGATACTTCCGATGTTCCAGAAGATGTAGAAGAATTTGAAGATAATGATTTAGATTTTGAGATGATGTCATGAGTATTGCTTTAAAAGAAATACATATTGCGAATGAAAAGAAGAGGGATGCTAATGTTAAATTTGTTTCCTTAATGCAAGAAACGGATCCTGTGTTCGCTTATAAGAATAAGCCTGTTCATAGTACGAGAATTTTAATCAATTCAGAAAAAACTTCTGATGATTATTTAATGAATACTTATAAAAATAATCTTGCAGATAAAATTCTCAAAGAAGATGTTGATATTGATGTCGAGTATGCTGGGAAATTTATAGGGGATATTGATCGTATTTTTTTTAATTCAAAATCTGAAATTTTATATACCCCTCCTCAAGTAAAAGAAGTGGTGTATAATCCCAAAGGAGAAGAGATTAAAAAACAAGATCCAAAAGAAGTTGTACCTAATGTTCGGGATGATACCCCACCATTAAAGTGGACAGGAAAATTTTTTACAAGAGAAGAAATTGTACAAAAATTTGTTATCACCAAAAGTATTCAGCTCAAACATGTAGACGGATTAACCTATGAATTCCTGTTTGATATGGCCAAAACACTTGATCATAAAAAAAGTCTTATGTTGATTGGCGGTGGTAGTGGCAAAGATCCTTTGATTTTCCAAACCAACGGAACACCTTATCGAGGATTTTTAGATGGTCGTATCAAAAATAAACAGTACCAGCTAATTCTTAGATTAAGTAATATGGAGTTAAAAAGTGTTTAATTTGTATATAGCATTATAATTTTTAAGAAGTTATTTTTTTAAATAATTCTGTAGACTGTTGAATTCATTCAATAAATTATTTTTATCTAAAAAATCAAAAATTGTTTTTGTTTCATTATTTTTTATAAATAAGTATTTTCTTATTAATAGAACCAAAGCTTTCACTTTCTAAAGTCAAACTTCATTTTTTCGTTATTATCAAAAAAAGAATAATCACTTTCTGTGAAAACATTATAACCTTGATTATACATATCATGATTTTAATGCTGTTATTAGTTATAAGTTCTAGATTTTTGAAAACTTTCTTTGAAGATAATTTAAACATTTGAATTTTCTAGTATTTCATAAAAAAAAAATTTAAAATTATTTTTTTTTTAATTTTAAATTAAATTGGTTTTTGTATTTTGTGTTAATTTTTAAAACTTTGAGAAATATTGAATTTTCTATATTAGTGTAAAATAATCTAATTGATTGATTAGATTGATAGTCTCGATTAAACTGATTATTTTTTCAATATTTATTTTTTCTAATTCTTTTATTGTATAATTCAAATTCTCCAAAATTTAATTCACCCAAGTTTAAGAAAAATATCTAGACAATAAAAAATAATTTATCATGATATAAATTAATTATGGATAAAAAAAAAGCACTAGCTTTAGTCAAAAAAGATTGTAGAAAATTTGATACTCTTCCAGATAACCTTAAAAATGATAAAGATATGAATTAAGAGTATCGATATATCCAATTTTATTTATGTTAAAGATAAAAAAATACTTTCAGATAAAAATTTTATTTTAGAATGTCTAGATAAAGCAAGTGGTGATATTTTAGAACATTTAGATAAAAAATTAAAAGCAGATGAAGAAATAGTAGTCAAAGCTTTAAAGAAATTTGGAAATTCTTTAGAACATGTTGATAAAAAATTTAAAAAAGACAAAAAAATAGTTCTATTAGCTTTAGAAAATGCACACCCTTTTGGGATGGAAAACTACATAGATAAGTCATTATTAAAAGATAAAGATATTAAGAAGTTCCTAGATCAATAATTATGTCATAAATTTAGAGTTTATTTTTAAAAATCTAAAGATAAACTAAACATAAAATTATTAAGAGAGATAAAAATATGGATAAAAAAGAAGCACTAAAAAAAGTAAAGAATAATGGTTGGGATTTGTATGAATTAGATGACAAATTTAAAAAAGACAAGGATGTTGTTACTGCAGCTGTTAAAGCGGAACCAGGTGCGATTGAATATGCGCACAAATCATTATTAGACGACAAAAAATTATTTTCTATGGCTATCTTACAGTCTAAAAATGGAATGATAATGAAACTTGCAGGACCAAAATTAAAAAAAGATAAAAAATTTGTTATGGAAATGTTGACTAAAACAAAAGATAATTATGTTTTAGAACATGCTGATCAATCTTTAAAATCTGATAAAGATTTACAGGCACAAGCGCAAAAAAACCTTGACTAGTGATATAAGCTGAATAAAATGTTGAATAATAAATAATTGTTATGAAAAAAAAAGACGTTTGGAATGAAAAAATAAATCCCGATGGTATTTCGGATCAGCTAGAAAATTTAGAACCACAAGTTTGGGATAGAGGATACTACAAAGAAACTGATGATGGGATTTGGTATGAGGTCTATGTAAATGATGAGATTAAAAAATATTATCCTAAAATAGATTTAAAGAATGAAGAGGATAAAGAAACCTTTGGTAAATTTAAAGATATCATGCTGGACCACTACGAAAGCGATAATCAAATCACTTTCTTCCAACCTAACAATGAGAAAACTTATACGTTAGATGAGTTAACGGAAATTTTTATTTAATAGATAATTTTAATCTCGCCATTTTTTCCTCCACTTCTCTAATAGCGCGATGAATTCTTTCCTTTTCAATATTACTAATATTTTCTCCCTCAGAGCTTTTAGGGTCAATGGACTGATTAGTGACATCCATGAGCTTTCCTATTCGGCCACCAATATTGATGAGAGTGTTAGAGATATTGCTTGGATTATCAATATTAGATAACTCATGATTTAATAAGACTTCAAAGTTATTTAAAAAAGGAGTTCCTTTTTGTGCTTTTTGTAAAATGAGATCCAATTTAATGGCATCTGCTAAATATAAATTATGATCTTTGTCGCTTGGGTCACTACATTTTCTAAAATGAGATAATGATTTTCCAGTAATTTCTTTGACTTGATTTTCATCAAGGTCTTTAAGGATACTTGCCAAGATATGCTCTACCGTTAATGGTTTTCGCAAAATTGTCATAAAGTTATTTTATAATAATCTTTTACAAGAAAACAGATGTAAAAAACTAGCAAAAGCTATTGAATATACTTAGTGAAAAAAAAGAAAATGTATTTCACTAATCACAATTAGAATTTTATGTATATTAAACTAAGAAATTTTACAGGAGTTGATTATTAATAAGTCGCAAGCTTTACAAATCGTTACAAAAAACGGATTACATTTAAAAACGCTTCCATCACGTTTTCAAAAAGACAAAGAAATAGTTTTAGCTGCAGTAAACAATGATGGATTTGCTATTGTAGATATAGATAAAAAATTTTTGAATGACAAAGAAGTTGCTCTACAAGCAGTTCAAAATAATAAGCTCGCTTATCTTTTGCTCATCAATTCTAACTTAATGGAAGACAAAGATATCTTAGCTTTAGTTACTTAAAAAGTTAAATACAATGAATAGTAGTGAAGAAAAAAAACTTATAAAAGAATTAGCAGAGAGTGTGTCTGATTTGAGTTTCTACGATTATCCAAAAACAATCGCCAAATATCAAAAAATAGCTAAGGAACAAAAATGGGATGAATTTCCTTTTCTTTGTCCTAAACACATACCTTATAAAGAGTATCCTAATATTGCCTATGATTATGTTAATTTTGATGGATCAAAAGTAAATAATTATCTGTGCACAAAGTGCTACCCTAGAAAAAAATAAAAAATTTATTTTGAAAGAACTAGAAATTTGAACTAGTTAATATTTAGATAATTATATTTTAATTTTTTAATATCAGTAGAATAAATAAAATGAAAAAGTACTCTTTAACCAAAACATTAATTTTAAGTGGAATTCAATGCCCTAAGAAACTGTGGTTTGAGCTTGATCCAGAGCAAAGAATTAAAACGGAAGACAAGGCTTTATTTTGGTTAGGAAACCGTTTCAATGATGTTGTCCGTAAGCACTATGGAGAAGGTTTGGATTTATCTAATATTAAAGACAATGAGTTAGCATTAGTCAAAACTAAGGAAGCAATCGAGACAGATGATATTCAAGTCATCTATGAAGGTGCTTTTGTATATGACGATATACTAATTCGCGCCGATGTTTTAATTCGAAAACAACATCAGTGGATTATGTTAGAGGCCAAAGCTAGTACCAACTTGAAAGAGATTAATATTTCTGATGTTGCTATTCAAAACCATGTAGTCAAACACAACGGCTTAGAGCTGGTACAAAACAAGTTAATTTACATCAACAAAGAGTTTGTGTACCAGGGAGATCATAATTATGCTGACTTGATTGTTGAACAAGATATTACTGAAGAAGTTATAAATAAGGACAAAGAAATTCTAGAGCTAATTCAAAGATGCAAAGCATTAATTAACCGTCCCTGTCCAGCTATTGAAGTGGGAGCGCATTGTAAAACTCCGTATCCGTGTCAGTATTTTGATCGTATTTGTTCACCAGCAAAACAAGATATACAAAATGTAACTTATAAAATTTTACCTTATGGCAACAAAGTAGAGGATTATTGTAAGAAAAATAATATTGAGCTTTTAAAGGATGTACCGAAAGAGGTGTTGCTACAAAATTCAAGAAAAGATTACGCAGATAATTTTCATTATATCATTCAACAAGCACATCTTAAAAACACTGCTTGGATTCACCCGGATTTAAAAGATAATGTTAAAACTTGGGTATGGCCCTATTATTTTATGGATTTTGAAACGGTACAGCAAGGTGTTCCTAAAATTAAAAATACCAAACCCTTTGAACAACTTCCATTTCAATGGTCTGTTCATAAGTGGAGCCAACCCGATCAAGCACTGCAAGAGTTTTCTTTCTTAGATTTTGAGCATCAAGATATTGAACTTCACTTTCTCCAAAAACTAGTTGAAACCTTAGGAGATAAAGGAACCATTTTTGTGCACAATCATCCTTTTGAAAAAGGGGTGTTAAATCGCTTGAAGGAAAAACCTAACCTCAGTTCATTTGCCACGCCTATCGCAAACATTATTGATCGAATTGTTGATACTTTAGCGCTGACTAGAAAAAATTTTTATGCTCCGGAAATGATGGGCGGATATTCCTTAAAAAAAATTATCAAAGCAATTCCAACCAACATAACTTATGAAAGCGATGATAAGAATAGTGTAAGTGATGGGGGAGGTGCGCAACTCGCTTGGTTTAAATGTACCGATCCTAAGACAAAACCAGAAGAAAAAGAAATTCAACAAAGAGAACTGATTAAATATTGCTCTAAAGATACGGAAGCAATGTATGATTTAATCAAGTTTTGGATGTAACGATAACTAGCTATAGAAAAAAAACTCTTTTTCTTTTAAAATGATTTAGATATATTTTCCTTATGGCGACAAAAACTTTACATTTTACCTTTTTACGAAAAACGACTTTAAAATTTGATAAGTATAATTTGTATAATAAGTCTGGGAAAAAAAAACTACTTGGCTTGCAATCTATGAGTTTTGGAGCAGGCGGCCTATCTTATCACCTTGCCCCGGTAAAAATTGTAAAAAACGAATTAGTCTATCAGCAAAAAGGTAAAGACATTCAAATAGAAGGTCAGCTTAAATTTAAAGTGAATGTTAGAGATTCTGATAAAGCAGGTTTTGATAAATCAATCAAAGATAAATCGATTGCGCTACGATCCATTGGGTTCAACACCGATCCTACGCCTGGAGTAGAAATTACAAACTTTACCATGTCTAATCCAGACAAGACTTCTCAATTTATTGAAATTTCCTAATTTCTAAAAAAAAAGTACTGTAATTTTTTTCAACCTAAAAAAAATGAATTGTTCCTTAGAACATTTTTTTGTTTTGATTATTAATTTTGATCAATCAATTCTCAGTGAAAAATGTTCCATTCTATTTCACTGAAACAAAAAGTGAAAATCATGTAAACATTGAATGTGATGTTTAGAACTTTGCTATTTTTGTTCTGCCTAATGTTTACTACGCATGCTTTTGCTAAAAGTAATGAATACTATCAAAAAACATTAGTACATGTTTTGACAGAATGTAATTCTTCTTGCCAAAAGCAAGTGTTTAAACAAGAAGCGAGTTCAGCTTTTTTTGCTTTGATAGATGCTGCATTCAGTCAAGCACGTTTTAAACTTTCACAATTACAAAAGAAGTCATTATGGGATTAAGAACCATCAAAACATTGGTTGTTTTGCTCTTGCTGAGCACATCGGCATTAAGTGAAAATCAATGTTACTACAAAACAGAAACAATTAGTGAAAATGGTCATGTTGTTTCCGTTAAGGAAATTAAAATTTGTGAAGAGACAGTTCCTGTGGGAGGCAATTCCTTCTGGCAAAAGTTAGCTTATACAACGGAAGGTCAGAAGATGTTTTGGGACACAGTTATTTTTATTTTCACTTTATCACAATAAACAAAAGGAGAAAAAACTATGAAATATTTCATTATACTCTTGGTAGGAATTGCTCTTACTAATTGTTCTAACAATTACGCACAAAAGAAAACAGTGATTAGTAATATGAAAGATTTTTTAAAAGTAAATGAGTCTGTATGTGGTCAATTTAAATCCACGGATAAAAAACTGTATGGCTGTGGTACTTCCACATCAAAAGATTTTGAACTTGCTAAGTCTAAGGCACTCTTGCATGCCAAAGTTCTTGTGTCAGATAGCCTAAGCAACTCAGTGATTAAATCTGAAAATCAAAAGGTAAAAGAGGATACCAAGACGGGAATTGCCAGAGAATATACCTCGAATGAAACAAATCAAATTTTTGAGACAAGTTTAAATAATTACCGAATTGTTTACGATAAAACATTTGTCCAATCAGGAAAATATCGTTCTTACATTGTAATTGAATATGACATTGGAACATAAAGGAGAGATAATATGAAAGCAGCATATCTGTTTATTATTTCTATGGTTGTTAGTTTTTTGGTTCTTGCTAGTAGTGTCCTAGCAGAAGATGATGCCAGTTTAGCCGAGATGCATTCATTACACATCGAAAATTACACTTCCTGTGAAATGAAAGAAACGTGGTTTGAAAAGGAATGGTGCCGAACAATTGAATTTCAAAAAGCAGGTTGGAACCAAGGCAAGCAGGACTTAAAAGCTTTACCTGGCGAGATTGCAAAAATTCCCAGTCATCTTACCAATGAGGTAACAAATCTTTTTCAATCCATCGGTACAGGAATTTCAAAAGTGATGGCATCAGTAACAAGCATTGAAGTAAGCCACTTGCGCTAGTGGTTTATTTCATTTTTTCTTCAAACTGTTTTTGGAACTCTTTAAATAAATCAAGAACTTCATTGAGTTGATTTTTAACTTTATCTTTATCTATGGGTTGAAATGAATCTTTCACATTGTATTTTTGTTTGCACATAGATTTAATCACGCTTACAGCACTCTCATCTTTTGCATCCTTTACATTGTGAATGACACAATCTTCGTATGTGCCAATAACTGGAATTACGTTTTTTTGGGTAAGATAGAAGGTGATCCCTGCAACAATAATGCCAAAAATAATATATTTTACAAAAGTCATTTAGTTACTGATTGTTTATATTTCTCTTCTATTTTAATAGATAATTCTCTTTTTACACCCTTAAAAATACTAGGTAAATTTTTGCCAACTCGGTCAAGGATAGCAATAGCTTGTGCGTAGGTAGCATATTTTAGATCACTATTAACAATAGAACTGATGCACTGGGAGTTACAATCTCCGGAAAGAACAGTTTGAATAATATGGCCAGCCACCGTTTCGTAATATTGGTCTGATCTTGCTTGGGGGCTTTGACAGCTCATAAGGAATAGTAAAGCAGCTATCAATGCTGAGGTGATTAAAGTGTTTTGTTTGTATTGGTATTTCACAATATGAAGTTAGTTATAAATAGAAATATAACAAGTTTAAACTTTTACGCTAACAGTTAACCAATTAATTTGTTTTAAAACTTTTCTAACGTGGTTTGCCTGTTTTCATATTCTTCAAAACAATCTAAGACTTTACCTTTATGTTTAAAACCTAATACTACTTCGACTAAATTATCAGATTTTTTAAGGGCTTTTTTAAATTTTGGAAATTTATTTAAATCTATTTCGAAATCAGCGGTATAGCATAAAAAATAATTACCTTTTGTGCTAGTCTTTACCGCACCAAAATTAGCTAATTTGATCGTGGTAAAATCATTGTCTAGGGATTGGAGAAAAACAAAATCCTCTCCATCATCACATCGAATAAAATCTACAAATGGCTCACATGTGTTAATATCTATTTTAGAGTCCCAAGTAATTGTACTGGCAGAAGCTGCTTTGTTATAATCAACATAAAATTTAGCCATAGTAATAAATTAATTATTTTTTTTAATAATGCAAAGACATTTTTTTAACACAATTATTTACTAGATTAATAATTGTTACCCTTATTTATATTATCTGACATTGCTGGGAGTGATCATTGAGTAGGTTGTGTGATCCCACATACATTATTTTTAAAGCATTCATTAAACTAAACGAAGGAGCATAATATGATCGATAAAACTGTCGTTAAACCAGAGTATTTAGAATCTAGCTTGGAACGAAGCCGAATATCCCTAAGAAATATAGCGCCTATTGTGAATGAGAGTGTAGATAAAAAAATTGAATATGATGATCTGCAAGCTTATCAGGAGCAACAACAAGCTGGAAGTCGAGCGCTTAAAAAAAGGTTTTGGCAAACCTCCCTCTACTTATAGGGAGAGTAAATACATCTATTGGTGCAATCCTTTTGAGTCGATTAACAAAGGTAAATTAGGTCACTCACAGTCTTGGAAAAATAAAAAAGATAAGAAATATGAGTATTATGGGTAATATTCATAGCTGGAATGCAACTAAAAGGCTGTTGTTTCCTCTCATTTTTTGTTTAAATAGAAATGTTTACGGGAGAGACTATTTCAGTATAGCGCCGAAGGATCAACTGCTCAGGAAAATCTCAGGCAAAAGGACCGTAAAAATTAAAACTCTGGAAAGTGAGCTTCGTTGCTCCGCCGAAGGATGGAAGATCTCAGGCACCCAAACAGATGAGCGAACAGAGTTTTAATGAGTACAGCTAATTTAACAACAGCCTTATTTGATTTTCATGTTGCTAGTGGAGCAAAGATGGTTCCGTTTGCAGGTTATGAAATGCCTATTCAATACGCTACTGGCATTGTCAATGAACACAATCAAGTAAGACAGAGCGCTGGTATTTTTGATGTCTCACACATGGGTCAGTTTTCTATTGTGGGAGATGATAGCGTTTGTGCTGCGATTGAAAAAGTAATTCCTATCGATTTATCAAAATTAAACATGAACCAATCGAAATATTCTTTTCTGATGAATGCACAAGGTGGAATTGATGATGATTTAATTGTGACTAGAGTAGAACAAGGAATTAACATTGTGCTCAATGCTGCTTGTAAACATAAGGATGTGAAAACATTAAAAAGTGTTTTATCCAATCCAGATTGTGCAACCTTACATGATCATCTTTCTTTAGTTGCCATTCAAGGTCCTAAAGCAGTTTCTATTGTAGATGCCATGATACCAGGAGTTGCGAATTTAAAATTTATGAACGGTGGATCATTTACGTATGATGGTGAAACCGTTTATGTAACCAGATCTGGTTACACAGGCGAAGATGGATTTGAAATTTCTATTGCGAATAACAAAGTAGAACAACTTTGTAAAACATTAGTTGAAACAACCGATGCTTCTATGATTGGTTTAGGGGCAAGAGATTCATTAAGGTTAGAAGCTGGACTTTGTTTATATGGTCATGATTTAGATACTACGACATCACCGATTGAAGCTGATTTGTTATTTGGAATTGCAAAAAGTAGAAGAGAACAGTTTAATTTTATAGGTGGCGATGTTGTGAAACAACACTATGGAACAGGGTATCAGTAGAAAAAGAGTGGGAATTCAATTAGAGGGAAAAATTATAGCAAGGGAAAATGCAAAAATATTTAAAGAGGATAAAGAAGTAGGGATAGTGACTTCCGGATCCTTTGGGCCCAGTGTGGGTGCAGCTGTGGTGATGGGTTATGTGAATTTTGATTGTTCAGAAGTTGGAACTTCTGTGGAATTAGAAGTGCGAGGCAAAAAATATCCAGCAAAGATTTGTTTGTTGCCATTTTATAAAAAAAGTTATGCAAAATAGGAGGGGTAATGTCAGAAGCTAAATATTCAAAAAAACATGAGTGGGTGATTGTCGAAGGAGATGTCGGTACAGTTGGTATTACCAAATATGCTGCCGATCAGTTAGGAGATATTGTATTTGCCGAAGTTCCAGAAGCTGGCAAAGCTTTAACAAGCGGCGGTGAAGCAGCGGTGGTTGAATCTGTGAAAGCTGCAAGTGATGTTTATACTCCAGTGTCAGGTGAAGTAATTGAGGGAAATCAAGAAGTTGCCTCTAATCCTTCACTTATTAATGAAGATCCTGAAGGAAAAGGTTGGTTTTTTAAGGTGAAAGTAAGCAATGTATCAGAGCTAGATTCACTCATGAGCAAAGCAGATTACGATACCTATATAGCGGGGAACCCAAGCTAATGACTGATTTACGTAAATCTGAATTTATATCCCGTCACATTGGTCCATCTCTAGAAGATCAAGCTAAGATGTTACAGTTTGTTGGTTATGACAATATGCAATCCTTTATTGAGGCTATTGTTCCAAATTCTATTTTAGAAAAAGAACAGCTTGATGTCAGAGACTCTGTTTCTGAACATAAAGCATTAGAAATTTTACATGAGATTGCTTCGAAAAATCAGATCTATAAAAGTTTTATCGGAATGGGTTACTATGGAACCTATACTCCTAATGTTATTTTACGAAACATATTAGAAAATCCAGGTTGGTACACAGCATACACTCCTTATCAGCCAGAAGTGGCACAAGGTAGATTAGAAATGCTACTGAACTTTCAACAATTAATTATTGATCTAACTAAGATGGATATTGCTAATGCATCTTTATTAGATGAAGGAACAGCAGCAGCAGAAGCTGTAGCGTTATGTCAAAGATTAGATAAAGATAATTTACAAAAAATATTTATTGCTGAAACTTGTAATCCACAAACGATTGATGTGGTGAAAACAAGAGCAGAGCCATTTGGATTAGAAGTGATTATTGGCAATACGCAAGATTTAGAAAAAGCGGGAAATGTTTTATGCGCAATCATTCAATATCCAGATACGTATGGTGTAATTGGTGATGTTGAAAATGTTATTAAGCAAATTCAAAGTCAAAAAGGAAAAGCAATTGTTGTTGCAGATATTTTATCTTTATTATTATTAAAAGCACCAGGTGAAATGAATGCAGATATTGTTGTAGGTACTTCACAACGATTTGGAATTCCTATGGGTTATGGTGGACCTCACGCTGCATTCTTTGCAACCAAAGATGCTTATAAACGTGCGATGCCTGGAAGAATTATTGGTGTATCGCAAGATAGAAATAAAGATCAAGCATTACGTATGGCTTTGCAAACTAGAGAGCAACATATTAGACGAGAAAAAGCGACTAGTAATATTTGTACCGCGCAAGCTTTACTTTCTATTATGGCAGCAGCTTATGCTATTTATCATGGACCGAAAGGACTAAAACATATTGCAGAACGAACTTGTGGTTTTGCCAATAGTTTTGCTAGCGAAGTGAAGAAGAAATATACAATTGTATCAGATCATTTCTTTGACACGGTTTGTGTGATTACAGGTAACGATACGAATAACATTTTACAATCAGCTAACGCTCATAAAATCAATTTACGAAAAGTAAGTGATGATAA
>CBDDYZ010000001.1:0-241559 GCA_965235675.1 Candidatus Pelagibacterales bacterium | reverse complement strand
AAATGACTGAATTACATAAAAAAAAATGCATCGCCTGCAGTGGAGACATGCCTGCTTTAACTGAGTCATCCATCCAAGAATTAAATAATAAAATAAAAAATTGGAATGTTGTCAAAGAGGATCAAGTTTTTAAATTAACTAAATATTTTAAGTTTGAAAATTTTGAAAAAAGTCTTTCTTTTATCAATCAAGTTTCAATTATAGCTGAGACAGAGGGGCACCACCCAGATCTTTCATTTGGCTGGGGCTATGCCAATATTATAATTTTTACTCACGCGGTTAAGGGTTTGACAGAAAGTGATTTTATTTTAGCTGCTAAAATAGATCAGGTTAGTGCTTAAAGTTTCTAATACCTGTAAAAACCATCGCAATACCAGCAGCATCAGCAGCATCAATGACTTCTTGATCTCGTATAGATCCGCCCGGTTGGATAATTGATTTAACACCTAATTTCACTAAAGTTTCTAGACCATCTGCAAATGGAAAAAATGCATCTGATGCAGCTCCACAACCTTCTACTTCACCAGGAAAAAATTTTTTGGCATTAGCACAGGCTATTTCACTTGAGCCCACCCTGCTTGTTTGTCCTGCTCCAACACCAAGTGTTGTATTATTTTTAGTAATCACGATAGCGTTGGATTTTACATGTTTACAAATTTGATTGGCAAATAATAAATTTTCTATTTCTTGCTCTGTTGGTTTTTTTTTAGTTACAATTTTTAAATCTTGCTTATTTATCATTTGTAAATTTTCATCTTGAGCTAAAAACGTTTTTTGTAGAAACGTTAGATGTTGTATTTTATTTTTTTCTGGCAGATCATATTCTAGTACTCGCAAATTTTTCTTTTGTGCCAAAATTGCAAGAGCATCTTTTTCAATGGACGGTGTTAAAATCACTTCATAAAAAGTTTTAACCAATTCTGTAGCTAGCTGAGCATTAATTGTATAATTTAGAGCCACAACCCCTCCAAAAGCACTGATAGGATCGCCGCTAAGGGCTTTTAAATAGGCATTTGTGCCGTTCGGGTCTACTGCACAGCCACATGGGTTATTATGCTTAATTATAGCGCAAATCGGCTTTTTTGGGTCAAAATCAGTTACAAGATTATAAGCGCTATAACTATCGAGATAATTATTATGACTAAGCTCTTTTCCCTGAAGCTGCTTCAGCTTAGAAAACCCATCAAAATTTCCTGGTATTTCATAAACTGCACTTTCTTGATGAGGATTTTCTCCGTAACGAAGTTGGGAGATAATTTTTCCACCAATTGTTTTTTTGTCTGAAAATTTATTTTCTTGAATTTGATTCATCCAATTGGAAATCATAGAGTCGTAGTAGGCTGTTTCATTAAAAGTCTCGTTTGCCATTTTTTGTCTAAAATTTAGATCTGTTGCACCGTTGTGTTGCTTCAACAGTGTAATAAATTCATCGTAGTATTTAACGTTCGGTAAAACCGTTGTGTGTTTAAAATTTTTTGCTGCTGATCGAAGCATGGAAGGTCCACCAATATCGATATTTTCAATTAATATTTCTTTTGATGAAGCTGGATCTAAGAGTTTGCTTTCAAAAGGATAAAGATTAACAATCACTAAATTAATTTCCTGAATAGCATTTTCTTTCATGGCATTAAGATGATTAGTTTTATCTAAGTCACCCAAAAGACCACCGTGAATTTTTGGATGCAATGTTTTAACTCGCCCATCCATAATTTCAGGAAATCCAGTGTAATTAGAAATTTCAATACATTCATATCCCTTATCTTTAATGAATTGATAGGTTCCACCTGTGCTGATAATTTCAACATTGAACTGTTTTAAGCATATTAATATTGCTTCTAGGTTGGTTTTGTCAGATACGGAAATGAGAGCTCTAGATATTTTTTTTAAGGACATGGAGCTAATGTTTATACTCCATTAGTTGCTTTTTTCTAGAGACCATAAAATTTTATTTATTTCTTTATTTAACGTACCTTCAATCACAATACATTTTGTTTCTTGGACTTTTTCAGTGTCCGCAAAGTACAGGCTGTTATCAATGGTTATAGTTTGTCCAGGTGACTTAAACTTCCAGCCTTGATTTTCAATACTTATCAGTACATCGCCCCCATGGGTTTGTATGAGTTTAGCTTCGGGCATAACATGAAAGCGGATAGAAAAATTTAAAAAAGCATAGTCATTTTTGGATACTATTAAAGTGTCTTCTCCATGGAGAAGTTTTTGTTCTTCATTGCCAACAATTGTTCGCTCAAACAACGTTCCATACTTTTCTTGGTAACCATCGTGTGCCGAAGATAATGAAAAAGATATTTTGTCATTAGAAAATTCTCTTTTGTAAACTTTGAGTTTTTTTAATAAAGAATTTCCATGATATTGTTTGATCAAAGGATTTTTTTGAAAAATACAAGAAGAAGTATCATTGATTGTCAGGCAAGAATGGGCCGCAGTTGATTGACTTAAATAAGCTAGTTCTTTAGAAAAGTTATGAGCGTATCCACAGTTTGTAATAATCTTTGTCCCACCGTACATCATTTCAAAGGATAAACATCCTGCCTGATAATCCTGAGAATAAAAATCAGATGGTGGATTGTTTGTATCCATGATTGCTTCTAATTTTTTTATTTTTCCAAATAAGAAATGACTTTCGTTATTATCTTTTACAAATTTATAACCTTTAGATTTGATGAACTGATTAAAGTTTGAACAATCGTAATACTTTGCTCCATTAAATAATGGGATAGTGTCATTAGCATACAAAAGAGAAGCATACAGTTTTCCAAGCTGTTCTATACGTTCATCTAAAAATTCAGGTATAGGATATTGAGCAAGATATAAACTTTCCTTAATAAGAATGAGGTGATGCAGTATCCAAAATTGATCTTGTATATTTTTGGTCTCAACAAATCCTTTTTTGTCTAAAATATTTTTAAGTTGATTGTTTAAAATTTTTATAGAGCTGTCTGTGAATTTTTTATAACCCTCAAAAGTAGTCCCTGCTAAAATAAGTGAAAAAAGAGCGTAAATCCTATCTTTTTTGCTATGTAGATGAGTAATATTTTTAGATAAGTGAACACACTGTTTAAGAATACTATTTGTTATTTTTGTTCGATAAATTAAATCGTCATGACGAATTGTAAGACTTGGACTCGTAATCCAAAATATAATTCTATTAGCCAACACTAACAAATCCCAAGTTGTGGATTGATAATTGATTATTTTTTTCTAACCAAGCATCGATAATTATTTTAGCTAGTTCTTTATCTTTTTTTATATCTAGGTGTGGCAGCCAAGAAAACTTATGAAGATTGTTAATTCTTTCTTGTTTTAAATTATTAATTTTCCAAAGATTTTTTTTAAATTGTTTAGCTAAAATATAATTTTTTGTATTTTTATCCTGCAGTTCTCCTAAAATATGCACATTATGAATATCGTAATTTCTTGAAGCTGGAGTAGCTTTCAGCGATTGATTGTATTGCTTACTATTAAAATAAATTGTTCGAATATTATTTTTCAATAATCTCCACAACGAGATAATCCATAATTTTACAAATGAAATTTTCATTTATGAAATAATTAACAATTGCGTAATTGATCTATATTATCTTTAAGATTCTTTTCGTCTTTAAACAAAGTTGTTCCAGAAACTAAAATATCAACACCAGCTTCCTTTGCTTGTTTACCTGTAATATAATCAATTCCTCCATCAATTTCTATTTCAACAGTTAGATTTTTTTCATCAATGATTTTACGTAAATCTACTACTTTAGATAAAACTTCTGGCATAAATGACTGACCACCAAATCCTGGATTAACACTCATGATTAAAACTAGGTCTATGGAGTTTAGAACTGGCAATACTTTTTCAATAGGTGTTTCTGGGTTTAGAGATACTCCAGCTTTTTTTCCAAGTGATTTGATCAGCTGAATACTTGCCTCAAGATCATTTGTTGCTTCTGGGTGGATAGTTATGATGTCTGCTCCGGCATCTGCAAAATCTTTAATATATCTGTGAACGGGAGCTATCATTAAATGAACATCAAAAGGGATGGAAGAATATTTTCTAATTTTTTTTATCACTGGTGGACCAAAAGTTATATTAGGAACAAAATGACCATCCATGACATCAACGTGTACCAGATCTGCTCCCGATGTATTTAAAGATTGTAACACCTCTCCAAGTTTGCTGAAGTCTGATGAAAGAATAGACGGTGCTATTTTAAGGGATTTTGTCATTTCATTGTTTAATTAGTTATAATCCTAATAACTTAAAAAACAAAAAAATATATATTTAGGTTGTGGATTTTTAGTTTTGCTTACTAAATAGGGTAACCAAAAAACCCGTAATTTCACTTTCGAGAGGAAAAGAAAGCATCCCCATGACTGAATAGCCCATTAGATAAGGCATTAAATAAAAACGAAACATATAAAAAAACCAAGCGACATACAAAGGAACCATAGGCTTAATAAGAAAACCAGGCGTTACAAAATGAAATAAACGAATAACTGGATCTGTAAGTTTTACAAAAGCTTTCATGAAAAAAAATTCAGAGTCTTCTTTTTGAAAAAAATTCATAGCGGCTCTTCCGATCAGAGTCCACATAACAACACCTAAAACATAATCGATAACTAAAATGAATGGACTTATGTTCATAGTGGGATTTTATAATAAAAAAGGGGCGAAAACAAATTCGCCCCTTTTAATTTTAAAAGTTTTATTGATTATTCTAGTCCGCTAACCGTCTTACCAGTAGGGATTCTAATATCATCAACCATTTGTTGAGTTTTAGCATCTGGTTCTTCAGTCGCTAAACTTACAACGATCATTAATATTAAACATACTGGAGCTCCGATTAGACCAAAACGTAAATGGTCAATTCCTAACCAAGGAGTTTGAGCCATAAACTTCGGACCAACATAGATTAGGTAAGCAGTACCTGCTGCTAGACCACCTAGCATTCCTGCAACTGCACCTGCTCTTGTTGCTCTCTTCCACCATACACCAAGCACAAGTGGGAAGAACAATCCTGACATTGCAAAATCAAACGCCCAAGCAACGGAACCTAAAATTCCAGTTAGTCTCATTGAAGCAATGTAAGCTCCAAATAAACCAACCACAACTAGTAGTACACGAGCAACAATTAATCTTTTTGCTGTGTCCGCTTTTGGGTTAATCATTTTGTAATATACATCATGTGATAATGCGTTTGAGATCGCAAGAATTAAACCATCTGCTGTAGACATCGCAGCTGCCATACCGCCGGCCGCAACTAGTCCAGAGATCACATATGGTAATCCTGCAACTTCAGGCGTTGCTAACACAACAACCCCGCTTCGCATGAAGAACTCGTTCAGATCCAAGTTTGCCATCGCCATTTAAGTCAGCGATAAACACTTGTCCAACTGCAGTCCATTCTTGTACCCATTTAATGCCTTGCACTTCAGCAATTGATTTACCGATAATCGAAGTTGGAATATTCGGATCGATCAAAGCAATTTTTGAAAGTGTTGCAAGCATTGGAGCTGAGAAGTATAGCAAGAAAATAAAGAACAATGACCAAGCCACTGATCTTCTTGCTGCACTTACGCTAGGAGTTGTAAAGTATCTCATTAGGATATGAGGTAAAGAAGCTGTTCCTACCATCATACAAATTGCTAACGAAATAAATTTCCAAGCAGCCATTGCGCCAGCTGGCACAGCAGAATGTGGATTAGAAATGGAAGCCAATCCTCCTGGAACTTTAGCAGCTTTTAATGCAGCTGCACTATTTTTCGTTAAGCCTAATGTTTTCTCTAACTCGGCTATTCTTTGCACTTCGTCACCTAACATAAAGTGAGGGAAGAAGCCCGCTCCGATTTTGTTACTGATCCAGAAAACTGGAAGTAAGTAAGCTATGATTAGAACGATGTACTGAGCCACCTGGGTCCAAGTAACCGCTCTCATTCCACCAAGCATTGAACACATCAAGATACTTGCTAGTCCTACATAGACCGCTGTTTCAAACGGAATACCTAGAGCTCTAGAAGCAATTGTACCTGTTGCGTTAATTTGGGCAGTCACATAAGTGAATGATGCTAATACCAGAACTAATACCGCAGCAAATCTTGCTACGTTTCCGCCGTATCTTGTTCCAATAAAGTCAGGCACTGTGTAACATCCAAATTTTCTCAAATATGGTGCTAGTAATGAAGACACAAGGATATACCCTCCTGTCCAGCCTACTAAGAATGCCATGTAAGTATATCCACCGAAGTAAATACCACCTGCCATAGCAACAAATGATGCTCCTGACATCCAGTCAGCAGCTGTTGCCATACCATTAAATACTGTTGGCACCTCTCTACCTGCTACGTAGTAAGCACTAGCTTGCATCGTTCTGGATAAGTATCCAATAAATGCATAGATAAATACTGTGAATGCTACGAACAGAATTCCAATAGTTTTAGCGGACATTCCGTTAGCTTCACAAGACTGCCATTAAAAGACAGAATGCTAAGAAACCACCAGTGTATGTTCCGTAAATTTTTGGAAGGTTGTCAATAAATTTTCCTTGAAACATTAATCATCCCTCCCCGCATCGCTTACGCCATGCTCTTCATCTATCTCCTGTTGTTTTCCAGTTGACCAGAAGATTATTATTACGAAAGCAGCAAGTGAACCTTGTGCTGTCATATAATAAGCTAGTGGATAACCAAGAAAACTCATGGAGTTTATGTCATGTCCAAACATGAACACTACGTATCCGAAAAAAAACCACAGAGCTAATGTAATTCTCATTAACCCTTTCGTCTTTTCCCAATGCGCTTCATTGTTTTTTGACGCCATTGTTTCCCCCTTAAGGTTATTAATTAATTAATTGGTAGACATTATTTATGAAAATGCCGAAGTCAAAGTTAAATTTTTTAATTTTTTTGAACTTTTGTTAATTTTTTTTTTGCATATGCACAAAAACTAATAAAATAGTACATAATTTCGAATATTTGATATGGAGTATTCATGTTTAAAAAAGAGCAAATTGAAGAACATATTAGTGCTTTAAAAGAATATTTTTTTGTTCCTTTAAAAAAAATTTTTATTGGTGAAAAAAAAATCAAAACTTTGTTTGATTTAGAAGAATTTATTCAAACCAAATCTGCAATCATTACTCAACACACGCTGTATGGTTATTTAAAAACAAGAATTGGAACAAGACATGTCATGTTGTTTGGTGATGAGCAATTTTCTAAATCTATTGATATTGCCAAGTGGAATATTTACACCGTCTCCATTCAAGACCTTTGCCTTTATTGCTTTTCCTATCTTGCAAGCAACAATCTATGCAGCAATATGGATTTAGCAACAGATGTTTTTCACCGCATTTTAGATGGTGAGAAAAAAAATGGACTAGAAGATTTAATTTATCAAAACGCAATCAAAGATTTTGATGAAAGAGTGAAATCCATTCACTGGAAAACTTATTGCGAAGGTGAATGTTTTGAAAAAAGTTCTTACGCTTTATATAGGTGGGCACCGATCGCTGACGAATTAAAAAAACTAGATAAAAGTATTGTTATACGATCCATGGAATTGAAGTGGGATAATTTAAAAAAAGATTTTGTTAAATTAATTGATTTTGATACTTTGGTTTAATCATGAAGTCATTTAAAGACATTGCAAATGAATCTTTAGAGGAAGTAAAACAAAGAAAAGGGGAGGATAATCAATAAACTCTTGGAGCAATTAAAAAATATTAACCAACAGATTGCCAATTATCCAACTCCAATTGCCGGATGTGATGCGCAATTTAATTTTTTATTAGAAGAAAAAGAGCGCATAAGTAAAATTATTACTTTTAATAAAGAACACAAAACCAATACAAAAGAAATTGATGGGCCCAAAGGTCCAGAACCCACTCGTTATGGAGACTGGGAAAAAAAAGGTATTGTTACCGATTTTTAATTTACTTATTTAATCTGTTATCAATTAAACTTTGCACTACACTTGGATCAGCTAAAGTCGAAGTATCACCAAGGTTGCTATAATCATTTTCGGCAACTTTTCTTAAGATCCTTCTCATAATTTTTCCAGATCTTGTTTTCGGAAGACCAGGTGTAAAATGAATAAGGTCAGGTGTTGCAAGTGGTCCAATTTCTTTTCGAACCCATTGTTTTAACTCTTTCACAAGTTCATCTGATCCTTGCTCTCCAGCATTTAAAGTTACATAGCAATACAATCCATTACCTTTGACATCATGTGGATAGCCAACAATAGCAGCTTCAGCTACTTTTGGATGAGCAACAAATGCACTTTCGATTTCTGCTGTTCCAAGATTGTGTCCAGAAACAATAATGACATCATCTACTCTACCTGTAATCCAGTAGTAACCATCTTCATCTCGTCTACATCCATCCCCAGTAAAATATTTACCTTCATAAGCTGAAAAATAAGTATCAATAAATCTTTGATGATCACCATAAACGGTTCTCATCTGGCCCGGCCAAGATTGGGCAATGCATAAATTTCCCGAACAAGCTCCTTCTAGTTCGTTGCCTTTTTCGTCAACAATGACGGGCTTAATTCCATAGAAAGGTTTAGTTGCTGAGCCAGGTTTTAAATCTATAGCACCAGGTTGAGGTGCAATTAGTATTCCTCCCGTTTCAGTTTGCCACCAAGTATCAACAATTGGACAACGAGAGTCTCCCACTACTTTATGATACCACAACCAAGCCTCAGGATTAATTGGTTCACCAACCGATCCAAGTAATTTTAATGATTTCCTACTGTGTTTTTTTACTAGCTCATCTCCCTCTCTCATTAAAGCACGCAATGCAGTTGGAGCTGTGTAAAAAATATTAACTTGATGCTTGTCACACACTTCCCAAAATCTTCCTGCATCAGGATAGCTTGGCACTCCTTCAAAAACTAAAGTGGTTGCACCATTCGCAAGTGGTCCATACACAATATAACTATGTCCTGTAACCCAACCTACATCTGCTGTGCACCAATAGACATCTCCTTCTTTATAATTAAAAATATATTCATGGGTCATTGATGCGTACACCATGTAACCACCTGTTGTATGCATAACCCCTTTGGGCTTACCAGTAGATCCGGAGGTATATAAAATGAATAACGGATCTTCAGCATTCATTTCTTCCGGTTCACAAGTTGTAGATTCGTCCTTGATTAAATCATGATACCAAACATCAACTTTATCATTCCAATCAATCTTTCCACCCGTGTGTTTTAAAACAATATTTTTTTTAACATTAGGGCATTTTTTTAATGCATCATCCGTATTCTTTTTCAACGGGATACTTTTTTTGCCTCGGACACCTTCATCTGCTGTAATGATATATTCTGATTTGCAATCAATTATTCTTCCCGCTAATGAATCTGGTGAGAAACCTCCAAAAACGATTGAATGGATAGCTCCAATTCTAGCGCATGCTAACATTGCATAAACAGCTGCTGGAACCATTGGCATATAAATTGTAACTCTGTCCCCTTTTTTTATACCAATTTTTTTTAAACCATTTGCAAGTTTACAAACTTCATCACTTAATTCTTGGTAGGTAATTTTTTTGGATACGGTTGGCTCATCACCTTCAAAAATAATTGCAGTGTGATTTGCTTTTGTTTTTAGATGTCTATCAATACAGTTGTAGGATGCATTTAACGTTCCATCATAAAACCATTTAATTTCAGTTTTTGCTTTACCATAAGTTACATCTTTAATTTTGGTATAGGGCTTGATCCAGTCAATTCTTTTTCCTTCTTCCGCCCAGAAAGCATCATTGTCTTCTAAAGATTTTTTATATTTTGTTTCGTATGTTTGTTTATTGGCGTGAGCAATTTTAGACCATTCTTCACTAACTTTAAAAATTGTTTCTGACACTTGTTCGTCCCCCTGAGTAAATTTATTATAGTTTACCCATCTTACATAAAATTTTCCAGCTTTTTGGGTCGATAGGCATCACAGATAGCCTGCTCTGTTTGATTAATGATAAATCCTTTAATTCCTTTGTTTTTTTTATGCTTTCTAAAGTAATGGGCTTAGCAAGTTTTTCTTTAAACTTCATTTGCACCGCAACAAATCTTTTTAAAGGATCGGTTGGATCTATAAATGAAGTTTTAATGACTTCTACTATTCCAACAATTTCTTTTCCAATATTGGAATGATAAAAAAAACACAAATCTCCTTTGGACATTTTTTTTAAATTATTTGCTGCTTGATAGTTTCGTACACCATCCCACATGGTTCCTTTGGCCCCAGCCTGTGCTTGTTGATCTATAGACCAAACATCAGGTTCTGATTTCACCAGCCAGTAATTCATGAATGATCTACCCCTGCACCTTTTAAAAAAGGAGCTTTTTCATCAAGTGGCCAACGAGGACGCGCTGAAAATTTTGTATTATCAATTAATTTTTTTTTATATCGTTCGATACCTGCCCAGGCAATCATTGCAGCATTATCGGAACAAAGAGAGCTTGGTGGAAAAAGATTTTCAAAACCATTTTCTTTACAAACATTTTCCAAGTTGTTTCGGATGCTTTTATTAGCTGCAACACCCCCAGCAATAACAAAGTAAGGATTTTTAATTTTTTTATTATTTTGTAAAAACATTTGCATCGCTTTTTTAGATTTTATTTTTAAAATTTCATTAATTGTGTGTTGAAAGGATGCTGCAAGATCATACTTTCCTTGCTTTGTTTTAATAGCTTTCGATGCATGAAGCACAGCTGTTTTTAAACCAGAAAATGAAAGGTTACATCCACTTTTGTGTAAGATAGGTTTTGGCAAAACGAACCCATTTTTATCCCCTAATTTAGCGAATTTTTCTATTTTTGGACCTCCTGGAAAATCAATTCCAAGAATTTTGGCCGTTTTATCAAAAGCTTCTCCCAAGGCATCATCAATAGTCGTGCCAAGTCTTTTATATTTATTGACTCCCTGTACTTCTAAAAACTGACTGTGCCCTCCTGAAATTAATAAGAGCAAATAAGGAAATTTAATTTTTTGAATTAGTCTAGGACTTAACGCATGACCTTCCAGATGATTAATCGCTAGAAAAGGTTTTTTTAAAAAAGTTGCTATTGTTTTTCCCGCACTCATTCCAACCATTAAGCAAACTAGCAATCCGGGTCCAGCCGTGGTTGCCACGCCTGTAATTGTTTTGATGGATATTCCACTTTCTTTAATTGCCTTTTCAATTATGACATCAATTTTTTCAACATGAGATCTTGCAGCTAATTCTGGAACGACACCACCAAAAGGTTTGTGCTCTTTAATTTGACTAGAAACGATATTAGATAATATATCAATTGAGCCATCTTGGTTTTCTCGCACAATTGAAGCTGCAGTTTCATCACAACTGCTTTCAATACCTAAAAAAATCAAGCTTTTCCTCATTTTATGCGACCTCCCGTCGCTCAATAATTAATACTAATATAATGGAAAATAATATTTAAACAGAAAAATGTTTTCAAAAGAAAAATTTATTATCGGTAGCAGAGGAAGTAGACTTTCTTTAGCACAAGCAGAGCATTTTAAAGATGAATTATTACTTGCAAATCCAAATCTAAGAGCTGAACAAATAGAACTCAAAGTTATCAAGACATCAGGAGATAAATTTAAAACAGAAAATCTTGCTAGCATGGGCGGCAAAGGGTTTGTTTGTAAAAGAAATTGAGGAAGAGCTAATTAATAAAAATATTGATTGTGCGGTTCACTCGTTAAAAGATGTACCAACGTTTGGTGTTCCATCTTTGATGCTTGCGGCCTTTTTGAAAAGAAAAGATGAACGAGATGCTTTTATTTCTCCTGTTGCAAAATCATTTAATCAATTAAAGCCAGGTTCGACTGTTGGGACTTCATCAGTTCGAAGAATTGCTCAATTAAAAAAATTAAGAAGTGATTTAAATATTGTAAGCATGAGAGGAAACATTGATTCGAGGATTGAAAAAGTAAAAGAGGGTATCTATGACTCTATCGTATTAGCTTATGCAGGTATTAAGCGACTAGGTTTTCATAATTATGTTTCAGAAATATTTGATAAAGACAAAATGTTACCAGCTGCAGGACAAGGGATTGTTACGATACAATGCAGAGTAGATGATTTTAATACAATTAAATTATTAGATTCAATTAATGATAAAGAGACAGAAATTATTGTTGATGCAGAAAGAAGTTTTTTGCACCGTGTTAATGGAGCGTGTGATACTCCGGTCGCTGCCAATGCAATTATTAATGAAGATAATGAAATTTTTCTTCAAGCAGAGTTGCTTTCTTTAGATGGTAGCAAGGTATTTAGAGCTCATAAAACTGGTTTAATAGAAAAAGCAGTAAGTATTGGACTTGATGTTGCAGAAGAAATACTTGATAAAGCTGGTCATGATTTTATAGTATCGGAGACAAAACTTGCACATACTATTCACAAGACCTGAAACTGAATCTATTTACTTAGCTCAAAAATTTGCACGTTTAGGACATCAAGTTAGCATCTTTCCCATTTTACAAGTTCAGAAAAAAAAATATTCACCCATTAATTTTGCAAAATATGCTTCTGTAATTTTTACAAGTGCTAACGCTATATTAAGTTTAGATCAGGTAATTCCTTCAAAAATTAGATGCTTTTGCGTTGGAGAAGTTACTGCTCAACAAGCTAAGAGAAAAGGTTTTTCTGATGTCGTGGTTGCTGGTGGAAACTATCAGCAGCTCAAAGAAATAATTTTGCAAAAAGTAAACAAGGAAGATGGTAAATTATTGTATGTACGTGGAGAATTTATTTCACATGATCTTGAACAAGATTTAAAACGAGAAAGTTTTGCGGTTGACAGTATTATAAATTACACAACCATACCTAGTCTTGATTTCGATAGTCAAATATTAGAAAAATTAAATAAGAAGTTAATTGATATAATTTTTATTTATTCAAAAAAATCAGCAGAGCATTTTGCAAAACTTATTTTTAATAATAATTTACAAGGTCATTTCTCCTCAGTACGTTTGCGTTGTCTTAGTGAAAATGTTTTAATGCCTCTACAAAAAATACAATGGAATGAAATAAAGTTGTTTAGTCCAGGCAATGAGGAGTTTTGCCTTGATTAGGGCGAATTAGAGGTATAATTGCTTATTTTATAGTATGAATATAATTGATAATTTTACTAATTTATTCTCTGACGTGTGGGGAAAAGGTGTTGCTGGGGTAAATTTTTCAGAAATTTCTCTTGCACTTATTATTTTTCTATTTTTTTTAGTTTTTAGAGGTTTATTTACAAAAATTATTATCTCTAGATTAGAAAAGTTTGTCTCAAAAAGTTCTAATCGATTTGATAATACTTTGGTTAAGTCGCTTGAAGGTCCAGTTAGATTTTTGCCAGTTGTAATAGGTTTTTTTATTGCAACAAATTATATTAATGTTGCTGGCAAAGCTTCCTACTTTATCGATAGTTTTAATAGGTCATTGATTACAGTTTTAATTTTTTGGACGATGCATCAAATAGTAGAGCCAGTTTCATATTTAATAAAAAAAATTGAGGATTTGTTATCAAGAGATCTTCTTAATTGGATCTTAAGAGCATTAAAAATTCTTATTTTTATATTGGGTTTAGCAGCAGTATTAGAAATTTGGGGAATTAAAATTGGTCCAGTCATTGCAGGACTCGGATTATTTGGTGTTGCTGTAGCTTTGGGGGCGCAGGATTTATTTAAGAATTTAATTTCAGGTATTTTAGTTTTGGTCGAAAAAAGATTTAAGATTGGAGATTGGATTTTTGTAGAGGGTATTATTGAGGGAACTGTTGAGAAAATTGGTTTTCGATCCACAGTGATAAGAAAATTTGATAAGTCATTGGCAATCATTCCGAATTTCCAATTTGCTGAAAAAGCAGTAATTAATAATACGGAAATCACCAATAGAAGAATAGATTGGTTAATTGGTCTAGAATATAGTTCTACCTCGGAGCAATTGATAAAATGTAGAGATCAAATTGAAAAACATATCCAGTCTAGTTCTGATTTTATTGTTTCTGAGAATACAAAATTAATTGTTAAGTTAGTTCAATTTTCAGCTAGCTCTATTGATATAAGAGTAAGAGCCTTTACTAAAACTAGCGATTATCACGAATGTATAAATGTTAAAGATAGATTAGTTATTGCAATTAAAGAAATTATAGAAAAAAATGGAGCGTCTTTTGCTTTTCCTTCACAGTCAATTTATGTGGAGAAATTAGAGAAATGAAATCTGTTTTCATTCTTCTCGATAGTTTATTTCAGCTTTATTTATGGGTCGTGATTATCAATGCAGTTTTAAGCTGGCTTGTAGCGTTTAATATTATTAATACTTCCAATCGATTTGTTTATCGCTTAATTGAATTATCTTATAATTTGACAGAGCCGCTATTAAGAAAAATTCGTAATGTTGTGCCAATTATTGCTGGTATAGATTTTTCACCAGTGATTTTAATTTTACTATTAATATTTCTACGTAATTTATTATTCGAGTTTTTTGCTCCAAATTTATTTTAGATGATCATAGATGGAAAAAAAATTGCTGAAAATTTAAGAGAAACTTTAAAAAAGCAAATACAGCAAATACCTAGCAATCAACCAAAACCAGGCCTGACAGTAATTTTAATTGGAGAAGATCCTGCTAGTCAAATTTATGTTCGTAATAAAGAAAAATTTGCAAATGAAATAGGCATTAATTCAAAAGTTTTAAGATTTGATAGTTCAATAACAGAAGAGGCATTAACCAAAGAGATACATAAGCTTAACCAAGATAGAGAAGTCCACGGTATTTTGGTACAGCTTCCGCTTCCAAAACACATTAATTCAAAAAATATAATTAATCAGATTGAACCAAGTAAAGACGTAGATGGATTTCATCCTATCAACGTTGGTAATTTGTCATCGGGTAATGATGCGCTAGTGCCATGCACTCCTTATGGTTGCTATCTTTTGTTAAAAGAAGTTATTTCTGATTTTAATGGCTTAAATGCAGTTGTTATTGGAAGATCTAATATCAATGGCAAACCCATGACGCAGTTATTATTAAAAGAAAATTGCACTGTAACAATTACTCATTCAAAAACTAAAAATTTAAAAAATATTTGCCAGGGAGCAGACATTTTAGTTGCATCAGTTGGTATAGCAAAATTAGTGAAACAAGATTGGGTTAAGTCCGATTGTGTTGTTATTGATGTTGGTATTAATCGTATCGAAGAAAATGGAAGCAAAAAACTTGTAGGTGATGTTGATTTTGAAAATGTAAAAGACAAAGTAAAAGCAATTACTCCTGTTCCAGGTGGGGTAGGTCCAATGACTATATCTTGTTTGTTGCAAAATACTTTGAAAGCTTATCAAAAAATAAATTCACAAAAATAGTTTTACAGCTCGCGAGAAAGTAATGCTGCGCCGTCAGCAAGCGCTTTGAGTTTAGCATTGGCAATTTCTCTTGGCATAGTGACCATGCCGCAATTAGTACAGCCAATTAAATGCTTTATACTAGTATACTTCAGAGCTTGTTTTAAAATATTTGCAACTTGTCTCGGAGTTTCTATTTTGTTTGTAGCAACATCAATTGCACCAACCATGATATCTTTTTTTTGTAGCAAACTAATAAGTTCCATTGGTACTCTTGAGTTAATACATTCAAGACTGACTTGATCAATTTTGCTTTTGCTTAACAATGGAAACACTTTTTCATATTGGCGCCATTCTTTACCTAATGAATTTTTCCATTTAATATTTGCTTCAATTCCATATCCGTAACAAATATGCACAGCTGTTTTGCAGCGTACATTTTTAATTGCTCGCTCAAGTGTTTGAACACCCCAGTCGTGCACTTCATCAAAAAAAACATTAAATGCTGGCTCGTCAAATTGAATAATATCAACACCAGCTTTTACTAATTCTTTCACTTCTTCATTTAATACTTCTGCAAATCTCCATGCTAATTTTTCCCTACTTTTGTAGTAATCATCGTATAGCGTATCGATCATTGTCATGGGTCCGGGCAAGGTAAATTTAATTGGTTTAGATGTTAGGCTTCGCAATAAACGAACATCATTTACAAATACTGATTTTTTTCTATTAATTTTGTCTACAACCATCGGTACAGCCGCATCGTATCTATCCCTGATACGAACCGTTTTTTTTCTTTTAAAATCTACACCCGATAAATTTTCTATAAAGGTAGTAACAAAATGTTGTCTAGTTTGCTCACCGTCTGTGATAATTGATATCCCGGCATTGATTTGATCACTGACAACAATTTTCATAGCATCTGCTTTTGCTTGATCAAGTTCTGTACCAGATAGCTTCCATTGTCCCCATAACTTTCCAGTTTCTGCCAACCAGGATGGTTTTGGTAAACTTCCTGAAATAGTTGTATGAATATTTTTTTTCATGATCGGATCTTAACCTTTCTTATTTTTGACTACAAAGTAAATGTAGGAAAAAATATTGAGCATTAGCAGTATAAAAATTGCTACTCGAAAACTATTAACTTCTGAACATCCAAGTTTTTGGGCAAAATCAATTACGAGACCTATGCCCCATTGTAAAATAAAAATTCCTATAAAGAATAACAAATTATGTGATGTCAAAGCTTTGCCGGCTAGGTGTGATGGAAAAGAAAGACCAATCGCTGGTTGGGTTAGTGCAAATACTACACAGCATAGACAATATAGGGTCCATAAATTTGCACCAGCTGCAGGTCCCATAATAATTATTATTGCTAACGAGATAAATGTGAAAGGTATTCCAATTTTTAATAGACGATTGGCATCGTATCCTAGTTTTAAAAGTTGAGGATTGATGTAGCCCCAGATCAGATAACCAAAGAGCATTATAATATTAATTTGAAATAATCCTGATGCAGATTCTAATGGAGTATAGCCTGATACTCTAATCATCCATGGACCAGCCCACAAAGTAATGATGGAATAAAATCCACCAACATTAAATAAAGCAATTGGAATTAAACTTTGAAAGTAACTGTTTTTCCAAATTGTAGATAACGAACCTTCTCTTTTAATTGTAGAGTTTTTATCAAAATTCCAAGAAGGTGATTTTAATAAAATTAGGCAAATACAAATAAATGTTAAAAAAGCCAAACCAAGAAAAATAGTTCTCCATCCATAGAGGGGTAAGAAATATTGAACTGGAAGTGTAGATGATAACATTCCAATAGAACCAACCATTAACATCCAGGAGTTTGCCCTATGCTGATAAGTATCCTCCATCCAAACACGATAACCTGTAAGAGGAGCCATCAAACATGCGCTAACACCTACACCAATTAAAACTCTACCTATAAAAAGGTTGGTGAAATTAGTGGCCAGGGCAAAGCATAATATGCCAATAATGGCCAATCCTAAAAAAATAGTCACAACTTTTTTGGGTCCATATCTGTCTAAAAAATATCCCAGTGGTATCTGCATTGCTGCAAACCCAATAAAATAACCTCCCCCCAACAAGCCAAGTTCGCCAGATGTTAAATTAAACTCTGAACTTAATACCGGAGATAAAGTTGCAGTAACAGCTCGCAGTAACGTTGATAAAAAATATCCAAAAGCAAATATAAAAAATACAATGGTAATATGTTTTTTTGATAAAATTGCTTTTTCCATAAAATTTAAAAATGAAGGGAAATATCTTCATGATGAGCATTGCACTCTGCTACATAGATGGCTTGCTCTTTAGTTAAATTAGTTTGCGACCTCAAACCAATGGTATCTCTTATTTCTTTTTCGTATTTATTTAATGATGGTAACAGTTGTTGAAACGCTATCTCTCTCCATTTAATATCTTGTTTCAAAAGATCTAGCGCATTATTGTTTAAGGATCTAATTTCTTCAATTGCATTATTTTTAGTTTTTTCAGTTGCTGCATAAATTGCATCAGACACACTTGCCATTCCGCTTAGCTTATCGGTTTGTTCTAAAATTTTATTTAGTTTTTCATTAAGCTCTTCTTTAGAGAATTTGAATAAATTATTATTTAACTGCTCTATTTCCGCTATAATTAAATTAATATTTTTTATATCTTGAATTTCTTTTTTTAAGCTCATTAATTGCAAGTAACTTTCATCAGTATTTTTCATATATTGTTTTAAAGACTGCAAATATTCCTTTTGTAATTTTTTGTAGTTTGCATATTTGTCTTTCCATTCTTTAGGAATTTGATTTTGAATTTGTTGAATTTCTTTTTGTAAATCATTAATAGTATTTGTTATTTTTTGAATAGCGCTGGTATTTGTTTTTTCGTAAATTTTAATATCATCCTTCAAAATTTTTATTCTGTTTTCTATAAAATAAATTTGCCTTTGCAGTTTTCTTACGTTTGTATGCAAATCATAATAATCTTTAGAAAAATCATCTAATTTATTTTTTTTATTTTTAACATCGTCTACCATTGGAAATACTTGAAGAGCTAACCGTATATGGTTTTGTAGCAATTCTTTTTTATCTTGTGGCAAAAATGAAATGTCTAAATTTTTATTATTTTCAATTGATTGAATTAATTTTGATTTATCTTTATCAAAAATTCCAAATTGATAGTTAATGATACACTTTTCTAATTTTGGATTGGTTGGGGGAGGTGAAACATCCGATGTCAAATAAGATCTTGCTGGCAGATAATTGGCAATACTAGGTAAATAACCTATGATTACCAATGCAAATAGCTGCAGACCAATAAAGGGTATTGCACCTTTCCATATTTCGGTTGTTTTGACTGCTGTTGGAGCCACTCCTCTCAAATAAAATAACGAAAAACCAAAAGGCGGAGTTAGAAACGAAGTTTGCATATTTAACCCAATCATTACACCTAGCCACAAGGCAGTAATGTTTGCTGCAGGATCCAATAATAAAATTGGAGTAACAATTGGAATAACTACAATTGCAATTTCTAAATAATCTATAAAAAACCCAAGAATAAAAATCAAAGCCATCACAACAATAAATTGTGTCCAAAAACCACCTGGTAAAGATAGTAAAAATTCACGCACCAACTCTTCACCACCAAAAGCTCTAAATCCTGCCGTAAGCATTGCAGCACCAATTAAAATGATAAAAACAAGAGTAGTGGTAATGGTAGTTTCGGATGAAACATCTCTAAGAGTATTGTCAATTTTAAATGCTCTCCAAAAACTCCAAATAATTGAAATAATTAAAGCTACAACAGCAATAGATGCAATGAAAACTCCAATTTGATTATAACTAGTTAGGGTTTGTTTAATATTCAAATTAAAAAAAGAATGAAGAACAAGAATAACAAAAGTGGATATGAGTGCGATGGTAGCTGGAGTGTAGGTGTGTTTTTTATCAGGATATAATTTATATCCAGCCATGATAGTTGCTCCTATAGCACCAATAGCTCCTGCCTGGTTAACAGTTGCAATTCCATATAAAATTGATCCTAGGACAATCACAATTAATACCAATGGTGGTATCAAGGAAAAAAATACTTTTTTATAAAAAGCTTTTTCAAAAGATTTTTCGATACTAAGTGGAGGAGCTGATTTTGGATTTAATAGAGCATAAATTAAAACATACGAAACATATAATCCTACTAAAATTAATCCAGGAATTAACGAGCCTAAAAACATTTCTCCAGCACTAGTCGAGGTAACAGAAAATTGGCTTGGCATTGTGCTTTCACCAGTAAACATTTTGTAGTCCTGGATCCGTAAAGAATTAGCAATGTCAGAAGCATTGGATAATTGATCAGCGATAATAATAAGTACAATAGATGGTGGAATAATTTGTCCCAATGTTCCGGAAGCAGTGATAATACCAGTAGCTAATGATTGTTTATAATTGTTTCGAAGCATTGCTGGCAGAGAAATTAATCCCATCGCTATCACGGTTGCTCCAACAATACCTGTTGTGGCTGCTAATAAGCCACCAACTAAAATAACTGAAATACCAAGACCACCAGGAATCTTTCCAAATAATTGTCCCATGGTAATTAGTAATTCTTCAGCAATTTTTGATTTTTGCAGCATTAAACCCATGTAAATAAACAATGGAATTGCAATTAGAGTGTCTCTTTCGACATCCCAATAAGTACTTCTAAAATTAGTAATGGCCGAAGTAATCCAACCTATGGGCCCATCTTGGGTAAAATAAATAGAAGAATTTCCAGCAATTAAATATCCACTAATACCTGCAACTGCCATAGTGATGATTGCTGCACCAGGCAATGCAAATGCAACTGGAAAACCGGAGGCTAGTGCGCTCGCCATAACAAAAAGTAAAACGATGAGAAAAAAAACTTCCATTATGATGTACGTTTTAGAATTTGATTTAGGCTAGTTAAAATAAGACTAGCGAATTGAAAAATCATTGTGATTGCAAAGATAGCCAGGAATGCAGCAAGCAAATATTTTATATACATACCAGAAACACCTTGCTGAGTTATTTCAAAACTTAAAACTGGAGCATTGATAATACTGGTTCTTCCTTGTAGACCAAAAAATAAAGTAAGAGCACACAGTGGAATTCCAAACAATATAGATCCTGCTATGTTAGCTATTGCTTTTCCTTTTTCTGAAAATTTTACATATAAAATGTCTACACGGACGTGTCCGTCTTTAAGCAAAGTATAGCCGCTAGAAAATAAAAAAATAGCTGCATACCATAGTCGGACCAAGTCACCCATAAAAGCTTGTTCGTAATAGAATACATATCTAGTAATCACTATGGCCGTTTCAGCAAAAACAACTAGAGTAGCAAACCAAATGAAGCCAGGTGTTTTTTTGATATAACCAATAATAAATCCAATACACGCAAGAGGTAAGTGAATATACAAAACTCTCGATGAAGGTTTGGTAAAAAAATTTAAAGCAGCACCAGATAAAAAATAATCTAAAATTTTTTCACTGACTAATAATGAAATAATCACGTCCACAACTCCAATTAAAAAAATAGTCCAAAAAGCAGACCTGGCTACATAGCTTGAGAAATTGGAAAACGTGTTGGAGTAATCTAAAATCTTTGAATTATTTATTTTATATCCAGAATAAAAGCAGTAGGCGACTATTAAAATATAAGACAGCCATTGAAGGGAAGATAAAATAATTTGAGTTGTAGAAAGAGATTTGAATGGTTTGAGCAAAGCCTCAATACCAGGCCATCCCAAATAAACTGTAAGAATATTATTAAAGACAAAAATAATCGTTAGGTAGACGGTAAGAAAAGAAAAAATTGTAATAAAACTTTTAATCTGCGTATTCATAATAAAAAACCACGGGGCCAAAACCCCGTGGTTTATGAGCTTTTTTGTTGTATTACAGGCCTAAAACTCTGTTTCTTTGTTGCAGGTAAGCAATATCAGAAACGCTGTAATATCCTCCAATTTCATTTCTAGCAGCTACAAAGCTATCGTGAACTTTTTTCGCCATAGCACTATTTGCTGTAACATCTTTAAATACTTCGTTAGCAGCTTTGCCCATGGCATCAAACACACGATTGTTAAATGAAAGCACTTGTACCCCTTGATTTTTTTTCAATCGAGTTAAAGCAGCTCCATTCTTCGCTAGGAATTCAGCCATCATTACATCATTCTCCATAGATGCAGCAGCTTCAATTAATAATTGATCTGCTTTTGATAAGCTGGAGAACCAAGTTTTGTTACAACCAATTGATAACATCGATCCTGGTTCATGCACTCCTGCTGTATAAAGGTATTTAGTTGCTTCATAGAATTTCATGAACTCATCAGCAAATGGTCCAACCCACTCTGTAGCATCTATGTTACCATTCATAAGGTTTTCATAAATTTGACCACCTGGTAAGCTCACAACGCTTGCACCAAGTTTTGTCATCATTTGTCCACCCAGTCCTGGCATCCTGATTTTTAAACCCTTGAAGTCAGCTGGAGATTTGATTTGTTTTCTAAACCATCCTCCGCTTTGCACTCCAGTGTTTCCACACATGAAAGCTTTTAAATCATATTTGCCTGCAAGTTCATCCCAGAGCTGTTGTCCACCACCCCAACGAATCCATGCATTCATTTCACTGTAAGTTAAACCAAACGGTACTGTACAGAAATATCCGTAAGCAGGATCTTTTGCTGTCCAATAATATTCAGCTCCATGATAAATTTGTGCTTTTCCAGAAGCAACATGGTCAAATGAGTCAAATGCTCCAACCCGTTTTCCTGCTGGATACAAAGTAACATTCAGTCTTCCACCTGACATCTCAGTTACACGTTTAGCAAATCTTGCAGCACCTACTCCAAGACCAGGAAAATTTTCTGGCCATGTCATGACCATAATAATTTCTTTACGCTCTGCAGTGATTGCTGGTGCCGCCAATGTACTTGCGCCTATTGCTAGTGCACCCGTTCCCAAGGCAGCTGTCTTCAAGAATTTTCTTCTTGAATTAGTTGTTTTGTTTTTTTTCATTACACCCCCTGTTTAGAAAATTACTCTGATAGTACTATCGTTTCAGATAAGAGGAAGATTGAAAAAAATGTTGTAAATTATGGTTAATTTAACAAATACAACTATAAATTGACTTATTTTCTCAGCAATTTGCAATGTTTGGCAATAAAGCTCTCAACATTTTTCTTATTAAAGGTTTTATTTTCCTCAAAGGAAACTTTTTTTATGGAATAAGCTTTGCTCTTAGATTGTCTGGAAAGGATCGTAATATTTCCTTTGTAAAGAGAAAGTTTTATTTTTCCATTCACTTTATTTTTTTTAGCATCAATAATTTTTTGTAATTTAAATCTTTCTTTAGAGAACCAATATCCATTGTAAATCAGTTCTGCATATCTAGACATGATGGAATCTTTTTTATGCATTGTTTCTTTATCTAGAGTAATAGATTCGATCGCGCGATGAGCAAATGTTAAAACAGTTCCACCTGGGGTCTCGTATACTCCTCTTGATTTAATTCCAATAAATCTATTTTCAACAAGATCCACTCTGCCGATTCCATTTTTTCCAGCTATATCATTTAATTTTCTTAACAGTTTTGCAGGAGATAGTTTTTTATTATTTAAAGCAACCGGATCTCCATTTTTATATTCTAATAAAATAGAGGTAGGTTTATTTGGAGCTTTTGTAGGCGAAGTTGTTCTTTGAAAAATAAATTCTGGAGCTGGTTTGCTAGGATCTTCTAATACTTTTCCTTCAGTGGAAGTGTGGTACAGGTTATCATCAACAGAAAAGGGTGGAGCACCTTTTTTATCTTGTGGTACAGGTATATTATTTTTTTTAGCATAATTAATAAGATCATTTCTTGATGCAAAATCCCAATCTCTCCACGGAGCAATCACTTTAATGTTAGGTCCAAAATAATAATATCCTAATTCAAACCTAACTTGATCATTTCCTTTTCCAGTAGAACCATGAGAAACAGCCTCCGCTTTAAATTTTTTTGCAATTTCAATTTGTCTTTTTGCAATTAAAGGTCTGGCAATTGAGGTTCCTAGTAAATAAATTCCTTCGTAAAGTGCATTCCCTCTAATCATGGGAAATACATAATCTTTTACAAAAATTTCCTGTAAATCTTCTATAATCACATGTTTTACGCCTAGTCTTTTGGCGTTTGTCATAATTTTTTTTCGATCAATTTCTTGTCCAAGATCAGCTGTGTAACAAATAATTTCTGATCCATATTTTTCTTGTAACCAGCGCAAGATGACAGAAGTATCCAGACCACCCGAGTACGCTAAAACTATTTTTTTTATTTTTTGCATTTATTTTTTGCAGAGTTGTAAGCATCAGTAAATCCAAGAAGAGAATAAGTGTCATAAGTTTTATTGCCTCTTGCAGATAAGCCTGTTGCTTTTAATTCATTCTTTTTTTTCATTTGCTGAATCATTTTTACTTCATCTTTATTATTAGCTAGCCATGCAAAATTATCAGATACATCAAATTTGAATGATGCATTATCAACATTCACACTTACTTGGCTGTCTTTTTTATAAGGATAACCACCAGTAATACTCACCTCATCTGCTATATTTGTTTTTGTTCTAAAAGTGACAAATATTCTTGCTTCAGCCCTGTTTAGATTGGATGGCTCTTTTTTAATTGGCATGGATACTGCAAAACATACTTTATCTTTGCCATCTTCAGTATAGTGAGATTCCCAATTTTTAAATTTACCCTCTATTTTTATTGCTGCAGACGCCATTGAAGCAACAAAAAAAGAAACAATGAAAACTGAAATAATTTTTTTTATACGCATGGATTTGAATAAATTAATTGTACCTTATTTATATCCTCAATAATTTCATTTGTTAATTCAAGATTAATACTCTGTATGTTGTTTTTTAGTTGTTCTAAATTAGTCGCTCCAATGATGACAGCAGACATGAACTGCTGGATTTCACAAAATTTAATGGCCATTTGACAGCAATCTAGACCATATTTTTTAGCTATTGCTATATAACTTTTAACGGCAGGCTCTGTATTTAAAGTCCAGTATCTCGGATATCGATCTTTGCTGATCGACATTCTTGATTTTGTTGGCATTTTTCCATCTAAATATTTTCCACTCAATACTCCACCTGCCAATGGTGAATAGGCCAATAGACCAACTTTTTCTCTGATACAAATTTCAGCAAGCCCAACTTCAAAGCTACGGTTCACAAGACTGTAAGGATTTTGAATGGTTGTGATTTTAGTCCAATTATTTTTTTCAGCTATTTTTATAAATTCACTCGTGCCCCAAGCAGTTTCATTTGAAATTCCAATGTGTCTAATTTTTCCTTTTTTAACATTTTCTTCAAGTGCACTTAATGTTTCTTCAATTGAAATACTTTCATCTTCTTTGTGTTTATATTCAAGTCCATAGAAAAAATTTCCTAACCGATCGGGCCAATGTAATTGATATAAATCAATATAGTCGATACCTAAATTTTTTAAACTATTGTCGATAGCAAAATTAATTTGTTCTTTATTTAGTCTGGTATCTTCACCTGTGGGTCGCAACCAGCCAACGGAGTTTCTGGGAATAGATCTTCCGGCAATTTTATCTGCAATAATAATTTTGCTTCTATTATTTTTTTGTTTAATCCATTCTCCAATTATTTTATTAGTTAGATGAGCTGTATTTTTATTTGGTGGCGTTGGATACATTTCTGCAGAATCAAAAAAATTGATGCCATGTTCAAACGCATAATCCATGATGGCAAACCCTTCTTCTTTAGTATTGTAAGAGCCAAAGGTCATAGTCCCCATGCAAAGTCTGCTAATAGAAATGTCAGAACTGCCTAATTTGCCATACTTCATAAAAACCTTATATTTGCTATATTATTTGATAAATCAAATAAATTCTCAATTAGTTTTTTAATTTTCCCTTGTCTGAATAATGCATTTCTCATATAGGAGCACGATAATCAAATATTCAATACTATGAAAAATATCAAAGGCACTTCAAGACGTAATTTTATTAAAAATTCTGCAGGACTTGCTCTTGCAGCTTCAGTTTTTCCAAGCTTTAATCTTTATGCAAACCACAAAAAGGATGATGGCGGATTAGGTTTAGCTGATCTTCCTGATTATGTATCTTGGAAAGATAGACCTTCTTTTATTATTCATAGCGACAATACTATTGAAACACATCGTTCAGTACTTGGTCAGACTGTAATTACTCCTAATAAATACATCTACGTAAGAAACAATCTTCCTTCCATGAAGCAAGATGAGATTGATTACGTGAGAGAGGGAGAATTTAAAGATTGGATAGTTAGAATTTCTGGCGTCAGAAGTCCTACAATATTTAAATTAAACGATTTAAAAAAATTAGGATCTAAAAAAATTGTTACCGTTTTACAATGCTCTGGTAACGGAAGAGGATTTTTTGGACATGCTCCTAGAGGAACGCAATGGTTAACGGGTGCAGCTGCATGCGTGGAATGGGAAGGTGTTCCGGTTAAAGATGTAATTAATGCTTGCGGTGGAATTTCGAGCAAAACAAAATTTATGACTAGCAGGGGAGGAGAAACTATTCCTGCCATGTTAAATCCGGTGACTACGGCAATTGAAAGGTCTCAACCCATTAGTGTTATTAAACATGCCATATTGGCATGGAAAATGAATGGTGAAGATTTATCATTAGCGCACGGCGCTCCTTTACGATTAATTGTTCCTGGTTATTTTGGAATTAATAATATTAAGCATTTAGCAAGATTAGATTTTGCAGAAAAAGAATCTTCATTTAAAATTCAACGAGATAGTTACAGAATTTCTCCACATGGAAAAAAAGGTCCCCAATATCCTTCATGCTGGGAGATGCCAGTAAAATCATGGATTACTAGCCCTTATTCTAAAGAAGGCAGTTGTACCATCGGGCAAAGTTAAAATTTCAGGTGTGGCAATGGGTGGAATGCATGATGTGACAAAAGTTAAAGTCTCCATCAATGGAGGCGGTGACTGGGAAACTGCAAAATTTGTCGGAGAAGATTATGGAAGATTTGCATGGAGAAAATTTGAATTAGAAACAAACTTGAAACCTGGAAAATATATTCTGTCTTCAAAAGCTTCTAACTCTAGATGGCAAACGCAGCCTATGGAGCGAATGGAAAATGAAAGAGGCTATGCTAATAATAGTTGGTTAGATCATTCCGTAACAATTAACGTAGCTTAACTTTTTAAGTGTCAGCAATAACAAAAAATAAACAAGCGACTTGGTTCAGAATTAATCCTGAGTATACAAAATATGCTCATGGGATTTTATTAGCCTTTGTTATTTATGTTTTCTCCGAAGCCATTAATCAATTTGTTGGTATTCAATTACTGGGGTTAAAGAAAAGTCCGATATCCACAGTAATGATCGCGATTATTTTAGGTTTAATTTTGGGTAATATTTACAACATTGGAGATATTTTTAAGCCAGGTATAAATTTCTCACTTAAATATATTTTAAGAGCTGGAATTATTTGTTTAGGTGTAAGACTAAGCTTTGCAGATGTTGTTAAGTATGGCTCTTTATCTATTCCCTTAGTGATAGTTTGTATTATTGCTGCGTTAGTCATTATTAGAATTTTAATTAAATATTTAAATATTTCAGAAAAAATGGCTTACTTAATTGCCATTGGTACCGCTATTTGTGGTGCTACAGCAATCGTTGCGACAGCCCCGGTCATTGATGCAAAAAAAGGGGAAATAACTTATGCAATTGCAAACATTACTATCTTTGGAATTTTAGCGATGTTTTTATATCCTTATTTTGTACATTACTTTTATTTAAATGACCCACAATCAGCTGGTTTATTTTTAGGAACAGCTATTCACGAAACAGCGCAGGTTGCTGGCGCAGGATTAATTTATGATCAGCAATATAGTGATCCTCAAGTATTAGAAATTTCAACAATTACAAAATTAGTTAGAAATACTTTTTTAATTGTGATGATACCTTTGATAGCCTTCTTTTATAGCAGAGGTCAAAAAGATCAAAAATCTTATTCCATAACAAAAATTTTTCCATATTTTATTCTTGGTTTCTTAGCCATGGTAACTGCCAGAACATTGGGCGATGAACTGTTTTTATTAGGCGATGGATATAGTTTAGTTAGAGACGGTATATTTGAAGACTCCATTTTTATTGCTGACCAAGCTTGGACTAGTACTATTAGTTTTATTAAAAGTTCAGCATCAGTATTTCTCAGTATGGCTATGGCTTCACTTGGTCTTGCAACAAAATTTAGTGAATTAAAAAATCTTGGTTTTAAACCAATGATTGTTGGACTTACTGCAGCAATCACTGTTGGAGTTGTAAGTATTATTACCTTAGAAATTTTCCAAAAAGTTTATTTTTTATACTTATTAAATTAGCTCTTATATTTATTTCTTAATCACATTGATTATAAATAATATTTGTAATAAGGTTTTCTCCATCTAAAGATTGGGGGATTTTTGGAATTTTTAAATTATTTTGGTGAAGTATTTTCTTTTATTAATCTTATAACTTTAATTTTTGGTACCATTGGCGGTATTTTGCTAGGAGCTGCTCCTGGGTTAAGCCCAACGATGGCTGTTGCCTTACTAATTCCATTTACCTTTCACATGCCTGCAGAACAAGGATTAATCATGCTAGGTGCGGTGTATACTTCAACCATTGCAGGAGGAGCTATAAGTGCAATCTTATTAAAAATTCCTGGAGCACCTGCAAACATTGCAACTGTAATGGATGGTTATCCTATGGCTCAAAATAATCAATCCAAGGAAGCTTTGCATTATTGTTTTATTAGTTCTTTAGTGGGAGGAGTAATTGGAATTATGGTGTTAATTTTTTTCACCCCTATTCTAGCTAAATTTGCCTTAAAGTTTGGACCTTCAGAAATGTTTTGGATTGCAATATTAGGTGTAACAGTGATTGCAACCTTTGATTCTGGATCTGTAACCAAAGGTATTTTTTCTGGAGCATTTGGTATGTGGATTGCAACCATCGGAACCGATCCTATTATTGGAGTAGAAAGATTTGTTATTGATCCCATATTTGCGGGAGGAGTAAACATTATTGCAGCTCTTGTTGGGTTGTTTGCTATTCCACAAGTTTTTTCTTTAATTGAAAATAAATTAAATGAATCTGATATTTTTCAGATGGAAAAAAGAAAATTAATAGATTCTATAAAATACAATATTTCACGAGTAAAAGCTTTAACCGTAGGTAGTGTTATTGGAACTATCATCGGTCTTATTCCTGGAGTAGGAGGTCAAATTGCAGGACTTGTTGCTTATGATCAAATTAAAAAATTCACACCTACCAAAGCTGGAAGATTTGGCAAAGGAGAGCCAGATGGCATTATTGCTGCCGAGTCAGCTAACAATGCTATTGTAGGACCATCCTTGGTTCCCCTTTTAATTTTAAGCGTCCCAGGCAGTCCAACTGCAGCAGTATTACTAGGTGGTTTATTGATTCATGGAATTTTTCCTGGTCCAGATCTTTTTACCAATCACCCAAAGGTAGTTTGGACATTTATTGATTCTTTATTAGTAGGACAATTTTTTATGTGTATTTTTGGTCTATATATAAGTGGGCTCGCAAAATATGTATTAAAAACTCCTGTACATTATATGGCAGGGATCATTGTAGTGCTTTCAATTTTTGGAACTTATAGTGTTCAAAATAGTTTTGCAGATGTGATTGTGATGTTGTCTCTTGGAACTTTTATGTTTTTAATTTCTAAACTAGGTTTTTCAGCCGCCCCTATAGTGCTTGGTATTATGCTTGGACCCATCGCCGAAGCAAATTTTATAACCGCTAAGTTAATTGCTGATACTCAAGATGGAATTTTACTGTACTTATTGAATGGCCCAATTAATCAAGTGATGATTGGTTTATGTATTTTATCTATTGCTTATGGTTTGTATGGTGAAATTGCAAAAAGGAAAATTCGATGATTAAAATAAATAATATAATTGTTTTAATCACTGCATCATTAATAGCACTTTTTCTATTCTATTTATCTTTTCGTGGTGGAAATTCGGCTGCTTATTTATTACCAAGAACTTACTCTGTAATTTTGGCAAGCATTGTTATCATTTTAATTTTTTTTCATATAAGAAAAAAAAATAATTTTTATAAAGAGTTAAATTTAAAAAAGATTTTTCCCACTATAATATTTATTATTTTATTTATTTTGTATGGAGAAGATTTGGGATTTTATTTTTCAACAACTTTAATTTTCTTTTTTATTACCACCTTTTATTCTCCTGAAGAAAAAAGTATTAAAAATTTAATTAAGGCCGGAATTGTATGTAGTGTATTTATGTGCTTTATTTATATTTTATTTAGCCTTTTGCTAAAAGTGCAGGTTCCAGGTTTTATACTATTTAGTCTTGCCAACTCTTGATTAAAAAGGGAATATATCTTGAATTAACAAAAAAAGGGGAGGGAATGTAAAATGAAATTATATTTTGCATTAATTAAAAAGTTATTAATTATAACTTTTGCATTTTTAATGACTGGCATGGGAATTGCTAATGCCAAGTATCCAGAGAGTCCAATAAGTTTGATGGTTAGTTATCCACCAGGTGGAGCAACTGATTTTCAAGCCCGTATAGTTTCAATGATGTCGGGAGAAGAAAAGTATCTTGGTCAGCCAATTGTGGTTATTAATAAAGCTGGTGCAGGTGGTAAAGTAGGATGGAATTGGTTTGCAACTAAAGCAAAGACTAATGGTTATGATTTAGCTGCGTACAATATTCCTCACTTTGTATCCCAGTCTATCGTGATGAAAGATGTGGAGTACAATGCAAAAAACTTAGAGCCAATTGCAAATTGGGGAGCTGATCCTGCGGTACTAATTGTTAATAAGGATAGCCCTTTTAATAGCGTAAAAGATTTAGTTAACTTTGCTAAAAAAAATCCAGGCAAAGTTACTTTTTCTGGTGCGGGAAAATTTGTAGGTCATCACCTTGCATTTTTAGAGTTTGAAAAATCTAGTGGTGCAAAAATGACTTATGTTCCACACAAAGGTGCGGTAGCTGGTCTTGCAGCTGTTAAGGGTGGTCAAATCATGGCTGGTTTTAATAATTTATCTGACGCTTACAGAACTAAAAATACTATTAAAATTTTAGCTGTGGCAGACTTAGAAAGAGACAAGGACTTCTTACCTGAAGTACCAACTTTCAAAGAACAAGGATACAATGTTAGCAATGCAAGTGTAAATTTTAGAGGCTTTATGGTTAGAAAAGGAACACCAAAAGAGGTGATTGATTTTCTAGCTGAGAGAGTTCCTTTGATGTTTAGTGATAAAAAAGTTGCTAATCAAATGAAAGCTGGTGGCTCGCCATTAAAAATTATGACACGAGCTGAAGTACAAGACATGTGGGCAAAAAGAGAAGTTTCATTAAAAGAGCTTCTGAAAGGTCTTACAGCAAATTAAATATATATAATTTATTTTACCCCCTTATTTTATATAAGGGGGTAAATTATATAAGTCCTCTTAAACAAAATTTAAAATTTAAATATGAAAGATAAAATTGCTGTTATTATTAATAGGGCTAGAGCTGCTCAAAATATTTTTGCTCAATATAGTCAGGAAAAAGTTGATGAAACTGTAACAGCAGTAGCCTGGGCTATTTGCAACCCTAAAAATAATAAACATCTTTCGGAATTAGCAGTTGCAAGTACTGGTCTTGGAAAAATAGAAGATAAAATAATAAAAAATAGAAGAAAGACACTAGGGCTTTTAAGAGACTTAAAAAAAGCTAAAACCGTAGGAATTATTACCGAGGATAAAATAAAGGGCATTATTGAAATTGCAAAGCCAGTCGGTGTAGTTGGGGCAATTACGCCATCAACTAATCCAGTTGCAACCCCAATGAATAATATTTTGAATGCAATAAAATGTGGCAATGCAATTATTATTTCTCCCTCTCCTGCAGGATTAAAAGTGTTTAATGAATTGTTAAAATTTATTCATATTGAATTAAGTAAAATAGGAGCTCCTTTAGATTTAGTGCAGGCAGTACCTGATCCGGTAACTAAAGATCTTACTAAAGAACTAATGAGGCAAGTCGATTTAGTCATTGTAACTGGGTCACAAAACAATGTTAGAGAAGCATATTCAAGTGGAACACCTGCAATTGGAGTGGGGGCAGGTAATGCAACGGTTATTGTAGATGAAACTTCAAATTTACAAGAGGCTGCAGCAAAAATTAAAGCTTCCAAAATTTTTGATAATTCTACCAGTTGTTCCTCGGAAAATAATCTAGTTATTGTAACTTCAATTTACGACAAATTTGTTAAAGAGTTGCAAAATATTGGAGGTCTTCTTTTAAATGCTGATGAAAAAAAACATCTACAAAGTCAATTATGGATTGATGGAAAACTTAATAGAAAAATTTTAGCCAAAACTGCCTTTGAAATTTGCAAAGAATTTAATTTAACTAAAACATATTCAGAAGATAATTCCTTCATCATAGTTGAAGAAACAGGAGTGGGAAAATCCTTTCCTTTTTCTGGAGAAAAATTATCTCCTGTACTAACTATATTTAAGGCGAAAGATTTTAATGATGCAAAAAAAATTTCAAATCAAATATTAGAATATCAGGGCAAAGGACATTCGATAGGAATACATTCCAAAAATGATGATAGAGTTTTGGAGTTAGGCTTAGAACTTCCAGTGTGTAGAGTGATAGTCAATCAAGCCCATACTTTTGCAACAGGCGGTAGTTTTCGCAATAGTCTTCCTTTTTCTTTGTCTATGGGATGCGGAACTTGGGGTGAAAATAGTATTTATGATAATTTAAATTATAAACATTTTTTAAATCTTACTAGAATAGTCAGAGAAATTGATGGTACGGAGCCTGGCTTGAAAGATTACTTCCAAGATTATTGCAGTCAGCATGATAGTAAGAATTTAGATCAATTGTAATTAGTCATGTCAGATCAAGTAAAGACGGTAAAACATTATTTAGATTATCATGCCAAACATAATCCAGATAAAATATTTGTTATTTGTCCGCATACTAAAAAACAAATTTCTTTTTTAGAATTTAAACAAAATATTGAAAAAATAGTTTCTTATTTAAGGGAACAAAATCTTCAAAAGGGTGATGCTGTTTGTACAGTTATAGAAAATTCTATTAGCAGTATTTATTTAATGCTAGGCATTATGTACGCTGGCATGGTCCAAGTTCCATTAAATGTTGTTGCTGGTGAGGATCAACTTTCTTACGTTTTAGATCATTCAGACTCAAATATAGTTTTTACATCCCATCAATATTTAGATTTATCCAAAAAATTAATACAAAAACAAACTAGAAAAATTGAATTAATTACAGTTGATAAAAATACTTTTATCGACCAGCTGAATCAAAGCGCATCTCCATTTGCGATAGAGGTTGAAGAGCCTAATCCAGCGTTACTTATGTATACATCTGGAACAACAGGAAAGCCCAAAGGTGTAATGCTCTCTAATAAGAATATTATTTCAGGAGGGCAAAATTGTATTGATGCACACGATATAACTGCCAAGGATAGAGCTATGTGTGTACTTCCGTTGTTTCACATTAATGGTGCAATTAATACAGTTTTGGCGCCACTGATAAGTGGAAGCTCGGTAGTATTGTGTGAAAAATTTTCAGTAAATAATTTTTGGAAATTTATATCTGAATTTCAATGCACCTGGTTTAGCGTAGTTCCAACCATTATTAGCTCTCTCATAAATAAATTTGATGGTACAGCAATGAAGCATATCGACTTAAAAAATTTTCGTTTTGGCAGATCTGCATCAGCAGCTTTGGCTCCAGAAACACATAAAAAATTTGAAGAACTATTTAAAATTCCATTAATTGAAACGATGGGATTAACAGAAACTTGTTCTCCAATTCTTTCTAATCCTATGCCACCCAAAATTATAAAATATGGTTCTCCAGGTATAGCTGTGGGCAATGAAGTTAAAATTTTTGATGATACTTTTAAAGAGGTAGCGAGAAATACTATAGGTCAGATTGTTGTTAGAGGAGATAATGTAATGAAAGAATATTATAAAAATCCTGAAGCAACTGAAAAAAGCTTTAGCCAGGACTGGTTATTAACTGGTGATCTTGGATTAATGGATGAAGATGGATTTGTCTTTGTGAGAGGTAGAATAAAAGAGCTTATCATTAAAGGCGGAGAAAATATTTCACCTAGAGAAATAGATGATGTGTTGTATCAAAATAGTGAGATAGTAGAAGCAGCTGCATTTGCTGTTGCCTGTGATCATTATGGTGAAAAAGTAGAAGCGGGAGTGGTTATTAAAGAAAATTCTTCTATCAATGAAAAAGAATTAATAGAGCATTGTGCAAGTTTATTGGGTGCTTTTAAATCTCCAAGTAAAATACATTTTTTAAAAGAGTTGCCAAAAGGATCTTCGGGAAAAATTCAAAGATTGAAAATTAAAGATATTATTTATCCTGCAAAATAAATTATTTTGCCGTCCAACCACCATCTACTACGATAGATGTTCCTGTAATCATAGAAGAAGCCGAAGAAGCTAAAAAACATACTGCGGTTGCCACATCGCTCTCGGTAGCAGCTCTACCCATGGGAATATTAGATAAAGCAGCCTTTTTAAATTTTTTATTTTTAAAAAAATTCTTTACCATTGGTGTTTCGACAAAAGTTGGAGCCACTGTATTTACGCGTATGTTATTTTTGGCAAGCTCAACCCCCATTCCTTTGGTTAAGCCTTCGATTCCAAATTTAGTCATATTATAAATATTTCTTCCAGCCATACCCACATGACCTAATTGAGATGACATATTAATAATAGAGCCACCTCTTTTTTTATTTTTTAACATTTTCTTCACAACGGTCTGAGCTACATTGAAAGCTGCCTTTAAATTTAGGTCTACTAAATAATTCATACTGGACTGCTTGATTTGATCAAACGGCTCAGGGATATTAGTACCCGCATTATTGACAAGAATATCGATGATTTTTATTTTTTGTAATTTTGCTTGTAGGTCTGAATAATTCATTACATCGCAATGAATTTTAATGATTTTACCTTTAATTTTTTTTATTTCTTTTTCTAATTGATCCAAATCTTTTTGTGTTCTGCTTAAAGCTATAACAGTTGCTCCTGCTTCTGCTAATGCAATAGAGCAAGCTCTTCCCAATCCTTTTCCAGCACCTGTTACTAAGGCAAATTTATTTTTTAAGTTGATCGACTGAAGATATTTCATTTATTGTTTAATATAAGATCAGCAGCTTTTTCTGCAATCATTATTGTAGGTGCATTGGTATTTCCCGATGTAATTGTTGGCATTATAGAAGCATCAATCACTCTTAGATTTTGAATTCCGTGTACTCTTAAATTTGAGTCCACTACTGCATTTTCATCTGATCCCATCTTGCAAGTACCAACAGGATGAAAAATAGTTTGTGCATGTTCGCTAGCAGCTTTTACAAGTTCTTCATCATCAGTAATATTTATTCCTGGTCTATATTCTTCGGGTTCGTATTTTTTAAATGTATTAGTTTCAAACATAATTTTTCTCACAATTTTCAATCCTTTTGCTGCTACATCTCTATCGTCATGGGTTGAAAGATAATTCATTTTAATTTTTGGGTTATCTCTACTATCGTTACTATTAATATTTATCTCACCTCTACTAGTTGGTCGTACATTGGCAATAGTAGGTGTAATACCATCAAAATCATGCATTTTAGTTGCACCTAATATATCGGTACTAATTGGTTGAACATGAAATTGAAGATTGGGTGTTGCTCGAGAGGAGTCACTTTTAACAAAGGCACATACCTGACTAGCTCCCATTGTCATTGGGCCGCTTTGTTTAAAAATATACTCTAAGCCGATTAAAAAATTACCAAATAAACTATTAATTTTACTATTCAGAGATTTTAGGTTTTTTACTTTATACACGGGTCTAAACATTAAGTGATCTTGTAGATTTTGACCTACTCCTCTTAATTCATGAATCATTTCAATTCCGTGTTTTTTTAATTTTTGTGCATCACCAATGCCCGAAACTTGTAATATATGAGGAGATCCAATTGCACCTGCAGATAAAATCACTTCTTTATTTGCTTGAACCGTGTGCAGTTTATTTCCTACATAATAACTAACTCCTTCAGCTTTCTTACCTGCAAAATTTATTTTTTGAACATGAGCATTAACTATTATTTTTAGATTAGATCTTTTCTTCGCAGGATTAAGATAACCTTTGGCTGCACTACATCTTAGTTTCAGTAAATTTTGTCTTGTGGTGGTAAATTGAAAATAACCAACACCAAAATTGTCTCCAGTATTAAAGTCATCTGTTTTGGGAATTCCAATTTCTTGAGCTGCATTTTGAAACTCTTCTAACATTTTAAGATTAATCTTTTTATTGGATACAACAATGGGACCCTTATTATTATGAAATTCACTTGCACCTAGTTCATTATTTTCTGATTTTAAAAAGTAAGGAAGAACATCTTTCCAACCCCAACCAGCATTTCCTTGTTGTCTCCAATTATCATAATCGTCGCTTTGGCCTCTGATCCACAAAAGTCCGTTAATAGAAGAGCTACCACCTAATGTTTTCCCTCTTGGATATCTTATCGATCTATTATTCATACTTTCATCTTTTTCAGTATGAAAACACCAATCAACTTTTGGATTATGCATAGTTTTAAAATAACCAACGGGAATATGTATCCAAGGATATGTATCTTTACCTCCAGCTTCTAAAAGGAGAACTTTATTTTTTCCATCAGCTGTTAATCTGTTCGCTAGTACACATCCAGCTGAACCAGCGCCAATTATAATATAATCAAAATCGCTCATTTTTTTTGTTGCACTGTTTTATCAAGAAAATATTTGTTTTAGTAGTTAATTCACTAAATTCTTTGGGGCTATTTATAGTTTGACATGTCAAGTATTCCTTAATAAGTTTTGCCTCAATATTAATATTAATAGGGGGAAATAATGAAAAAAGTACTAAGTATTTTCTTAGGAATTTTGTTTGCTGTTTCATTTTCAGCGACAAGTTCCTTTGCGAAAACTAAAACTTTAAAATGTCAAACGGTGATCAGTGCAAAAGCTGATGAAGTTGTGATGTTAAAAGATTTTGGTCAAACAGTTACAGATCTAACTGGTGGTTCAGTCAAATTCGAAATTTTACCTGCAGGAACAGTAGTCGGAGTTAAAGAAACTTTAGACGCAGTTGACAAAGGTTTAATTGATTGTGGATTTGCTTGGACACATTACTGGTCAGGAGAACATCCAGCTGCAATGTTATTTGGTTCGCCAGTAGCAGGAGCAGGTGTTGGTATTGACAACATAGCATTCTTATCTTGGTTCCAATATGGAGGTGGTAAAGCACTTTACAACCAGCTTTGGAAAGAAATGAAAAGAGATGTTCATGGTTTAATGCTTCAACCCGTTGGTCCAGAAGCTTTAGGTTGGTTCAAAGAGCCAATTAAGAGCATGGCTGACTTTAGAAAGTATAGATTTAGAACACCTCCAGGAATTCCTGGTCAAACGTACAAAGACATCGGAGTTGCTTCAGTTGCAATGGGTGGAGGAGATATTCTTCCAGCATTACAAAAAGGAACAATCGATGCTGCGGAGTGGTGCTGTCCTAAACCAGACAGTGTTTTTGGATTTCAAAAAGTTCTTAAACATTACTACTTACAAGGTCTTCACCAAGTTGTCGTGAATGCTGACTTGTACATAAATGGAAAAGTTTGGAGAGGCTTAACAAAGCATGAAAGAAAAGCAATGGAAGTTGCTGCTGATGCTTCATTAGTAAAATCTATGAGCTATAGAATTTACGAAAATGGAAAAGCTTTGAAAGACTTAACAGAAAATCATGGTGTAATTCTTCATGATACTCCTTCTGATTATTTTCCAGCGTACATGGCTGCTGCTAAGAAAAGTTTAGAAACAAATGCTAAAAATAATGCATTTTTTGCTAAAGTTTGGCAGTCACAAAAAGATTTTGCTGACATCGCTGTTCCTTTCTGGAGCGGTGCTCAAATGTCAAATGCAAAACTTGGAATGGCACACGCTGACACTTTAAAAAAGAAGTAGTTTTAAATATCAAGTAAATTAAGATTAAAGCGGATCTCTCTTAAAAAGAAGATCCGCTTTGATTAATTAGATAGACAACAATGGCAAAGAATAAAAAACAAATTAAGAAACCTAAAAAGCAAGAATTAAAAATTGACTTTGCCGATGAATTAATTGCTGGCAGAAAACAAGGCACTGGCAAAATGCCAAAAGACATGCCTAATTGGATGTCTTTCTTAATCACTAAAATTGATATTTTTAGCAGAAAAACTGGGGAAATTGTTTGTTGGATCACCATACCATTAATTTTTGCCATGGTGTACGAGGTAGTTGCCAGAAAGTTTTTTTTAGCTCCGACCATTTGGGCATACGATATGAGTAGATTTTTATACGGAGCATTATTTATATTGGGATCAGCCTATGCTTTATCAAAAGGCATTCACATAAGAGCAGATTTTTTATACAGAAATTTTACAACGAAAGCACAAGGGCAAATAGATACTATTCTATATTTAATTTTCTATTTTCCAGGTCTTATTTTCTTTTTCTATATGACAAACGGTTTTGTCCTAGAATCTATCATGAGGGATGAACGAGGAATGGATACTGCATGGATGCCAGTATTGTGGCCAATTAAATCCTGTCTATGGTTCGGGATATTATTTTTATTAATCCAAGGTATTTCAGAAGTATTAAAATCATACTGGGCTGCCAAGAAAGGTAAATGGCCTGACGAAGAATGATTACTGAATTTATAAGTCCAGAAATGTTAGGCATACTCCTAATTGGAGTGATGTTGTTTGCAATATTTATTGGTTTTCCAATTTCCTTTACTCTAATTTTTTTAGGATTTGTTTTTGGATATTTAGGATTTGGTAAATTAGTTTTTTACTTAATGACCCTGCAGTTCTCCATGGTCATGACCGAACAGGCTCTCGCCGCCGTCCCACTCTTTGTCTTCATGGGAATCATGATGGAAAATGCAGGATTGATGGAGCGATTATTTTCAGCAGTTGAGTTGATGTTATCAAGAGTTAGAGGAGCATTGTTTTATGCTGTTCTTTTTGTATCGGTAATTTTTGCAGCAGCCACCGGGATTGTTGGAGCCTCAGTAACCATTCTTGGTATTATGGCAGCTAAATCCATGAACAAATCTGGTTATGATGTAAAACTTTCAGCAGGTGTAATTACAGCTGGAGGAACTTTAGGTATTCTTATCCCACCAAGTATTATGTTGGTTGTAATGGGACCAATTATGGAAATTCCAGTCACAGACTTGTTTTCTGCAGCAATTATTCCTGGAATTATGCTAGCTGTTTTATATGCAGCTTATGTCACGTTACGATGTTGGATGGATCCGAAATTAGGACCAGTTTTGCCGATGAAATTACGAGCAGGTTCTATGAAGGAAGTTTGGGTTGAATTTATTTTAGGATTAGTACCACCTGCAGCATTAGTATTTTCTGCATTAGGAAGTATTCTTTTAGGATTAGCTACTCCAACAGAAGCAGCTGGTTGTGGAGCTTTTGGTTCACTCGTTCTTTGTATTGCTTATAAAAAATTGACGATGTCTAATTTAAAAGATGCATTAATTAAAACACTTGAAATTACTGCATTAATTATGTTTTTAGTTGCAGCCTCTAATTTCTTTGGTGCTGTTTTTGCTAGATTGGGAACTCCAACGCTTCTTACTGATTTTCTTTTAAGTTTAGAAATGAACAAATATTTAATTTTAGCCATAGTAATGGTTGCAATCTTTTTATTAGGATGGCCGCTAGAGTGGGTACCAATTGTTCTTATTATTATTCCGATTATTTTACCGCTAATTGAAGGATTAGGATTTAATTTAACGTGGTTTGCAATCTTAGTTGCAATTAATTTACAAACCGCCTGGCTATCACCGCCAGTTGCCTTGTCGGCATATTTTTTAAAAGCGGTTGTTCCACAGTGGGATCTAAAAGATATTTATTTAGGCATGATGCAATTTATGGTTATACAAATAATAGGTTTATTATTAGTAATTATATTTCCAGAGCTTGCATTGTGGCTACCAACATACTTAGGAGGAAAATAAAATGGCTATAACTTATCTAAAAAAATCACCAAAAACATCTTCTACAGATGATAAAAAAACAGCAGGAATTGTAGAAGATTTATTAAAAGAAATTGAACAATCCAAAGAACAAGGTTGTATCGATTTAACAAAAAAATTTGATAAATATGAAGGAGACATCATTGTCTCGAAAGAAAGAATAGAAGAGATTAAAAAAAATTTAGATCAAAAAACTAAAGATGATATTCAATTTTCATATGAGCGAGTAAGAAAATTTGCTGAAGCTCAGTTAAAAAATTATGGTCAAGATTTTGAGGTGGAGCTTTCCAAGGGATTATATGCTGGACAAAAATTAGTACCTGTTAATACAGCAGGTTGTTATATACCTGGTGGACGATATGCCCATATAGCTTCTGCAGTCATGAGCGTAACAACTGCAAAAGTTGCTGGAGTAAAAAATATTATTGCTTGTAGTCCTCCTAAACCAGGCGAGGGAGCCAATCCAGTTATTATTTATACAGCTGACTTGTGTGGAGCAGATGTCATATTAAATTTAGGTGGTGTGCCAGCAATTGCTGCCATGACGAATGGTTTATTTAATAATCAACCGGCAGATATAATCGTTGGTCCAGGTAATCAATTTGTTGCTGAAGCAAAAAGAATTTTATTCGGAAAAGTAGGTATTGATTTATTTGCAGGTCCTACAGAAATTGGAATTATTGCGGATGCAAAGGCAGATCCAGAAATTGTAGCGGTTGATTTAGTTGGACAGGCTGAGCACGGATATAATTCTCCAGCTTGGCTTTACACAACAAGTAAAGAGCTTGCTGAAAAAGTTATCAAAAGAGTGCCAGAATTGATTGCGGATTTACCTGAATTACCAAGGACTAGTGCAGAAGCTGCATGGAGAGATTATGGAGAAGTTATTCTTTGCGATACCGATGAAGAAATGGTTAAAATCAGTGATCAATATGCTCCAGAACATTTAGAGGTACAAACACAAAACTTGGAATGGTTCCATAAGCATCTTACCAATTATGGATCTTTATTTGTGGGAGAAGAAACAACGGTTGCTTATGGAGATAAATGCTCTGGTACAAATCATATTTTACCTACCAAAGGAGCCGCTAGATATACGGGTGGTTTATTTGTTGGAAAATTTATTAAAACGTTAAGCTTTCAAAGAATGACAAAAGAATCGACAGAAACAGTAGGAGCAGCTGCGGCGAGAATTTCTCGATACGAAGGAATGGAAGCGCATGCTAGAACTGGTGATGTGCGATTGAAAAAATATGGTTTTAACGTTGAATGAAAGCACTAGTTTATACTGGTAAAGAAACTTTAGTTTATAGACAAGAACCTGTTCCCCCCGTTGATGATCAATCAGCATTAGTAAAAGTTAATGCTTGCGGAATTTGTGGTTCAGATATGCATGCATATCACGGTAAAGATTCAAGACGTGAAGCTCCTTTAATTTTTGGTCATGAAGTGAGCGGAACTATTGAATCTGGAGACTCAAAAGGAAAAAAAGTTATTTTAAATCCACTTATTACTTGTGGAGAATGTGTATTTTGCAAATTAGGCAGAGAGCATCTTTGCCCTTCAAGAACCATGATTGGAATGAAAACACCAGTGGAGAGATCAGGTGGATTTGCAGAGTATGTTTCTATTCCTAAAAAAAATATGTTCGATTTGCCAGATCAACTCGATACTAAGTATGCATCATTATCAGAACCAGCAGCAGTTGCGTATCATGCTATTGAAGTTGTAAAGAATAATTATTTTAGAAAACCTAATGAATCTAAAATTTTAATTATGGGTGGAGGAGCTATCGGATTATTATGTGCTTTATTTTTAACCAAGGTAGAAAACTGCAAGGATGTTACAGTAACAGATATTAATCCAAAACGATTAAAAAAATGCGAAGAGTCATGTTCAGCACAAACATTGTTACCTAGTGACAAAACTATTCTAGAAAATAGTTTTGATGTTGTTATTGATTGTGTGGGACTCGAAATAACAAGAAGGCAATCGATTCATATTATTCAGCCAGGTGGCTTAATTGTGCATATTGGACTTTCTGAAGATGCTGGAAGTTTTGATTTTAGAAAAATGACCTTACAAGAAATTAATGTCATTGGAACTTACTGCTACACCAACCAGGACTTTACAAATACAATTGATATTTTAAAGAATAAAAAATTGGGTGATTTAAATTGGATGGAATTTAGGTCTTTAAAAGATGGTGCCAAAGCGTTCCAAGAAATCCATGATGGAACATGCATATCACCTAAAATTGTTTTAATTCCTGAATAAATTGAGCTTTTAAAGCGCTACAATGGCTGCAGCAATGGAAGCTAATCGCGCTTCAACATCATCTGCTCTACTAGTAATAACCACAGGTACTTTTCCACCTACCACCACACCAGCAGCACAGGCTCCCATAAAATAAATTAGCATTTTTACCAATGCGTTTCCGGTTTCGATGTTAGGAACTAATAGAATATCTGCTTTGCCAGCAACTGCATTTTTAATGCCTTTAATTTCAGCTGCTGTTTCAGAAATAGCATTATCAAATGCTAGTGGACCAAAAATTTCAGCATTAATATTTTCTGCTTTTGCTTTCAAAGTAATTTGATTTGCTTCCATTGAACTTGGCATACTTTCTAAAATTTCTTCTGTGGCAGATAAAATGGCCACCTTTGGTTTTGCAATATCAATGCTATTGGCAAAAGCTATAGCATTTTTTAGGATATGCATTTTTGTTTCAATCTTAGGCAAGACATTAAGTGCACCATCCGTAATAATAAGGGGAGCATCATTTTCTTCAGACGTCATATGCCAAATATGACTTAATCTTTTTTTTCCAATAAGCTCTAAATCTCTTTTCAAGACTGCTTTCATTAAAATATCAGTATGAATATGACCTTTAATAAGAATTTGAACTTTACCTTCACTTGCTAATTTAGCAGCAACTAATGCTGTGCTATTTTCATCTGGCTCATGAATAATGCTGAATGAAGAAATGTCCCAATTTGCTTTTTTAGCATGCTCTATAATTTTATTTTCATCACCAATAAAAATAGGATCAATTAATTTTAGCTCAACAGCTTTTTGAACAGAATGTATAGCTAATGCATTACCAGCATTAACAATTGCTGCTTTTTTTGTTCCTTTATTTTTTGCTTTGGTAATAAGATTATTGGGACAAATAATTTTTTTGTTTGTAAGTTTCATTACAATATTAGATTTTAATATTTAACCCTACGTCCTTAGCTGTTTTATGCAATTCCTCTAAAATTTTAGGATCAACTACAACTCCAGTTTTCATATTTGTATCTTTAATATTTTTTTTATTTTCACCTGGATAAAACACATTTTCTACACCTTGTTTCTTTGGAAGTTTTTTTATAATGGAAATATTTTCTTTAATTCTTTTATTATAATTTTTTCCTAAAAATAAATCTGCTTTAAAACCTATAAACATATGACCAACATTTTGCGGGCCAGTTAAATCATTATAAGGATCCTTAACTCTTCCTGCATGATTAGCACCCGTCATTACACCTGAAATAATATCTATCATCCAAGCTAAACCTGAACCTTTGTAAGTTGCCATTGGAGCAATCATTCCTCCTGTTAAAGCTTTGACTGGATCTATAGTGGGATTACCATCTTTATCAAAGGCCATTCCGGGCTCTAATTGCTTTCCTACTTTCAGAGCGTATTGTAATTTACCTCTGTTTGTAGAGGAGGTGGACATATCTAATACAAATGGCTTGCCTTTAATATGCGTTGGACAGGCAAAACAAATAGGATTGGTTCCAAATAGTGGCTTGATAGTTCCGTGTGGAGGAATGAATGGAGGTGCATTAGTATAACACCAGACCATTAGGCCTGCTTTAGCTGCTTTTTCTGCAAATAAGCCTGACATACCGTAGTGTCCACTATTTTTTACTCCGACTAATACAATTCCATTTTTTTTTGTATTTTGGATTAGTAAATCGGTAGCCATATCCGCAGCAACCATTCCAATGCTGTTATCAGCATCTAAATGAAACACATTCGAGCTAATTTTTTTTATTTTTATTTTTGGTTTTGCTTTAATTAATTTTTTTTTTAATCTCATGCAGTACATAGAAACTCTAGCTAAGCCATGAGTATTGACCCCACTAAAATCTGCATCAACAAGATATTTTGCAGAAATAGCAGCATGCTTTTTAGATAATTTGTAACCTACAAAAATTTTTTCAACGTATTTTAATAAGTTTGAATATTTTAATTTCATAAACTAAAAAATTTCATTACAGAATTTGCAATCATTGAGCTAACTCTTTTGTTTGCCTGTTCAGACAAACCAGAAATATGAGGAGTGCATATCAGGTTAGGTATATCTTTAAATTTGTTTGCATTTTCTTTTGTTAAAGGTTCTTGATTAAATACATCTAATGCAGCTCCACCCAAGTGATGTGATTTTAAATTTTCAATAACAGCATTTTCATCAACTACTTCGCCTCGAGATGTATTGATTAAAATGGAACCTTTTTTCATTAATTGTATTTTGTCTTTATTAATTAAGTTTTTTGTATCTGCATTTAATGGAATATGTAAGGTAATTATATCACTTTGAGCAAAAATTTCTTCCAAAGATTTCATTTGTATGTAGGAAAATTCAGAGCTGCTTTCTTTTATTAAAGGATCGTAACTAATAATATTCATATCAAAACTTTTAGCTCTAGCTGCCACAGCCTTTCCAATACTTCCCAACCCAATAATTCCTAGTGTTTGATTATAAAGTTCTAGGCCATGCATGAATTTGTTTCTTGGCCAATCGCCAGCAATAACCGATTCTGTGGCGTTAAATACTTTTCGCGATAAGACCAACATGCAAGATATTACATATTCTGCTACGGATACCGTATTCGCTCCTGTTGCAGGAATAATTGTAATATTTTTTTTCTTACATAGTTCCACATTAATATTATTTAGACCTACACCGAGGCGGCCAATTACTTTTAATTGTTTAGAGGCTGCTAAAATAGTTTCATTAACCAAAGTATTATTCCTTACGATTAAAGCATCCATCTCAGGTATTAATTCAATAATTTTTTTTTCATTATTAAATAAATTAGGATCGTAAATAGTTGTGAACATTGATTGAAGTTTTTGTACTTCTTGTTCATCCATGATTTCTGTAATTAACAGTTTTTTCATGAAGTAGTTTAGATGGAGTTAATTATATAGAGCGTATTATGCGCTACGATAAAGTTTTGTAATAACAAATTCTTTATGTCCCAAAGCTTCTGCACAAGTAATTCGGCCATTAGCAACTCTCATTGTTTCTTTAATAAGAGCGTCACCAGCTTCATTCATGTTCATTTCTCTTCGTAAAATTGCAGATACATCTAAATCAATGTGCTCACTCATTGTTCTAGCTGTTAATGGATTAGCAGTTAATTTTATGACAGGCTCAATTGGATTTCCAATAATATTTCCTTGTCCAGTAGGGAATAAGTGAACGACGAAACCAGCAGCAGCTTGTAACGTTACACATTCTGCAGCAGCAGACGATGTATCCATGAAGTATAACCCTCCACCTTTAGACGGTTCTTCTGCAGGCTCTAGTACATCAATGTATTTAATTGTTTTTCCAATTTTTTGCATGTTTCCAAATGCCTTCTCTTCAATTGTAGTTAGGCCACCTGCAATATTTCCTGCAGTAGGTTGACTTTCAGAAAGGTCATTCGTTTTATTTGCTAAAATAAAGTCGTTGTATTCATTCCATGTCTTCATGAATTTTTTTCCAACTTCAGGTGATTTTGCTCTAGCTTCACAAACAGTTTCAGCTCCTGTGATTTCAGATGTTTCTCCAAAACACATATGAACATTTTTACTGTCTAATTTGTCGAACATATTTCCAACAGTTGGGCATGAAGCTAATCCAGATGTAGTATCTGACTCACCGCATTTTGTTGAAATCCATAAATCACTAATAGGGCATTCTTCTCTAGTTTTTTCGCTAGCCCATTGTAAAAATTCTTTAGCTTTTCTTGAAGCTTTCATTGTAGTTTCGATATCACCATGACGCTCAATATAAAAACCTTCAACTGGCTTTCCTGTTTTTGCAATTTCATCAACTACTCTTTGAGTCCACTTAGGCTCAATTCCAATCACAACTACCGCTGCAACGTTTGGATTTTTTCCTGTGCCAATGATCGTTCTAAAAAAAAGTTCTAAATCTGCTCCAAACTGAAGTCTTCCATAAGAGTGTGGAATTGCAACAGTGCCTTTAATATTGTTTGCTACTGCTTCAGCGCATGCATTCGAAATGTCATCCACTGGAAGGATGATAACGTGATTTCTAATTCCTACTCTATTGTTTTCTCTTCTATACCCGTGAAATGTTTCTGGAAGTGCCATAATTATTTTTTTACCATTTTTTTGTTTTTACATTGTGAACATGAACATGGTCACCTTTTTTAATATCTTGTACTACTTTGCCGATATCATATCCGTACTTAATAATTGTATCGCCAGTTTTAAAATCTTGTAATGCAATTTTGTGACCCAAAGGAATAGATGTATTAGCTTTTATTTTGATAGTGCTATCATCTTCCATAACCCATCCAGTACATTCGTGATTTTCAGGTGTTTTTTCAACAACAACAACACCAACATTGTCTTGTTTATCGTGAACTATAAAATCAGTAGTGTTTGACATGGGAGGCATATTTAATTTACTATAATTGACATGTCAAATAAAAAGATGAGCTTAGAAGATCTTTATTCTAATAAAGTAAAATCTTCATTTGTGTATAAAATCAATAAGCTATTCACGCTTTATAAAGCTCAAACATCTAAGTATTTTTCTATTGAGAACATTGGCTACTCAGAAATCACAACCATCAATATTATTGGCCAATTAGGCGGTCAAGCAACCTTAAGTGAGATAACTTTAGTTCACTGGATAGATCCTGGTCTTGTAAGCAGGATTTCAAAAATGCTTGAAAAAAAAGGTTTTTTAAAAAAAGTTCAAAAGGCTACTGATAAAAGAAGTAATAGTTTGATTTTAACAGACAAAGGAAAGAAAATTTTTCGTAAAATTGAGCTCTTTAATAAGATGAGAAGAAATAAGATTTTGAAGAATTTTTCCCCTGAAGACAAAAATAAAGTTATTGCATTGTTAGATGCTCTGATCGCAGCAACTTTGTCATCATCTACAGAAATCCTGTTGACTTAGCAGAGTACTGCAATACAAATATCAACTTATTTAACAAAACAGAGGGATATTAAATGTCTATAATTAAATCATTCCTTAATAAAATATTTGTAAGTTCAATTGTTTTATTAATGAGCGTAACTTTTGCTTCTGCGCAAGTTACAAATATTATTCCATTCGGCCCAGGAGGAGAGTCGGATGTTACTGCTAGAATGCAACAACCTTTTTACAAAAGTATGTTTAAAGATGATGTTGTAGTTCAGTATAAACCAGGCGGCGGAGGATCTGTTGGCTGGCAGTCTTTAAATTCTGAAAAAGCTGATGGAAGCGTAATCATGGGTGTAAACTTACCTCATATCATTATGCAACCGATCGCGAAAAAAGAAAAAGCTGGTTACAAAACAGATGATTTAAAAGTATTTGCTTTTTTTCACTATACACCTGATGCAATTTTAGTTGAAGCTTCAAGCCCATATAAAAGCTTAAAAGATTTACTAGATTTTGCAAAAAAAAATCCAGGTAAATTAACTTTTAGTGGATCGGGTACATACTCTGCAAACCATCTTTTAACGATTGCTTTAAATCAAAAAGCTAATATCAAAACTACTTATGTTCCATTCAAAGGAACGGGAGCATCTGTTCAAGCTTTACTAGGAAATCAAGTTGTTGCTAGCGCAGGTTATTCAACTGTTGCTGCAAAACAAGGTTCTAAAGTAAGAATGTTAGCAGTAGCTTCTGAGACACGTTTACCTGCATTTCCAAATGTTCCAACTTTCAAAGAGTTAGGATACGACATTGTATCTGGAGCTTATCGTGGATATGCACTTCCAAAATCAGCTTCTGCAGCTACAGTGAAAACTTGGTCTGACAGAATTATGAAAATTAATGCTGATCCTTCTTTCAAAAAGAAAATGGAAGATGGTGCTTTCGTAGTTGTTAATATTGGTCATGATAAAATTGATAGCTTTATGGCTGAACAAAAGAAAGCAAATGAAAAAATTGCAAAGGAACTTGGTTTAATTAAATAAACCAACAGTTAGATGGCAAATATTTTTGCAGATTTTTTGTCATCATTAAGCCTTCTGAATTTGGGCTTAGCCTTTTCTGGAGTTCTGGCAGGCATCATTATCGGTGCCTTGCCAGGACTTTCTGCAACCATGGCTGTTGCCATACTAGTTCCTTTTACTTTTTCTTTAACTCCATCTTCTGGTTTAATAGTTTTAGGTGCAATTTATACAGGTGCAATTTTTGGTGGATCCTGGTCTGCAATCTTGATTAATACACCAGGAACTCCTTCCGCAGTTGCTACTACTCTCGATGGTTACCCAATGGCTAAAAGAGGTGACGGAGATTTGGCCATGTCTATTAGCTGCATATCTTCTTTTGTAGGAGGTATTATAGGAGTTATTTGCTTGGCGTTATTTGCACCACCATTAGCAAGTATTTCGCTGATGTTTGGACCAACCGAGTATTTTTGGTTGGCAATTTTAGGTCTTACTCTTATTTCAACTTTATCCGAGGGAGATAACATTAAATCTTTAATTGGTGCATGCATTGGTCTTCTTATGTCAATGATTGGGGTTGCAGTTGTTGGAGGAGACATGAGAATGACTTGGAATATTAGTTTTTTAAATAGTGGTATAGAAATTGTAAGCGCCATGATTGGCCTTTTTTGCGTTCCTGTAATTTTAGATTTAACTTCTATGAAGGGAAAACATTTGAATGAAAATGAATCTCCAAAAAGTTTACGTCTAAAAGAATCTTTTCTAGTTGTTTTTCAAAAAAAATTTGAGGCGATACGAGGAGCTTTGATTGGAACCTTTATAGGAATTTTACCTGGAGCAGGCGGAAGTATTGCTAGTATTGTTTCTTACGGTGAAGCAAAAAGATCATCGAAGAATAAAGACACCTTTGGTAAAGGAAATCCAGAAGGACTCATTGCATCTGAAACTGCAAACAATGCAACAGTTGGAGGTGGTTTTATTCCTACTTTGTGTTTAGGTATTCCTGGAACTCCACCAGATGCGGTTATATTAGGAGCTTTGTTAGTTCAGGGAATAAAAACAGGAGATACTTTATTTACACAGCAATCTTCAATTGTTTACACTTTTATTTTTGGACTTTTACTAGCTACGCTAATGATGCTACCGCTTGGATTACTTATGGGACGATATGCTTATAAATCAATTATTAAAGTACCGAAAGAAATTTTAATTCCTATTATTATTTTCTTAACCATTATTGGAAGTTACTCAATACAAAATAGTATTCTCAATGTTTATTTTATGTTTTTTTTCGGATTGGTTGGATGGATTTTAAATAGAGCAGGTTTTAAAGCATCCCCCATTGTCCTTGGTTTAGTTCTTGGTCAAATTGCTGAACAAGGATTTGTTCAGGCATACATCATTGGTAATGCTCAAGAAAATATACTCGCTAATTATTTTGCAAGACCGATTTCTATAGCTTTGGTTTTAATGATATTGATGGGATTATTCTTTCCCACAATAAAACAATATTTTTTTAAAAGGAAAAAGATTTCATGATCAAAGATAAAATTTCTTTTATTTCAGGAATTGGGTTTGTTGTTTTGTGCATCGTACTTTTTTATGAAGCTAGCCAGTTAAGCGTTTTTGGATCTGTTTTTCCCTATGCTATCACATCCATATTATTAATTTTATCAATATTGCTTATCCTTCGTTCATTTAAATTAGAAATTGAAGTTACCAATGAACATTTAAATAAAATTAAAATTACTTTGCTCTCTATTACCTTTTTTGCGTGGATATATTTTCTTGAAAGAGCAGGTTTTATCTTAACAAGTTTAATTGCTTTCAATCTTCTAGTAATTATTAATTGTGAAGGAAAAATTCCTATTAAAAAGGTCTTTTTTTATATGGTTACAGGAAGTTTATTTGTTGTTTTGCTTTATTTTGGATTTAAAAATCTTTTACTAGTCCCCCTTCCCGAAGGTCTGTGGTTTAGAAATTAATGAAAATTGTTGAGATCGTAGAGAAAGTTTACCCCATTAGTTCAGCTATTAAAAACGCCTATATCGATTTTTCAAAAATGGATTGTAGTGTTGTGGCAATCAAAACAGATCAAAAAATTAATGGTGAACCAGTCGTAGGTTATGGTTTTCATTCTAATGGCAGATATGCTGTTAGTGAATTATTAAAAAAAAGATTTATTCCAAGAGTATTAGAGGCAAAGTCCGAATTAATTTTAAATGATGAGGGAACTAATTTTAGTCCGGAAAAAATTTGGAACTTAATGATGCACAATGAAAAACCAGGAGGACATGGAGAAAGATCAACTGCTGTTGGAACTTTAGATATGGCAATTTGGGATTTGGTTGCAAAACTAGAAGAAAAGCCTTTGTATGAATTATTAGCAAATAAATATGGAGATAAAAAATTTACTAATAAAATTTTTGTTTATGCAGCAGGAGGTTATTATTATCCGGGAAAAGATATTGTGATGCTTCAAGATGAAATGAAAAGTTATATCGATCAAGGTTTTACAACGGTAAAAATGAAAATTGGTGGGGCTCCTTTAGCTGAAGATATAAAGCGAATTGAAAGTGTTTTAACAATTGTAGGAAGTGGAAAAAATTTATGTGTTGATGCTAATGGTAGGTTTGATTTAACAACCGCACTAGAATACGCCAAAGCTTTAGAGCCCTATCAATTAAAATGGTATGAAGAAGCTGGCGACCCTTTAGATTACGAGTTAAATGCGGAACTATGTAACAATTATTCTCACGCAGTAGCAACAGGAGAAAATCTTTTTTCAATGCAAGATGCGAGAAATTTAATTCGCCATGGAGGAATGAGAAAAGAAAAAGACTGGTTACAATTTGATTGTTCTTTAAGTTATGGTCTAGTTGAGTTTTTACAAACGTTGAAGATGATGAAGCAATACGATTGGAGTCCAAGTAGGATTATTCCTCATGGGGGCCATCAGTTATCTTGTAATATTGCTGCCGGACTTGGTCTTGGAGGAAATGAAATTTATCCAAATTTATTTCAGCCCTTTGGTGGTTTTCCAGACCAATCTATTGTTGAAAATAGTTTTGTAACCTTTCCAAGTTTTGTGGGGTTGGGGCTTGAAAGCAAGTCTAAACTTAAAGAACTTTTGAGTAAAATTTAGAATAAGTTACTGATATTTATCAGAATTATTATATTGAGATATTTATCCAGAATACTTAAAACAGCTTCATTAATAATTATTAAATTTTCAAACTTAAACAAAGGATATTGAGCATATGGCAAAAATGACAACCGAAGAAGCTTTCGTAAAAGTATTACAAATGCATGGAATTGAACATGCTTTTGGAATTATTGGTTCTGCATTTATGCCTATATCTGATTTATTTCCAAAAGCTGGAATTACTTTTTGGGACGTTGCACACGAAACAAACGGCGGTTTAATAGCGGATGGTTACACCAGAGCGACAGGAAAAATGTCTATGGTGATTGCACAAAACGGTCCTGGCATTACAGGTTTGGTTACGCCAATTAAAACTGCATATTGGAATCATACTCCATTACTTTTGGTTACACCCCAAGCTGCAAACAAAACTATGGGCCAAGGTGGATTCCAAGAAGTTGAACAAATGAATTTATTTAAAGACATGGTTTGCTATCAAGAAGAAGTAAGAGATCCTTCAAGAATGGCAGAAGTGTTAAATCGTGTAATTGAAAAAGCAATTAGAGGATCTGCTCCTGCTCAGATCAATGTACCACGTGATTATTGGACTCAAGTCATCGATATTGAATTACCACCGATTGTTAGACTTGAAAGACAAGCTGGTGGAGCTGAAGCAATTAATAAAGCTGCTAAATTATTATCTGATGCAAAATTTCCAGTTATTTTATCTGGAGCAGGAGTGGTTATTGGAGGAGCAATAGAAGATTGTAAAAAACTAGCGGAAAAATTAGATGCGCCTGTTTGTAATGGCTATCAACATAATGATAGTTTTCCTGGTAGTCATCCATTAGCCGTTGGCCCCTTGGGATATAATGGTTCAAAGGCAGCAATGGAATTAATTTCCAAAGCAGATGTTGTGTTGGCATTAGGAACAAGATTAAATCCATTTTCAACTTTGCCAGGATATGGAATTGACTATTGGCCAAAGAATGCAAGCATCATTCAAGTAGATATGAACCCTGATAGAATTGGTTTAACAAAAAAAGTTACCGTAGGAATATGTGGAGATGCAAAATTAGTAACACAACAATTGTTATCTAAACTATCACCGAATGCAGGTGATACAGATCGAGAAAGTAGAAAAAATTTAATTCACCAAACTAAATCTGCATGGTTGCAAAAATTATCAAGCCTAGATCATGAAGATGATGATGAAGGAACAGTCTGGAATAAAGAAGCAAGAGAAAGAGATAAAGATAGAATGTCACCAAGACAAGCTTGGAGAGCGATTCAAGCTGGAATGCCTGAAAATGTTATAATTTCAAGCGATATTGGTAACAACTGCGCGATAGGAAATGCATATCCTACTTTTGAAAAAGGAAGAAAATATTTAGCCCCAGGATTATTTGGTCCATGTGGCTATGGTTTTCCATCTATTCTAGGTGCAAAAATTGGATGTCCTGATGTTCCAGTAATTGGATTTGCTGGTGATGGAGCATTTGGAATTAGCATGAATGAAATGAGTTCGTGCGCTAGAAAAGAGTGGCCGAGAATTACCATGGTTATTTTTCGAAATTATCAATGGGGTGCTGAAAAAAGAAACTCCATTTTATGGTTTGATGATAATTTTGTTGGTACTGAATTAGATCCTGAATTAAGTTATGCCAAAGTCGCAGATGCTTGCGGACTAAAAGGTGTAACTGTTAGAACTATGGAAGAAACTACAGAAGCAATTAAACAGTCTTGCGAAGATCAGAAAAAAGGCATTACTACATTCATCGAAGTAATTCTGAATCAAGAATTAGGTGAACCTTTTAGAAGAGATGCAATGAAAAAACCAGTTTCTGTTGCCGGAATTAAAAAAGAGGACTTCAAGCCTCAAAAATCTTTAGCTTAAAATTTATTTTTTAATCTAATTTAAAAAGGTAAGTACTTAAATATTTTAAGTTGACTATGGAACAAGCAATCATTCTTTTACAGATTATATTAATTGATCTTGTCCTTGCTGCTGACAATGCAATTATTATTGGAATGTTGGCTTCTAAATTTCCCAAAGAAATTAAAAATAAAATTTTATTTTGGGGAGTTAGCGCAGCTGTTATTGCCAGAATATTTTTTACTTTAATCGTTGCCTACTTATTAAATATTCAAGGTTTAAAACTTGTTGGTGGACTTATCTTGCTTTGGGTGACTTACAGACTTTATATGGATGTAATTAAAGAACAGGGAAGTGACAACAAGGAAATAAAAGTTAAAAATACTTCTTTATTCAATGCGATTGTTACCATTGCTGTTGCAGACATTAGTTTAAGCCTAGATAATGTTTTGGGTGTAGCAGGAGCTGCCAAAGATCATTATGTTCTGCTTATATTTGGTCTAGTTTTATCCATCATAATGATGGCTACGATGGCAAATTATATTGCAAAATGGGTTAAAACATACAAATGGATTGGCTGGCTGGGATTGTTTGCAATATTAATTGTCGCGGTCGATCTTATTTACACAGATGTTAAGTTTTTTATAAATCAATAAAAAAAACGCTACTAATAAGGCCTTGAAATTGTCTAGATTAATGTTCATATTAATGAGTAATTGTTAAATACAATTAACTTATAGGAGAAATATGAATTTAAACGATCGAATTAACGCAATTAGGTCTTCCACAACAAGGTCTGCAGAAGCAGTCAATGAGGGCTTAAGAACTTATATGCTGTCCGTATATAATTTTATGGGTTCCGGTGTTCTTTTGACTGGAATTGTTGCTTTAATAATTTTCAAATTTGCTGTGATTACAGACCCTTCAGGAAACATTACAGGTTTAACTGGATTGGGTAATGCAATGTACAACTCATCTTTGATGTGGGTGGTAGCTTTAGCTCCCTTGGGTATTGTCATGTACATGAGCTTTGGGATTAACAGTATGAGTACTGCAAGAGCTCAAACTGTATTTTGGATTTTTGCTGGATTAATGGGAGCCTCTTTGTCTTCTATATTTGTTGTTTATACTGGAACAAGTATTGCCAGAGTTTTCTTTATAACCGCAGGTACTTTTGGAGCAATGAGTTTGTATGGTTACACAACAAAAAAAGATCTAACAGCTTTTGGATCTTTTTTAATGATGGGACTAATAGGTATCATCATTGCATCTATTGTTAATATTTTCTTGAAATCCAATGCTATGCATTTTGTAATTTCCATTTTGGGTGTTCTTATTTTTGTAGGCTTGACTGCTTATGATACTCAAAAAATTAAAAATATGTATTTAGAGAGCGATGGCAATGAAGTAATGAGCAAAAAAGCTATCATGGGCGCATTAACACTGTACCTAGACTTCATTAATTTGTTCATCATGTTATTGAGATTATTTGGACAAAGAAGATAATTACATTTTAAAATTTATATAATAATTAAGGCTTTCAATTAGGTGTTGAGAGCCTTTTTTATTTATTCCCTGAACATTTTTTAGAACAATATTTTACCTCTTCCCAGCACCTTTGCCATTTTTTTCGCCAGACAAAGGGTAGGCCACAAGTTTTGCAAATTTTAGAGGGTAAGTGTTTCTTGTTACCCTTCATTTTATTTTACTAATTTTAATTTTCTTTTATTGATGACCTCTAATATATTTTTAAGTTCTGGTGATTTTTTAAGAATGACACCTGATTGATCTTTGATCAAAAATTTTTCATTTTTTTTTATGGAATGTAAATTTTTAATTATTTGATAGAGAGGTTTTTCTGTAGCTTTTCTATAAATATCAAATCCAACAGCATTTTTATTAATAAAAATTGCATAATCTTTCCATTCACCCATGGACACCATAAACCCATATAGGTTTAAAATCTCACCCAATTCTTTTTTATTGAAAAATTTTTCTTCTTCGAATTTTTGATTATGAATAACTTGATACTTAAACATTAATTATCAATTTTATACTTATTGATAACAGATATTTGAAAAATAGTAAAAATGATCGTAATGGGTAAAATACCAAATACTTTAAATTGAACCCACAAATCCTCTGTTTGCGTTCTCCACACCAATTCATTCAGTAGGGCTAAAAAAATAAAGAAATAAATCCAACGGTCAGTTAAAATTTCCCATCCTTCATCAGCTAATTTAAGATTATCTCCTAGCACTTTTTTTAATAAAGAAGTTTTTAAAATTAGCTTTCCATAAAGAAGAATAAAAGCAAAAATAACATTCACAATGGTTGGCTTCATATAAAAGAATGTTTTGTCATTGAAGTACAAAGTAAGGCCTCCAAAACCAGCGACTAATATTGCTCCTATCAGCGGCATTGCAGGAATTCTTTTTTCTGTAAGATAAATAACCAAAATTGAGATAGCGGTTGCTATAATCAAGGGTAAAATGGCTTCTTCCATTCCATATTTTTTGTAAAAAACAAAAAAAATTAGCAATGGACCAAAGTCTGTAATAAATTTGATTAAAGATTTATTCATGAAGTTTTTATTCTATTTTTTTATCCTGTTTTCTTCTTTAACGCAAAGCTTACATGCCAAATCTTTTTCGTACGATGTATATGGTCTTAATATCAAATTTATGGAAATGAATTTTGTTAAAAAAAATAACAATAAGTTTTCAGTGGAAGGTCACAGTAAAGGATTATTAGATATTTTTGTACAAGTGGAAGCTAATGGAGAAACTATTACAAGCAATGATAAAGTAGATTACAAATTTCATTATCAAAAAAAAAGTAAGGAAAGAACAACTTTGATATCATTTCAAAATCAACAAGTAGTTAAAAATATTGCGGTACCACCAAGGAGTGTTGCAAAAAATATTATACCAATCAAAAAAGAAGACCTAGTCAATGTTGTTGATCCATTATCAAGTGTTGATTATTTGCTATTTAATCAAAAAAATAATTTATCTTGTAATAAACAAATTAAAGTTTTTGATGGTAGTGAAGTTTATTTATTATCATTATCTTTATTGGAAACTAAAAGTAAAAAAATACAATCTTCTAAATTATCCTATCAAGGTTCGCTTTCCAGCTGTCGACTGAGTTATAAAACAATTTCGGGACATGAAAAAAAAGATGAAAAAAAATTAAATAAAATGTATGTGGATATTTATTTTGGAAAAACGAATAAAGACTATATTCCTTATTATTTAACCAATAAGTCTGGATTGGTTACATTAAAAATGTTTTTGAGAAATTGATTTAGACCTTGAATTTTTCTAATATCATCACTATTTTACAAATAATTAATGCAACCAAAACAACTTAAAAAAGCAAAATTTTCAATCGGAGAAGTTGTCCGCCATCGTTTGTTTGAATTTAGAGGTGTCATCTACGATGTGGATTTTCAGTTCAATAATTCAGAAGAGTGGTACCAATCTATTCCTAAAGAAGCTCGACCTAGAAAAGATCAGCCTTTTTATCATTTGCTAGCAGAAAATGATGAAATTACTTACGAAGCATATGTATCAGAGCAAAATTTAGTACTGGATGATAGAAGCAATCCTATCTCACACCCTTTAATTAATGAGATATTTAGGGGTAAAAACAAAGACGGACTTTACCTGCGATCTACGAATTAAACTATTTAGCTCGCCTTAAATAGAACATCTTTAGCTCCATTCACGGTCATATTGATATTGTAATTAATTATCAATTGTCCAGTTTAGAATCTTTGTCCCAAATCTCCCTTCTCTAAACTGGACAAACTTTGTCACATTACTTAGTTATTTTTTTTCTATACTCTTTTCTTAAATGTTTAGTCTATTACAATTAAAAAAAATATTTCAGCTAGGCGATAATTTTTTTTATTGGTTAAAAATTATTTTTCTATCTATCATTATATTTGGATTAATATTGTCTCTTTGGGTTTCTCCTAAAGATTATTTGCAAGGAGAAACAGTCAGAATTATGTATGTGCATGTTCCAGCATCCTGGCTTGCTCTAATGATATTTTCAGCAATGGGATTATTTTCTATCATTACATTAATCTTTAAAATTAGAGTATTCACTCTGTATGCTAAAAGTTTAGCTCCAATTGGATTTACCTTTTCTCTAATTTCCGTTTTTACCGGATCACTGTGGGGACAGCCAACTTGGGGAACCTTTTGGACTTGGGATGCAAGATTAACCTCTATGCTAGTACTGGTTTTTCTTTATATTTTTTATATTTTATCTTGGAATGTAATAAAAAACTTTTTTACTGCAGAAAAAATATCATCGATTGTTGCAATTCTTGGCTTAGCTAATATTCCTATTATTAAATTTTCAGTAGAGTGGTGGAATACATTGCATCAACCAGCCAGTATTAAATTAACAGAGGCTCCAGCTATTCATGCTTCTATGCTCACACCTTTAATTATCATGTTTGTGGGATTTGCTTTTTTTTCATTATTTATCTTTTTAGTGCGATACAAATCAGAAGTACTTAAGTTAAAAGAATATAATCTTAAAAAATCGAGTAAATAGGTACAAAAACTATTTGATTTCGATTTATAGACATTAGGTCACGTTCTCATATCCCCAATATCTTCATATTTTATTCCCATGAGCCCTGCTGCTAAAAAAAGAACAATTTATTTTTTAATCTCAATTATTACCTTCATTATTATTGCTCGATTTGTCTATGTTTCACTAAATGCAAATACCGTTTATTTTTTTTCACCTACTGATCTTAAAAATATTAGCGAAAAACCCAATGGTATTATTCGAGTGGGAGGCCTTGTAAAAAAAAGTTCTTTTGCAGAAAACAAACAAAAACAAATCTATAGTTTTGTTATTACTGATTTAAATAACGATATTTATGTTGAGTATAAAGGATTGTTGCCAAATTTATTTCAAGAAGAAAAAGGAGCTATTGTAGAGGGTAAGCTTAAAGATAAAAAATTTTTAATAGGAAATAAAATTTTAGCTAAGCACGATGAAAATTATATGCCACCTGAAGTAGCAGATGCATTAAAGAAAAGCGGAAAATGGAATAAAAAATATGATTAGCAGTTTTGGTTATTATAGTTTGCTAACTGCTACTTTGCTCAGTTTGCTTGAAATCATAACCTACATAAAAAATTATAATCAAAAAAACCATGTAGCTCATCAATTCATTTTTTATAAGTTTAGTTTTTACTTCATTATTATCTCTTTCATTTTACTAATTATTTCTTTCGCCAATTCTGATTTTTCTATTATCTCAGTGTATGAAAATTCGCATACCGCTAAACCCTTGTTCTATAAAATTGCTGCAACGTGGGGCAATCATGAGGGGAGCATTTTATTATTTATTTTAGTCATATCTGCTTATGGTTATTGTTTTATTATAAGTAAAAGAAAAATAGACAATCACCTCAAGGCAACAGTAGTTTTTATTCAAAATATACTTCTAATTATTTTCTTATTTTTTCTACTCTTTACATCTAACCCTTTTGAGAAAATTTTACCTATTCCCAATGAGGGATTGGGGCTTAATCCGATTTTACAAGATCCACTGCTTGTTATTCACCCACCCTTTTTATATTTAGGTTATGTGGGGTTTTCTTTAATATTTAGTTTAACTCTAGCAGCACTTATAAATAATCAGTTCAATATTGATTGGTCTAAACTTGCAAAAAATTGGATTTTTTTACCATGGACTTTTTTAACCGTAGGAATTGGACTAGGATCTTTTTGGGCTTATTATGAACTAGGCTGGGGAGGCTATTGGTTCTGGGATCCGGTTGAAAATGCATCCTTAATGCCATGGATTGCGGCGACGGCATTAATCCATTCTGTTTTGGTGATGGAAAAAACTGGCAAATTATTTAGCTGGACTGCGATATTAGCGCTTTTAACTTTTATTTTAAGTTTATTTGGAACATTCTTGGTTCGATCAGGAGTGTTAAATTCAGTTCATGCTTTTGCAAATGATCCTGAAAGAGGACTTTATATTTTAATTATTATTTCCTTACTTGCATTTGTTTCATTATCTTTATTTATTATAAAAATACCAAAACAAACTAATGAGAATCATTTTACTTTTTTAAGTAGAGAGAATGTAATTGTAATTAATAATTATTTTTTAATATTTTTTTTAACAGTTGTTATTATTGGAACCACTTATCCTATTTTATTAGCTGCTATAGTAGGAAAAAGTATTTCCGTAGGTCCTCAATATTATAATTCTATCTTAGCTCCATTTGTTTTTATTTTTTTACTACTGATGGCAACTGGACCTTTCATGAAGTGGAAGCAATCTGCTTTTTTTTATTACAAAAATATATTTATTAGTTTTTTATTACTTTCAGTATTTATTGTGACTACTCTAGCTGTATTGTTACAACAATTTAATCCACTATTTTTGCTAGGTATTTTAACCTCTTGCTATTTAATTATTTCAACTTTTGTTGATATTTTTTATAAAAAAAATTTTAAACTGATTGTTACAAATTTAAGTAGATTTTTTTCTCACCTTGGATTTGCTATTTTAATTTTATCTATCACATTAAATTATTTTTTTTCAAAAGAGTTAACAACTAATATTAAACTCGGAGAAAATATAGCGTTTGATCAATTTTCCATTCAATTTAAAGATTCCAAAACAAAAAATGAAAGTAATTATCAAGAATTATTTGGAACTTTTAATATCAAAAATGAAAATATGCTTATTGAGCTTCATCCAAGTATCAGAAAATATATACAACCTTCACAATTTACCTCTGAAACTAGTATTAAAAATAACGGTATGTCTGATTATTATATGGCAATGGATTATTCTAGCGTGCAATCAGAGGGAATAGGAATAAGATTTTATTATAATTATTTTATTCGCGGAATTTGGTTATCTTTCATCTTAATAACTTTGGGTGGATGTATTAGTTTTTATACAAGGCGATATGACAACAAAATCTAAATTATCATTATTAGCAATCATTTTACTAATTTTTTTTGGTGCTTTTTATTTTTCCCTACAAACTAAATTAAAGAATGATGATCTGGTCATGATTAATAAAATGCTGCCAGCAATTAAACTACAATCTTTACAAGATGATAGTTATGTAGAATTACCCCTGCAAAATAAGAAAAATTTTTATTTGATTAATATTTGGGCATCCTGGTGCGTTCCTTGTAGACAGGAGCATCCATTATTAATGCGTCTAAAAAAAGAAAATAATTTAGCGATATATGGCATTAATTATAAAGATAATAAAAGTAATGCTCAAAAGTTTTTAGAAGAACTAGGAAATCCTTATTTTTTTTCTGGTTCGGATATGGATGGATCAAAAGCAATTGAAATCGGTGCCTATGGCGTACCAGAAACTTATTTAATTGATCGGGAAGGTAAAATTATTTTGAAATTTATTGGTCCAATTTCTAATACAAATTACGAACAAATTATTCAAAACATAAAATGAAAAAAATTTTTTTAACATTTTTTTTTATTAATATTTTTTTATCATCTGTTTCTTTAGCAGATGATAAGCAGGCAATTGATATTTATAAAAAAATTAGATGTTTAGTTTGTCAAGGTCAGTCCTTGCACGATTCGAACTCAGATTTCGCAAAAGATCTAAAAAAAATTATTAAAGAAAAATTAGATAATAAAGAAACAGATCAGCAAATTTATAACTATCTTACTTCAAGATATGGTGACTGGATTTTATTAGATACTCCTGTAAAACAATCTACCCTATTATTATGGTTTATCCCTATTATTGTTTTAATTGTTGGAATAATTATTTTATTTAAAAGGACAGTTTTTGAAAAATCCAAGTTGTCATAATTTCGAATTACAAGCAGTAGAAGGCGACGAGCATCAAAGACTTGTTTGTACCCATTGTGGTGAAATTAATTATAATAATCCAAAAATAGTAACTGGATCTTTAATAGTACATAAAAATAAATTTTTACTTTGCAAAAGAGCCATTGAACCGAGCAAGGGTTTATGGACTATTCCCGCAGGATATCTTGAAGGAAACGAAACTGTTCAAACGGGTGCATCAAGAGAAGCTTATGAAGAAGCAACAGCAAAAATTCAAATCGATCATTTATTTGCAATTTTTTCTCTAAAAAAAATTAATCAAATTCAAATTATTTATCTTGCACATCTAAAAGAAGATTACTTTGCTCCTGGTATTGAAAGTTTAGATGTTCAATTATTTGATTATGACAATTTACCGTGGAAAGAGATGGCTTTTTCGAGTGTTCGATGGGTTTTTGAGCTTTATAAATCCTATAAAAATGGGGAGAATTTACCATTCTCGAAAGAAGACTAATTTTCTATGTTTTTTTTCATATATTTATTATAAATGCATAATCAAAATATGAAAAAACTAGCATCAATTATTGCAGCTTTGACAATTACAGCAACGAATGTTGTTGCGGGAGACTTTAATGCAGCTATAGGAAATTTTGACTATAGCGACAAAGGCAAAAGTGCTGCAATGCTTGAGTTAACTTACGGATTTACTGAGAAGAACATAGATACAAAAATTGGAACTATTCAACCAATTGCTGGAGCATTCTTTACTGCAGACTCTGCTGGGATGGCATACGTTGGTGCAAAAATAGATTACAAATTAGGAATGTTTACAATTACTCCAAGTTTTACTCCTGGCCTTTATAATGAAGGTGATGGAAAAGACTTGGGTCATGCAATCGAATTTAAATCTCAAGTAAATATTGGTTTAAATTTAGGAGCAAGTTCAATTCTTTCTGCAGGATACAGTCACGTATCAAATGCTAGCCTAGGAGATAAAAATCCTGGAGCAAATAGCTATACTTTTAATTTTTCAAGACAGTTTTAAATCTACATGAAACTCAGCGACTGTTATAATGTCGGTGATTTTAGAAAACTCGCCAAGCAAAAACTACCAAAACCTATTTTTCATTATATTGACGGTGGAGCAGATGATGAGGTTACCTTAAAAAGAAACACAAGTTCATTTGATAAGTGTGATTTAATTCCTTCTGTTTTAACAGATGTGAGTCATGTTGATATTTCAACAACCGTTCTAGGACAAAAAATAAATTTTCCACTTTTTTTATCTCCAACAGCTATGCATCAAATGTATCACTCGGATGGAGAAAAAGCCACTTCCAGGGCTGCTGAAAAATTTGGAACTTTTTTTAGCTTATCTACTATGGCTACCTCAAGCATTGAGCAAGTATCGGAATTTGCGAGTGGACCAAAAATGTTTCAGCTGTATATTCATAAGGATCAAGGCTTAACTGATAATTTGATCGATCGCTGTAAGCAGTCAGGTTTTAAAGCTATGTGTTTAACGGTTGATACAATTGTAGCAGGAAACAGAGAAAGAGATCATCGTACAGGTTTTACAACACCTCCTTCTTTAACTTTGGAAAGCTTGTTTAGTTTTGCAATGCATCCTGAGTGGAGTTTAAAATATTTATTTGGACCAAAATTTAAATTAGCAAACATTGCTCACATGACCAACAAAGGTACGAGCATTGAAATGTCAATTATGGATTATATCAATCAGCAGTTTGATACATCTATGAATTGGAAACATGCAGAATATGCTATTAAAAGATGGGGTGGCCCATTTGCTCTTAAAGGAATTATGTCAGTAGAGGATGCTAAAAGAGCAATAGATATTGGAGCTTCTGCTATAATGATTTCAAATCATGGTGGCCGACAATTAGATGGATCCAGATCTCCTTTTGATCAATTAGAAACTATTGTTGATGCGGTTGGCGATAAAATAGAGGTGATTTTAGATGGCGGAATTCAGCGAGGAACTCATGTGCTAAAAGCATTAGCTTTAGGCGCAAAAGCTTGCTCCATGGGCAAAGCTTATTTATATGCATTAAGTGCTGGCGGTCAGCCTGGCGTTGAGAGACTATTAAGTAAACTAAAAGATGAAATTGAACGTGGCATGACTTTAATGGGTTGTAGATCTGTCCAAGAGCTTACAAAAGATAAAATAACTTTCGACAAATAAATATTATGAAAATTGCTGCAAATTTTTTACGTATGGGAACCGAGTCTGCATTTGTAGTTTTGGCCAAAGCAAAAAAGTTAGAGGCTGAAGGAAAAGAAATTATTAATCTTGGTATTGGTCAGCCTGACTTTAGAACTCCTCAGCATATAGTAGAAGCGGGAAAGCAAGCTTTAGAAGCAGGTCATCACGGGTATACGGCAGCGAATGGAATGATTGAATTAAGAACAAGTGTTTGTAAGCATGTTCATAAAATGTATGGAGCAACTATTGATCCTTCAAGAGTTTTAATTACTCCAGGAGGAAAACCAACTATGTATTTTGCCATTATGTTATTCGGTGAGCCTGGTTCAGAAATAATTTATCCTGAACCAGGTTTTCCAATTTATGAATCCATGATTAATTACTCTGGAGCAAAAGCAGTTCCGATGTATTTATCAGATAAAAATAATTTTTCTTTTAACTGTAAAGAAGTGTTGTCTTTAATTAATGATAAAACTAGACTTTTAATTTTAAATAATCCTCAAAATCCTACTGGAGGATTAATACCAAAAGAACAAATTGATGAACTTGCAGAAGGTCTGAAAAAATTTCCTCATGTTGCTGTTTTAAGTGATGAAATTTATAGTAGACAAATTTATGATAATAAAAAAATGCCATCATTTTTTAATTATCCAGAACTATATGATCGATTAATAGTTTTAGATGGTTGGAGCAAAACTTATGCAATGACTGGATGGAGATTAGGGTGGAGTGTATGGCCAGAACAATTTATCGAATTAGTAACTAGAATGGCCATTAATAGTTATTCTTGTGTGTCTGCGGCAAATCAAGTTGCTGCGATTGCAGCTTTAGAAGGTCCACATGACTTTTTAGAAGATATGATGAAGCAATTTACAAGAAGAAGAAAATTAATTGTCGATGGATTAAATTCCATCCCAGGTATTACATGCAACAATCCTGGAGGAGCATTTTATGTTTTTCCTAATGTTAGTGGAACAGGCATGACGGGAGAAAAATTTGCAGAAAAATGTTTATATGAAGCAGGAGTTGCAATTGTACCTGGAACAAGTTTTGGAAAATCAGCAAAAGATTTTGTGCGTTTTAGCTTTGCTAATTCTTACGAAAACATTGAAAAAGCATTAGAAAAAATTAAGAAGATTCTTTAATTTTTTTATTAATTCTCTATAAAAAAGCACAAATTTATTATAGTTTTAGCTTATGTCACTATTTATGCCAGAACCTGACCAACAAACGCTAGCAAAAGCTAGTAGCATAATTAGTCAATTAAGAAAAATTTCAAAAAATGTTTTATCGGAAGAAGAGGAGAAGGCAGTTTATGAAACAGATGGTTTAAGTGTTCATCGTCAAAGACCTATTGCAGTAGTACTTCCGGAAAATACAGAAGAGGTCAGTAAGGTTTTAAAATATTGTTACGAAAATAATATTAAAGTAGTTCCAAGAGGAGCCGGAACAGGATTATCCGGCGGAGCACTTCCACTTAAAGATTGTGTGTTGGTTGGACTTGGAAAATTTAATAAAATTTTAGAAACTGATTTTGAAAATAGATGTGTGGTTACACAGCCGGGAGTTACTAATTTAGCTATTACAGGTGCAGTTCAGCATGAAGGATTTTATTATGCGCCAGATCCATCAAGTCAATTAGCTTGTTCGATTGGTGGGAATATTTCTACTAATGCTGGAGGAGTTCATTCATTAAAATATGGAGTGACAACTAATAATGTTCTTGGTGTAGAAATGGTTTTAATTGATGGAACTATTATTAGACTAGGTGGAAAAAACTTAGATCCTGAAGGATACGATCTATTAGGAATTATAACTGGATCTGAAGGATTGTTAGGTGTCATCACCGAAATAACTGTTAGGATATTAAAAAAACCTCAATCAGTTCGAGCTGTATTAATTGGTTTTAATACAAATGATGATGCTGGAAATTGTGTGGCTGATATCATTAGTTCAGGCATTATTCCTGCTGGAATGGAAATTATGGATAAGCCATTAATTATTGCAACAGATAATTTTGCCAAAGCAGGCTATCCAAGAGATGTTGAAGTATTATTGATTGTAGAATTAGATGGTACAGAAACTGAGGTGAATACTTTAATTAATAAAGTATTAGACATAGCTAATAAAAATAAAGCTTCTTACAACAGAGCTAGTGAAAGTGAAGAAGAGAGATTAAGATTTTGGAAGGGCAGAAAAGCTGCTTTCACAGCCTTAGGAGTTATATCGCCAGATTATATTTGTATGGATGGATCTATTCCAAGAAAAAAACTTGGAGATGTATTAAATAAAATCGCAAGTCTATCCAAAAAATATGGATTAGGAGTAGCAAATTGTTTTCATGCTGGAGATGGAAATTTACATCCACTGATAATGTTTGATTCAAATAATCCCAAGGAACTAAAAAAAGCAGAATCTTTTGGTGCGGATATTTTAAAATATTGTGTAAAAGTTGGAGGAGTACTGTCTGGCGAACATGGGATAGGAATTGAAAAAAGAGATTTAATGTGTGAGATGTTTAATAACGATGACATCCAACAACAGTTAAATCTTAAAAAAGCTTTTGATGAAAAAAATTTATTAAATCCAGGTAAAGTATTTCCTATTTTGCATCGATGCGCAGAAGAAGGAAGGGTTCATATCCATAAAGGAAAAACAAGATTTCCAAACCTGCCAAGATTTTAATGTCTGAGATTTATCAACCTGCAAACGAAGTTGAGATTGCGCAGTATGTTTATGACTGTTATCAAGCAAGTCGCCCAATTGAAATATCAACTCTAAATACAAAGCCAATCGGTAGAAGCATTCAATGCTCCCAGACTCTAGATTTAAGAAAAAATAGCGGGATTATGGAATATGCTCCTGAGGAGCTTTATATAAAAGTAAAAGCTGGCACTCCACTTCTTGAAATTTTAGAGGCTTTAAAAAAAAATAAACAAACATTGGGATTTGAGCCAGTTAATTTGGGTTATTTATATTCTGGAAAATCAAATTTTGGTTCAGTAGCAGGAACTGTTTCTTGTAATTTGTCCGGGCCCAGAAGATTTAAAGTAGGAGCCCTCAGAGATCATTTGCTGGGTTTTACTGCCATTAATGGCAAAGGAGAAAGCATTCAGTCTGGAGGAACAGTAGTTAAAAATGTAACTGGTTATGATTTAAGTAAGTTGTTAGCAGGTTCTTATGGAACCCTTTCTGTTTTGACTGAAGTTATCTTAAAGGTAACACCAGAACCAGAACACAGCGAGACATTAATCATCCATGGTCTAAGTTTTGAAAATGCTTCGAAAATTTTTTCACAAGTTTTAAAGACATCATTGGAAGTTTCTGGTGCCTGTTATTATCCATCTAATAATATTAAATTTTTACGTTTGAATGATGTTAAAAATACTGCTTCCGTAACAGCTTTAAGAATTGAAGGTCCAAAGCAATCTGTAAATGAAAGAATTCAAAACTTACAAAAAATTTTTTCTGAATATAATGACCAAACTGTTTTAGAGGTCTATCAGTCCAATTTATTTTGGAAAATTACTGCAAATTTAGAGTGTTTTAGTAATAGCCCAAACCTGATTGCTAAAATTTCACTTCCGCCATCCGTTACATCTAAGTTTGTTAGTACTTTTGCGGAAGATCCGATATTAAGAATTAATAATAAGTATTTTTTAGATTGGGCAGGAGGATTGGTGTGGATCGAAATTGATAACGCAGATCCTTCATTTTTAATTTTAGAAAAAATGAAAAAATTTTGTATTGAACATGGCGGACATATCACAGTGGTAAAGGCAGATTTAAACTACCGAAGAACTGGTTTGTTCATTTCAAGTAATGATGAAAATATTAAAATTTTGTCAGCTAAAGTGAAAAATAGTTTTGATCCCAAAAGTATTTTAAATCCAGGAAAAATATACGCAGGAATATAATGCAAACTAATTTTACAAAAAAACAATTACAAAATCCTGAAGTTAAAAATACAGAAGGAATATTGAGAAAATGTGTTCATTGTGGAATGTGCAATGCCACTTGTCCTACCTTTCAAGTGCTAGGAGATGAGTTAGATGGTCCACGCGGTCGTATCTATTTAATTAAGGATATGATTGAAAATAACAAAGCACCTACTGAAAAAGTAGTTAAGCATATCGACCGATGCCTATCTTGTTATGCGTGTATGACGACTTGTCCATCTGGCGTAAATTATATGCATATCATTGATCACGGTAGAAATCATATTGAGAGACATTATAAGCGACCCTGGTTTGATAGAAATTTAAGAAATATTCTTTCTTATATTCTTCCAAGAGCGAATGTTTTTTTAACCATGGGATTATTAGTTAAATTAATTAAGCCCCTAGCATTTCTGCTTCCCGCAAAATTAAAAGATATGGTTTCTTTAATGCCCACTGCTTTTCCCAAGCCTCAGCATAAAGTAAAAAAAGTCTATAGCCCTGAAGGAAAAGTCTATGCTAGAGTTATTTTATTAACTGGTTGTGTGCAAAAAGTTATCTCACCTCAAATTAATGATTCAACTATCAATATTTTAAATAGACATGGTGTCGAAGTGCATGTTGCTCAAGAACTGAGTTGTTGTGGCTCTCTTAATCATCATCTAGGAAAAGAAAAGTTAGCGCATAAATCTTTTGTACAAAATATTAATGCCTGGTCTGAAATTTGCTCTAAACAACCCATTGATGCAATTTTAGTTAATACATCTGGATGTGGAACAACCTTAAAAGATTATGGTTTTATTTTTAAAGATCATCCAGATAAAGAATTGCGCAGAAAAGCTAAACAAATTTCCGAACTAGCAAAAGATATAACCGAGTATCTTGGAAAAAATATTAAACTCAATTTTGTGCCACAAGAAAAAAAATATAAAATTGCTTATCATTCTGCATGTTCCATGCAACATGGGCAAAAAGTGCATGCACAGCCAATAAATTTGTTAAAACAATCTGGCAATGACATTTTAGAAGTTCCAGATGGTCATTTGTGTTGTGGATCAGCAGGAACTTACAATTTATTGCAAGGAACAATGGCCAAAGAATTATTAAAAAGAAAAGTTGAAAATATTAATAAAATTGAGCCTGATTTTATTTCTGCAGGAAATATTGGCTGCATAACCCAAATCGCTACAGGTACCCAAACACCCATTGTTCATACAGTAGAGTTGTTAGATTGGTTTACTGGTGGTAACAAACCAACTTCTATTTAATTTATGAAAAAAATATTAGTCACAAGAAATTTACTTCCCGAGAATGAAGAAAGAGTAAAAAAATTATTTGATGCAAAATTAAATAAAGCGGATAACATTTTGTCCTGCTGAGGAATTAATCAATCAATCGAAAGATTGTGATGGCATATTGTGCATTGGAGGAAATAAATTTGATAAAGCAATTATTGATCAATTATCAAGTTCTGTAAAAATCATAGCGAATTATGCTGTTGGTTATAATAATGTTGATGTTGATGCAGCTAAGCAAAGGGGAATTGTAGTTACAAATACTCCAGAAGTGCTAACAGATGCCACTGCTGATATTTCTATTTTACTTTTATTAGGAGCCTCCAGAAGAGCTTATGAAGGAAGAAAGCATGCCGAAACCCAAAGTTGGAATTGGTCGACAAATTTTTTAATGGGAAAACAAATGTCTAATAAAAAATTAGGTATTTTAGGAATGGGAAGAATTGGAAGAGCGGTAGCACAAAGAGCAAGAGGTTTCGGAATGGAAATTCATTATCATAATAGAAGTAAGCTTAGTCCTGATTTAGAGTTAGGAGCAACTTATCATGACAATATCAAATCTCTTTTTTCTCAAAGTGATTTTTTATCTATTAATTGTCCTGCCACAGCAGAAACAACAAATTTATTAAATGAAGAAACCATTAATTTTCTTCCAGATAAAGCAGTTGTTGCAAATGCAGCCAGAGGAGACATCATTGATGATGCCGCGATGATCAAAGCCATGAAAAGCGGAAAAATATTTGCACTTGGTTTAGATGTTTACAACGGTGAGCCAAAAATTAACGAAGAATATTTGCAATTAGATAATTTATTTTTACTTCCACATCTTGGCAGCTCCACAAAGAGAACCAGAATTGACATGGGTGATAGAGCTATTGATAATCTTGAAACTTTCTTTTCTGGCAAAACTCCTCTGGATAAAGTTAACTAATTTAGAAATAAATTTATAAAAATAGGGTTTTTTAGCCTTAATTATATTGCATACGCAAAATTTTTTTTTAAAGACTCTGCAAGATTAATTTGTTTATATGCCCCCAGTTAAATTTAACGACTAACATGGGAGAAAATAACATGTCAAAAAAAACAATTACGTCTAGTTCAAGACGTAAATTCTTTAAAGCAGCAGCGGTCACGGGTGCAGCAGCAGTAGCAACTGTAGCTATGCCTAACGTTGGTGCTTATTCAGCGGCTCACGCAAAAACTGTGAAGCTGAAAATGCAAGCTGCATGGGGTGGCGGTATCTTTTTAGAGATGGCGAAACAATATGGAGATAGAGTAAATGCTATGGGTGGTGGAAGCCTTTCTATTGAGGTTTTACCAGTTGGAGCAGTTTTAAAAACAGCGGAAATTGCAGACGGAGTTAGTAAAGGTGTAGTTGATGCATCTCACTCTGTTTCGGCATACTGGTACGGTAAGAATGCTGCGGCTTCTTTATTTGGTACTGGTCCATCATATGGATTTTCATCTTCAGAATTAATTGGATGGATTGAAGATGGTGGCGGAAGAGCTCTATACGAAAAGACTTTAGCAAAAATCGGTCTAGACGTAGTAGGTTTCTTTGCTATGCCAATGCCTGCACAGCCTTTTGGTTGGTTCAAAAAGAACGTCAAAACTGTTGCAGATGTTAAAGGTATGAAATACCGAACTGTGGGATTAGCTACAAACGTTCTTCAAAAAATGGGAATGGTTGTTAGACAATTACCAGGTGGTGAAATTCAACCAGCAATGAAAACTGGTTTGATTGACGCTGCTGAATTTAACAATCCAACATCTGATAAAGACTTTGGTATGCAAGACGTTTCTAAGCATTATCACTTAGGAAGCTTCCACCAGTCTCAAGAGATGTTTGAGATGCAGTTCAACAAAAAGAAATACAACAGTTTGTCACCACAGCACCAAGCTATACTTAAGCATGCTGCTGAAGCGGCTAATACTGCTAATTACAACATGGCGTTAGTTAGATATTCCAATGACCTTGGAAAATTAATGAACGAGCATGGTGTAAATGTATATCAAACTTCAGACGCAATCCTTGATGCACAACTTGCAGCATGGGATGTTGTGATGAAAGACTTTAGAAAAGATGCGTTGTTTAATGAGATTATCTTGTCTCAACAAGCGTACGCTAAAAAAGTCATGAAGTATCTATTTATGAACCAGCCTAATTACAGACTGGCATATACTAGAACTTTTGGTGACCCAACTAAAGTTAAAATCTAATATATAATTAAAATTAAAGGGGGCCTTAAAAGCCCCCTTTTTTTTTATATTCAATTAAAAAAAAAAATTATATTAACTACTGTGGAATTTATAAAAAATTACATAAAATTTTGTGAATCTTTAAGTACCTGGGTAGGAAAAGGGTTTGCTTGGTGTATTGTTATTTTGTGTTTAGGTACGGTGTACGAGTGTACCATGGCGTATATTTTTAATAATCCGACATTATGGAATTTTGATTTTAGCTTACAAATGTATGGCGCTCTATTTTTAATGAGTGGTGCTTATGCTTTAGCTACGGAAGCTCATGTAAGAGGAGATGTTATTTATAGACTATTTTCAATTAAGACTCAGGCGTCAATAGATCTTGTTTTATATTTTTTATTTTTTTTCCCAGGAATATTCGCCTTAGCTTTTGCAGGAATTGATTATGCCGGGAATGCATGGAGGTCTTTAGAGACAAGTTGGAATAGTCCAGCACAAATTCAAATTTATATGATTAAAACATTAATTCCAACAGCTGGATTTTTATTAATTATTCAAGGGCTGAGCGAAGTAGCTCGATGTGTTATCGCAATTAAAACAGGTAAATGGCCAGAAAGATTAGCAGATGTTGAAGAGACAGAGAAAATTTTAATGAAAAAAGCAGAAAAAGGAGAGGAAATTAAAATTTAATGTTTGGTTTAACTAATCCAGAAGTCGCTTTGTTAATGATGGGAATATTTTTATTCCTGGTGTTGCTTGGTTTTCCTATAGCATTCACTTTATTAGCAATGGGCGTAGGATTTGGATATTACGCTTATTACAATCCAGAAACGATGAATACCATATTTGATAACAGGGTTTTCGATCTTGTTGTGCAAAATACTTATTCTGTAATGGACAATCACGTATTGACTGCAGTCCCGCTGTTTTTATTTATGGGATACATTGTTGAAAGAGCAGGAATTGTCGCAAAATTATTTTTTGCAATAAGATTAGCTTCTTACAAGTTGCCAGCTTCTATGGCAGTGGCAGCTTTAGTTACATGTACTTTGTTTTCTACGGCAACAGGTATTATTGGAGCGGTTGTTACTTTAATGGGATTATTAGCTTGGCCTGCAATGGTGAAGCATGGATATGATAAAAGTTTTGCATCTGGAGTTATTTGTGCAGGTGGATGTTTAGGTATTCTAATCCCACCTAGTATTATGCTTATTGTGTATGCAGTTATTGCACAACTTTCTCCATTGAGATTATTCGCTGCAGCAATGCTTCCAGGTTTATTGCTAGCAACGCTTTATATTATCTACGCAATTGTTTTAGCAATGATTAAACCTGAAATTGCTCCTAAGCCAAAAGCTGAAGAAATTCCAGCTACCTCAGTGATTGTAAAAGAAGTTTTATTTTCTTTTTTACCTTTGTTTACGTTAATACTTTTAGTCTTAGGAACGATATTAGCAGGTATAGCCACACCAGCTGAAGCAGCTGCGATTGGTGCTTTTGGAGCTTTGGTAATGGCATATTTTTATAAGACTTTGAAATGGGAATCTTTTAGAGAGTCGGTTTTTTTAACTGCAAAAACATCTGCGATGATCATGTGGTTATTTATTGGATCGTGGACTTTTGCATCGATATTTTCATATCTGGGTGGACATGAAATTTTTGAACATTTTTTTAAATCAATCGATATTGAACCATGGCAGTTTTTAGTTATTACGCAAATTATCATATTTTTACTTGGTTGGCCTTTAGAGTGGACAGAAATTTTAATTATTTTTGTTCCTATCTTTTTACCATTGCTTAAGACATTTGGAATTGATCCTTATTTCTTTGCAATGTTAATTGCTTTAAATCTTCAAACTTCATTTTTAACTCCTCCTATGGCGATGTCCGCTTATTACTTAAAAGGAGTACAAAAGAAAAATGTTGAGCTGATGGAAATTTTTAAGGGGATTATGCCATTCCTAGCTATTGTTATCTTTGCAATGATAATTTTATATAATTTTCCTGGATTAGCGACTTGGTTACCAGAAAAATTATTTGGTAATTAAAAAATTATTTTTATGAAAGATCTCTGTTATTTATCGGCGAGTGAATTATCAAAAGGTATCTCTACAGGAGATATTTTGTCCGAAGACCTTGTCAAAAGTTACATCGGTAGAATTAAAAAATTTGATAAAACAATTAAAGCCTGGGCTCATTTTGATGCGCAGTACATACTTGATAAGGCAGTTAGTGCTGATGATTACAGAAAATTAGGAAGACCTATTGGACCTTTGCATGGTCTACCAATTGCTATCAAAGATATTTTTGGCACTAATGACATGCCAACTGGATGTGGTACACCCCTTAGGACTGGCAGACACACTAAGGATGATAGCGAAGTAGTGAGTTTATTAAGAGCTTCTGGTGCTTTGTTGATGGGAAAAACAGTTACTACTGAATTTGCGTATTTTGATCCTGGCAAAACAACCAATCCTCATGATGAAACAAGAACTCCTGGAGGATCTTCTAGCGGATCTGCAGCTGCAGTTGCCTCTTTTATGGCTCCAGCAGCGATTGGATCGCAAACAAATGGATCAGTAATAAGACCAGCATCGTACTGTGGTGTGATAGGTTACAAACCAACTTACGGATTAATTTCACGTAGTGGGGTTTTGAAGCAATCTCATCTACTAGATCACGTTGGAGTTATTGCAAGAACAATCGAAGATATCGCTTTAATTACAAAAGAAATTATAAAAAGAGATACAAAAGATTTATCTACAGTTCCTTATTCGGTAGCAAATATTGTTCAAACCTCTCAAGAAGAGCCTCCTTTTGATCCTAATTTTGTTTTTTTTAAAACAGATCATTGGAAAAATATGGACAAAGATGCTGTAAAAAGTTTTGAAACATTCCTAAAAAAATATAAAAATAATATTACAGTAGTTGACGCTCCGTCGTACTTTAAAGAAGCATTTAAGTATCATCAAATTATTCATGAATCAGATATGGCACATAGCTTTTCCGACTATTACAAAGGCGCTAAGAAGAAACTTGGTAAAAAATTAGTTGAGGCAATTGAAAGAGGAATGAAATATTCTGCACAACAATACATTGAAGCATGCGAGAATAGAGATTATTTTTATAGTTTATTCCATGAAGTTTTTCATGATTATCATGCAGTATTAACTCCTGCGACAACCGGAGTGGCGCCAAAAGGATTAAAATATACTGGTAGTCCAGAATTTTGCACAGTTTGGACGTATCTAGGTATGCCAGCATTATCATTGCCATTATTATCAGGATCGAATAATCTGCCTTTAGGAATTCAAATAGTTGGTGAAAAATTTGATGATCCTAGATTATTAAGAACTGCCAACTGGTTAATGAATAAAGTTAAAGGGGGAAAAAATGATTAATAAAGTAGCAGGAGTAATAGGAACATCAATTGCAATTGTTTTTTTACTTGGTGTTACAATTACATTAAATAAATCTCCTATGATTAGTTGGGTGGATATAATTCCAGTATATTTAATAATGGGAGTATCTATTTTTATGATGTGCGTTGAACTTTATCACTGTTTGACCGATCAAAAAGAAAAAAGAGATTAATTCTAAATTTTATTTCTAAATTTTGAGCAAAGTAAAACCCAGTTTTTTTCATTTTTCGTTGTTATTTATTCAGCCTATATTTATGACTAGCAATATTGCTATTGCTAAAGGTGCTTTAGGAAATATCCCCCCTGTGTCACTTGCTTTTTGGAGGTGGTTAGTTGTTTGTTTAATTATTTTACCTTTTGTGTATTCAGAAATTAAAAAGAACCAAAAATATATTTTGCAAGAATTACCAAAGCTAACTTTTTTAGCTTTTACCGGTTTTGGTATTTGCGGAGCCTTTCCTTATATCTCTGGATTGACAACGACAGTAACTAATATGAGCATTATTTATGCTCTAGCTCCTATTATTATTGTTCTTTTTTCAGGTATTTTATTTAAAGAAAAACTTTCCACTATTCAGCTCATTGGCGTGATTACTAGTTTTGCTGGCGTTTCATTTATCATTTTCAAAGGTAATTGGTCAAATTTCTTTCACTTAAATCTTACTTTGGGAGATTTGTGGATTTTGGGAGCTGCAATTAGTTGGGCTTTTTTTTCAATTTATTTAGTAAATTGGAAAAGTAAATTTTCAATTTTTGCAAGATTTACCATTATGGGTCTTATTGGATCTATTATTTTATTTCCCTTTTATATGATTGAAAATTTTTATTTTATTCCAACTCAATTTAATAATACTTTTATTTTATTCGTAATTTTAGCTTCTTTATTTCCAGGAGTTTTAGCATTCACGATGTATACGAAACTGCAACAGCTCATCGGAGCTTCATTAACAGGACTGACAGTTTATTTAATGCCAATTTATGGAGCAATTTATGGACTAATATTATTTGGAGAGGTATTTCATTATTTTCATTTTTTTGGAGCAGCATTAGTTTTGACAGGAATCTTTTTAGCGAATAAAAAATTTTCTAAATGAAATTATTTTATTACACCCTTTTTTTTATTATTGTTTCATATCTAGTTGTTTTTTTATTTATGTTCTTTTTTCAAAGAACATTCATGTATCACCCTAATGTAAATAGTTATAATTTAGCACCCATTCGATTTACATATGAAAAAGTAAAAATTCCCTCGGAAAACAATATTACTCTTGAGTCGTGGTACTCATTTAAAAGTAACCAAAATAAAACTTTGGTTTTTTTTCATGGTAATGCTGGAAATTTAAATAATCGAATTTATAAATTAAATGAATTAGATAAATTAGATTTAAATTTTTTAATTATTTCTTGGCGTGGTTTTAGTGGGAATGCTGGAAAGCCAACGGAGCAAGGTCTATACCAAGATGCGGCTAGTGCTATTCGCTGGTTAGAGACTAAAAATATAAAAAAAACCGATATTATTTTATATGGTGAGTCTTTAGGTACGGGAATTGCACTGGAGCTTGCTAAAAAAGATATTTATGCAGGAGTGATTTTAGAGTCCCCCTATACTTCGATGGTGGAGATGGCTAAGAAATTTTATCCTTATCTACCTGTAAGTATTTTGTTACGTGACCGGTATCAATCCATTAAAAAAATTAAAATGAACAAATCTCCCATTTTGATTATGCACGGACAGATGGATACACTTGTTCCTTTTTATATGGGCGAACAGCTTTATGCTGAGGCAAGCCAGCCGAAACAATCCTATTTTCCAAAATTTGATAATCATATGATGCAATACACGAGTGAGCTTTTGACTGCTCTCAAAAATTTTATTGGTTCTTTAAAATAATTATTTATTGAATTAAAGCCTGGCTATATTCTTCGGCAACAAACTGATTTAAATCATCTTCCTTTTCGCCAACGCCAATAGCAACAATCGGTATATTAAAACGTTCAGCAATCGCAACAAGCACACCGCCTTTAGCTGTACCGTCAAGTTTAGTCATAATGATACCCGTAATATCTGTAAATTTTTTAAATTCTTCTATCTGGTTAATGGCATTTTGACCCGTGGTAGCATCAAGCACAATCCAACTTTCTTGTGGCGCGTCAGTGTCAATTTTTTTGATAACACGAATTATTTTTGCAAATTCCTCCATTAAGTTTTTTTTATTATGCAATCTTCCGGCAGTATCAATAATACAAAAATCTAAAAGATTATTTTTTGCATACTCAACTGTTTTAAAAGCAACGGATGCCGGGTCAGAACCCACCTCTGACTGAATAATTGGAGTATTCGTTTTATCGCACCAAATTTTTAATTGATCAATTGCAGCTGCACGAAAAGTATCAGCAGCACCTACAACAACTTTTTTATTCTTTTGATTTAATAATTTACAAATTTTACCAATAGTAGTGGTTTTGCCAGTGCCATTAACACCGCAGACGAGAATTGTTTTTAATCCAGTGTGCTCATTAAATAATTCTTTTTCTAGTGGCTTTAAAATGCTTGCAATTTCTTTAGAAAATATTTTATTAAAATTTTCTTTTTGCAATTCTTCTTCTGTGTATTTTTTATCAGCTATATTTTTTTTTATTTTTTCAGCTACAGATACACCAAAATCAGATTGTATCATTAAATCCTCAAGATCATTCAGCAAGTCATCACCAGCTTTTTTTTTGGTAAAAATTCCAGCAATTCCTTCAGTTAAATTTTTTGAAGATTTAAATAATCCTTCTTTTAGGTTCTTAAAAAAACTCATGTGTTAAATTTCAATTTCAATTGCTTGAATATTAGAAACAGGACCGCTCATATAAATTTTATTATTAGGCTTCCATTCAATTTTCAAAGATCCAGTACTAAAATGTATATCTGCCGATCGATTGGTTAGTTGTTTGTCTGCACATGCTACGAGAGTGGCACATGCTCCAGTTCCACAGGCTAAAGTTAAACCAGCTCCTCGTTCCCACACATTTACTTTAATATTTTCCTGATCTACTACTTTTGCAAAAGTCACGTTACATTTTTCAGGAAAAAATTCATGATTTTCTATTAGTGGACCAATAATTTTTAATTCATCTTTTGAAATTTCTTGAAAAATAATGAAATGAGGATTGCCTACGCTTAGAGCATATCCTGAGAAGGATCCATGACCTGGCACATTAATTGTAATATTTTTGATATTTTCATCTTTGGCGATAGGAATTTTGTTCCATTGAAAAATTGGTTCTCCCATATCAACAGTAATATTTTGAGGTCCTGACAAAGAGCTATGTAAAATTCCACTTTTTGTTTGAATAGAAATTTTATCTGTATTGTTTTCTTTCATGAGTAAATACGAAATACATCTACTGCCATTCCCACATGCTGAAGTTTCACCTCCATCAGAATTAAAAAAATGAATATCCGGTATGGCACCTTTGCCACTATGAATATAAATTAATTGATCAAATCCTATATTATTTCTATCGGCTAAATGCCTAATTTGATCTTCAGATAAATTGATAGGGTTATTTCTTTGATCTATGATCAAAAAATCATTCCCCAATCCATCCATTTTATATCCTTTTAAATTCATATTCTTTTACTCATACCCCAGTTTCCTTGACTTTTAAATTATTACTATATAGCTTCAGCCCACTTCCACAAATTACTACAATTTTGTGGTGTCCTCTGCGGAGGAGATCAACACTAGTCAGCGATATTCGCCCACTAGTGCAATTGTTGTTGGGAGAAAGAAAAAAATTATGTTTGAAAGTTTAACAGATAAAATTGAAAGTGCTTTTTCGTTTTTTAACCGGATCACCAGGTTAGATGAAAAACAAGCAGATGAAGGACTAAGAAAAATAAGACAAGCTTTACTGGAGTCGGACGTATCTCTTTCTGTTGCAAAAGATTTCATCAATAACGTTAAACCTAAAATTATAGGACAAGAAGTTCTAAAATCAGTCACGCCTGGTCAGATGATCGTGAAAATAGTGTTTGATGAATTAGTAAGTATTCTTGGTGACGAAAAAAAAGAAATAAATTTAAATGCAGTTCCTCCAGTCAAAATTTTAGTAGTTGGCCTTCAGGGTTCAGGAAAAACTACAACGACAGCGAAACTTGCCAAATATATTGAAAAAAATTACTCTAAAAAAAGTATGCTAGTCAGTTTGGACATTTATCGTCCAGCAGCACAGAAGCAACTCGAGGTTTTAGGAGAGAAAAATTCTATAAAAACATTGCCAATTATTGAAGGACAATTTCCATTAGAGATTTCAAAAAGAGCGATGAATGCTGCAGCTTTATCAGGAGAAGATATTATTTTTTTTGATACTGCTGGTAGAACGCAAATTGACCAGCAAATGATGATGGAATTAAAACAGTTAGAAAATGAAATAAATCCAAGCGAGATAATTTTAGTAGCGGATTCATTAACCGGTCAAGACGCAGTAAACATAGCTTCAGAATTTAAAAAAACAGTATCTTTAAGCTCCATTATTTTAACAAGAATTGACGGAGATGGAAAAGGTGGTGCAGCCTTAAGTATGAGATCGGTTACTGGTTGCCCTATTAAATTTCTTGGTACAGGAGAAGGTATTAATGAACTTGAAGTTTTTCACCCCGACAGAATTGCTAATAGAATTCTTGGCATGGGAGATGTTGTTTCTCTTGTTGAAAAAGTATCTGAGGATTTAGAACAGGAAAAAATAGAGGAATTAGAGGAAAATTTTAAAAAAGGAATTTTTGGATTTAATGATTATTTAAAACAAATTAGACAGATGAAAAAAATTGGTGGCATGAGTGGAGTACTGAGTATGTTACCAGGGGTTTCAAAAATGAAAAAACAAATTGATGAATCTAATCTTGATGAGAGCATTCTTGCAAAACAAGAAGCTATTATTTTATCTATGACTGAAAAGGAAAGAGACAACCCAAAAGTTATTGATGGATCAAGAAAGAAAAGAATTGCAAATGGCTCAGGTACAGACATTTCAATGGTAAACAAACTTCTGAAGCAACAAAAAATGATGACAAATATGATGAAAAAAATGTCTAAAGGCGGCAGGGGTGCACTCGAAGGAATGGACGGCATTCCTCCTGAGTTTTTAAATAACTTAAAATAGAAAGGAAACAAATGTTAAAAATAAGAATGTCTAGAGGTGGTGCAAAAAAAAGACCCTTCTATAAAATCGTAATTGCAGACTCAAGAAGACCTAGAGATGGTAAATTCATTGAAAAGGTTGGTTTTTTTAATCCGCTGTTACCAAAAGATAAAAAAGAAAGATTAAATCTTGATACCGATAGAATTAAATATTGGCTATCTCAAGGAGCACAACCTTCGGACAGAGTTGCAAGATTTTTAGGTCAGGAAAATATTATTCCAATGCCAGCTCAAAAAAATAATCCCATTAAAGCAAAACCTAAAAAGAAAGCTCAAGAAAAATTAAAAGCAGCAGAGGAAGCAAAAAAAGCAGCTGAAGCAGCTGCGGCAGCTCCTGCAGCAGAATCTCCAGCAGCAGAAGAGACTCCAGCAGTTGAGGCGGCTCCAGCAGAACAAGCTCCAGTAGCAGAATCAGCTCCAGCAGAACAAGCTCCAGCAGCAGAAGAGGCACCAGAAGAAAAAAAAGAATAGGAAAAAATATATAAAATAAATGTTTGCTGCAAAAATATTTACCTTATATCCAGAATTTTTTCCTGGCCTCTTAGATATTGGAATGTATCGAAGAGCTAGAGAAAAAAAAATTTGGTCATTAGATGTTGTCAATATTAGAGATTTTGCAATAGACAAGCATGGCTCTGTTGATGATAAGCCTTTTGGTGGTGGAAGCGGGATGTTAATGAGACCCGATGTTGTAAATAATTGTATTGAAAAAAATCAAAATGATAATCCAATTATTTATCTTTCGCCCAAAGGAGACAAGCTAGATACTTCATTGGTAAAGCAATTTGCTCAACAAGCAGGCATAAATATTTTGTGTGGACATTTTGAAGGTGTTGATCAGAGAGTTATAGAAAAAAATAATATCCAAGAAATTAGTATTGGAGACTATGTACTTTCTGGTGGAGAAAGCGCAGCAATTGTTGTGCTAGATGCTATTTTAAGAACTTTGCCAGGTGTGCTAGGTGCAGAAAAATCCTTAGACGAGGAAACATTCAATAATAACTTATTAGAATATCCTCAATATACTCAGCCAAGAAATTGGGAGGGAATTACTGTGCCAGATGTTCTATTATCGGGTAATCATGCGGAAATAAAGGACTGGCGTTTAGAGCAGTCCAGGAGTATAACACAGCGCCGAAGACCAGATTTATGGGACAAATATAATAAAAAAAATAATTAGAATGAATTTAGTGATGAAAAATATTGATGAAATAAACAAGGAACAGATTAAAAAATTAAGAGAAACTAAAAAATTAGTTGATTTTAATCCAGGTGATACCGTTAAGGTAAACGTACGAATTGTTGAAGGAAAAAAACAACGGGTACAGGCTTACGAAGGTGTTTGTATAGCTAAAAAAAACAGAGGTATTAATTCATCTTTTACGGTACGAAAAATTTCTTTTGGAGAAGGAGTTGAAAGAGTTTTCCAACTTTATAGTCCAAACATAGATTCCATTGAATTAATGAGATCTGGAAAAGTAAGAAGAGCTAAATTGTACTATCTTAGAGATCGAAGTGGAAAATCGGCTCGTATTAATGAAAAAATTAAAAAAAAGATTGGCTTAGATGTAGCGAAGGAAGAGGCAGTAAAGAAATCTGTTATTGAAGAAGTTGCTGCTGATGTAGAAACAAGCGCTAACCAAGTGAAAGAAAAAAAAGAATCTAAGCAAGAAGATCAAAAATAAGAGTCTTTGGTAATGCCAAAAACATTATACGATAAAATATGGGATAGTCATCTTGTTGATCAACAAGAGGATGGCACTTGTCTTTTGTATATCGATCGTCACCTAGTTCATGAAGTAACCAGTCCCCAGGCTTTTGAAGGCTTGAGAATGAATAATCGAAAAGTAAAATTTCCTAATTTTACTTTAGCTGTAGCGGATCATAACGTACCAACTACGGATCGTTCAAAACCAATTGAAAATAAAGAATCCGCAATACAAGTAGAAACACTAGAAAAAAATTGTAAAGATTTTGGAATTGATTTTTATGGTTTGACAGATATTCGACAAGGAATTGTTCATGTGATTGGACCCGAACAAGGATTTACTCAGCCAGGCATGACTATTGTTTGTGGTGATAGCCATACAGCAACTCACGGTGCGTTTGGAGCTTTGGCTTTTGGAATTGGTACTTCAGAAGTGGAACATGTATTAGCGACACAAACATTAATTCAATCTAAATCTAAAAATATGAAAATTGATGTAAATGGAAAATTACCTTTAGGGGTGACTGCAAAAGATATCATATTAAATATTATTGGAAAAATCGGAACTGCTGGTGGCACGGGATTTGTTATTGAGTACACAGGAGAAACAATTCGTGGTTTATCAATGGAAGAAAGAATGACTATTTGTAATATGTCAATTGAAGCTGGAGCTAGAGCAGGTCTCATAGCTGCAGATGAAAAAACGGTAGAGTTCATAAAAGGAAAACCGATGGCTCCCAAAGGAGAAAATTGGGAAAAAGCAATTAAGTATTGGCTAACTTTAAAATCAGATGAAGGTGCTCATTTTGATGAAATTATTAGCATAAATGCGGCTGATATAGCTCCCTCTATAACTTGGGGAACTAGCCCACAAGATGTTTTACCAATTGATGCAAATGTACCGGATCCTGCTCTAGAGCAGAACCAGGATAAAAAAAATTCAATGCTTAGAGCATTAAATTATATGGGACTGAAACCTAATGAAAAACTATCTGAAATTAAAATTGATAAAGTTTTTATTGGTTCGTGTACTAATGGAAGAATACAAGATTTAAGAGCTGCAGCAAAAATTTTAAAAGGAAAAAAAATTCATGAAAGTATTCAAGGCTATGTGGTTCCAGGTTCTGGTATTGTAAAAAAACAAGCAGAGGAAGAAGGTTTAGATAAAATTTTTATAGATGCTGGATTAGAGTGGAGAGAGCCTGGATGTTCAATGTGTCTTAGGTATGAATCCAGATCAATTACAACCACAAGAAAGATGCGCATCAACATCTAATAGAAACTTTGAAGGTAGACAAGGTAGAGGAGGAAGAACTCATCTTATGAGTCCAGCAATGGCAGCAGCAGCAGCTTTGGATGGAAAATTAACAGACGTAAGAAAGTTTTTATAATGGATAAATTTACAAATATAAAAAGTATTCCAGCATATCTTCCTATTATTAACGTAGATACAGATATGATTATTCCAAAACAGTTTTTAAAAACTATTAAAAGAACTGGATTAGGTAAAAGTTTATTTTTTGAGATGAGATATGATAATGATGGCAATCCTATTTCCGATTTTATTTTAAATAATAAACCATTTGATCAAGCAAAAATTTTAGTAGCAGAAAAAAATTTTGGTTGTGGATCTTCAAGGGAACATGCTCCTTGGGCGTTATTAGACTTTGGAATTAAAGTAGTCATTGCCCCAAGTTTCGCAGATATATTTTTCAACAATTGTTTTAAAAACGGTATTTTACCAATTGTATTATCTGAAGATAAAATTAAAGAATTAGCAGCTTTGTCAGAAAAACAAGTTGCAATTGAAGTTAACTTAGATGAACAAAAAATTACAAAAGGTGATAATCAACCTTTCGAATTTGAAGTAGATCCATTTAGAAAAGAATGTCTTTTAAATGGTTATGATGATGTAGCCTTAACTTTAAAAAAAGAAAATAAAATTCAAACCTTTATTGAAAATAATAAAAATTTAACACCTTGGCTTTACTAATGCCTAAAAAAAATATTCTATTATTAGCAGGAGATGGAATAGGTCCTGAAATCATGGCTGAGGTAAAAAAGGTCATTGATTGGTTTAATGTTAATAAAAAACTTTCTTTAGAAATTTCAGAAGAACTCGTTGGTGGAGCTTCTTTTGATGAAAATGGAACTCCGTTAACAGATCAAGTGTTATTTAAAGCTATGGATAGTAATGCAGTTCTATTGGCTGCTGTTGGAGGGCCAAAATGGGATGATGTAGAATTTTCTAAAAAACCAGAAAGAGCTTTGCTTAGACTAAGAAAAGAAATGAGATTATTTGCTAATTTGCGACCGGCCATCTGCTTTGAAGAGCTAGTTAGTGCCTCAACTTTGAAGCCAGAAATTATCTCTGGATTAGATATCTTGATTGTAAGAGAGCTAACGGGAGGTATTTATTTTGGTGAGCCAAGAGGAATTGAGCATATTGAAAATGGAGACAGAAAAGGAATTAATACTCATGTTTATACATCAAAAGAAATACGAAGAGTGGCTAAAGTTGCTTTTGATTTAGCGTTAAAAAGAAATTTAAAAGTAACTTCTGCTGATAAATCCAATGTAATGGAAGCAGGACTTTTGTGGAAAGAAGAAGTTCAAAAACTTTATGATGATAGCAAGGAATATAAAAGTATTGAATTGAGTCATATGCTTGCAGATAATTTGGCAATGCAACTTGTAAGAAATCCAAAACAATTTGATGTCATTGTTACAGATAATTTATTTGGAGATATGTTGTCCGATGAGGCTGCTATGTTAACAGGATCATTAGGAATGTTACCTTCTGCTTCTTTAAGTGAAAAAGATAAGCATGGAAGAATTAGATCTATGTATGAACCTTGTCACGGTTCTGCTCCAGATATAGCTGGAAAAGGTATAGCCAACCCAATTGCAATGATTTTAAGTTTTGCTATGGCTTTAAAATATTCTTTAGATTTTGATGAAGAGTCTGATTTATTAAACGAAGTTGTAAAAGAAGTATTAAAGGACGGATTAAGAACAGCAGACATAATGGAACAAGGAAAAAAGCAAGTATCTACTTCAGAAATGGGCGATGCTATTATTGCCAAATTAAATAATAAAATATGAGTTTAAGTATAGCCATCGTTGGTGCAACAGGTAATGTTGGTAGAAAAATTATTGAAGTATTAGATAAAAGAAATTTTCCTTTAGACAGTTTGTATTTAGTTGCTTCTAAAAATAGTGCTGGAAAAGAAATTGAATTTAAAAATAAAAAATTAATTGTTGAGGATTTAGAAAAATTTGATTTTTCTAAAGCAACTATTTCTTTTTTTTGTTGTGGTTCAACCATCACAAAAGAATGGGCCGAAAAGGTTGCAAAGCAATCTATTGTTATCGATAATTCAAGTCTTTATAGGATGAACCCCGATGTGCCCCTGGTAGTTCCAGAGGTAAATTGGCAAGATTTAAAACATTTTAAGAAAAAAAATATTATAGCAAATCCTAATTGCTCGACTGCTCAGCTAGTGGTTCCTTTAAAACCCTTGCATGATTTATATACTATTAAAAGAATAGTAGTTTCTACTTATCAATCAGTCTCAGGCGCCGGCAAAGAACCAATGGATGAGCTTATTAGTCAAACAAAACAATTTTTAAATAATGAAACTATTCAGTCCAAAAAATTTACTAAACAAATAGCTTTTAATGCTATTCCTCACATCGACGTTTTCGCCGATGATGGGTACACTAAAGAAGAATTGAAAATGGTAAATGAAACAAAAAAAATACTAGATAAAAATATTAAGCTAACTGCAACTTGTGTTAGGATTCCTGTTTTGGTTTCTCACAGTGAGTCTGTTAATCTTCAATTTGAAAAATCATTCAACTTAGAAGAAGCAAGGTCAGTTCTAAGTAAAGCGGAAGGATGCAAAGTTATAGATGAGCGAAAAGATGGCGGATATATTACTCCATTTGAAGCAGAGGGTAAGTTTGAAACTTATATTTCAAGAATGAGAGTTGATCATACAGAAAACAACTGTTTAAATCTTTGGATTGTTTCTGACAATTTATTAAAAGGTGCTGCATTAAACGCTGTGCAAATCGCCGAAACTTTAATAAACAAAAAATTAATTTAATAATGGAAAGTCAAAATAAAAATAATCCTCTATCTCCTCATTTGCAGGTTTATAAGTGGCAACTTTCTTCTTTATTATCAATAACGCACCGATTAACTTCAGTGATTAATACTCTTGGAATAACTTTTATTTGTTTTTGGATTATTTTTTTAGCCATGGGTGAAGATTGGTATAAATATTTTTCTTTATTCTCAAATAGTTTTTTAGGAAAGTTTGTATTAATAGGTTTTACTTGGTCTTTTAGTTATCATCTTCTAAATGGAATAAGACATTTGTGTTGGGACTTAGGTTATGGTTACGAAATTAAAACTGCCAATTTATCAGGTATTTTTGTTTTAACTTCCTCTTTTATTTTGACCTTACTTTTTTGGATTATTTTATGAAAAATATTGCTGTAACAAAATGGATTTTGCAAAGAGTGAGTGCTGTAATCTTGTTGCCATTACTATTATGGTTTCTGTTTATTTTTTTGAATTTAGTTAAACAAGATTATCAAAATATCGTTTTGTTTTTTCAAGATGATATAAAATTTATTATTACTTTAGTTTTTTTAATTATCTCATTTTTTCATATGAAAATTGGTATGAGTGAAATTTTTGAGGATTATATTCAAAATTCTCGCTACAAAAGTGTCGCAAATTTACTAATGACGGCTTTTGCAACTGTTCTTCCGCTCTTAACTATTGTATCATTGTTTTTTATTATCAAATGAGCACTTATAAAATTATAGATCATGAATACGATGCAATTGTCGTAGGTGCAGGTGGATCTGGATTAAGAGCCGCTGTTGGACTATCAGAAGCTGGACTAAAAACAGCTTGTATTTCCAAAGTATTTCCAACTAGAAGTCATACTGCTGCTGCTCAAGGTGGTATTTCAGCAGCTTTAGGAAATATGGGCGAAGACGACTGGCGTTGGCACATGTACGATACCGTCAAAGGAGCTGATTGGTTAGGAGATCAAGATGCTATAGAATTTTTATGCAAAGAGGCTCCCCAAGCAGTTGTTGAATTAGAAAAATACGGTGTTCCCTTTAGCAGAACAGAAGAAGGAAAAATTTATCAAAGACCATTTGGGGGTATGACAAAAAATTATGGCAATGGGGTAGTACAAAGAACATGTGCTGCAGCAGACAGAACAGGTCATGCAATTTTACATACACTTTATGGACAGGCGTTAAAAAGAAATACAGAATTTTTTATAGAGTATTTTGCATTAGATTTATTAATGGAAAATGGAAAGTGTCATGGAATTACAGCTTGGTCACTTCAAGATGGAACTATTCATAGATTTAGAGCCAATATGACAATTCTTGCAACAGGTGGCTATGGCAGAGCTTATTTTTCTGCCACTTCAGCACATACTTGTACAGGAGATGGTGGTGGAATGGTTTTAAGAGCGGGCTTACCACTTACAAGATATGGAATTTGTTCAATTCCATCCTACAGGAATTTATGGCGCTGGTTGCTTGATTACTGAGGGAAGCCGAGGTGAGGGTGGATTTTTAGTAAACTCAGAAGGCGAAAGGTTTATGGAAAGATACGCTCCTTCAGCTAAAGATTTGGCATCCAGAGATGTTGTGTCCAGATCTATGACAATTGAAATTAATGAAGGAAGAGGAGTTGGAAAAAATAAAGATCATATCTATTTACATTTAAATCATTTAGATCCAAAAATTTTACATGAAAGATTGCCAGGTATATCAGAGTCTGCAAAAGTTTTTGCTGGAGTTGATGTAACGAAAGAACCGATCCCGGTATTACCAACGGTTCATTATAATATGGGTGGAATACCTACCAATTATCATGGTGAAGTATTAACCAAAAAAGATGGCGAAGAAGTAATTGTTGAAGGTTTAATGGCTATTGGAGAGGCTGCATGTGTTTCTGTACATGGAGCAAATAGATTGGGTTCTAATTCTTTAATAGATTTAGTTGTATTTGGAAAAGCTGCAGCAATAAGAGCGGCTGAAATTGTTAAACCAAATTCTAAGCATGCAGTAATTTCAGAGAGTGAAACACAAAAATCACTTGATCGATTTGACAAACTAAGAAATGCAAGTGGTGGAACACCCACATCAGTTTTAAGAGATAAAATGCAACGAACAATGCAAAGCAAATGCGCTGTATTCAGAACTGACAAAACTTTACAAGAAGGTTTAAAAGAAATTCAAGATCCATGGAATGGATTAAAAGATGTAAGTGTATCTGATAGATCTTTAATTTTTAATACTGATTTAGTTGAGACTTTAGAATTTGATAATTTAATTAGACAATCAATGGTTACAGTTGCTTCAGCCGAAAATAGAAAAGAAAGTAGAGGAGCCCATTCAAGAGATGACTTTAAAGACAGAGATGATCAGGAATGGATGAAGCATACTTTGGCTTGGCATAAAGATGGAAAAGTAACTATCGATTATAAAGAGGTTCATGCTTACACACTAAGTACGGATGTTCAATATTTTCCACCTAAAGCAAGGGTGTATTAGTTATGGTTCAATTTAATTTACCTAAAAATTCTACCGTAAAAAAAGGAAAACACTTTACCTGCAAAACAGAATCTAAAAACATCAAAAAAATAAATGTTTATAGATGGGATCCTGAGAAAAATGAAAATCCTAGATTAGATACCTATGAAGTTGATATGGATAATTGTGGTCCGATGGTATTGGATGCATTAATTAAAATTAAAAATGAAATTGACCCAACGTTAACATTCAGAAGATCTTGTAGAGAAGGAGTTTGTGGAAGTTGTGCAATGAATATTGATGGATCTAATACACTTGCTTGTACAAAATCAGCCAAAGAAGTCGAAGGAGAACTTAATATTTATCCTTTGCCACATATGCCAGTAATAAAAGATTTAGTTCCAAATTTAAAAGGTCTTTATAAACAATATCAATCCATAGAGCCCTGGATGCAAGCGGAGACACCAAGTGATGGAATGGAAAAAAGACAATCCAAAGAGGATCGATCTAAATTAGATGGATTGTACGAGTGTATTTTGTGTGCTTGTTGTTCCACATCCTGCCCAAGTTATTGGTGGAATGGAGATAAGTATTTAGGACCAGCTGTATTACTACAAGCTTATAGATGGATTATAGATAGTAGAGATGAAGAAAGAAAAAAGAGATTAACCAAAGTTGCAGATGAATTAAAACTTTTTAGATGTCATACAATTATGAACTGCACCAATGCGTGTCCAAAAGGACTAAATCCTGCAAAAGCAATTGGGTCGATTAAAAGGATGTTAGTAACAAGCTAGCTAATTTTTTAAAAGTACATCTTCTAGGCTCAATGCAACTCTTTTCATTGAAGGAATTATTTTTTTTAAATCCTCTAAATTCTTTCTGCTTTTTGCAGTATGAGTAGATAAACAAAAACATAATTCATTTTTTTTATTTTTTATAGGAATTGAAACTCCAACCATACCCGCAAACCATTCTTCATCATCAAATGCATGACCAGAATTTTTTATTTTTTTTATTTCTTCTTCAAATTGAACAACATCAGTAATTGTATTTTTTGTATTTTTATTTTTTTTTATATTTTCAAAAATTTTTAGAGCTGATTTTTTATCCATATTTGCCAAATATAATTTTCCCGAAGCTGATGCGTGTAAAGGAAGTTGATCACCAGCATCAAGGTTTAATTGCATTGGCCAATTATACTCAATTCTATCAAAATAAATCAATTTAGTTCCTAATGGCATAGACAAGCTTACTGTTTCTTGTATCTCATTAGTTAATTGTCTTAAAAATGATCTACGTAATGTTACTTCTGGTTCGTAAGTTACACTTTTTAAAATTATTTCTCTTATTTTTGGTCCTGGTATGTATGTAGAATGTTGAGCAAAGATTAAAAATTTTTCTTCACATAGTGTATCTAGGTGTCGATACACAGTTGCCAGAGGAATTTTTAATTCTAATGATATTTTTTTGGCATCATAGTTTTTTGGATCAGAAATTACTAAATCAAGTATATCCAAAATTCTTTTTGGAGATGTCCTACCTGACGTTTTTTCACTCATAAAACTTAATAAATTAAATTTTAAACTTTATGATAAAACTGGAAGTGTAAATTCTGGACCCGCATTGTCTTCGACCCAAGTTATGGTAGCAGTTTTTAATTTTGTATAAAATCTAACTCCCTCAGGACCATGCATTGCATGATCACCATATAGAGATTTTTTCCAACCGCCAAAACTATGATAAGCAACAGGTACTGGTATTGGCACATTAACCCCTACCATTCCTGCTTGAGCATTTTCAGTAAAGTGTTTCGCAATATTTCCACTTTTAGTAAAAATAGCAGCGCCATTTCCTAATTCATGATCATCAACTAATTTTAGTGCTTCGTTATATTTTTCAACATTTACTATGCTAAGAACTGGCCCGAATATTTCTTCTTTGTAAATAGCCATATTGGGTTTTACATCATCAAAAATACAAGGACCTAAGAAGTATCCATTTTCATATCCCTGTAATTTAATTTTTCTTCCATCCATTATTAACTTTGCGCCTTCCTTTTCTCCAATAGAAATATAATTCAAAACTTTTTCATAATGAGCTTTTGTATTTAATGGGCCATAATCACTATTTTCATCTGTATAAGGTCCCACTTTTAACTTTGCAGTTTCCTTCAATAAATTTTCTTTTAATTTTTCAGAAGTTTCTTTTCCAACACATACGGCTACAGAAATAGCCATACATCGTTCGCCAGCTGATCCAAATGCTGATCCAATGATTGCATCAGTTGTTTTTGCTATGTCAGCATCCGGCATAACTATCATATGATTTTTCGCTCCACCTAAAGCTTGTACTCTTTTATTATTTTTTGTGCCGGTATGATAAATGTATTCTGCAACTGGTGATGAGCCAACAAAACTTATTGCTTTAACATTTTGATCTTCAAGCAGGGCATCAACAGAAACTTTATTTCCATTTACAACATTTAAAACTCCTTTTGGGAAACCTGCTTCTATTGCAAGTTCAGCTAACATAATTGGGCAAGTAGGATCTTTTTCAGATGGTTTTAAAACAAAAGTATTTCCACAAGCAATTGCAACTGGATACATCCACATTGGAACCATTGCAGGAAAATTAAACGGAGTTATACCAGCACAAACACCAATTGGTTGTCTCATGTTAAAAGAGTCAACATTAGTTCCAACATTTGCAGAGTGATCACCTTTTAATAATTCTGGGATTCCTATGGCAAATTCTACGACTTCGATACCCCTTTGCACAGACCCTTTTGCATCTGGAATTGTTTTTCCATGTTCTTGCGAAACTGCTTTTGCTAAATTCTCATGATTTTTAATTAGTAAATCTTTATATTTAGATAAAATTCTTGATCTTGCTATTGGGGTAGTTTTAGACCATGTCACCTGAGCTTTTACCGAACTATTTATAGCTAACTTTGTTGTTTCAGTATCGGCTAGTTCAACTTCTGCAATTTGTTCTCCAGTTGCAGGATTAAAAACTGGTGATGTTTCTAATTTAGAGTTTGTATAAATTTTTCCGTCAATAAAGTGACTTATTTTTCTCATTATTCCCCCTGTTTAATACTATAATTGTAAAATATCTAAGTAAAATAAAGTTGGCAAGACATTATTTGCTTAAATGAGAAAATTTTTATCATTAATTGACAGTTATAGGATTATCATATTTAATCCAATTTATATTTCTTAATTACATATAGGGGGCAATGTTAATGAGAAGAGACAATGTAAGGGTTTGCATTCCAAGGTTTCTACAAATTGGAAAAGGAAGCTTATCTGAACTACCAAATATTATTTCTAGCATAGGAAATATAAAATCTCCTTTAATAGTTACTGATAAGCAAATGGTTGCCCTAGGCTATATCGATAAAATTAAAACGATACTAAGTTCAACAAACCTCGTCATTTCAGTATTTGATGAAACGTTGCCAGATCCTACAGACACTGTTGTCTTAAAAGGAGTGGAATTAGTTCACAAAAATAATAGTGATTGTGTAATTGGTTTTGGTGGCGGTAGCCCAATTGACACCGCGAAAGCAATATCGGCAATGGCCAAGTTTAGTAAAAATATTCAAGATTACAAACCACCTGGAACTTTTGATAAGCAAGGCTTGCCAATTATTGCGATCCCTACAACAGCAGGAACTGGCTCGGAAGTTACCCATCATGCAGTAATTATTGATAGTAGAAATAAAGAAAAAATTTCATGCAGAGGCGAAGGATTTGTTCCACAGGCAGCTATAGTTGATTACGAGCTTACCATGTCAAAACCCAGAAGACTTACTATTGATAATGCCATGGATACACTAACACATGCAATTGAAGCTTATGTAAGCAAAAAAGCAACGCCTTTCTCAGATCGAATGGCGCTTGATACAATAAGGCTTGTTACAAACAATATCTATAAAGTTGATAAGGATCCTAAAGATATTAAAGCTAGAGAAGAGCTGATGTTAGCAGCAACATTAGGAGGATTGGCATTTACCAATGCCTCAATTTGTTTGGTGCATGCCATGAGCAGGCCTCTTGGAAGTAATTTTAAAATACCCCATGGTCTTAGTAATGCAATGCTTTTACCGACAATAACTGAATTTTCTATTTTATCAGCTCAAAATAAATATGCAGAATGTAGTAGAGTTGGAAGTTTTTGTTTGAAAGATGATAATGATGAAATTGCTTGTAAGAAATTAATCAACGGTCTTTATAAAATGAATAAAGATTTTGATGTTCCGTCCATAAAAACATTTGGAACAAATCAAAAAGAATTTGAGAGGGAGCTAGAAAATATGGCTAAAGATGCTGAAATTTCCGGTGCTCCCAATCTCAATCCAAGAGTGCCTTCTGTAGAGGAGATGATTATTCTTTACAGGAAAGCATGGGAACCTTTAGGAGAGAGTTGCTAAATGTTTCCAACAATTAAACTTTCAGCTCTATTAAATAAATAAAATAAGGGGGAAAAATGAAAAAAATAAACAATTCTATTTTTGGTTTTCTTTTTGCTTTTGCTTTAACACTTTCTTTTATAGTTAGTGAACAAGCCAATGCTGAGAACCCAAAAATTAGATGGAAAGTACAGTCTACTTTTAATACAGGATGGCCCGCATTAGGAGATCCGGTTAAACGATTGTCGGAAACTTTAGATGCTGCGACGGACGGAAGAATCCAATTGAAAGTTTATGAGCCAGGTAAAATTTTACCACCTCTACAAATTACTCCATCAATAACCAAAGGTACCTTGAAAGCTGCTTATAATTATATGGCTTATGACCAGGGAAAAATACCTGCGGCAGTTTTATTTGCTGCGGTTCCTTTTGGTATGGAGCCATGGGAATATGCTTCATGGTGGTTTGAAGGCGAAGGTTCAAAACTTGCAAACGAAATATACAATAAGCGAAATGTTCAAGTTTTATTGTGTAGTACGATTGGACCCGAAACTGCTGGATGGTACAGAAAACCCATCAAGAGCTTGGCAGATCTAAAAGGATTAAAAATTAGATTTTCAGGTTTGGGTGGAATGGTGCTCAATGAAATCGGAGCCTCTGCAACTTTGATGGCCGGAGGAGAAATTTTTGCTGCATTAGAAAAAGGTACATTGGATGCAACAGAATATTCAATGCCTGCTATTGATGAGGTGCTTGGTTTTCATAAAATTACCAAGTACAATTTGTTCCCTGGTTGGCACCAAGTTTCAACTTCAACTCATTTCATGATCAATTTAGATGCTTGGAAACAAATGCCAGCATCAGATAGAGCATTATTTGAAATGGCTTGCACAGCTGCAACTATGAGAGCAATCACTACTGGTGAAGCACTTCAAGGAAAGCAAATTAAAAGCTTTCCATCAAAAGGCGTAACGGCTGCTAGACTACCCGACAGTGTCTTAACTGAATTAAAAAAAGTTACAGATAGAGTCATGAAAGAACAGTCTGCCAAAGATGCTGATTTTAAAAGAGTTTATGAATCACAAAAAGCATTTATGGCAGATTACGATGTCTGGCAAAAGTGGGGTTATCTACCAGATTCTTTTAGATTTTAATTTTAAGATCTAAAAGTTTAATTATTATAAGCAGTCGGGTTGTGCCGGCTGCTTATTAATTTATAATGCTCTCATGTCTAAAAATATTTTTAATCAAGATATAATTTCTAATCAAAATTCCATAAAACTAAAAAATTTTTCTATTACAAAAAAAATTGATAATTTTATTTTGTTCATAGGAAGTTTTTTTGATTGGATTTGGATTGTTTTGATAGCAGTCATTATTGGAAATGTAGTACTAAGATATGTTTTTAAAAGTGGCATGATAGAATTAGAAGAATTGCAATGGCATCTTTATGCTATTGGTTGGTTAGTTGGACTATCATCCACCTACGTTGTAGACTCTCATGTTAGGGTAGATGCCTTAAGTGATAAATTTAGTTTTAAAAAAAAATTGTGGTTTGAATTTTTTGGTATTTTACTTTTATTTTTACCATTTATTATTTTAGTTTTTTATTATGCCATTCCTTTTTTTGAGTTATCCTGGGTGAGCAATGAAAGATCTAATTCAGCAAATGGATTGCCAGCTAGGTGGCTAGTAAAAGGTTTTTTAGGTTTTAGTTTTTTCCTTTTAATGGCAGCTGGTTTTTCAAGACTAATTAAGGTTGTGGGTACTATTCTGCAAAATGAAAAAAAATGAACTTAATTATAGAAAATTTTTTAGCCATAGCACTATTTTTTAGTTTTATTCTTTTTATTTTTAGCGGGTTTCCTATTGCGTGGTTAATGGGAGGATTGTCTGTTCTCTTTACTTTAATAGCTATTTTATCAGATACTTATCTTGATACTTTTTTTGGTATTGATTGGGGTTTTGCTTCGATGGTCGTTTATAGACTTTACGGAGTTATGGAGAACTGGGTTTTAGTTGCTTTGCCAATGTTTATTTTCATGGGAGTGATGCTTGATAAATCAGGAATTGCCGAAGATTTAATGAAAGACTTATCTAGACTTTTTGGTAGAGTTCGAGGTGGTTTAGCTATTGCCGTTGTTTTTATTGGAGTTTTGTTAGCGGCATCTACAGGAATAATCGGAGCAGCAGTTGTATTACTTACAATTCTTGGCGTACCTCTAATGATTAAAAATAATTATAACCGAGATCTTGCTTGTGGAGTTGTTTGCGCAACTGGAACCTTAGGTATTTTAATTCCCCCAAGTATTATGCTTGTAATTATGGGAGACCAAGTAAGAGTATCGGTCGGAGATTTATTTATGGGTGCCGTATTCCCTGGTTTATTATTAGGTTTATTGTACGCAGTTTTTATATTGGCTTATGCTTGGGCAAAGCCGAATGTTGCACCGGCACCTAAAAACGCAAAACCAGTTACATTTGAAATTATATTTTCAGTATTTAAATCTATTATACCACCTTCACTTTTAATTATAGCAGTGCTTGGAAGTATATTTATGGGAATTGCAACCCCAACAGAAGCTTCAGGTGTTGGTGCTCTTGGAGCTTCGTTATTAGCGCTCATTAGAAAAAAATTATCTTTTGGAGATTTGAAAGAAGTTGTTAAAAAAACTACGCAAACCACTTCTTATATTTTTGCACTTTTTGTTGGAGCAACAGCTTTTGCTTTAATTTTGCGTGGACTTGGTGGGGATGAATTAATTGAAGGTGCATTAACAGGTTTGAAATATGGTCCTGAAGGAGTTGTTATTTTAGTTTTGTTTATTGCTTTTTTATTAGGTTTTTTTTTAGACTGGATAGAAATAACTTTAATTATTTTACCATTCTTAGCACCTGTGATGCAAAATTTAGGAGTTGATTTGGTTTGGTTCTTAATAATGTTTGCTGTAGTTTTACAAACTTCTTTTATTACACCTCCAGTTGGTTTTGCTCTTTTTTATATGAAAGGTGTTGCTCCAAAGGGAATTACTATTAAAAATATTTATAGAGGAATAATTCCTTTTGTTATTTTACAGCTTATTGCTGTAATAATTATTTTTAACAACCCCAAAATTGTAACCTGGTTACCAGCAATTGCATATGGTAAGTAATGACATGAAAAAATTTTTTATAAAAATATTTATACTTTTTGTTTTTTTTATTTCATATAAATCTTTCTCTTTAGCTCAGGAGCCAATAGTGGAATATTTAAAAAAAAAAAATATTGATGAGTCTGAAACCCAGGTTTATTTATTAAATAGATGTAGTGCTGTATATGCCTATGCATCTTTTATCTTGAAAGACAAAGATTTAATTAATTCAAAAAATTTTATAGAAAAATCTAACAAGATTTTATTTAAAGCAAATGACCTATCTGTTGAGCTCCGTAAGTCAAAACTTGAAGATGAACAAAAAAAAGCAGAAAAAATAAGAAATGAGTTATTAGAGAAATATGTTCAATCAGGTAAGGAAAATTGGGAAAAAAATAAATCACATTACAAAAATTCCTATATCGAAATAGATATGGGCATTTGTGGAAAACTTACACAAAGTTAATAAAATTTTACAAAAATACTCGTAAATAAACACATAATAAGTATTAATTTTTATTGAATGAGTTTTCATAATCCTTTATCTATGTCCACTTCATGAGAAAAAAAATTTCACTAATCGGAGCTGGTCAAATAGGGGGAACTTTAGCTCATTTAATCGCGACCAAAGAACTAGCAGACGTTGTCTTATTTGATGTTGCTGAAGGAATTGCAAAAGGTAAAGCGCTAGATATTTCTCAATCATTAGCTATTGACGGTGCCAATGTAAATTTAATTGGAACCAATAATTACGAGGATACAAAAAATTCTGATGTCATAATTATTACTGCTGGTGTTCCAAGAAAGCCAGGTATGACTAGAGATGATTTATTGGGAATTAATTTAAAAATTATTAAACAAGTTGCGGAAGGAATTAAAAATACTTCTCCAAATGCTTTTGTGATTTGTATTACAAATCCTTTAGACGTAATTGTTATGGCTTTACAAAAATACTCAGGCTTACCAAAAAATAAAGTGGTAGGTATGGCAGGTGTCTTGGACTCTTCAAGATTCAAGCATTTTTTATCCCAAGAATTACAAGTTCCTATTAAAGATATTGATACTTTTGTACTGGGTGGTCACGGCGATACTATGGTTCCAATGCCAAATAGAACGAAAGTTAGCGGTAAAGCTTTAATGGATTATGTAAAAGAAGGAAAAATTTCACAAGAAAGATTGAATGAAATTATCGACCGAACAAGAAATGGCGGAGCAGAAATAGTGAAATATTTAGAAAAAGGATCCGCTTTTTATGCTCCAGCAGCATCAGGTGTGGAGATGGCAGAATCTTATCTTAAAAGATCAAAAGAAAAAATTACCATGTGCTGCGTACTTAGATGGAGAGTATGGTGTTAAAGATTTATACTTGGGTGTTCCAGTTATTATTGGGTCAAATGGAATTGAAAAAGTAGAAATACTAGAATTAGATACAGAGGAAAGAAAATATTTTGATATTTCTTTGGCTGCAGTAAAAGATCTTTTTGAAGCAGCTAAAAAAATTGATCCAAGTCTTTCATAAATGAACATTCACGAGCACCAAGCAAAAAATTTACTTAAAAAATTTGGAGCCCCCGTCCCAGTAGGAGAACCAATTTTTGCTCTGGATGAAATCGATGAAAAGGTAAAAAAAATCAAAACAAGCAAAATAGTGTTAAAAGCACAAATTCATGCTGGTGGAAGAGGTAAGGCAGGTGGAGTTAAAGTTGTTGATAGTATTGAAAAACTAAAAGAAGAAGCTAAAGTTTTGCTGGGAAAGGTTCTTGTCACCCATCAAACTGGACCACAAGGAAGAGAAGTAAAGAGACTTTATATTGAAGAGGCATCTGAAATTGAAAAAGAATTTTATTTGTCATGCTTAGTAGATAGAGCAAGCTCTAAAATTGCTTTTATTTCTAGTGCTGAAGGCGGAATGGATATCGAAGAAGTTGCAAGCAAAACACCTGAAAAAATTATAACTACTAGAGTTAGTCTTGATGGTTTAATCAAAGAAGATATTGAAAAAGTATTAAGCCCTTATCATTTGCCAGATGAAGCAAAAGAACAAGCTCATAAATTAGTTCAATCTCTTTATGATGCATTAATAAATACAGACGCAAATCTTATTGAAATCAATCCATTAATTTTAACTAAAAATAATCAGGTTCTCTGCTTGGATGCAAAAATGAATTTTGATGACAATGCTCTTTATAGACATCCAGATGTTGTAGAATTAAGGGACTTGAATGAAGAAGATCCAATGGAAATTGAAGCAAGTAAATTTGATCTTGCATATATTAAATTAGATGGAGCAATTGGGTGCATGGTCAATGGGGCGGGTCTTGCGATGGCTACCATGGATATTATTAAGTTATATGGTTCAGAACCTGCAAATTTTTTAGATGTTGGTGGAGGCGCCTCTAAAGAAAAAGTATCAGCAGCATTTAAAATAATTTTGTCGGATAAAAATGTAAAAGGAATATTAATTAATATTTTTGGTGGGATTATGAGGTGTGATGTGATTGCAGAAGGTGTAATTGAAGCAGCCAAAGCAACCAACTTATCTGTGCCATTAGTTGTTAGACTTGCAGGAACAAAATTCGAGGAAGGAAAAAAATTATTAGAAACATCTGGCTTGAAAATTATTCCAGCTAATAATTTAGCAGAGGCTGCAAAAAAAATAGTTGAGGCAATTAAATAATGTCAGTTCTAGTTAATAAAAATACAAAAGTGATTTGCCAGGGATTCACGGGAGCACATGGTACTTTTCACTCTGAACAAGCTATAGCATATGGAACTAATTTAGTAGGTGGAGTAACTCCTAAAAAAGGAGGACAAACACATTTGGGTAAACCAGTTTTTAATACAGTTGCTGAAGCAGTTAATAAAACACAAGCTGATGCTACAATGATTTATGTTCCTGCAAAATTTGCTGCCGCTGCAATTATAGAAGCGATAGAAAGTGAAATACCTTTAATTGTATGTATTACAGAGGGAATTCCAATTTTAGATATGATTAAAGTTAAAGAAAAATTAAAAGGATCTAAATCAAGACTAATTGGTCCAAATTGTCCAGGAATTATAACACCAGATGAATGTAAAATTGGAATTATGCCAGGTCACATTCATAAAAAAGGGTCCGTGGGAATTGTTTCAAGATCAGGGACATTAACCTATGAAGCTGTTGCGCAAACTTCAGAAATTGGACTTGGCCAATCAACTTGTATTGGCATAGGCGGAGATCCTATTAACGGAACTAATTTTATTGATTGTTTAGATTTATTTTTAAAAGATGATGAGACACAATCAATCATCATGATCGGAGAAATTGGAGGAACAGCCGAGGAAGAAGCTGCTCAGTTTATAAAAGATTCAAAAACTACAAAGCCAGTTATTGGCTTTATTGCAGGTCTTACAGCACCTCCAGGAAGAAGAATGGGTCACGCTGGCGCAATTATAGCTGGCGGAAAAGGTGGCGCGATGGATAAAATTGAAAAAATGAAGTCTTGCGGTATTACAGTTACAGACTCACCAGCAGAAATAGGAAAAACATTAAAGACTAAATTACAAGGTTAATATATATTTATAGAAGTAAAAATGTCTTCTTCAAAAAATAAAATTTTCCAAACTACTTCCTTTTTAGAGGGCAGCAATTCTTCTTACATAGAAGAACTTTATGATAAATATGCCAAGGATCCAAACTCCATTCAAGAAAGTTGGAGAGAGTTTTTTTCTGGCTTATCAGAAAGTAAACAGCTTATAGAAAAAGAGGCTTCAGGTGCTTCTTGGAAGCCAACTAATTTAAAAAATAATCAAAATGGAGATCTCGATCATTATGAAAAACTGCTTCCTGAAATAAATGTATTAGAGTTAAAAAATAAAATTGTTGAAGATAAGCAATTTGATAGTGTTAGCGCTGAAGTTGCCACAAAAGATTCTGTTAGAGCGATCATGATGATTAGGGCCTACCGAATTAGAGGTCATTTAATTGCAGATTTAGATCCACTTGGTTTAACAAAGAGCGAAAGCCATCCTGAACTTAATCCTGAAACCTATGGTTTTTCTGCAAAAGACAGAGACAGAAAAATTTTTTTAGATGATGTATTGGGACTTAAATATGCAACTGTAAATGAAATTTTAGCTATTCTATTGAGAACCTACTGTTCAAAAGTAGGAGTGGAGTATATGCACATGACAGATCCAGATGAAAAAAGCTGGATACAACATCGAATTGAAGGTGAAGATAGATATATTTCTTTCACCGTAGAGGGTAAGAAAGCTATTCTGAATCGTTTGTTAGAGTCAGAAGGTTTTGAAAAATATTTACATACTAAATTTGTTGGAACAAAGAGATTTGGTCTAGACGGTTGCGAGTCATTAATTCCTGCAATGGAACAAATTATTAAGCGTGGTGGTGCATTAGGCGCATTAGAAGTAAAAATTGGAATGCCACACAGAGGTAGATTAAATATTCTAACTAATGTTCTTCAAAAACCTTTAAAAAAAATGTTTAAAGAATTTTCTGGGGAACCAGGGCCGGCAAGTGGAGGAGTATCAGGAGATGTTAAATATCACTTAGGAGCTTCAGCAGACCGTGAATTTGATGGAAATAAAATACATGTGAGTTTAACCGCCAATCCATCTCATTTAGAAGCTGTGAACCCTGTAGTTTTAGGACAAACTAGAGGAAAGCAATTTTTTCACAAAGATAAAGAAAGAAAAAAAGTAATACCAATTTTGTTACATGGTGATGCAGCTTTTGCTGGTCAAGGAGTTGTAGCTGAATGTTTTGCTATGTCCGGTGTTCCAGGACATAATATTGGTGGCACTATTCATATAATTGTTAATAATCAAATTGGTTTTACAACAACTCCAACTTTTGCAAGATCTTCACCATACCCATCGGAGGTAGCAAAAATGGTTCAGGCTCCAATTTTTCACGTTAATGGCGATGACGCTGAAGCAGTTGTTTATGTTGCTAAAATAGCAACTGAGTATAGGCAAAAATTTGGTCGCGATGTTGTAATTGATATCTTTTGTTACAGAAGATTTGGCCACAATGAAGGAGATGAGCCATCATTTACACAGCCGCTCATGTATAAAAAAATTAAAGATCATCCAACAACCTTAGCTCTATATTCACAACAATTAATTAAAGAGGGATTATTTTCAAGAGAAGAAATTGAAAAACAAAAATCTGACTATAAGAAGAAATTAGATCAAGATTTTGAACTATCCAAAAATTATATTTCCAATGAACAAGACTGGTTTACTGGAACATGGTCTAAATTTACCACTGAAGTGGGATCAGATAGACGAGGTATTACAGGAGTTGATCTCAAAGAAATAAAAAAAGTGGGAAAAAAATTATGTGAAATACCAGATAATTTTAATGCACATCCTACAATAAAAAGAATTTTTGAAGCTAAGAAAAAAATGTTTGAAACAGGAAAAGGATTTGATTGGGCTACTGCAGAAAGTTTAGCTTTTGGAACATTGTTAGATGAGGGTTATCCTGTAAGACTAGTAGGTCAAGATTCAGTAAGAGGAACTTTCAGTCAAAGACACGCTGGATTGACTGATCAAGAAACAGGAGAAAAATTTTTTCCATTAAAAAATATAAGTAAAAAACAAGCTAAATTAGAAATTATAGATAGTTTGCTATCAGAAATGGGAGTTTTAGGATTTGAATATGGATATTCTTTAGTAGAACCTGATACGTTAGTTGCTTGGGAAGCTCAATTTGGTGATTTTGCAAATGGCGCCCAAGTTATTTTTGATCAATTTATTAGCTCAGGAGAAAAAAAATGGACTAGAGCTAGCGGATTAGTGATGTTGCTCCCCCACGGTTATGAAGGACAAGGACCCGAGCACTCATCTGCAAGAATTGAAAGATATTTACAAGCATGCGCCCAAGAAAATATGCAAGTAGTTAATTGTACAACCCCGGCAAATTATTTTCATGCATTAAGAAGACAGATTCATAGAACTTTTAGAAAACCACTAATAATATTTACTCCTAAGTCCTTACTAAGGCATAAAAAGTGTGTTTCAGAAATTGAAGATTTTTCTAAACATAATTCATTTCATCGAGTGTTGCCAGATCATGCGGAGTTTCCAGAATATAAACTTATTAAATTAGCTCCTGATAAAGAAATTAAAAGAGTGGTACTTTGTTCGGGTAAGGTTTATTTTGATTTACTAGAGGAAAGACAAAAAGTTAAAGACAATAGAGTTCAACTTGTTAGAATTGAACAGCTATATCCTTTCCCAGCAAAAACATTAGCCAAACATATAAAAAGATTTGTAAATGCTGATCAATATATTTGGTGCCAAGAGGAGCCACAAAATATGGGTTGTTGGAATACAGTTGAAAGATATATAAATTGGACACTAGATTATATAAATGCAAAAACAAAAACAGTTAAGTACGTTGGTCGTAAACCTTCGGCTTCTACTGCAACAGGATATTTAAAAAAACATGTTGCTCAACAACAAGAAATTGTTACAAAAGCTTTAACTATATAAATGGCTGATAAAATTATTGTTCCAACATTAGGCGAATCTTTAACTGAAGCAACAGTTGCTAAGTGGTTAAAAAAAGTTGGAGATCCAGTTCAAATGGATGAAGCAATTGTTGAGTTAGAAACTGACAAAGTAAGTGTTGAAGTAACCGCTCCTAAGTCTGGAGTTATTAGTTCAATTATTGCAAAGGAAGGTTCTACTGTAAAAGTAGGCGGAGAACTTGGACAAGTAGATGCATCGGCAAAAGCAGGAAGTAGTCCAAAAAAAGTTGAAGCTGACAATGTACCTTCTGTAAAAACTGAAGCTCAACCAATTAAAGCAGCTAGTAAAAAGGATGAGTTATCACCTGCAGTAAAAAGAATTGTAGAAGAAAAGAAAATTGACATTTCCTCTATTGAAGGCACGGGTAAAGATGGAAGAATTTTAAAAGGAGACTTGGTTGGATTGATGGGCTTTAGTCCTTCGCCAAATAAGAAAAAAATAGAAAAAGGTGAAGAAGAAAGAGTTAAAATGACTCGTCTCCGATCCACAATAGCAAAAAGACTTAAAGAAGCTCAAAATAATGCAGCAATGTTAACGACTTTTAACGAAGTCGATATGTCAATGATTATTCAAATTAGAAAAGATAATAAAGAGGAATTTGAAAAAAGATATGGAACCAAACTGGGTTTCATGTCATTTTTTGTAAAAGCTTGTGTGAATGCATTACAGACATACCCATCTGTGAATGCAGAAATTCAAGGTGAGGATATTGTATACAAAAATTATTATAATATTGGTGTAGCTGTAGGAACAGATAAAGGACTAGTTGTTCCAGTTTTAACAAATGCCGATGAGCTGAGTTTTGCAGAAATAGAAAAAGAAATTATTAATTTAGGTAACAAAGCTAAAAATAATCAACTTACAATTGATGAGTTACAAGGTGGAACCTTTACCATTACAAATGGTGGAATATATGGCTCTATGTTGTCTACCCCCATTATTAATCCTCCACAGTCTGGAGTGTTAGGAATGCATAACATTGTTCAAAGGGCAGTAGTCATAAATGGAAAAATTGAAATTAGACCAATAATGTATTTGGCTTTATCTTATGATCACAGACTGATTGATGGCAAAGAGGCAGTTTCGTTCTTAGTAAGAGTTAAAGAAATTTTAGAAGATCCAAGAAGATTATTTTTAAATTTATAAATTATGGAAGAATTTGATGTAGTAGTAATAGGTGGAGGTCCCGGTGGCTACGTTTGTGCCATTAGAGCCGCTCAATTAGGAAATAAAACAGCATGCATTGAATCTAGAGGAGCTCTTGGTGGAACATGCTTAAATGTAGGATGTATACCATCTAAATCTTTATTGCATGCTTCAGAAATGTATAGCAAAGCACAAAATGAATTTAAGCATATTGGAATTAATACCGGAACACTTTCATTAGATCTTGCAAAGATGATGGATCATAAAGCAAAGTCAGTAGAGGGATTAACAAAAGGAATAGAATTTTTATTTAAAAAAAACAAAGTTTCATATTTAAAAGGTCATGGTAGCTTTAAAGATAATAATACGATTACAGTTAAAGAATCCAACGGATCTACAAAAGAAATAAAAGCAAAAAATATTGTCATTGCAACAGGTTCGTCAGTACTCTCTTTGCCTAATATCAAAGTTGATGAAGAAATTATTGTATCGTCCACTGGAGCATTATCTTTGAAGCAAGTTCCTAAAAAAATGATCATCATCGGAGGCGGAGTAATTGGCTTAGAAATGGGTTCTGTTTGGTTAAGATTAGGAGCGGAAGTAGAAGTGATAGAATATATGGATCATATTACTCCAGGAATGGATAGAGAAATTTGTGACAATTTTTTAAAAATTTTAAAAAAACAAGGAATGAAGTTCCACTTATCTAGCAAGGTTTTGGATGTAAAAAAACACTCAAATGGTGCGATTGTTACTGTTGAAACTGGTGGAAAAACAGTAGAAATGGAAAGTGATATTGTCCTCATGTCTGTTGGAAGAAAACCAAACACCGATGGCTTAAACTTAGAAGCTGTTGGAATTAAAACAGATCCTAAGGGAAGAATTTCAGTGGATAAAAAATTAAAAACAAGTGTTGGAAATATTTATGCAATCGGCGATGTAATTGAGGGTCCAATGTTAGCCCACAAAGCTGAAGATGAAGGAATGGCAGTTGCAGAATTTATTTCAGGAAAATTTGGACATATTAATTATGATACTATACCTGGCGTAGTTTACACGGCACCAGAAGTTGCTGCTGTTGGAAAAACAGAGGAAGAACTAAAAAAAGCAGGTATCGAATACAATGTTGGTAAATTTCCATTCATGGCAAATTCTAGGGCAAAGATTAATAATGATGCTGATGGATTTATTAAAATTTTAGCTGATAAAGTTACAGACAAAGTTCTAGGTGTTCATATGATTGGTCCTGATGTTGGAACCATGATTGCAGAAGTTGTTTTAGCTATGGAATTTGGAGCAAGTGCCGAAGATATCGCTAGAACTTGTCATGCGCATCCAACTCTAACTGAAGCTGTCAGAGAGGCAGCGTTAGCAGTTGATAAAAGAGCTATACATTTTTAACTAATTTGTTTTCCGCTTTTTTTCCAATCAGATAAAAACATTTCTAAACCCTGATCAGTTAACTCATGCTTAATAAGTTGTTTAAATATTTTTGGAGGTAATGTTACTACATCTGCTCCAATTTTTGCGACTTCTGTAACATGTTCTGCAGATCTAATAGATGCTGCTAAAATTTGAGTTTTAAAATTATAATTTTGATAAATTGTTTTTATATTTCTAATAAGTTCTATTCCGCTCTCTCCAATATCATCTAATCTTCCCATAAATGGAGATACATAGGTTGCACCCGCTTTGGCAGCTAAGATTGCCTGACTTGGAGAAAAACAAAGCGTTACATTAGTTTTAATTTTCTTTTTAGCAAGATAGTTACAAGCAAGAAGCCCATCATCTGTAAGAGGTATTTTAATAATAATATTTTTTGCAATTTTTCTTAAAATATTTGCTTCTATAATCATTTTATCAAATTTGGTTGCTGTAACTTCTGCACTAATAGGACCTTTAACTTCTGATGCAATTGCTTTTAAAATTGTTTTAAAATTTCCACTTTGTTTTGCTAATAAAGAGGGGTTTGTTGTAACACCATCGATTAAATTACTTTTATTTAAAGGTTTTATCTCTTGAATATCTGAGGAGTCTAAAAATATTTTCATAATGGTAACTTATTCTTTAAAAATATATAAATCAATTTTTATATATGAAATTAGATATTTTATTACCTTTAAAATTTAATCATCCATTTACTTATGAGAGTGACCTGCAAACTAAATTGAAAAAAGGAGATTATGTAGTTGTTCCATTTAGAAATAAAAAAATAATGGGTATTGTTTGGGACTGTAATCCAAAAGTCCCATCTAATATTAAAATTAAGAAAATTGTTTCAATATTAAATATACCGGCCATATCTATTTCTAATATAAATTTTATTAAAAAATTTTCTCACTACAATTTAACCAGTCTGGGAATGACACTGAAGCTATTTTTGTATAGCAAGGGTTTAGAAAGTTTCGATAAAAAATTTAATTTTGAACAATTCATCATTAAAAGTTTTAATAATAAAAAATTAAATAAAATTCAGCAGCAGTCTATTAAAAATATAAACAAGTACCTCTCATTTAATGAATACTCCACTACTTTGCTACATGGAATTACTGGATCTGGGAAAACTTTGGTTTATTTTCATTATATTAAAGAAGCTATTACAAAAGGTTTTCAAGTCCTAGTTTTGCTGCCAGAAATTGCATTAACTAAGCAAATTTCTGATCGATTTAAAGAATTTATAGGTCATGAACCTGCCACTTGGCACTCAGGTATAAAAGATAAAGATAAGAAACTAATCTGGAATGGCATCATTCAAAATAAAATTCCTCTTGTAATTGGAGCAAGGTCTTCGATATTTCTTCCATTTCAAAATTTAAAACTAATCATTATCGATGAAGAGCATGACTCATCTTACAAACAAGACGAGGGAGTTATTTATAATGCTAGAGATATGTCGATACTCAAAGCATCAATTGAAAAAATACCAATTTTTTTAATTTCGGCAACACCATCTATAGAAAGTTTTTACAATGCTAAAAAAAGCAAATATCAATATATCCCACTTTCAGAAAGATATAAAAATGTACAATTGGCAAAAACAAAAATTATTAACCTAATATCTTCCCCGCCCTTAAAAGGAAAGTTTGTATCGCAAAGTATTATTCCAGAATTAAGAGGTTTGCTTGAAAAGAAAAATCAAATATTATTTTTTTTAAATCGCAGAGGTTATTCAACCTATATTATTTGTTATCAATGTAATCAAAGATTAATCTGTCCAAATTGTTCTATTGGACTTGTCTATCATCAAGAAAATAATCAAGCCCTCTGTCACTATTGTGATTTTCAAATGCCTCTAAAACGAAAATGCAAGGATGATAAAGATTGCAAATTCAGTTTTTATGGTCTTGGGGTTGAAAAAATATTTGAAGAAGTGAAGGATATTTTTCCTGAAAAAAAAATTCAAATTTTTTCTTCAGACGTAATGCATAGCAACAGTAAATCTAATAATATTATTAATGCAATTGAAAAGGGGGACATTCCTATTTTAGTCGGAACTCAATTAATTTCCAAAGGATTTCATTTTCCAAACTTAAATTGCATTGTTGTTATAAACTCAGATACTAATTTTTTAGGAAGTGATATCAGGGCATCAGAAAAAAATTTTCAGTTATTGCAACAGCTATCAGGAAGAGCTGGTCGAGAAAGTAATGATTCAATTGTTTATTTACAAACTAATGATCCTAAAAATAAAATTTTACGCTCATTATCCAAAGCTGACGTTAATGAATTTTACAAAGAGGAACTAGATTTTAGAAAAAATGCAAATTTACCACCTTTTTCTAAGCTTATTTCTATTATTGTTTCTGGAGCAAATCGTTTTGAAGTGGACAAGGTTTGTAGAAATTTAAAAAATTCTTTTATCATTCAGGATGGTATTCGTATTTATGGACCGGTAACTGCTCCAATTTTTCGTATTAGAAATAAATTTCGAATGAGATTGCTTATTAAATATGATGTAAAATTATCCCCACAAGAGTTTTTAATGAAATGGATTAATAAAAATAAAATAGAGGCAAATATTAAACTAGAGGTTGATGTTGACCCTATTAATTTCCTTTAAAAAGGCTGATTTACCAAAATATCACACTTGATCAGCACTTTTCATTATGCTACCTACAGCCACGCAATAAAGGATTATCTTGGAAAACCAGTCAAATTCATTCTCAGACACAACAGGTAGATATGCAAAATCTATTTTTCAATTCTCACAAGAAAAGGGAATTTTAAACGAAGTTGAAAATGATTTTATAAAGATTAATGATTGTTTTAAAAATTCTCAAGACTTTAAAAAATTTGTTACCAATCCAACTGTAAAAAAAACTGCAAGATTAAAGATTATTGAAAATTTATCTCAAAAACTTAATTTTAATATTTTTTTTACTAATTTTTTAAAGTTGATAAATGAAAAAGGAAGATTTTTCTTTTTAGAAAGAATTGTAAAAGATTTTTTTTCAATTTTATCTATTAATAAAGGAGAGATCATTGCTGAATTAATTATGGCTAATGAGATTTCTGATGAAAAAAAAGAAGAGATAAAAAAAGATCTTTCGAATATTTATAAAAAAGATATTAAGCTTAATTTTATAATTGACGAAAGTTTAATTACTGGTTCAATTTTAAAAGTCGGCAGCAAAATGATTGATAATTCAGCAAAAAGTAAATTTAACAAGATTTTAAATAATATTTAGGAGATAAAATGAAAATAAACCCATCAGAAGTTACGCAAGTTATTAAAGAACAAATAGCAAATTTTGGTACGGAATCAGAAGTATCTGAAGTTGGCCAGGTCTTATCTGTCGGTGACGGAATTTCAAGGATTTATGGTCTAGATAATGTTCAGGCTGGAGAAATGGTCGAGTTTTCTGATGGTACCAAAGGAATGGCGCTTAACTTAGAAAATGACAACGTGGGTGTCGTTATTTTTGGTGATGACTCTAAAATTAAAGAAGGAGATGTGGTTAAAAGAACAGGTAGCATTGTTGATGTTGCTGTAGGAAAATCTTTATTAGGAAGAGTAGTTGACGGATTGGGAAATCCCATTGATGGCAAGGGTCCAATTGATCCAAACTCAGAAAGAAAAAGGGTAGAAGTTAAAGCTCCTGGAATTATTCCTAGAAAATCGGTTCATGAACCAATGCAAACTGGCTTAAAAGCAATTGATAGTTTAATACCAGTAGGTAGAGGTCAGCGAGAACTTATTATTGGAGACAGACAAACAGGTAAAACAGCTATCGCAATTGATACCATTATTAATCAAAAAGAAATTAATAAATCTGATGACGAATCTAAGAAGCTTTATTGTATTTACGTTGCAATCGGTCAAAAAAGATCAACCGTTGCTCAAATTGTTAAAACTTTAGAAGATTCTGGTGCAATGGATTATACAATTGTAGTTGCGGCTACTGCTTCAGATCCTGCTCCTTTGCAATTTTTAGCTCCTTACATTGGATGTACAATGGGTGAGTATTTTAGAGATAACGGAATGCATGGCTTAATTGTTTATGATGATTTATCAAAACAAGCTGTTGCTTATAGACAGATGTCTTTATTATTAAGAAGACCGCCAGGACGTGAAGCATTTCCTGGAGATGTTTTTTATCTACATAGTCGTTTATTAGAAAGAGCATGTAAACTAAACGATGCTAGTGGCGGTGGATCATTAACAGCATTACCAATTATCGAAACACAAGCAAGTGACGTTTCAGCTTATATTCCAACAAACGTAATATCCATTACAGATGGACAAATATTTTTAGAAACCGAACTATTCTTTAAAGGTATTAGACCTGCTGTTAACGTTGGTATTTCGGTTTCAAGGGTTGGATCTGCAGCACAAATCAAAGCAATGAAACAAGTAGCTGGATCTATTAAATTAGAGTTAGCTCAGTATCGAGAGATGGCTGCATTTGCACAATTTGGTTCAGATTTAGATGCCTCTACTCAGCAGTTATTAAATAGAGGTGCTAAACTTACAGAGCTTTTAAAACAAGGACAATATTCTCCTCTAAAAGTTGAAGAGCAAGTTGTTTCTATTTTTTGTGGTGTGAAAGGTTATTTAGATAATCTTGATATTAATAAAATTAAAGATTTTGAAAGTCAGCTTTTAAGTGAAATAAAATCTAGCGCACCAGAAATTTTGCAAAAAATTAGCTCATCTGGAAAATTAGATGAAGAAAACGAACAAAACCTTAGAACTTTTATTGAGAATTTTAAAAATAAATTTCAAAAATAATGGCTACTTTAAAAGATCTTAGAAATAGAATTAAGAGTGTTAAGTCTACGCAAAAGATCACTAAAGCTATGAAAATGGTTGCAGCTGCTAAATTAAGAAAAGCACAAGAAAGGGCAGAAAAAGGAAGACCATATTCTGATAAAATGAATAGCATTATTTCAAATTTAAAAAATTCTATTACTGATATTAATTCTGCACCAAAGCTTTTAGTTGGAAATGGAAAAGACAAAATTCATTTATGTGTAGTAATGACAGCTGATAGAGGTTTGTGTGGCGGATTTAATACAAATATTTGTCGTAAAGCTAGAACTTTTTTTAATGAAATTATTAAAGCTGGAAAAGAATTAAAAATTATTACCATAGGTAGCAAGGGAAATGATCAGTTAAAAAGAGTATATGGAAAATACATTATTGATAAAATTAGTTTTAAAGATTTAAAACAAATAACGATTAACGAGTCTGATCAAGTTACATCTAAAATAATAGAAATGTTTAATAACGAACAGTTTGATATTTGTACTATTTTCTACAATAAATTTAAAAGTGTAATTTCACAAGAGCCACAAGCTCAACAAATTATTCCTATACAATCCAATGAAGAAACTATTGGCAACGAACAAGATAAAGCATCATATGAGTATGAGCCTGAAGAGGAAGAAATTTTAGAGAATTTATTGCCAAAAAATATTTCTACTCAAATATTCAAAGCATTTTTAGAAAATGCAGCTAGTGAACAAGGATCAAGAATGTCAGCAATGGATAACGCGACAAGAAATGCAGGGGAATTAATCAATAAATTAACTATAAATTACAACAGAAGCAGACAAGCGGTGATTACTAAAGAACTAATAGAAATCATATCTGGTGCTGAATCTTTGTAGAAAATTAAGGAGAAAGCAAAAAAATGAAAAATAAATTTGGAACAATTACTCAAGTAATTGGTGCGGTAGTTGATGTTAAATTTGAAGAAAACTTACCAGAAATTTTAACGGCACTAGAATGTGATAATGGTGGAACTAGACTTGTTTTAGAAGTTGCTCAGCATTTAGGAGAAAATACAGTTCGAACTATTGCTATGGATACAACAGAAGGATTGAAGAGAGGCGATAAAGTTACAGATACTGGTTCTGCGATTAAAGTTCCAGTTGGACCAGAAACTTTAGGAAGGATTATTAATGTTATTGGTGAGCCTATCGATGAAAGAGGAGAAATTGGTAACAAAGAAAATTGGCCAATTCATAGATCCGCACCTGCTTTTGTTGATCAGTCTACTGAAACAGAAGTTTTAGTAACAGGTATTAAGGTTGTTGATTTGTTAGCTCCATATGCAAGAGGTGGTAAAATTGGTTTATTTGGTGGAGCAGGAGTAGGAAAAACAGTTTTAATTATGGAATTAATTAATAACGTTGCTAAAGCCCACGGTGGATATTCAGTTTTTGCTGGAGTAGGTGAAAGAACTCGAGAAGGAAATGATTTGTATCATGAAATGATCGATTCTGGAGTTATCAAAACAGATGGTCCTGGATCTAAAGCAGCTTTAGTGTACGGTCAAATGAATGAACCTCCTGGAGCAAGAGCAAGGGTAGCATTATCAGGTTTGACAGTGGCTGAGTATTTTAGAGATAAAGAAGGTCAAGACGTGTTGTTTTTCGTAGATAATATTTTTAGATTTACGCAAGCCGGATCAGAGGTGTCCGCATTACTTGGAAGGATTCCTTCAGCGGTAGGTTATCAACCTACTTTAGCTACAGACATGGGAAATTTACAAGAAAGAATTACCACAACAAATAAAGGATCTATCACTTCAGTGCAGGCAATTTATGTACCTGCGGATGACTTAACAGATCCTGCACCAGCGACTTCATTTGCGCACTTAGATGCTACAACAGTTTTATCGAGACAAATTGCTGAGCTAGGTATCTATCCTGCCGTTGATCCATTGGACTCAACTTCAAGAATTCTAGATCCTAGAATTGTTGGTGAAGAGCATTATCGAGTTGCCCGAGAAGTTCAGGAAATATTGCAAACTTATAAATCTTTACAAGATATTATTGCAATCTTAGGAATGGATGAACTATCAGAAGAAGATAAATTAATTGTTGCAAGAGCTAGAAAAATCCAAAGATTTTTATCTCAACCTTTCTTCGTTGCTGAGGTATTTACTGGTTCTCCAGGAAAACTAGTGGATTTAGAATCTACGATAAAAGGTTTTGCTGCTATTTGCAAAGGTGAATACGATCATTTACCTGAAGCTGCATTTTATATGGTTGGCACAATTGAGGAAGCTATAGAAAAAGCAGAAAAAATGGCAAAAGAAGCTGCTGCTTAAATGAGCGAGACTATACAGTTAGATATTGTAACTCCTGAAAAAAAAATTTTTTCAGATAAGGGAATCGAGAGTGTTACAGTACCTGGGATAGAAGGTGACATGGGTATTTTGCCCAATCATATTCCTATTATTACATTTTTAAAATCTGGAAAAATTTTTATAGAAAGTTCTGGAAAGCAGATATCTTATTTTATTTCAGATGGTGTTTTAGAGTTTAATAATAACTTGCTAACTATTTTAGCTTCTGAAATTTATGATTTAGAAAGTATTAGCGCCAAGGATATTGAATATCTAAAAATTAAAGCAAAAGAAAAAAATAGTAAACAAGATTTGACTGACAATGAAATATTTTTAGCTAATAAATTTCAAGAGGAAGTTGAGTTGTTATCTAGTTCTAAATAAATTCTTTAAATTCAAGAATAAGTTTCTCATAAAGTCCTCTTTTAAAAGGAACAATAAGTTCGGGAAGTTTTTTTGCCTCTATCCATCTCCACTCTTTAAATTCCGGATGTTTTTGATTTAGGTTAATTTCTTTTTCATCTCCTGTGAATTGAACTAAAAACCAAGTCTGATTTTGACCTCCATATTTGCCCTTCCATAATTTGCCTATTAAATTTTTAGGTAGATCATAGATATGTTCGAAAGCAGATTGTTTGATTATTTTTATAGACGATATTCCTGTTTCTTCCTTTAATTCCCTCTTCATCGCATTAATAACATTTTCACCCTTATCAATTCCACCTTGTGGCATTTGCCATGCTTCTGCATTATCAATTCTTTTACCAACAAAAACTTTTTTTTGTTTATTAATAAGCATTATTCCAACACCCTTACGATAGGGTAATTTTTTTTTATCTGTCATTTAAATTAATTACCCTCTAAAAAGATTTAAAGCATATTCCAGCTGGTTATCATTCATTCCGTCTCCAATCTTAAAATTTTCTTTTTTTTCTTTGACGGTAATATCTGGATCAACACCCACTTCCGAAATCGATGTTCCCGATGGTAAATAATATTTGGCAGTTGTAAGTCTTAATGCGCCTTTATTTTTTAAAGGCATAATAGTTTGCACTGAACCTTTTCCAAACGTTTTTTCTCCAAGTAAAATTGCTCTTTTATTATCTTTAAGTGCTCCAGACACTATTTCTGAAGCTGAAGCAGACCCTTTATTTATTAAGACTATCAATGGCTTTTCATTGATAAGGTCTCCCTTGCGAGCAGTATAAATACGAATATCATTTTTATCTCTTCCACGAGTCGATACAATTTCACCGCTATCTAAAAATACGTCGGTAATTTTAACAGCTTGAGAAAGCAAGCCTCCAGGGTTATTTCTTAGATCTAAAATATAACCAGTTAAATTTTTATTTTTTTTATTAAGATCTTTAATTTTATTTATTAGCTGGTCACCGCTTTGTTCATTAAAAGCTCTTAGTCTAATGTAGCCAACATTTTCTTTTATTGCTGAGGATACTTCTCGAACTTTAATTTTATCCCTTGTAATTGTAAATTTTAAGTCCTCTTCAACATCAACCCTTCTTACTGTTAAATTAATAGATGTCCCAATTTTTCCTCGCATTAAATTTACTGCCTCCATTAAATTTAACCCTTTAACTTGCTTGCCATTAATTTGAATTATGTAGTCTCCTGCCTTCATGCCAGCCTTATCTGCTGGAGTGCCTTCGATAGGTGTAATTACTTTTACAAATCCACTCTCCATTGTAATTTCTATTCCTAAACCACCAAATTCTCCTTTGGTTTCAATATTCATATTTTTAAAACTTTCAGGACTCATGTAAGCAGAAAAGGGGTCTAGAGATTGTAGCATTCCATTAATAGCAGAATCTATCACCTCGCTTTGGTCAACTTCTGTTACGTACTCTTTTTTTATTGTTTCAAGCACATCGCTAAACAAATCTAATTTTTCATAAAGAGGATGACTTGTTTGGGCCAAAGTGGAAGATGAGAAAAAAAAATATACTATAATTAATTTTAAAAAATATTTCATAATAGTTTTAATCTTTGTGGTACGGATGATTTGTAAGTATTGTAGCACATCTGTAAAATTGTTCACATAAAATTACTCTAGTTAAAGAATGAGAAAAAGTAAAATTACTTAAAGAAATAGTTTCAACATCTTGAAAATTAAATGAAATACCTTCTGGTCTTCCTATAAAAAGATATAAATTTTTAATATTTTCTTTTAAATAGGACTGAATTTTTTTTGCAAAATTTATACTTGAATACATTTTTCCTTTTTCATCTAAAACAATGAATGTTGTTTGAGGATTTTTTTTACTTAAAATATTATTAATTTCTTTTTTTGAAGCTTGTTTTATTTCAAAAAAACTAATCCCGCTGTTTTTGATTGAGTTAATTCTTTCCGAGTATAGATTGCACAACTCCTTTTCAGGATTTTTGTTTATCCTTCCTTCACAAATAACCCATACTTTCATTAAGCGTTTATATTTTGCTTAGGAAGTACGTTTTCCCACATTTTTTCTAAATTATATAAAGATCTTTTTTCAGGATGAAAAATATGCACAACCACTTCAATGGCATCGATTAATTTCCAATCATCACTTTCTTTTCCTTCTATTGTGCAATGTTTTAATCCTGATTGTTTTAATTGTTGTAATAAAATTTCTGATACTGCTTGAATATGTCTTGATGAGGTTCCGCTCGCCACAACCATATAGTCAGCTATAGAGCTTTTATCTTTCAGGTCAATGGTGGTAATATTGGTTGCTTTGTTATCGTCTAAAATTTTTTTTATTTGTATTAATAGTTCTGTATTTTGATTATTATCCATTATCTATTTTAATCTATAAACTATTTCTTATCATTGAAGAAGATAGATTAATTCCTTTAATATTTAAATAAATCCACTTATTCTCAGTATAATTATTTTCTTTTAGTTGTGTTAAATTTATTTTTAATTTTTTGTGTTGTTTGGCTAATTTAGATTGTAAAGCTTTTATTTTATAACCTGGCCGATGCATTACTATAATTACACACTTTTTTAAAATTGTTTTGTAATTTTTCCATTTATGAAAATGAACTAAGTTATCTGCTCCAATGATAAAAAATAAGACTGAATTTTTTTCTATTTCTTTTATGAAATTTATTTCATTAATACTGTAATTCAATTTTTGAGATTTATTTTTTTTTAAAACTAAAATTTTTTTATTTTTTTTTATAATTTTTTTTGCAAGTAGCATCCTTTGATTGATGGTTAGTTTTGGCTTTAACTGTTTTAAAGGATTTTGATTTGCAATACTCCAGTATAGGTTATGAAGTTTTAAAATATTTATAGCTGCACGAGATATATGTAAGTGTCCTTTGTGAGGAGGATCAAATGTTCCTCCCAACAATCCAATTTTATGCTTGTTTATAATTTTCAAGGTCTAATTGCACCTTTGCTTTTCACAATATACTTATATGTTGTGAGCTGTTCTAGTCCCACCGGTCCTCTAGGATGCATTTTATTGGTAGAAATTCCTACTTCTGCACCAAGTCCAAATTCATAACCATCAGCAAATTGTGTGGATGTATTGTGCATTACAATAGCGCTAGTTACCTGATTTAAAAACTGTTTAGCGGACTGTTGATTGTTAGTTACAATAGACTCAGTATGGTTTGTTCCATATTTTTTTATATGTGCAATTGCCTCATCAATATTATTTACTATTTTTACCGAGATAATTGAATCTAGATATTCTGTTTTCCAATCATTCTCCTTAGCAGCTGTGGCTAATTTAAAATATTTTTTTACTATCTTATCTCCAATAATTTTACATTTATTTTTATGTAATAAATTTAGTATTGGCAAAAGATGTGTTTTAACTATTTTTTTATGAATCAACAATGTTTCTGTAGCTCCACAAATGCTAGTTCTACGCATTTTTGCGTTTAAAGTTATTTTTTTTGCCATCTCTAAATTTGCATCTTGATCGATGTATAAATGACAAAGACCTTCAAGGTGACCAATAACAGGAACTGTCGAAAATTTTAATACCTTTGCTACTAAATTTTTTCCACCCCTTGGCACAATAACATCAATATACGATTTCATATTGGACAATAAATAATCCACGTAAGTTCTGTCAGTTTTATTAATAAGTTGAATACAATTTGGGTTTATTTTATTTTTTTTTAAAACCTCTCTAAATAAATTTGACAAAATAGTATTAGAGTAAAAAGCTTCAGAGCCACCTCTTAAAATAGCTGTATTACCTGATTTAAAGCATAAGATTGAAATATCTGCAGTTACATTTGGTCTTGCCTCATAAATGACTCCAATAACACCAATTGGCATAGTTATTTTTTGGATATGAAGTCCATTTTTTCTTTTGGAGGTACTTATTATTTTGCCACAAGGATCTTTAAGTTTAATAACTTCTTTTATAGATTTGATTATAGAGTTAATTCTAGATTCATCTAAAATAGATCTTTCTATTAAGTTTGATTTAATCTTCTTTTTTTTAGCATTCTTAATATCAATTTTATTTTGGTTAATAATTTTATTTTTATTACTATTTATAATTTTAATATAATCATACAAAACTTTATTTTTTATTTTTTCATCAAGATTAAATATTGACTTTGAAGCCTCTAGTGATTTTTTACCTAATTGATCTAAATATAAATTGCGTTTCATATATTTTTTTCTTTTACTAAATTGTCAATATGAATTACCTCACCGCGTGAAGAATATCCTAAAATAACATTAATCTGCTGGCTTTTTAAACCTTTAATTTTTTGAATATCTTCACTTGAATACGAAGTAACGCCAACACCTAATTTTTTTTTATCAAGATTTAAAATGGTTACAGTATCACCTCTTTGAAAAGACCCTGAAACGTTAACAATTCCAACTGGTAATAAACTTTTTCCGTTAAGCAGTGCATTTGCAGCTCCAGCATCTACTTCTAAAGATCCTTTAGTTTTGATTGTTCCCAAAATCCACTTTTGTTTTGCGTTAAATGAATTAATTTGAGGTACAAACCAAGTATATTTTTTTTTCTTAATAATATTTTTGATTGGGTGATTAACTTTTCCTGAAGCAATAATCATATTACATCCAGAATTAACACAAATTTTAGCTGCTTCAATTTTAGTAATCATGCCACCTGATCCATAGTCACTAGTACTTTTGGTTGCTATTTTTTCTATAGAAGAATCAATGGTAGTTACTTTTTGAATTAATTCTGCATTTTTATTTTTATTTGGATTACTTGTGTAAAGTCCTTCAATATCCGATAACATAATTAAAGTGTCAGCATTGGAAATTTGAGCTACTCTTGCAGCTAATCTGTCATTATCGCCATATCTAATTTCACTTGTAGCAGTCGTGTCATTTTCATTAACGATTGGTACAATGTTCATTTTTAAAAGATTAAAAATAGTATCTTTGGCATTTAAAGAACGTCTTCTATTTTCCGTATCATCTAAGGTTAATAAAATTTGACCTATTTTAATTTTTTTTTTTAAAAATGATTTTTTAAAAAGGTTCATTAATTCAATCTGACCAACGGCAGCCACTGCCTGAAACTCATTCAATTTTAATTTTTTTTTATTTTTTTTTAAAAACTTACATCCCAAAGCGATAGCACCTGAAGTAACAATTATAATTTGTATTTTTTTTTTAATTAAATAAAAAACATCTTCAATTAATTTATCTACCCAGTTAGTTTTTAAGTTTCCTGACTCATTAATTAATATTGAAGATCCAATTTTAATTACGATTTTTTTTGAATTAAGAATTTCCATTATAAAGACCTTAGCACTTCCTTAATATTCTGTTTTTTTAATATAGATATTTGAAAAAACTTTTTTTTATAAAATTTTTTAAATTCTTTAATTTTATTATTTTTTTCCTCTTCAGTTAGTAAGTCTATTTTATTAAATACAACAATTTCTTTTTTTTTAGTAAGTTTTTCGCTATATTGACTCAATTCTTCTCTAATAATCTTATATTTATTAATTAAATCATCTTCATTAATATCAATTATATGTAGTAAGCTTTTGCATCTTTCTACATGTTTTAGAAATTTATCGCCTAGTCCTATCCCTTTATGAGCACCCTCAATTAGACCTGGAATATCAGCCATTACAATTTCTTTATCATCAAACTGGACTACACCTAAGTTTGGTTTCAATGTCGTGAATGGGTAATCCGCAATTTTTGGTCTTGCTTTAGTTGAAATAGTTAAAAAACTTGATTTGCCAGCATTAGGAAATCCTATCAGACCAACATCTGCAATAATTTTAAGCTCAAGCCAAACAGATATCTCTTCTCCTGATTTGCCTTTAGTAAATTTTCTTGGTGCTCTATTTGTTGAACTTTTAAATTTAGTATTTCCAACTCCTCCCTTACCACCTTTGGCCAAAATAAATTCTTCATTTTCTTTTGTAAAATCATAAATTAAGGTTTTTTTGTCCTCTGCGTATACTTGTGTACCTAGTGGTACCCTTAAATATAAATCTTTTCCCCCATGACCAGTCTTATTATTAGATCCTCCCTTGTCACCATTTTCTGATTTAAAATGCTGTGCAAATCTAAAGTCAATTAATGTATTGAGTCCATTAACAGCTTTTAAAATGACAGAGCCTCCATCTCCGCCATCTCCACCATTAGGGCCTCCGTATTCAATAAACTTTTCTCTTCTAAAACTGGCAATTCCATTTCCTCCATCACCAGCCTTAACAAAGATTTTAGCTTGATCTAAAAATTTCATATAAAAAATTTGTAAAAAATTAATTCTTTTAAAAAAGAATTATTTAATTTAGTGAGGGATAACTGAAATATATTTTTTTCCAAACTTTTTAGTCTGAAATTTTACTCGTCCGCTTACTTTAGCGTATATTGTATGATCTTTTCCCATGCCAACATTTAGACCTGGGTACATTTTTGTTCCTCTTTGTCTAAGAATGATGTTACCTGGAATTACGACTTGCTCGCCGTACTTTTTAACTCCAAGTCTTCGACCAGCACTATCTCTTCCGTTTCTAGTTGATCCGCCTGCTTTTTTCGTTGCCATAGTAAAATCTTATATCAGTTATTTTGTGGTTTTTTCAACCGTTTTATTTTCTTTATCTTCTTTAGTTTTAACAGTTTCTTTTTTTTCTAAACTTGCCTCAGATAATAATTTTCCATTTTTTCCAAAAATTTTCATGATTTGAACTACAGAAATTTGTTGTCTGTGCCCTTTTTTTCTTCGAGAATTTTGTCTTCTTCTTTTTTTAAATACGATTACAGTTCTATTTTTAGTTTGATTTAGGATTTTTCCTTGGACTTTTGCTCCTTCAACTATTGGTTCTCCGATATCAATTTCATTATCTTTGTTAGTTAACAAAACCTGATCAAACTCTACTACTTCGCCTTCGTTAGTTGATAGTTTTTCTAACCTAAGCTTGTCATTAGCTGAAACTTTATATTGTTTGCCACCTGTATTGATTACTGCGAATGTCATTATTTATCCTTTAAAGTAGGGGCAATATATCCAGCAAGGTTATCATGTCAAGTTGATAGATCTTAAAAAACTAAAAATTATCCTTGAGTTTCCTCAATTTTATGAAGACTTCTATGTCAGAGCTATTTTCTAGACTTAGATTTTTTCTTATTTCCCTATTATCACAACGTAAAAAAATATTGGTATCTATTTCATTTTTAATAGTTGTTGGAATAGTAGGTAGATTTTTTGATCTAAGTGTTTTTATTTCATCAACTCTTTTTTCAAGCGTCTTATTACTTGGATCATATGCTATACAAAATTTTGCATTTGAGGCAGTATATTCATGGCCGCAATAAATTATTGTTTCTGCCGGTAGCTTTTTAACTTTCATTACTGAGTGAAACATTTCTTCATAACTTCCTTCAAATACTCTTCCACAACCTAAAGAGAAAAGAGTGTCACCAACAAAGGCAATTTTACTTTTAGTAAAATGAAAAAAAATATGGCCCATTGTGTGCCCGGGAACATGATGAATTTTAATTTCTTCATTTCCAAACATCCACGTCTCTTGGTCTTTTAATGTTATATCAATACCAGGTATTCTAGATTTGTCTTTTTCAAAACCTACAATTTTACATTTATATTTTTCTTTTAATTGCAAATTACCATCTACGTGATCAGCATGATGATGTGTATTTAAAATATAATCAACTGTTAGCTTATTTTTTGTAATAAAATTATCTAATGCACCAAACTCAGCTGGGTCGACAATGCATGTTTTTTTACTATCAGGATCAATAACAAAATAGCTATAGTTGTCAGATAAACATGGAATTAAATTTACATTCATTTTTTTTTTGTATTATAATAATTAGCATGTATCAAGATTTTAATAATTTAAGCGATTTTTACAAAACGAATATTGGTCGAAGTCTAAAAAACTTGATATCAGAAAAAATTAAAAAATATGTTTTTTTGTATGATCATGAGCATGTAGGATTTTTTGGTTTTTCAGAACCGTACTCAGATTTACTTAAAAATAAAAAAATAAAAGTTTTTAATTTTTTTCCAGCTAAGTTAGGAATATCAAAAAATAATCCTAAGGAAAATTCTTTAAATATCTTACATGACGAAGAGCAATTGCCTGCTGAAGATTTATTTTTTAATCATTTGGTTGGTGTTCATTATATTGAAAATACTAGTAATTTAAAAAAAACTTTAAGGGAGTTATGGAGAGTTTTGGCGCCTGAGGGAAAAATTTATCTTATTATTCCAAATAAAAAATCTTCATGGTCTATGTCTGCGACTAGTCCATTTTCATCAGGATTTGGATTTTCAAAAAAACAAATTTCTGATTTACTAGAAGAAAATTTTTATGATATTCAATTTATTGATAGGTTAGTATACTTCCCGCCATGGAAGCTAAAAATTTTATCCAATCATTATTTATTATTTGAAAAATTAGGATCTTATTTTTGGCGTTTTTTTAATGGAGTTTATTTATGTGTTGCCAAAAAAAGAATTTATTCAACTACTTCCTTAAAACCTTCAGGCATATTACGAAAGACTAAAGTTATTAGTAGATAAATTTTACTTTTGAATTAAAAATATTCCTAATTCAGAAACTAAATTTTTAATTTCCAAATTACTTTTTTGAATATCACTTATTTTTTCTGAAGATACTGATATAGATTTTACAATCTTAATATTATCCAACGCACAAAGATTATAAAAATCTTTAATAGTACACATATGAAGATTGGGCGTATTATACCATGTATAGGGTAGGGTTTTCGTGACTGGCATTTGACCGCCAATGAGAAGGCTTAATCGAACTTTCCAATAACCAAAATTAGGAATGGTGACTATGGCATTTTTAGCAATTCTTAATAACTCATTAATTACTTTTCTTGGATCATAAAATTGTTGAAGTGATTGATTTAAAATTGCAAAGTCAAAAGATGTATCTGGATAGTTTATGAGATCTTTTTCTGCATCTCCTTCAATAACAGCTAGACCTTTGGCCACACTTTCTTGTACTTTTATTTGGTCGATTTCAATTCCCCGACCATCAACTCTTTTGTTTTTCTTTAGGTGCAATAATAATGATCCATCTCCACAACCAACATCAAGAACTCTTGAATTAATATCTATTAAACCAGCAAGAACATCATCTTCAATTTTCATTTTTAAATTCCTCGTAGGTTGAGTCTATAAATCCCTTTAATGTATTAAAAAACGCAGGTTCATTTACTAAAAATGAGTCATGTCCATTATTGGTAACAATTTCAACAAAACTTACTTCTGCGCCAATCGCATTTAACGCAATAACTATTTTTTTACTTTCTGATGTTGGATAAAGCCAATCCGTCGAAAAAGATATAATACAAAATTTAATTTTTGATCCTTCAAAAGCTTTAGCTAAATTACCATTATTTTGTTTATATAAATCAAAATAATCCATAGCTCTTGTAATATAAAGGTATGAGTTAGCATCAAATCTATCAACAAAAGAATAGCCTTGATATTTTAAATAGCTCTCAACTTCAAAATCTGCATCAAAAGAAAATTTTAAATCACCTTTTTCCTGTAATTTTCTTCCAAACTTATTTTGTAGACCTTGTTCTGACAAATAACTTATGTGTCCAGCCATTCTTGCAATAGCCAAACCTTTTCTGGGAACTTTTCCTGATGATATATAATTTCCACTATCCCACTCAGGGTCAGCCATAATTGCCTGTCTAGCCAATTCATTAAATGCTATATTTTGAGCAGAATGACTTGCAGCACATGCAATAGGGATTGCAGAATAAGTTCTTTCTGGAAATAACGTACAAAATTGCAAAGCTTGCATTCCACCCATAGATCCACCCAGCACTGCTAGTGTTTTTTTTATTCCTAATAGATCCAAAAGATGAACTTGAGCAGTAACCATATCCTTTATAGTTACTACAGGAAAATTTAATCCATAGGGTTTATTGGTAGATGGGTCAATTTCTTTAGGACCCGTTGTACCCATACATCCGCCTAGAACATTAGCGCAAATAACAAAATATTTATTGGTATCAATGGCTTTATTTTTTCCTACAGTAAAAGTCCACCATCCTTCTTTTGAGGTTACAGTATTAGTTTCGCAAACAAATTGATCACCAGAAAGTGCATGAAAAACTAAAATAGCATTTGTTTTTGTCTCATTTAATTTGCCATAAGTTTCATAGGCAAGATCAAAACCTTTTAATACAGTTCCACAATCTAATTGAAGGTCTTTATCTATTCTGACTTTTTTTATATTTTCAAAATTTAAATTCATTTTTTTAAAACTATACTTTTCGTATAGTTTCCCTTTTTAGCAGTTTGATCGCTCGCAATACGGTTAAATCAGCGCTCGCTAGTTGTACTAAATGCTAATTTTATTGTCAAACTCTGCCTGATTTTTTGATAAAGAATAATAACTATTGTATTAAAGCGGATATTTTAAAACATAATTAAATGAACTTACCCAAAGCAAAAAAAATAGATATTCAAAAATATGAAGGAGGCTTGTCTAAGCTTGCCAATATAACAGATGCTATTAAATTGTCTGCTAATGAGTCTGCATTAGGCTGCTCACCAAATGCAAAAAAAGCATTTTATGATTGCCAAAGTATTATTTCTAAATATCCAGATACAAGTTCACAGGCATTAAAAAATAAAATATCGGAAAAATTTAATTTAGATTTAAATAATATCATTATTGGTTCAGGTTCTGATGAGATTATAAGTTTTGCTTGTCAGGCTTTTTTAAATCCAGGAGATGAAGTGGTCGTTTCGGAGTTTGGATTTTTAATGTACAAAATTTATTCTAAAATTAATGGAGCCAATGTCGTTTTTGCTAAAGAAAATAACTATAAAACAAATATAAATACAATTTTAGATTGTATTAGTGATAAAACAAAATTAGTATTTATTGCAAATCCTAACAATCCTACAGGAACCTTTTTAACAAAGGACGAAGTTTTAGAGTTAAGAAAAAAATTACGTTCTGATATTTTGTTATTAATTGATGATGCTTACTGCGAGTATGTAACTCATAAAGATTATTTGTCTGGTTTAGATCTTTTTAAAAAAAGTTCTAATGTCTTGGTTACAAGAACATTTTCAAAAATATATGGTTTAGCAAATTTGCGAATTGGTTGGGGATTTGCATCTAAAGAAATTATTGATGCATTGTCAATTTTTAAACCTCCATTTAATATAACGGGTCCTGCGGAGCAGGCAGCAGTAGCTGCTTTAGATGATGATATTTGGTTAAAAAAAAATGTAGAGCACAATACATATTGGAGTAACAAAATTTTTGAAACATTATCTAAAAAAAATATTACTTGTAATTTGCCATTGGCTAATTTTTTTTTAATGAGATTTGAAAATAATAAATTAAATAGCGATCAAATTTTTGATGAATTTGCAAAAAATAAAATTATCTTAAGAAAAATGCATGCTTATAAAATTAACAATGCATTAAGGGTTACGGTTGGATCAAAAGAAGAAAGTGAGCTTTTTATCCAACTTATAGATAAAATTTTATGATGTTCAAAAAAATTACCATAGTTGGCTTTGGATTGATTGGATCTTCTATTGCTCGTGAAATTAAAAAGCATAAATTATCTAAATTTGTTAGTGCGTGTGATATTTCATCCAAACATTTAACTGAAATCAAAAAACTCAAACTTGCTGATGAAGTGACACCTAATTTAAAACAATCTATGATTGGATCAGATTTAATAATAATTAGCACTCCCTTAAGCGCCTATAAGGAAATATTTGTAACCATAAAAAAATTTGCAAACAAAAATGTATTAGTTACCGATGTCGGATCATCAAAATTAGAAGTGGTACAAATGGGAGAAAAAATATTGAAAAATCATGCTTATTTTGTACCGGCACATCCAATTGCTGGAACTGAACAAAGTGGACCAACAGCAGGATTTGTAAATCTTTTTAAAAATCGATGGTGCATTATTACTCCATGCAAACTTACAAATCAGCATAGTAAAAATAAAATTAAAAAATTGTGGGAAATATTTGGATCTAATGTAACAATAATGAATCCAAAAAATCATGACAACACAATGGCTATTACTAGTCACATTCCTCATTTAATTGCTTATAATATTGTTGGCACGGCAGCAAAATTAGAATCAAAAACTAAATCTGAAGTCATTAAGTTTAGTGCCAGTGGATTTAGAGACTTCACTAGAATAGCATCATCTGATCCCACTATGTGGAGAGATATTATGATCAGTAATAAAAAACAAATTTTATTTATGCTGAAAAGATTTAATCAAGACTTGAATAATCTTAAAAAAGCTATTGAGGGAAATAATAAAAAAAAATTGTTCAATACATTTAGAACAACTAGAAATATTAGAAAAAAAATCATTGAAGCAGGTCAAGATATTAATCAGCCTAACTTTGGTAGAAAAAATTAGTTATAGATTGCTTTTTCCAAAGCTTCAGTGAACTGAACGTTATTTAGTCCCAGGTTCAATCAAGTCTTTAATTTCAAATATAATTTCACCTGGATATTTTAAGAAGCTATTTTTAGGCCAAACAGATCCTGTATTTAGTTTTATTGGTAAGCAAGGTATATTGAGACTTTGATAAATTCTTGATGTGCCTTTTTTTAAAGGAGGCATTTCTCCATATTTGACCCTGGTTCCTTGGGGAAAAATAATAAGAGTTCTATCTGTATTTTTTATATTAGAAAAAATATTATCAAAAAAATTTAAGTTAGATTTAGTTGTTTTGCCTCTATCAATGGAAACATAATCAAGTTTTTTTAAATATAATCCATACAATGGAATAGATAATAATTCTTTTTTAATAACAAAAATACAATCAGGAATGACTGTATTATAGACAAAGGTTTCAAACATAGACTGGTGAGCTGAAGCAATAAAAAACTTCCTATCTTTTGGTATTTTTTCTAACCCAATAAAAGTTACTTTGGTATTTAAAATAGTTTTAGTAAAAAAAATAAATAATTTTCCTAGTATATTGGATAATTTACTTAAATAAGCTTTTCTTGGCAAAGCCAGCATGGGTAATGCTACGATGCAACTTAAAATAATTATTAAGTAAATAACAAAGTTAAATATTATTGAACGAAATAAATTCACAATATTTTTATTTGATAAGATCTTTAAGCTTTTGTCTAGGTCTTATAATTTTATATGAAGTATTTTGAACAGCCAATTCACCTGCCAATGGTCTTATATTATAAGTTGAGGAAAGCGATCTGCCATATGCACCAACATTGGTGAAACAAACTAGGTCACCTTGTTTTAAATGTTGATACTTTTTATAAGTAATAAATCTATCTGTGCTCTCACAAATAGGACCAACAAATTCAATGAGATTGCTAGATTTTTTGTTGTTTTTTCTTACAGGTATTACTTCATGTTTGGCATCATATAATGCAGGTCTCATTAGATCATTCATGCCAGCATCTAAAATAACGAAATTTATACTTTTAGTTTTCTTTATGTATACCACTCTAGCAACCAATAGACCTGTGTTCGCTGAGATATATCTTCCAGGTTCAAAAATAATTTTTAAATGATGATGACTGTTAAATTTTTCAACTAATTTACCATACTTAGTTAAGTTAAAAATTGTCTCTGATTTAGAATAGGGTATACCCATGCCCCCACCGATATCTAAATAATTTATTTTAATATTTTTTTGTTTTAATTTTTTGAGAAATAGATCAACTACTTTTAATGTTTTTTCAAAAGGATTAATATTTTTTATTTGGCTTCCAATGTGAACACTTATGGCTTGAATAGATATAAATTTATTTAATTTGTATTTATTAAAAATTGCCTCGCAATGATTAATACTAATTCCAAATTTATCACTTTTTTTTCCTGTTGATATTTTTTTATTTGTTTTAGCTGCAATATCAGGATTTATTCTTATTCCTATTGCGACTTTTACTTTTTTATTTTTTGCTATTTTAATAATCTCATCTATTTCATTTTCAGACTCAGTATTTATAAGCAATATTTTTTTTGTTATTGCAAAAGTTAATTCTTCATTTGTTTTTCCGACCCCAGAAAAAACAATTTTACTTGGATGAATTCCAGCTTTTAATGCTAGTTGTAATTCACCCATAGAAACCACATCAGCACCAGATCCTAGATTTCTAAGTTTTTTTAAAAAAGTAAGATTGGGATTAGACTTGACCGCAAAACATATCGTTGGGTTGGTCGAGGCGAATGTATGCTTAAAATAAGTAAAATTTTTTTCCAACTGTTTAAAAGAATAAAGATAAAAAGGCGTTACATTCTTCTTTGCTATTTTTTCAATAGAGGCATTTTCTAGATAGAGAAGATTATCTCTATATTTTAAAAAATTCATATTAGTTGCAAAAATTTGGTCTAACTATATTTTTTTCTTTATTTTCTTTACTAATCTCGCAACCTGGCGGTCCTTTTTTTCCACAAGAAAAACTTACAATAGCTAAAGTTATAAAAATTAAAATTTTTTTCATTTAAATTCTTTTTTTACCTTCTTTAGCATTTGTAAAACACTTTTAGTGCCAGTTCCACCATAGGATTTTTTTTGATTAATAGAGTATTTTAAATCAAAAATTTTCATAACATCATTTTTTATGGATTTATCTATTTGCTCTACTGTTTTAAAATCTAATTCATCTAATCTTTTCTTTTGTTTTTCAGCAATATTTACTAATTGTGCAGATTTTTTATACGCCTCTCTAAAAGACATTCCTTTTTTAACAAGATAATCAGCAAAATCTGTTGCTGTTGTATAACCAGCTTGTGCTGCTTTATACATATTGTCTTTGTTGGGTTTAATTCCTTTAATTAATTGGCAAGCTAATTTAAGGTTTATAGAAAGTGTATCAAATGTATCAAATACTCCAGCCTTATCTTCCTGCATATCTTTAAAGTAAGATAATGGGAGACCTTTCATCGTAATTAATAAAGAGTTTAAATTACCATAAATTTTTCCCGTTTTTCCTCTTATGAGTTCAGCAGAATCTGGATTTTTTTTCTGTGGCATCATCGAAGATCCAGTAAGCATACTGTCTTCAATATTAATTAAGTTCACTAAGTCTGAATTCCAAATAATTATTTCTTCAGCTAATCTTGATAAGTGCATAGCACAAAGACTAGAAGCAAATAAAAATTCAATTGCATAATCTCTATCAGCAACAGAATCGATAGAATTACTTGTTGGTTCTTTAAAGCCAAGAGCTTTAGATGTAAAATGTCTATCAATATTATATGAAGTTCCAGCCAACGCTCCTGATCCAAGTGGGTTTTGATTTAAATTATTAATAGTATTTTGAAATTTTTGATAATCTCTTTTAAACATTTCGACATAGGCTAATAAATAATGTGCAAATAATACTGGTTGGGCATTTTTTAAATGAGTGAATCCTGGCATAATTGTTGAAGTATTTTTTTCTGCAAGTCTCACAAATTCTTTTATTAAATTTTTAATTAAATATTGAATTTCTTTGCTAGATTTCTTCACCCATAGTTTAAAATCAGTTGTGACCTGATCATTTCTTGATCTAGCTGTATGTAGATATCCAGCATCTAATCCAATAATTTCAAATAATCTTTTTTCAATATTTAAATGAATGTCTTCATTTTTGATTTGAAATTTAAATTTATTATTTAAAATTTCAGTTTCAATTTTTTTTAATCCTTTAATAATTTTTTGTGATTTTTTTTTATCAATAATTTTTTGCTTTGCTAACATGGTGCAGTGAGCAATGGAACCAGCTATATCTTCTTGAAAAAGTCTTTTATCAATATCAATAGAAGAATTTACAGCTTGCAAAATATTCGAGACATCTTGTTGCATTCTGCCACCCCAAATTGAGTTTTTTTTTGTTTTTTTCATTTAAAATACTATAATTATTGATGATGAATATTTTTTCAATTTTTTCAAAAAAGTTATTTATTTTTACTGCTGTATTATTACTTATTACTAATTATGGTTTATCTCAACCAAATATACCAGTGCCTAGTAGGAATATTATTCTTCATGCAGAAACTAAAGATTTTCCAAAAATTGCATTATTAGATAAGAACAAAAATACAGAATATTTCATAAATTTTAATAACAAAATTACAGTGATTAATTTTTGGGCTACCTGGTGTGCACCCTGCAAAAAAGAAATGCCATCGCTTAATAAGCTAGTAGAAATTGTTGGAAAAAATAATATTCAAGTCATTGGAGTTAATGTAGAGGGAGTAACTTACGATAAAGCCAAGGCTTTTCTTGATGATTTAAAAGTTACAAATTTTGATACTTTTTTTGATCAAAGACTTACAATTGGTTAAGCAATTATCCCTAAGGGGTGTTCCAACTACTCTATTGATAAATAAAGAAGGAAAAGAATTTGCTAGAGTTGTGGGGTCAATAAATTTTGAGGATAGTAAATTTATTGATTGGATTAAGCAATTTTAATTATTTACCGTAAATAAAAGCAAGAGCCATTAATATTACGATCGCACAAAACTGAAGAAAAACTCTTAACTGCATTAGTTTGTTACTTTTTCTTTTTTCTTCAATGTCGCCACCTAAAAAAAAAGATTTCAGGCCACGCAACAAAACCACAAGAACTGCTAGAATTACGAGTATACCTATGAAGCTAACTGTATTTTGATCCATGAATTATTAATTAACATAATATTCTTATAATGGTAGATAAATTCTAATGTCTTTGTCTTACGAACAATTGGAACCAGATTCTCAACAAGTAAAAAAAATTGTTATTTTATCCCATGGCTATGGTGCTGACTGCAAAGATTTATTAAGCATTGCGGAACATTGGAAAAGATTTTTGCCTGATTGTTTATTTGTTTGTCCAAATGCTCCCACAGTGTGTCAAATTAATCCATCTGGTTATGAGTGGTTTGACCTTATGCAGACTTCTCAGGAAAAAATTTTAGAAGAATTTCAAGTTTCCTTAAAAAAATTTATTCAATTCATGGAAACATTGTTAGAGAAATATAATTTAGAGGAAAAAGATATATTTTTAATGGGTTTCAGCCAAGGAACTATGATGTCATTACAGATAGCCTTAACCTGCAAAACAAAAATTGCAGGAGTACTAGGTTATTCTGGAAAAATTTTTAATATTCCGTTTTTAGAAAGTAAGATTATTTCCAAACCTCCTATTGTTTTATTTCATGGTAATATGGATGATATTATTCCTTTAGAGGAAATGTATGAAACTTATGAGTTTTTAAAAAAAAATTCTTTTACTGTTGAAAATAAAATTTTTGAAAATTGTGGACACTCTATTACTCCAGAAGGATTAAGCTTGGGGTTAAATTTTATCAAGTCAAAAATTAGTGAAATAAAACTTTAACTTGAAGATATCGTAAAATTTCTATAGTTTTGTATGTATGATAGTAAGTCATGCAAATGAATTGCCATTAGAAAAATGTCCTGCGTTAGTTCTGAACGCTGATTATAGACCTTTGAGTTATTATCCTTTGTCATTGTGGTGCTGGCAAGATGTTGTTAGAGATGTTTTTTTAGATAGAGTAAATATTGTATCTGAATACGATAGAGAAATACGTAGCCCATCTTTTTCCATGAAATTACCAAGTGTAATTTCTCTAAAAACGTTTGTTAAACCATCAGAAAATCCTAATTTTACAAGGTTCAATGTTTTTCTTAGAGATAAGTTTTCTTGTCTATACTGTGGTGATAAAAAAAATTTAACATTTGATCATCTTATTCCAAAATCAAAAGGAGGAATTACTTCTTGGGAAAATGTTGCAACAGCATGTACGGGTTGTAATGTGAAGAAGGGAAATAGATTGTCAAGCGAGTGCGGAATGTATCCAAAAATAAAGCCCTTCAAACCAACAGATGAACAGCTCCACAAAAATGGAAGAAACTTTCCTCCTAATTTTTTGCATCAAAGTTGGTTAGATTATTTGTATTGGGACGTTCGATTAGAGCCTTAATAATTATATTTTTTTTGAAATTTCAATAGCTGCTTTTGAGCCAATTTTGATAAATGCATCTAATAATCCATAAGGTCCATCTTTATTAGCACCTTCTTCATAGGCAATATCTCTATGATCTAATTCATCTTGTCTAAATTTTTTAACTTTTTTGAGTAATTCTTTTTCTTTCTTTTCATTTTTTTGCAGATAGTCAATTTGATCTAAGTAGTGTTTATCTATGACTTCCTCGACAGAAGCAGTGCATAGCATTGCAGCTTTTTTACCAAGCATAGCTGTTCCAAATCCTAATGCAGTTCCTAAGAAATCCCAAAGAGGTAGTAATAAAGTCGGTCTTATTTTTCTTTCAGCTAATTGTTGCTCGAAGTATTGCAAATGTTCTTTTTCATGTTCTTTCATTTCTGAAACTTTTTTTTCAAGATCTGGATCACCTTTTAAAAATTGCAAAGCCAATAATTGACCATCGTATATTTTGATAGCACCACGCTCTCCTGCGTGATCAACTCTGATCATTTCTTCAATTTTATTAATTTTTTTCATTTTTTAAAATTATCCAATAAAACATTATTAATATTGTATTTACAATAAAATTTATGGTCGCAAGCGATAATCCAAAAATTGTAAAGCCAACCTCTTTACACGAAACAACTCCTTTAGATTTAAGCTGGCTAAGTAAGTCTTTTGTATTGCTCGCATTAATTTCATCCTTGCAAGTATTTAGTTCATTAAAAAAACCTTGCTCTATTCCTATATGATAAAAGCTTAGTCCAGTGTTAATCAATGTAAATAAAAAAAGAATAATAATAAGTTTTTTAAAATCTATTTTTTTTAAAAAAAAAACTACAATTATTACAGTCGATAAAAAATATGGAATACGTTGATAAATGCACATTGAGCAAGCTGGCACTTTCAAAATATATTCTATGTAATATGCAGATATTAAAATTAAAATATTAAAAAAAAATAAACCAAAAACTATTTGGTTGTGATTAATCTTCATTTAATTAAGAAAATATTCGTAGTTATTGTAAATTAAATAAGCAATATAAAATCCCAAAAATAATAAAATGGTTAAAATAATTAAAATTTTTGCAGATCTTTTTTCAACATAGGGAATAATTTTTTTTCCAAAAAAACGAATTGCTCCTGCTAATAAAAAAAATCTTGATCCTCTGGTAAGAGTAGAAACAATAATAAAAACAAAAAAATTGAAATGTATAAATCCGCTAGAGATTGTAAGTAGCTTAAAAGGTACTGGCGTAAATCCTGCAATGACTAACAAGATTACCCAAGCCCAAAAACCTTTTCCAATAGAAACCTGATCTTTAAAGGCTGTGAAACCCTCAAATCCATAAAATTCAAAAATCGGAATACCAATTTCTTTATAAAAAAATAAACCAATGGCATATCCAGTACATCCGCCCACAACTGAGCCAATGGTTGCCGTGCTAGCTATTTTTATCCAATCTTTAGTTTTTGCTATTGTCATTGGTATAATCATGACATCAGGGGGAATAGGAAAAAAAATACTTTCTATAAAACAAACAGCAGCCAAATATGCTTTTGCACTTTTATGAGCAGCTAATGCTACGGTCTTCTTTAAAAGATTTTTTAACATATAAAATGTTCCTTATATCTGAAACAAGCTGATAAGTATTATGAAATATTTAAGAAGGTAAATAATTTTTAGAATAATAATAAATGATGCAATTACTTATCATTTTTCGTTTTTGGTGATAATCTTACTTAAGAAAAATACTATCAATTAAAATACTGCGGATGTGGTGGAATGGTAGACACGTCAGACTCAAAATCTGATGCGCGCAAGTGTGTAACGGTTCAAGTCCGTTCATCCGCACCAAAAATTCATGAGTTTAGAACAGTATAATAATTTACCGGAACTTTTTTTCGCAAAATGCAAAAATAATCTTAAAGAAGGTCATTTAACTTTTGTAGATAAAAATACTCATAATAAGGTAACTTGGAAGTGGGAAGATACTAAAAATAAAGTATTAGCCTTATCAAACTTTTTAAATAAAAAAATTAATTCAGGTGATAGAGTAATGTTGGTCTCTGAAAATAGGCCGGAGTGGCTAATTTCAGATCTTTCTATTATGATTAATGGTTCTATCACAGTTCCCAATTATACAACTTATACCAGTAAAGATTTTGAGTATGTTATTAAGGATTGTGAGCCAACAGGCTTAATTGTTTCTAGTCAAAGTTTATTTCAGACAATTGTACAAGCGGCCAAAAATATAAATTATAAATTTAATTTTATTATTCATTTTGATGAATTAAATAAAAATTTATATGATAACGAAAATTTATTTAGCATAAATACAATTTTCAACGACTATCAAATAAGTGAATTAAGTTTTTTAGATCTCAAGCAAATTCAAAGAAAAGATCCAGCTTGTATAATTTATACATCTGGAACTGAAGGCAATCCAAAAGGAGTTGTTTTGAGTCATGGAGGAATTTTATGTAATTGTGATGGAGCCATTGACCTTCTTAAGGAAATGAAAACTAACAAGCACTCTTTTTTAACTTGGTTACCACTTTCTCACTCATATGAGCATACAATACAATTTGTGCAAATTGCTATGGAAGCCAAAGTTTTTTATGCAGAAAGTTTAGAAAAATTATTAGTAAATCTTCAGGATGCAAAGCCAACAATTATGACTGCTGTTCCTAGATTTTATAATAATCTTTTTCATAAAATGAACATGAAGGCAAATAAGGAAACGGGTTTAACAAAAAACATATTTTTTAAAACAGTAGAATTGGGAAAAAAAGTATTCCTAGGACAAAAGCTAACTTTAGTTGAAAAATTTATCAATTTTGTATGTGAAAACCTAGTTAGAAAAAAAATTAAAAAAGGTTTAGGTGGTAACATTGAAGCATTTGTTTCTGGAGGAGGTCCACTTGATCCAAACGTAGGATTATTTTTAAATTCTCTTGGCCTTCAAACTCTTCAGGGTTATGGGTTAACAGAAACCTCGCCGGTTGTTAGTTGTAATCCACCCTTTCAAGTAAAAATAGATACAGTAGGAAAAGTTTTAAAAGGAGTAGAAGTAAAAATTGAGGAGGATGGGGAAATATTGGTCAAAGGTGAAAATGTGATGCTAGGATATTGGAGAAAGCCTGAAGCTACAGAAAAAGTATTAATTAACAACTGGATTCATACAGGTGATATTGGTGAAATAGATAATGATGGTTATTTAAAAATTACCGATAGAAAAAAAGATATTATTGTTAATGCCGGTGGAGATAATATTTCTCCAGCAAAAATTGAAAATTTATTGTGTCTAGATCCATCTATAGAGCAGGCAATGGTATATGGAGATAACAAAAATTATTTAGTTGCATTAATTTATCCTAATCAAGAAAAAAAATTCAATAGAGATGAGATTGCAAACATCATTGATAAAATCAATCAACAGTTGTCTGCAATAGAAAAAATTAAAAACTTTTATTTGTTAGATGAAGGATTTACGATTGAAAATAATTTACTAACTCCAACTATGAAACTAAAAAGATATTTGGTGAAACAAAAATATCTTGATGTGCTAAATAGCTTTTACAAAACAAAATAAACGTTGATAAATCTTAAAAATCAATACTTTTTCTGAATTTATAATTTAAACTTTAAATTGAAAAAAAAATAAAATTTTAAAAAAAAATTTTGAAAAATTTTTCAAATTATTAATCATTTGACATTGCTAAGTAATTATTTTTATATGAATTAATAACGAATCACTTAAATTTTGTTTAAGTGAAACTCCAAAACTAAAAAGGAGAGTAAAGATGGCTAAGAAAAGAAAAAAAGCAGCAAAGAAAAAAGCTACTAAGAAAAAAGCTACTAAGAAAAAAGCTGCACCTAAGAAAAAGAAAGCTAAAGCTAAGAAAAGAAAAAAATAGTTTTAAGAATTTTTTTTCAAAAAAAACGCTCTCTAATTGGAGGGCGTTTTTTTTATGTGACTAGATTTTCTTCTGTTTTTTTACCGAGGGCTTTGTTCAATTTCTCTTTTGCCTCTTCTTCAGTAGATCCTAAGACTACCGTAACTTCGCCCAATAATCTTTCAAATGCTTTTTCGAAAAGTTGTCTTTCGCTATACGATTGATCAACTGGCATGTCAGTATTTTTATTTAAATCCCTTACTACTTCTGCAATCTGATAAATTTCACCAGAATTAATTTTTTGTTCATATTCTTGTGCTCTTCTGCTCCACATAGTTCTTTTAACTTTAGCTTTGCCTTTTAAAATCGAAATAGCTTTATTAATTTGGTTAATGCTTGATAAAGGTCTTAGATGATTTTGTTGATTGGTTGGAATAGTTAAGACAAGTTTGTCTTTGGTAATTTCAATTTTATAAAAATGAATTTCTATTCCTGCAATTGTGTCTTTTTCTACAGCTACGATCTGGCCAATTCCATGTTTTGGATAAATTACATAATCTTTAATTTTATAAATTCTTTTTTCATTTTCTTGTTTTTTAATTTTTTTAATTTCAACTAGTGGATCTTGAGAAGAAGACGTATACACGCGACCAGATCTTGGTGTTACCTTAGCTGGCGTAATAACTTCTGCTGTTTTTGGTTGTTCTACTGTTTCAGCTTTCTTAAGTTTTTTTTCTTTAGTAGTTTTTTTAATTATTTTTTCTTTAACTATTTTTTTAGCTACTTTGGTTTCTTTTTTTTTAGCTTTAGTAATTTTTTTTACTTTAGTTGTTGGCTTTTTAATTTTCGTAGTTTTTGCTTTATCTTTGCCTAAAAGATTTTTAACTCTATCAACTAATTTTACGCTTTTTTTAATTTTTTTTGGCATGAAGAATTTGTAAGACGGACGAGATATAGGATAATGATAAATTTTTCAAGGTTATTATTAGTTATTGTCCCCAGATCCAGCTTTTTCACTATAGTATTTATCTAGTTTATTTTCTTCATCTTTAAACTTTTCCCATTCTGGTAGTGGATCTTTCTTTTTTGTGATTACAGGCCACTTTTCAGATAATTTCTTATTAATCAGTACATATTTTTCAGCACCATCGTTTGTATCTGGTTCGATAGCATTGATTGGGCATTCAGGTTCGCAGACTCCACAATCAATACATTCGTCAGGATTGATAACAAGCATGTTTTCTCCTTCATAAAAACAATCAACTGGGCACACTTCAACACAATCCGTCAATTTACACTTGATACATTTGTCATTTACTACGTAGGTCATAAATTTAATCTTTTTTTTAATAAAATTTTTATATCTCCAATATCTTTATCTTCAACATAAATTAATCCAGCTAACCTTCTGATAAAATTATCTTCATATTCATGTATTTTTTTATCTGAATAAATAACCTCCAAAATCATCTGAATGATGGATAGCCTATCACTGTATTCTAGTTCTTTTATTTTTTTAGTAAAATGAAGTATTTGCAAGCTATCATCAACCATGGTCTCACATTTATTAATTAATTTATCAAAATAGCTATCATTTTGCTCTGTTAACCAATTTTGCAAACATAGTCTAATAAGTTTTTTTTCACTATCTGAGTATTCACCATCAATTTTTGCTGCATAAATCAATATACATACAATTGCAATTTCAGTAGTAATTGTATCCTGTTCAGTTTCAGGTTTTTGTTGAAACCATTTTATCATGAAATAATTTTTAGATCTTTTAGTTTTATAAATGGATTGCTCAATTCTTTTTCCTTAATTTTTTTTAAATTAATTTTTTTTGGCTTATAGAGATAAATATTTTTATCATTTTCATTTTTAGTAACATAGTTCATTTTTATCATTAAATGATTAAAATCATCTTTAGAGCACCCCAGTAAATTTAGCATATCACTACTAAGTTCAAATGATCCATTTTTACTTATTGCTATAATTTTTAGAAATAATCTTTCTAACATATCTATTCTGACGATGTAGGGACCAAAGGTTTCAAATCCACATATTAAAAGAAACTTATTATTTTTATTTTTAAAATTTTTAATAAAATTTAGCCCAAATGTAGGGTAGGTATTTTCTTTTATATTTTCAAAGCAGTTCCACAAAATAGTTTTATAAGTAACAGCATGAGGCTTTACCATTTTTGGTTGATAAACGTGATATCTTCCAATTTTAACTCCAAGTTTTCGTAAAATATATCTATCCTCTTTATTAATTTGTTTAATTAGAGAGTTAATATTTTCTCTTTTTAATACTCCATTATTTTCAAATAGTTGATAACACAAACCTTTGATCAACTGATTATCTGTCTTTGGATTTTGAATCTCCACCAAGTCTCTTAATAAGGTTTTGGTTTGGTTATCAAGCCATGCTTGCATAGTCTTCGTTACTTGTTGCTGATCTTTTACTTCTAAACTTTCATCTGAATAAATTTTAGCTTCTGGACTTAAATAATTTTTCCCTGGCGAAATTTTTCCAACCAAACTTTCTTTCCAATAAACTTTCCCATCATGGGTAAGTTTGAAAAATTCAGGATTTTCAATGATTTCTTTTGCTCTTTGTTTTAATTCAATTGCAGCACCACTTCTTGCTGCTTTTTGAATTGATCGTATATCAGTTTGTAATGCAGATTGGGCATAATCTAGGGACAACTTTAGTCCATTTATTTTACCCACTAACTGTCCATCAATAATGATCTCATCGTTATCTGAAATTTTCGTCTCTAATTGAATGTCTTGTTTTAAGCCTCGTGAAAGAATGCTTATTCTTTTGTCTACAAAGCTTTTGGATAGTTCTTCATGTAATTTATCTGATAATTTATCCTCTATATGTTGAGTTTTGGCCACCCAATAATCACTGTTTTCTACCCAATTTTTTTTGTTAGATACATAAGACCAAGTTCTTATATGTGATATTCGGTTAGCGATGGCATCGATGTTGCCTTCAATATTATCGAGTCCAGATAATTGTCGTTTCATCCAGTCATTAGTTATTTTTCCTTTGTCCGATGTTAAAAAATTAAATACTTTTGTTATGATCTCGGTATGTTCATTATAAGAACTTTTTGTAAAATCGGGTATTTGACAACATTCCCACAAAGTTGAAATAGAGAATTGATTATTTTGTAACTTTAAATTTGAATTTTCTGAAGTTAAAAATTTAAAAATATTTTCATCAATCAAATCTTTATTACGTAATAAGTTTGATAGTGGAGATTTTAGATTTAAACTTTGTAAAAAATTATTTTGATTAGAAAAATCTAAACTAGAATTCCTCCAATAGATATTTATGACACTATCAAATTGATGATTTTCTAATTTTTCAATTTGCTCATTAGATAATGTATCACAACTTCCGGTAACACCAAAAGTACCATTATTAGTATATCGTCCGGCTCTACCACTAATTTGACCAATCTCAGTATTACGTAAGTATCTCATTTGCTTTCCATCAAATTTTTTTAAACTATTAAAACTGACATGATCAATATCCATATTAATACCCATGCCGATGGCATCGGTTGCTACTAAAAAATCAACATCACCAGATTGATACAATCCAACTTGTGCATTTCTAGTTTTGGGACTAAGTGATCCCATTACGATTGCAGCACCACCTCTCTGTCTTCGAATAAATTCTGCTAAAGCATAAACCTCATCAACAGAAAAAGCGACAATGGCACTACGTGGCTGAATTCTAGAAATTTTTTTATGACCCGTGTAAGTCAATTTTGATAGTCTATCTCTATAAATAAATTCACAACTAGGAACTAGTTCAGAAATAATACTTTTCATCGTGTCTGCTCCTAAAAACATTGTAAGTTTATCACCTCGATAATTTAGTAGACGATCGGTAAAAATATGTCCGCGCTCAGGATCCGCGCACATTTGAATCTCATCAATTGCAATAAATTCAAAATTAATATCAAGAGGCATGGACTCAACTGTACACAAATAATAATTTGCAGTAGGAGGAATAATTTTTTCTTCTCCCGTTATTAATGCAACTCGACCAGCGCCAAGTTTTTCTACTAATTTGTCGTACACTTCTCTTGCCAGTAGTCTTAAAGGAAATCCTATAACTCCGGTTTCAAATTCAAGCATCCGTTCGACTGCCAAATGAGTTTTTCCAGTGTTGGTGGGACCAAGGACAGAGATAATTTGTTGATTCATCATTTATGGTATTATTTTTTTTGACCCACTATATTTAGGAATGAGCTTAGAACAAACTAGGCATAAAATGTGACCGAATCAATAGAAAAAATGTTCTACTTTTAGGTGAACTTGGTTCTTTTTTCTTATTTTAATTTTGTATTAATTTTTTTTTATTAAAAAATCTTTTTTTTCAAAAATCTCATCCGAATTTTCTATATAAATATTTGTTACTTCTGCAGATGTGGGACCTAAAAAACATTTGCTAATGATATCTTTAAATACCTCATCAGTTATATGGTAAAAAAAAGCTTCAACATTTCCATCTTGTAAATTCTTTACCCAACCAAAAACCTCATTTTGATTACAGATTTTTTGTAGCCAATAACGATATCCAACACCTTGTACTTTACCTGAAATGATAATTTTTTTTGAAATCAATTTTCTAGCTATGGTCTTTTAATTGACAAAAGTTTTAAGTCAGAGTTTTCTTTAATTGTATTTATTGTTTGTAGAATTGGCATTATAAGGACTTTCTTTTTAGGACCAAAAGCATGAATTAATTTTGTTTTACTGATTGCAATAGCAACATGTCCTTTCCAAAATAGTAAATCACCTTTTTGGATGTTATGAATTGATACTTTTTTTTTAAAGAATTTTTGCTGATCTTTGCTGTCTCTTGGACATCTTAGATTAGCACTTTTCATTAATTCTTGCACAAGACCAGAGCAGTCAATACCCTTTACTGAGTTTCCTCCCCAAAGATATTTGGTATGTAAAAAATGCTTATAATTTTTTAAAAAATTAAAACTATTTTTAATTTGTTCAATATCTTTTTTTTGTATCCAGTATTTATCTTCTTTTATAAATTTACCCTGTTGTTGGGTAAGAGTAATTTTTGAATTAAATAATAGTTTTTTTGAAGTTTTACTTTTTGTATTTGGTTTAAAATACAAGAATGCTTCTTTTGATTTAATTTTATGAGTTTTTTTTTTATTAGAAATAGTAAAAAAATTAAACTTGGCATATCCTTGATAACGATCATGGACGGAGTATCCTTGTAAGAAATTCTTTATTTTATTTTTCGCATAAAATTTTTCACCATAAAGTATCTGCGAAATAACTTCTGATTTTATATCAGGTTTTCTATAAATATTTATTACTGGTTGATTGCAGGTAAAGATTTTATTCATTTGTTTTTAATTTGCTTTTTTGAATTATGAACACAGTAAATAATGGCATAATTAAAGTTATGATCATAACAACAATCATTAATATTCCAAGTTCAGAATAATCTTGTTTAGTTACAATCATATTGGATATTTTATCTTTAACTTCTCTTGTAATAATAAAAATTTCATTAAGATATTTGGTTAGTAAGGAACTCGCTGATAACGCTAAGTTTGTGAATGATGCAAATACAGCAAAAAAAGTTGCTTTTAAATGCGATGGTGCATTTTTTGCTATCCAAGCTAACAGAGGGATCATAGACACTTGCCCCAATGGAGATTCAACAGCGGTATTAATGATAGCTATAAACTTTGCATCAACTATTCCATTGGTAGCAGATGCGGTCCAATGATGTATGCCGTAATACATTCCAATACTTGGCAAAAGCAAAACTGATCCGGCTACAGAAAGAACAATAATAATTTTTGAAATTGAATTTTTTGCCATAAACTCTCTAAAGAAAAGGATTCCTAGCAATGTTAAAAGAGCACTAATTAAGGCTAATAATGATAAAAATTGTTGATCAAAACCTAAAATATCAATTTCAAACCAGCCGTTGCCTGGCCCAATATTTGGCACTGCTCTAAAAGCAAAAATTGCAATTGCAGTCCCAATAACTGTATTTTTCATCTGCAAAGGCATTTCTTTAATTAAATTTTTCATTAAAAAAATAATGATTGTCATCGATCCAAAGAAGATAATTTCTTGTGCAAACTTAATTTTGGAAGTTCCTATTCCAACCGTAAAAATAACGAAAATTAAACTTCCGCCCAGGATCCACCAATTAGGTTTAGTTATAACAGTTTTATTGTTAGCTGAGAAATTGTTGGAATTTTTTAAATAACTTGCCAGCATAATTCCCGACAAGGAAATAAAGGGTATGATAAGTGCATATAAATAAATATTTCCATAAATAGTAATTTTTTCAGCTTCAGTTAAATTCGCAATATTTGAAAACATAATTACATTTGCAAGAGATACCAAAACTGTACCACCAATAATTGAAAATCTTCCTAAAGTTTGCATTGTAGTGTGCATACTTTTTATTATTTGAGGAGAAAATACCTGGCCGTCTGCGTTTTTAATTGGGATAGCTTCAACAGTCATTGCATCAGCCACAACATCTTGAATGACATAACCGACTGGAGCAAGAATTGAACTAATAACAAACCATGTTTCAACAGAAACAAAAGTTGCCATATATTTTGTATGAACAATAAGTCCATACATAATCAATAAACTTAAACTAATTAAAGCAGCACCTACAACAACTAAATAATTTTTTTTATTCCAAATTAAATCTACTAGATGACCAAGCGGCATTTTAAGTGCCCAAGGAATTCCTGTCCAAAAACCAAGACCCGCCAAAAAAGCGGCAGATAAGTTGAGATAGTCTTTAACGAAAAAAATGCCAACTATTCCTGTCAATCCAGATATACCAGCGGCAAGATAAACCATTAGCGGTGGTAGGTAGCTCCACCTAAACTCTTTTGCGATACTAATAAAAGGAGTAAAAAGTATTTCTTTAGCTTTTTGGATCAATTCAATTTTTAATTGTTTCAATTAGCCAATTAACATTCTGACTAATTATTTCTTTCAATATATCGCTAGCTTCAAAAAAACCAAAAAAGAATGGAAATTTTTGCAAGACAAGTTCTTTATTGGAATAAATACTTATTAATAAAATAATGATAAAAAAAATAAAACTTAAAAGCGTTGTGTAATTTTTTTTTTTAACTGAATTTTTTTTCTTTTCTTTAGGTATTAAAATTTCTTCCGAAGGATTTAAATCTTTTAGTGGTTCCATGTTTTGATAAAGCCATTCTTCATCACAAAATCCACATCGCACCATCCTCCCTTCTTCTGGTATTTCTAGATTAGGAATATCAAATTTATATTTTTGGCATTTGCACTCAACGATCATGATCAATGAAGATAAAGATTAAAATAAAATAATCAATTGTATTTAAAATTATACTTGTGCTCCATTGTGAAATAGTATTTAACAGTTTCAGTTCGGGGGTGCGGTAACGCTGAGATTATACTCTTAGAACCTGATGTTTAATTACAACGTAGGGAGAACAATGAAAACAAAATCAATCAATATTTTATTATCTTTTTTAATCTTTTTTAGCCATGTGGAGTCTGCTTTGGCTAAGCCCATCAAGCTGTCTGAGGATATGGAACTTAGTTTTAACGGGGGCTATATGAGCAGATATGTTTATAGGGGTTTAGACCAGAATAAAGATAGAAGCACGGCCTATGTTGGTGCCGATCTATCTTTGCCAATGGGTGTTTACATTGGAACCTGGGCAGCTGAAGTAAATCAGGCAACAGCAACTGAAGAAATAGATATCTATTTTGGTATACATCAATCCGTAAAAGATTTTAATTTTGATATTTCTTATTTAGAGGCAAGATATCCTGGTGAGAGACAGTCTTTAAATGCTGCAGAATATAATTTTAAAATTAATTATCAGCCGCAAATGAAACCTTTTAGTTTTGGATATTATCTGGCAATAGAAGATACCGGTAATGCAGTAGGTAGTGATTATAAAGAGTTTAATATTGCTTATGATTTTAAATTATTTAATTTTTTTACCTCTTATGGTGATTGGGACGCAATCAATAAAGTTAAAACATTTGAAATTTCTAAAAGCTTTTCATTATTTGATTTATCAATATCAAGAATAATGACTGATAATGTGGGTGCAACCGCAGATGAAACATTCAATATAATTACCCTAAGTAAAAATTTTTAAATAGGGAGGACTAGTGATTTTTGATTTATATAATTTTATTTTATTAGGTATTTGTCTGTTTTTTGTAATTTTTGGCTTAGTATTTTCTAAGAATGAAAAATCAATTTCTTCATATTTAAATGCAGGCCGCTCCATTCGATCTAAGTCTTTAACAGCATCGATTGTTGCCTCTTGTTTTGGCGTATGGATTTTAATAGGGCCTTCAGAAGCAGCAACATGGGGCGGGATAGGAGCGGTAGTAGGTTATGCGCTTGGTCAAGCATGTCCATATCTTGCCATGAATATTTTAGGCAAAAGATTGAGATCTATTATGCCTCAAGGCAATAGCTTAACGCAGTTTGTATTTGCCCGCTATGGCAAAACTATGTTGCAAGTCATTTTACTACTATCCCTTTTTTATATGTTTATTTATTTGTGCGCTGAAGTAACGGCAATTGCAAAAGTAGTTCAATTAATTTCTGGCACAGACTTATGGAAAACTTCTCTTATTATTTTAGTATCCACTTTAATTTATACTTTAAAAGGTGGGTTAAGGATTTCTATTCTAACAGATAAATTTCAATTTATTATTATTTCAATTTTTTTAATTTTGATTTTTTACTATTTATTTTTGTCAGGAAATATAAATATTGATATTAATTTAATAACATCGAAAGCCAGCACATTAATTGATCCAAAATATTTTTACGGATACACAGCTGGAATAACTTTTTTCATTGCTGTTTTTGCTACCAATTTATTTGATCAAGGGGTATGGCAAAGAGTGTTTGCTGCTAAATCAATGGATGATGTAGAAAAAGGTTTTAAAAACTCTTTTTTTATTGTTTTACCGGTTATTTTGCTTCTTGGTTTCTGCGGAATTGTTGCTGTATCGTTAGATCAAGCAAAAGATCCAAGTACAATTATTTTTTCATTATTGTTATCTAGTGGTGGGATGATGTTTGCTATTGCTATTTTAATTTTAGCTTTAACATTGGTCATTAGTAGCATGGATACATTAATTAATGCCATTTCAAGCTTAATTATTATTGATGGAAAAAAAATATTTAACTCCGGATCTAAATTGAATTATTTGAATTTTTCCAAATTATTTATCATTATACTTTCGGTTCTTGTTTTTTTCATAGCTTCCAAAGGATTAAGTGTTTTGTATATGTTTTTATTAGCAGATTTATTATGCTGCGCAGCTGCGTTTCCGGTTTTTTATGGAATGTTTAAACAGGATATCAATGGTAAAATCGCCTTATTATCTGTTATTGCAGGATTAGTTGGTGGTTTATTATTTTTTCCTAATTTAACGTTCGAAAAAAGTATTTTAATTGGAGTTTTATTCGATGCATCTTTGTTTCCATCTTGGATCTCAACTGCATTATTATTTTGGTCTTTTGTTGTTGCAACTATTTTGCCAATAATAACAACTTTAATTTTACGCAAACCAAGTATCCAATTTAGCTTTGTAAGAATAAAACAAATTATTTTAGATATTAAGTAAATGAGCATCTACGATAGCAAAAGTTTATTTTGTTTACTAAAAAAAAATTGCCCCAAAGAGTGGAGTAATTACACAAAGCATCAATTTTTAGTTCTCTTTAGCAAATAACACATTGCCATTAAAAGCTTTTAAAAAATATTTAATACAAGATTATTTTTTCTTAATTAAATTTATCAAAATATTAGCTTTGGGTTGTGTAAAATCTCAAAACAATAACGATTTAATGCGTTGTATCGATTTTATATTTGCAATTAAAAATGAACTAAAACTTCATGTCCTCTATTGTAAAAAATGGAAAATTTCACAAAAAACGCTTCTGAAAACACCTGAATTAATTGAAACTAAAAAATATACAAATTATGTTATGGCAGTTGGAAACAAAGGAGATATTCTAGATTTATTTACTGCTTTAAGTCCCTGCATTATCGGTTATGGGGAGATAGGGTATGAACTTAAGAAAAAAAAATTACATAAAAATTCTTATAATTCATGGATTGATACTTATGCTTCCAAAGAATATCAGGATGTTGCCAAAGAAAATATTTTATATTTAGATAGTTTATTCAGCAAAATTAAAAAGAAAAAAAATAAACTCAAAAAACTAAAAAAAATATTTAAAAAGGCCACTGAATTAGAGTCTGATTTTTGGAGCATGTCCTTAAAAGATTAGCTATAATTTGATTTTTTTGACATGGATATTATCGGTTTTAATTTTACCTTTTTTATAGTTTTATTTATTTTTTTTATAGGGGGTGTCGTTAAAGGAACCATTGGAGTTGGCTTGCCAACTATTACGCTGGTATTATTATCATTTATTTTTGATATAAAAGACTCTATCTCTTTTATTTTAATACCCATCATTTTTTCAAATTTTATCCAATTAATGGATGGAAAAAATTTATTTTCCATTGCAAGACAAACAAAATATTTTTTAATTAGTTCAATTATATTAATCGTTCCTGGTTTTTTTTTATTAACCATTTTAGATTCTAAGATTATTTTATTAATTTTAGCTATTTTACTAATTAGTAATTCTTTATTAGTTGCAGCTAAAAAAATCATTACGCTAAAAGATTATAATGGTTTCTGGACGCAGGCTCTGGTTGGATCCTTAAATGGTTTGGCAACAGGAGTATCTAGTATTTATACAATGCCAATGATTTTTTTAATTCAGTCGCTTCAATTTGAAAAGGATAAGCTAATTCAATTTATGGGCTTAACTTTTTTCTTATATTCTTTGGTGCAATTAACATTATTTGCAAGTTTTGATATGATGAATGAAAAAGCTTTATTATTTTCCTCTCTTGCTTGTATCCCTATTCTCATTGGACTTTTTGTAGGAAGATTTTTACGAAAAATAGTAAGTGAAAATTTATTTAAACTGTTATTTAATTATATGCTTTTATTAATGGGCTTGGTGATTTTAGTAAAAAATATAGTTTAATTTATTTTTTCTTAGCAATCTTATCTCTGTAGGCTTTTTGTTCAGCAGGAGTTACTTCTCCATCTTTGTTACTATCCATTGCCATTAAAAGCTTTTTTTCTTCCTCAGGCGTAATCTTTCCATCTTTGTTTTCATCCATGAGTTTGAGTAAGGCTTGACGTTCTGCTCTTGCTTTTTTTACTTTTGCAACAAAAGCCTTTTCTTCTTCTGCTGTCATTTTTCCATCTTTGTTAGTATCAATTTGATCAAACCGTTGCTCAAGTTGTTTCAAATTTCTTTCAATGAATTCTTTTTTAGTGATAAATTTTGCTTCATGTTTATCTGCAACTGCAAAAGACGAACTAGCAAATAACATAATGATAACAGGAAATATTTTTTTCATATATTTCAATTATCATCAAGAGAAAGAGATGTAAAATTTTTAATTATTTTTTTTTAAAGAAATGTTTTTTATAAAAAATATTAAAAATATTACTGGCACTCCCAAAATAGCTGTTAGAATAAAGAAAAAAGGATAACCAATCATATCAACCATGCTACCAGCGTATCCAGCAATTAATTTAGGTAGAAACAACATTATTGAGCTAAACAGAGCATATTGAGTTGCAGTAAATTTAATGGAGGTAAGGGAAGATAGGTACACGATAAATGAAGCTCCAGCAAAGCCACTGGCAATATTATCAAATGTTATGACAGCAATTAAAAATGTAATATTAGTTTCACTAATTGCAAGCCAAGCAAATAAAATATTACTACCCGCTGCTATAATCGCTCCGACTATCAAACTCGGTATCACTCCTTTGTGTACGGAATAAAGTCCACCAATGAATCCACCAAGAATAGTTGCAAATAAACCAAAAAATTTTGAATACGTGGCAATTTCTTCTATTCGATATCCTTTTTCTAAATAAAAAATATTAGCCATTACTCCCATTACAATATCTGCAATTCTATAAAGACCAATCAAAAGTAAAATAAAAATAGCAACTTTTTTATAACGATAAAAAAAATCTTTAATGGGCAAAATGTAAGCAATAGAAAATTTATCGTAGGAGATAAATTTAATTTTAGTAAAAAAATTTAAAACAAGAATGGATAAACCAAAAGATAATATAATTTGAATAGTTGATCCTAAAGTATTTAATAATAAGCTTTTTTGAACAAAAATTGTGGGAAAATAAGTAAGAGAAAGAAAAAATGCTATTACCGATATGATTAAAGCAATTAAGAAATTAAACTGAAAAGAGGAATGCTGATCTTTGTTTTTTTTAATAGGTTCATTCGCAAATAAAGTTGCACAAACACCAATTAGCATCAGGCATGACATGATTTGATATACATTTTTCCATGTATCAACATTATATTGTTCTGCACCAAAGTAGGACGCTAACCAAAGACTACCAGCCCCAGAAGTAATCATGGCAACACGATAACCAGCCAAATACATCGATGATAAAGCTCCTTGGTTTTTAATAGATGCCGATTCAATACGGTAAGCATCAATTACAATATCTTGAGTAGCACTTGCGAATGCGATGCAAACAATTCCAATTGCAGTATAATATAAATTTTTAGATGGATCGGTAAGTGATGTGAAAATTAAAAAAATAATTATTAATATTTGTGAAATGAGCAACCAGCTTTTTCGGTGACCTATTTTAGACAGGAACGGAAGTTTGTATTGATCAATTAAAGGTGTCCAAATAAATTTAAATGAATAAGCAAAACCAGCCCAGCTAAATAAAGTAACTGTACTTCTTTCTACACCAGCTTTGACAAGCCAAACGGATAGGGTTGAAAAAATTAAAAGCAAAGGCAAACCTGCTGAAAAGCCTAATAAGCTCATATGCAAAGACTGTCTTGTAAGAAGAGGTTTAATATTAAAAATATTCATTAATCTAATTAATGAAATTATATAATAAATATTTTGCTTTAGGTATTATTTTAAAGGTGCAGGACTATCGCTTTGGCTATTTAAGTAAGCAATAACATTAGCTCTATCGCTGTCTTTTCGTAAACCAGCAAAAGCCATTTTAGTTCCTTTTAAATATTTCATTGGATTATTAAGAAACCCATTTAATTCTTCGAAGGTCCAATTTTTTCCGTAGTTTTGCAAAGTGGATGAATATTTAAATCCTTCATGGCTACCAACTTTTCTGTTTACAACTCCCCACATTGCAGGACCAATTTTATTTGCTCCGCCTTTATCAACGCTATGACAGCCAGCACATTTTTTAAAAACATTTTTTCCGGCCTCAATATCAGCCGATGCTAAAAGAGGTGTAATTTTTGGAAGTTCTGCTTCTACTTTTTTAACTTCCGTAGATGCAGTTTGAGCAACTTCAACACCTTCAATTTTGTATGCAGATTGTTTAGGTTTTTCGACATGAAAGATAATATTTCCAATTTCTTTTACTCCAATAACAAGAAGTATTGTAACTAGGACTGCTGCAGCAATTTTATTAAATTCAAAACTATCCATTTGTAATAGGCGTAATTCATATAGTATTTTGAGATTGTTTTAGAGTATAAAATTAAGTTATTGATGTCGCAGTAATTCAAAATTTCTATTTATGAAAAATATTAGCATTGTTATTCCTAGCCATTTACACGCAAAAAGATTGCCAAATAAACCGCTATTACTAATCGATCAAGAACCTATGATTGTACATGTTTGGCGCCAAGCTAAAAAAAGCAATATCGCAGATGTTTGGGTTGCAACTGCAGATCAGGCAATAGTGGAGGCAATTGAGAAAGTAGGGGGCAAAGCTATACTGACAAGCAAAGATCATAGTAATGGCTCTGATAGAATTTTTGAGGCAATTGAAACATTTAATGTTAAGCCAGATGTTATTATCAATGTGCAGGGGGACATGCCCCTGATTAACCCTGAGGCAATTAATTTACTAGCAGACTATATGCAAAATAATAATGCGCCCATGGCAACTTTAGCTAGTCAAATTTCAAATGAAGATATTACCAATCCTAATGTCGTTAAGGTACAAACTGCAGACAAACTATCTTCTCACCATTTTCATGCTGCCATTAATTTTTATAGAAAACAAAACAATGAGCAAAAAAATATTTATCATCATGTAGGAATTTATGCATATCAATACAATATCCTTAAACAATATGTTCATTTGCAGAAAACTAAAAATGAGTTAGAAAGAAGTTTAGAACAAATGAGAGCTTTAGATAATAATATTTCAATTCATGTAGGTTTTATATCGGATTATCCGCTAGGAGTTGATACCCAAGAAGATCTCGATAAAATTAGATTATTATATAATGAAAAATAAAATCGCAATACAGGGAGAGCTTGGAGCGTATTCGCATTTAGCAGCAACCAAAATTTTTAAAAATACTAAAGTTATTGCTTGCAAAACATTTGAGGACGTTTTCAAGCAGTGCAAAAAAAATAAAGAAGTTATTAGTGTTATACCAATTGAAAACTCTTTGGCAGGCCGCGTTGCAGATATTCATTATCTTTTACCAAAATATAAATTAAAAATTGTAGGTGAATATTATTTACCAGTAGAACATTGTTTATTAGCTAATCATGGAGTTTCACTAAAACAAATAAAGCATGTCAGAAGTCATTCACATGCAATTGGACAGTGTCATAAAAATTTACATAAGTATAAATTAACTTCCGTAGTAGCAGCTGATACAGCGGGATCGGCAAAATATATTTCAGAAAATAAAAGCAAGACAGAAGCTGCCATTGCCTCTTCGCTTGCTGCTAAAATCTATCAATTAAAAATAATAAAGAAAAATTTTGAAGATCAAAAAGGAAACACGACTAGATTTTTGATTATGCGAAAAAATTATAAATTTCCAAAATTAGTGAAGCAAAAAAAATTCATCACCACTTGTATTTTTATGATCAAAAGTACTCCTGGAGCTTTGTTCAAAGCGCTGGGTGGTTTTGCTACACACAACGTAAATTTAACAAAATTAGAGAGTTTTTCAGTCAATAATACATTTTTGCAGACAATTTTTTATCTTGATATTGAAGGACATGCAGAAAATATATTTGTAAAAAAAGCTCTACAAGAATTGAAAAAACAAACTAAAAAATTAGATATTTTAGGGATTTATTTAGCAGATTCATTTCGCTACAAAAAATAATTCACAGAAACTTTTCTATCGTTTTTTTTGTATCTTGTTATACTATTGCCTTGGGGAATTGGTAGCAGGTGGAGGTTGCGCTAATCCGGTCAGGTTCGAAAGAAAGCAGCCGTAACGTTTATTTTTCAGGTTGTTATTCAGTTCCCCGTAAAATGTTATGAACAATCGCAAAGTTTTATCCCTTAAATATAGACCACAAAATTTTAGTGAGTTGATTGGTCAAGAATCGATGAGTCTTGCAATTCAAAACGCTATTCAAATGGATAGAATTCCTAATGCTTATTTATTAACGGGTATTCGAGGTGTAGGAAAAACAACAACAGCAAGAATTATCGCTAAAGCGATTAATTGTAATAAGAAATTTGGATCAGGAGAAACTTGCTCTAAAGAAGAATACTGTCATTGCGAAGCTATTATTGATTCCAGTCACATGGATATTTTAGAAATGGATGCGGCATCTAAAACAGGAATTGATGACATCAGAGAAATTCTAGACTCTTCGCAGTATTTACCGGCAAGCGCTAAATATAAAGTATTTATTATTGACGAAGTTCATATGCTTTCCAAACAAGCGTTTAATGCTTTATTAAAAACTTTAGAAGAGCCACCACCACATTTAAAATTTATATTAGCAACCACGGAAGTAAAAAAAATTCCTGTTACTATTTTATCAAGATGTCAGCGATTTGATTTAAGAAGAATTAAAATGGAAGAAATGAAAAATTTTCTTCGAACCATTACTGAAAAAGAAAAGGGCAATGTAGATGATAAAGCTCTATCTCTGATTGCTAAAGCATCAGAAGGTTCTGTACGTGATGCTCTTTCAATTTTAGATCAAGCTATTATTACTTTTAATTTACAAAATGAGGAAGTTACTGAAGTAAAAGTTAGAGAAATGCTAGGTCTTGCCGACCAATCACGAATTATTGATTTGTTAACTTTAATTATTGAAGGTTCTCAAAAAGAAGCATTGCAAGAGTCGGAAAATATTTTTGATATTGGCGCTGATCCAAAAATCATTTTACAGAGCATGCTTGAAATTATTTATTTAATTTCAAGAACCAAAAGTTTTGGCAAGATTGAAAATGACTTAAGTGTTTCCGAAAGTGAATCTTCCCAAATTAAAGCTTTAGCCGATAAGATTGATTTGACCTATATATCAATGCTTTGGCATTTTACTTTAAAAGGAATTGAAGAATTAAATATTGTGCCAGATCCTTTTTTATCCTTTCAAATGCTTATGATTAGACTTTGTCATTTAAAAAATATGCCAGACCCACAATCTGTATTGAGCGATGATATGAGCGAAGATTTGGATGAAGATTTTGTACAAGAAAATGACAACAGCTCATCAGCTGCTAAATTGGAGCCTGCTGTATCAACAACGCAAATTAAAAATACCATTCAAGAAAAAAAAGAAGCTCCAAAAACAAAACCAGAAATTTTAAATGAAAATACTAGCAAGGTAGCAATTCAATCTTTTCAGGATTTAATTAACTTAGCCAATAAAAACAGGGAAATTGAGCTTAAATTTGATTTAGAACGAAATGTCAGACTAGTGAAGTTTGAACAGGGTAAAATAGATATTTCTTTTAATGAAAATTTATCCAAAGATTTTATTAAAAATTTATCCCAAAAATTAATTGAGTGGACAGGAAAAAGATGGATTATTACTTTGTCAAAAGATCAAGGACAAACAACAGTGCATGAAATTAAACAACAAGTAAAAGCTAAATTAATAGAAGAAATGAAGCAAACAGATGAGTACAAAAAAATATTAGAAGCATTTCCAGATGCAGAATTAATAGACGTTCAGGATAAGGAGGAAGATTAATATGGATTTTTCAAAAATGTTACAACAAGCACAAGAGATGCAAAAAAAAATGGCAGAAGCAAAAGATTCTCTTAAACATGTGGCAGTAGAGGGAGTTTCTGGTGGCGGGGCTGTAAAAGTTGTCATGAATGGAAATCATGAAATGGTTTCTGTTAATATTGATTCAGCAACGTTAAAAGAAGAGAAAAGTATTATTGAAGATTTGATAGTTGCTGCAACTAACAATGCAAAAAAAGCAGTTGAAGCAAAAGTCCAAGAAGAAATGTCCAAACTTACTGGCGGAATACAACTTCCTCCAGGTTTTAAATTTCCTTTTTAATAGATGAAATTTTCTACCGAACCTGATTTAGATGAATTAATGGCGCTCATTTCTAAGCTGCCAGGTTTGGGTCCTAAGTCTGCACGAAGGATTGCGCTTTATTTATTAAAAAATAGAGATAATGTGATGCAACCGTTATCTAAATCTCTAGCAAAAGTTCATTCTAAAATTATCAGATGTGCCATCTGTGGAAATATTAAATCTAATGAAGCTAATTGTGATTTGGCAAAGTGTTTTTATTCAAGCAAGAGCTATGAACAAATTTGTGTAGTTGAAAATATTGCAGATATGTGGGCTATGGAAAGTACGAATGTATTTAAAGGTCATTATCATATTTTAGGTGGCACTTTGTCTGCTCTGAATGGTTCTAACCCAGAAGATCTTTTAATTCATTCACTCATAAACAGAATTAAAAAAAATAATGTTAAAGAAGTTATTCTTGCAACTTCAGCAACTATCGAAGGACAAACGACAGCGCATTATATTAACGATAGCATTAAAGATTTAGGGATAAAAGTTACTAAATTAGCCCATGGTTTGCCGGTAGGAGGAGAAATAGAGTATCTAGATGATGGCACTCTTTTTTCTGCCTTTAAGTATCGTAATTCCTTGTTATCAGAATAACTTACGTTGCTTAATAAAAAATTATAATTATTTTATTTTTATATTATGTCGATATTAAAAATTTTAAAAGAACCTGATCCTATATTACGAAAAAAATCTGCTCCCGTAGCTTCAGTAGATAAACATATTAAAAAATTGATGAACGATATGTTGGAAACCATGTATGCAGCACCAGGCATAGGGCTTGCCGCAGCACAAGTAGGAATTCTCAAAAGGGTAATAGTAATTGATTTGGCTAAAGATGGAGAAAAGAAATCACCCCTGTTTTTTGCCAATCCGGTCATAACTTGGAAATCAGAAATATTAGAAAAAAAAGAAGAAGGATGTTTATCAATTCCAGATTATTTTGCCGAGATTAAAAGACCTAATGCTTGTCATGTAAGTTATTTAGATCAACATGGTAAAGAAAAAAAATTAAAAGCAGAAGGATTATTAGCGACCTGCATTCAGCATGAAATAGATCACTGTGATGGAATTTTATTTATCGATTATTTATCGAAGCTTAAACGAATGTTTATTTCCAAGAAGTTAGCAAAGTTAAAGAAACAACAATAAATCATGGCATTAAATATTGCTTTTATGGGAACCCCTCAGTTTGCTGTTCCTGCGTTAAAAAAAATTTTACTTACCTCGCATAATATAAAAGCTGTCTATTCTCAGCCTCCAAGAAAATCGAACAGAGGTATGCAAGTTGAAAAAAGTCCTGTTCATTTGTTAGCAGAGGAAAATAATATATTAGTTCGAACACCTAATTCATTAGCAGAAGATTTTGATTTTTTTCGTCAGCTTCAAGTCGATTTAGTCATTGTGGTTGCTTATGGTCAAATTATATCCAAACAATTTTTACAATTACCTAAATATGGTTTTTTAAATATTCATGCTTCCTTATTACCAAAATGGAGAGGTGCCGCACCTATTCAAAGATCAGTCATGGCCCAAGATTCTGTCACTGGTATCTCTATTATGAAAATAGAAGAAAAATTAGACTCAGGACCTGTATTATTAGTAGAAGAAATGAAAATAAATTTAACTACTACTTCAGGTATGGTTGAAAAATACTTAGCAGATGTGGGTGGTGATAAAATAATAGAAGCAATTCAAATGATTGAAGAAGGTAAAGCTGTATTTGTTCCCCAGGACGATAATTTGGCTACCTACGCAAAAAAAATTAAAAAAGAAGATGAGATTATCGATTGGCATAAACCTGCAAAAGAAATCATTGCTCAGATTCATGGTTTAAACCCAAGGCCCGGTGCTTTTTTTACTTTTCAAAATGAAAAAATTAAAATTTGGAGAGCGGAATATGTTGAAAAGTCTGATAAACCTGGATTAGTTCTAGACGATCAGCTTTGTATAAGTTGTGGCATGGGTTCCTTACAAATACTTGAAATTCAAAGACCAGGCAAAAAAATTCAAAAAACTAAAGATTTTTTACTGGGATACACAATCCCAAAAAATACTCAGTTACATTAATGAGCCGCTATAAATGCATCGTAGAATATGATGGCACCTCATTTGTTGGTTGGCAAAGACAGACAAATGGTTATTCCGTACAGGAGGCTATCGAAGAAAGTTTGCAGCATATTTTTCAAATACCTATTCGTATATTTGGATCGGGCAGAACGGATACGGGAGTTCATGCGGTAGCACAAGTTTTTCATTTTGATCTAGAAACTTCTATGGAAGAAATAAAAATAACTTATGCTCTAAATCATTTTTTACAAAAAAAAAATATTAGTATTTTAGATACACAAATAGTCAAAGAAGATTTTGATTCACGACATGATGCTATTTTAAGAACTTATGAATACATCATTATAAATCGCCACGCTCCATTAGCTATTTTGAAAGATAAAGCATGGCATGTCTCTATTCCACTCGATAGTGATAGCATGCAAGTAGCTGCCAACCTATTTCTAGGTGATCATGATTTTACTACTTTTCGAGCCGCTTCTTGTGAAGCAACATCACCAATTCGAACAATAGCGAAAGCTGAAGTTATCAAAAAGGAAGATAAAATTACAATCATATTTGCTTCAAGGTCTTTCTTACAACACCAGGTTCGCTCCATGGTCGGATCTTTAAAGCTTGTTGGAGAAAAAAAGTGGACCGTACAAGATTTGCAATCTGCCCTTGATTCCAAAGATAGAAAAAGATGTGGCACTCTTGCTCCAGCGTGCGGATTATATTTAGCAAAAGTAGAATATTAAATTTAATTCTTCTTTTTATTATTTTTTTAGTTTATTCTAAAATTTAAATGAGTAATTCTTATTTATGGCAGGCAAACAATCAGCAAATTGAAAAATCTAATCTTTATCAATATGTTCAGTATTTAAATTCAAAACAGATATTCAATAAGACAAAAAAGTATTCAGATGTATGGAAGTGGTCTGTAGAAAATCCTACTATATTTTGGTCTACTTTTTGGGATTTCGCCAATATTATTGGTGACAAAGGCAAAGAGGTTATTGCTAACAAGCAACTATTTTATGAAAGACAATTTTTTTCTGACTCAAAGTTAAATTTTGCCAAAAACCTACTAATTAAAAACAATAACGATATTGCCATTCATTTTAGAAGTGAAAGTGGATTTGAAAAATCTATTACTTGGAATCAGCTATATGAACACGTATGCAAACTGTCAGGATATTTAAAAGCATCAGGTATTGAGAAAAATGATCGTATTGCAGCCTATTTACCGAATAATATCGAGGCAATTATTGGGCTTTTAGCAACTTCGAAAAACGGATCTATTTGGTCTTCTTGTTCACCTGACTTTGGCATTCAGGGTGTTGTCGATCGTTTTTTACAAATAGAACCAAAAATCCTTATTACTTGTGATCACTATTTTTATAATGGGAAAAAAATTAGTCTTCTTGAAAGAATTGAATCTATTTTGCAACAAATACCTTCCATACAAAAAGTAATTATTTGCTCATATGATGACAGTCATGAATTGCCCAAACAATATGTATCCTGGCAAACCATTCTACAAGAAACAACATTGGACGAAACATTTGAAGAATTTGATTTTAATCATCCACTTTATATTTTGTATTCTAGTGGAACCACAGGAGTTCCCAAGTGTATTGTTCATGGAGCAGGAGGATCATTACTAGAGCAAAAAAAAGAATTATTATTACATTGTGATGTAAAAGAGAAAGATAATATTTTTTATTTTACCACAACTGGTTGGATGATGTGGAATTGGCTAGTGGCAGGTCTTTCGTGTGGAGCTAGTTTAAAATTATATGATGGATCACCTTTTTATCCAAACAAAGAGACTCTTATTCAATACTGCCAAGATCATGAATTTTCATTATTTGGTCTAAATGCAAAATATATAGATTATCTGAAAAAAGAAAAATTCTCAGCAGACAAATATAATTTAGATAAATTAAAAACGATTACATCTACAGGATCACCATTAGTAAAAGAAAGTTTTCAGTATGTGTATGAAGCAATTAAAAAAGATATTCATTTATCTTCTATCAGTGGCGGAACGGACGTGGTTGGTTGTTTAGTTTTAGGAAATATTTTCGATAAAGTATATGCAGGTGAAATACAAGGAGCAAGTTTAGGCATCGAAGTTGCTATTTATAATGATCAAGGAAAAGAAATTCATAATGATGAAAAAGGAGAGCTAGTTGTAAAACAACCTTTTCCATCGATGCCAATTCAATTTTGGAACGACCCAGATAGAAAAAAAATTAAAGCTGCTTATTTTGAAAAATTTGAAAATATTTGGCACCATGGTGATTATATTCAAAAAACCACTAATGAAGGCTATGTAATCTATGGAAGATCTGATGCCACTTTGAAACCAGGCGGAGTAAGGATTGGAACAGCAGAAATTTACCGACAGGTAGAAAACTTTGAAGAAATAGCAGAGTCGATTGTGGTTGGACAAAATTTTGATAACGATGTTCGAATTGTTTTATTTGTTAAATTGCAAGCTCCACACCTTTTATCTGAGGAGCTTATTACAAAAATAAAAACTACTATTAGAAACAATTGTTCCCCAAGACATGTTCCAGCGGTTATCTTAGAATGCCCAGACATTCCAAGAACTAAGAGTGGAAAAATAGTTGAAATTGCTGTTCGAAAATTAATTAATGGAGAAAGCATTGATAATATTGAGGCATTAGCTAATCCAGAAATTTTGGATTTTTATAAAAACATTACTATATCTTAGCCATGGAAGAAGAAGAAATTATTAAGCATGAACAAGATATTGATACTTTGAGTATTCATGAGCTGGAAGAGCTTATTCTTGATTATAAGAATAAAATAAACGATTTAGAAAAAAAAATTGAATCAAAAAAAAAAGATAAAACACTAGCAGAACAATTTTTTAAAAAATAAACTAATGTTGCAATAAAGATTGTACATGCAGCATAGTACTTTCTTGCAAAGCTTCTAAATCGTAACCACCTTCCAAAATAGAAACTATCTTACTTGCGCACAACTCTTTGCTTAAAGATAATATTCTCTTTGTCAGTTCAGCGAAATCTTGAGATTGTAAATTTATTTGAGCCAAAGGATCATTTTGATGAGCATCAAAACCAGAAGATAATAAAATAAAATCAGGTTTGAATTCTTTTAGCTTTGTGAACACCACTTCATAGGCGTTTAAAAATTCATGCGATGTAGTTCCTGCATCTAAAGGAATATTTAGGATGTTATTATATTTACCTTTTTCAGATGAGGCACCAGTCCCAGGATAAAAAGGATATTGATGAGAAGAGATATATAAAACTTGCTGATGATTATAAAAAATTTCTTGAGTTCCATTTCCATGATGAACATCAAAATCAATAATTGCAACTTTCTTCGCTTTGTATTTGTGAATTAAATAATGAGCTCCAATTGCAACATTATTATAAATACAAAAACCCATAGCTTTATCACTTTCGGCGTGATGTCCTGGTGGCCTAATAGAACAGAAAGCATTGGAATAATTTTTATTCATAACTTCATCAATAGCTAACAAAACAGAACCTACAGCGTCTAAAGCAGCTTGCTTGGATCCTGGACAAACCAAGGTATCTCCATCTAAAAAAACACTTCCTTCTTTTGGAAAAGTTTCTTCAAGTTTTTGTAAATAATTTGAAGTATGAGCTAGCGATAAATATGTAAGATCAAAAGGTTTTGGTTTAAGCCAAGTCAGGTTGTTTGAGTTAATTTTCTTTAATCCTTCATTAACAACTTTAACTCTATCTATTCTTTCAGGATGGCCAATACCGGTGTCATGATTTTGGTAAGTATCTGTTGTAATGATACAAGTTTTCAATGGAAGTAAGACTCTAATATTTTGTAATAAATTTTTTTCAATTTCTTTAAATCACTGACAGCTACACATTCATTTACTTTGTGCATGGTATTTCCAACAAGACCAAACTCTACACAAGGCGCTATATCCTTAATAAATCTAGCATCCGATGTACCCCCGGTAGTAGATAATACAGGTGTTTTATTAGTAATTTGTTTAATCACCTTGCTCATTAATTGAATTGTTTTTCCAGGTTTTGTAATGAAAGCGACACCTGTTTCAGAGTATTCAATATTAGCTTTGCATTTATATTTATTAGCTATGCTTTGAATAACGCTAGAAATTTTTTTCTTTAAAGAGGCGTAGCTATGTTTGTTATTAAATCTGATATTAAACGTTGCAGATGCAGTAGAAGGAATAACATTATCTGCATTACTATCCGTAGCCATTTTTGTAATTTCAAGATTGGAGGGCTGAAAATTTGCATTTCCTTTGTCCAAAACCATTGATTTAAGTTTATCTAAAATTTTTATTAATGGGGTAGAAGGGTTACAAGCTTCATGAGGGTAAGCCACATGTCCCTGGGTTCCTGATAAAGTAACATAGGTAGTAATGCTACCTCGTCTTCCAATTTTCATCATTTGTCCCATGACTTTTCTATTCGAAGGTTCACCAACTAAACAAAAATCAATTTTTTCTTTTTTTTTCTTTAAGTAGTCGACAACTTTTTTAGTTCCATTAATTGCAACACTTTCCTCATCACCAGTAATAATAAAACTAATGGATCCTTTAAATTTTTTTTTATCGTTAAGAAATTCACTAACTGCAGCGATAAAGCAAGCAATGCCACCTTTCATATCGCTAGTTCCTCTTCCATAAATTTTTCCATTTTTAACTACTCCAGAAAATGGTCCAACATCCCATGCTTTAATATTTCCAGCAGGAACTACATCGGTATGACCAGCAAAACAAAAATTAGGTGAAGTTTTGCCAATGCGCGCATATAGGTTTTTGATCGTAGGTGTATTTTTATCTTTAAATTCTAGCATCGTGCACTTAAATCCTAATGATTTCAGATGTCGTGCGACTAAAGCAATAGCTCCTCCATCTATAGGAGTAACACTTGGAATTTTAATGAGTTCTTTGGTTAGTGAAAGTTCATTAATCACTTTTGCCATTTAATCTCTTAACAGCTCATTGACAGAAGTTTTGCTTCTTGTTTTTTCATCTACTGTTTTAACAATGACAGCACAATATAAGTTTGGTCCATCTTTGTCTGTTTCGCTTGGCATACTTCCAGCAACTACAACAGAGTAGGGAGGTACTTTTCCATACGAAATTGTTTTTGTTTTTCGGTCATAAATTTTTGTAGAAGCTCCAAGATAAACACCCATCGAAAGTACAGAACCTTCTCCCACAATCACACCTTCAGCGACTTCTGATCTAGCTCCAATAAAACAATTGTCTTCAATGATGACAGGGTTAGCTTGCAATGGTTCTAGCACGCCGCCAATTCCTACGCCTCCACTTAAGTGGCAATTTTTTCCAATTTGTGCACACGAACCTACGGTCGTCCAGGTATCAACCATAGTTCCCTCATCTACATAAGCTCCTAGGTTGACAAAAGATGGCATTAATACAACATTTTTTCCTATGTAAGCGCCGTGTCTAACAACACCGTTAGGAACCATTCTAAAACCAGCTTGCAAATGTTCTTCTCTTCCCCAGCCAGCTGTTTTCCCTCTTACTTTATCCCACCAAGTTGCGTAAGGACCTGCAAGAGTTTGCATTTCGTTAGTTCTAAAACTTAACAGAATTGCTTTTTTGATCCATTGATTGACAACCCATTCACTGCCTTTTTTTTCAGCAACTCTAATAATGCCTTGGTCTACTTGATCAATCGTAGATTTAATTGCTTTGACTACGTCTGGGTGTGAGGTTTTGGTGATTGTTTCTTTTTGTTCCCAGGCTTCATTAATAATTTTTTCAAAATTCATATTGTTAATTTATACTTTCATTAATTTGATTTAAAAAACTTCTTAGGTTTTTTACCCTATAATGAATATGTTTTCCATCATATCCTTGTTTGCAGTAATCATCATCATTTTCGATCCAAGCAGTTTTCATTCCTAGTTCATGCGCAGTAAGTAAATTTTTAGCAATATCTTCAAAAAAAATACTATTTTTAGTGTCAATATCATAGGTAGAAATTAAATCATGGTAAGGATCAATTTGAGGCTTTGGAATAAATTTAGAGTCAACAATATCAAAAATTTTATCAAAATTATTTTCTATCCCAAGTTGTTGAATTACTTTTTGAGCATGTTTTCTTGATCCATTCGTAAAAATAATTTTTTCACCAGGAAGTTTTGCTATTTCTTCACTTAATTTCGAGTCTTTTTGTAAGATACTATAATCAATATCATGAACAAATTCTAAAAACTTTTCAGCGTCTACTTTATGATTTTTCATTAAGCCATTTAATGTTGTACCGTGCTGATGAAAATAGGTGTCTTTTATTTTGAGAGCTTCTTGTGAAGTAACATTTAAATTTTCTTCAATAAATCTACACATTAATCGATCAATTTTATCAAATAAATTAGTGGTAGGAGGATACAGTGTATTATCTAAATCAAAAATCCAATAACGAATATTTTTTAATTCTTTCATTGTACGATTAGAGTTCCAGCACCCTGATTTGAAAATAATTCATAAAGTACTGCATGAGGCTTTCTACCATCAATGATAACAACACCTTTTACCCCACCTCGGATTGCTGAAATACATGTTCGAATTTTTGGAATCATGCCTCCCGTAATAGTTTCGTTTGCTATTAAAGCTTCCGCCTCTTCAATGGTTAATTTAGATATTAAATTTCCTTGTTTGTCATTTACTCCAGGCACATCCGTCATTAACAAAAGTCTTTCTGCCTCCATTTTATTTGCAACTATTCCAGCAGCGGTATCTGCATTGATATTATATACTTGGCCTGTTGCATCTAAACCCATAGGAGCAATGACGGGAACAATATTGTCATTGATAACTGAATTTAAAAGTTCAACATTAATTTGATCTGGATCACCTACAAATCCAAGCTCAGGATTAATGGCTTTGGCAATGTGTATGATATTTTTGTTTCGAACAGTAATGGGTTCAGACAAAACTCCATATTTTTTAATTGTATTAACTAAATCAGGATTAATTTCATTTAACAAAACTTCCTCTACAACTTTAATAACTTTTTCATCAGTCACTCTTAGCCCTAGAATAAATTTTGACTCAAGATTTTGTTGTTTCAATTTTTCTTTAATTTGTGGTCCACCACCATGAATAACAATAGGTATAGCTCCAACACGTTTACAAACAGCGGCATCTTGGGCAAAAGCTTTTGATAATTGATCTGTAGCCATAACTTGGCCACCGTATTTTAAAATGATTTTTTTATTCTGATATTTCTCAATGTAATTTTTTGCTTCTGAAAGAGAGGGTGCATCCGAAGGCCAAAACTCTGCAAAATCCATCAAACTGTTTTAACTTTAGTTTTTCTAATAATGATGTACTGCTGTGCCATTGTTAATACGTTGTTGACAGTCCAATACACCACCAATCCAGATGGAAAAGATGCAAGCATCACGGTTAAGAACAATGGGAAGAAAGCAAATATTTTTGCTTGAATTGGATCTGTCGGAGCAGGATTTAATTTTTGCTGCATCCACATAGTTAATCCCATTAATATTGGCCATATACCAATGACTAAAAATGAAGGTGGATCCCAAGGTATTAATCCAAATAAGTTAAATAAAGAAGTCGGATCTGGCGCTGATAAATCTTGTATCCAACCAAAAAACGGAGCTTGTCTCATCTCCAAAGTAACAAATAACATTTTGTAAATTGCAAAGAAGAAAGGAATTTGAATTAACATAGGTAAGCATCCTGAAACCGGATTAATTTTTTCTTTTCTATAAAGAGCCATCATCTCTGCTTGAATCTTTTGCTTATCATCTTTGTATAAATCTTTTAGTCTTGTCATCTCAGGCTGCAGAGCTTTCATTTTAGCCATAGATGCAAACGAGTAGTTAGCAAGTGGAAAGAATAATATTCTTATGGCAGCTGTAAGAAGAATAATTGCAACTCCAAAATTACCAGTCAATTTGAAGAAAAATTCAATGATAAAAAATAATGGTTTTGTAAAGAAGTAAAACCATCCCCAATCAATCGCTAAATCAAATTTATTAATTCCAGCTGTTTCTGCGTATCCATCAATAGCAGCAACTTCTTTTGCACCCACAAAAAATTGTGTTGAACTTGATGCATTGGCACCAGGATTGATAGTAGTAGGATTTGTTAAGATGAAATTTGCCTTATAAGAATCTTCATAAATAAATTCAGCATTAAAAGATTTATTTTTTTCAGGAACAATTGCAGTCAGCCAGTATTTATCCGTGATACCAACCCAACCTTTGTTTCCTTGGTATTTTTGATTTTTTTCTTTGATATCATCGTATTTTTGTTCTTGTAAATTTTCATCAATAACACCAACCAATCCCTCGTGTAGAATGTAGAAGTTTTGTACTTCAGGTTTCTCTTTTCTTGTGATCTGAGAGTAATGAAACAAATTTAATGGTGTATTAGTATTGTTCTTAACGCTCTCGGTGATTTTAAAGAGATATTGATCATCTAACTCAATTTTTTTAAGAAAGATTAATCCATTTTGGTTATCCCATTCAAGTTCAATAGGAGTTTTGCTGGTAAGAACCTTATTCTGTTTGATTTTCCATAGACTATTATTATCAGGAACTTTTAGATTATCAGCGCTAGCCCATCCGCTTTCAAGAAAGTAGCCTTCCTTAATTTGTTTTGGATTCAATAAGGTTACAAGCTTACTATTTTTGTCCAAAGTTTCTTTGTAAACTTTGAATGTTATGTCATCAATAAGGGCACCTTTTAAAGAAATAGAACCTTTTAATTTTTGATTTTCTAAAACAATTCTCGTTTCTTCAGCAATAGCATCTGCTCGAGTAGTAACTTTTACTGGTGCTTTTGTTTTTACTGACAAAGAGGGTGCGGTAGGTTTTCCAGTCGAAGTATTATTTTCTGTTGAAGTACTTTTTTGAATACTAGTAGTTTCTCTTTCTTTTTTTAATTCTGGGTCCACAACAAATATTTGCCATCCAACAATAATAATTGTGGAAAGGATAACAGCCATTAAAACATTTTTAGTATCCATTAAATTTTTCTTTCTTTTTGTACTGGGTCATATCCAGCGCTTCCACCCAACCAGGTCAATGGATGACATTTTAAAATTCTTAACATTCCTTTTAGAGATCCTTTAAACCAACCATGTGCTTTAACCGATTCAATAAAATAATTAGAACAAGTTGGCTCAAATCTACAGGAGTGCTGTAAGACTGGTGAAAGAATATATTGGTAGGTTTTTACTACAGCAATGATTAATTTTTCTAATAATGTGTTCATGTTAATGATATTTTACTTCCTTGAATTTTTTTTTAAGTTCATCAACCATAATTTGAAAATCTACATCATATACTTTTGCTTTAGCAAAGATTGCATACTTCATTTTTTTGTTAAAAGATGTTTTCATTTCTTCAATCGCTTTTCGCGTTGCCATTTTTAGTCTTCTTCTAATTCTATTTCTTTTAACTGCGTTACCTAATTTTTTTGCTGAAACACAACTCAAGATAACTTTTTTATTATTTTGTAATTCTTGATCTAGTTTTCGGTAGTAAATGGTAAACAGATTAGACATTACTTTGTTACTTTTTAATATTTGTTTGAACTCTATATTTCCGGAAAGACTTTCAAATTGGATGGAAGCTACCATGCTGAAGTTAAGCAGATACTGTTTTTCTACCTTTTGCTCTTCTTCTAGCTATAACTTTTCTTCCGCCTTTGGTCGCCATTCGCGAACGAAATCCGTGTCTACGTGCTCTAACTTTTTTACTTGGTTGATATGTTCTTTTCATTGCTGTATTTAAATTTTGGCTATTTATAGGTAATTCAATTTAGGATGTACAGTATAAATTAAGCGATAAATACTAACATATGCAAAACTTTTCCAAGTTAAAAATAGGAATTGGCCTGATCTATGTATCCATAGTCAGCCTAGTCGTGTTTTTATTTTTTTACTATGGAGCTAATTCTTTTTTGGATTTAGACTTTTTAAAAAATCATAAAGATCAAATTTACTTATTTCGTGATCAAAACTACGTTTTACTATCCGTCATCTATTTCTTTTTCTCTATTCTTTGGGTTTTTCTTTTAGGTTTTGGAACTCCTTTAGTAATTGTTGCTGGTTTTGCCTTTGGTACAGTTTGGGGCTCTATTCTATCTATTGTATCTTTTTCGATTGGAGCATCACTTCTTTATTTATTCGCCAATCATTATTTTAAGGATGTGGTGTATCAGTATTTAAGTAGTAGGTTTTTATCCCTTAAAAATCATTTTAATGAAAATGAATTTAGTTACTTTTTTTTCCTAAGAGTAATTCCAGGCATTCCATTTCCTATAAAAAATGTCATGCCAGTTTTATTTAATATGAGACTTAAAAACTTTTTTTTAGCAACTTTGTTTGGCGAAGCTTTGCCTATAATTATTTCAGTTAGTGTATTTAGTGGTTTTAGTAACGTTATTGAAAAGGGGAATTCTATCAATTTAAATATTTTATATGATCCTGAAATTTTTTTTCCTCTATTAGCCTTAGGAGTTATGGTGATTGTTACAAATTTCTTAAAAAAAAAATATTATAAAAAATAAAAACTTTAGTTTTTCTCTTTTCAGTGCTAATTTAAATTATTACGTGTTAAATATTATTTTTTAGAAAGGAATAAAATGACTTTTGAATTACCTAAATTAAATTATAGCAAAGATGCTTTGTCACCCGCTATGTCGGAAGAAACGTTAGATTTGCATCATGGCAAGCATCACCAAACTTATATTACAAACTTAAATAATTTAGTGAAGGATACTGATTTTGCCAATTTATCACTTGAAGAAATTGTTAAAAAGTCAGCGGGCGATTCTTCTAAAGCAGGAATTTTTAATAATGCAGGCCAACATTGGAATCATATTTTATTTTGGAACTGCATGAAACCAAAAGGCGGCGGAGCAATGCCACCTGAATTGGAAAAAAGAATAGTAGCTGATTTTGGTAGCGTAGAAAAATTTAAAGAAGATTTTATTCAAGCAGGTACTACCCAGTTTGGTTCGGGCTGGGCTTGGTTAGCCATTCATAATGGAAAATTAGTCGTGACCAAAACTGCTAATGCATCTAATCCACTTGTCGATAATATGAAGCCTATATTTGGATGTGATGTGTGGGAACATTCTTACTATGTAGATTATCGTAACCGTAGACCTGATTATTTAAAAGCTTTTGTAAATGAGCTTGCAAATTGGGAATTTGTTGCGTCTCAATTAGATTAATTTTTAACCTCTGTAGGTTTGAAGGAAAAAATAGTAAGCATTTTATATGCTTAAAAGTATTTTTATTATTTTTTTATTTCAGCTGATTGGTGAATCTATTCAAAAATATTTTGAAATCACTATTCCAGGTCCGGTCATAGGATTAATATTATTATTATTTACTTTTATCCTATTAAAAAGAAGCACAAGTATTTTTATTAAAAAAACAAAAGAAGAAATCTCTAGCACCTCAACTTATATTACAAGTTACTTATCTTTGTTGTTTGTTCCTATTGGGGTTGGGGTGGTGATGCACTTAAGCTACTTAGAAAAAAATTATATTGAAGTATTGGGTGTAATTTTTTTTAGTACTATTTTTACGATTGGTTTCACTGCTGTTCTGATGGAAAAAATTAATATTTACCTAAAAAAAAATGCTCGAAAAAAATAAATTATATAATATTTGGGTTTATTTACAGGCGGAACCTTTATTTTGGCTGACGCTTACTATTGGCGCTTACTTAGTTGGTGATTATCTTTATAAAAAATCTAAACTAAATCCTTTAGTCAATCCGGTAGCTATTTCTATTTTGCTGGTAGCAACTATTTTAATTTTAACTGGTGTTTCCTATGAACGATATTTTAATGGAGCAAAGTTTATTCATTTTATGTTAGGACCAGCTACAGTTGCCTTAGCCATTCCTATTTATAAACAAATTGAATTAATTAAAAAAGAATCTGGGAGCATTTTTATCTCCCTCATACTTGGATCGTTATTTGCAATTTTTACTACCTATTTTTTTGCCAAACTAATGAACTTAGATATAGAAATTATTTACAGCATGATGCCACGATCGGTAACAGCTCCCATTGCCATGGGTATTTCTGATTTAATTGGAGGAGTTCCATCCTTAACAGCTATTATTACTATTTTAACAGGAATAGTTGGTGCATCTTTTGGAACTTTTGCTTTAGACGTTTTGCGAGTTAAGGATATGACGGCTAGAGGATTTGCCTTTGGATTAGCAAGTCATGGTATTGGTACAGCAAGGGCTATGAGTAGAGATGAGACAGCAGGAATTTTTGCAGCGCTTGCTTTAGGTTTGAGTGGAATTGCAACATCTATTTTAATTCCACTTTTGTTTAAATTAATTAATTTTTAATGTTTGTTTTGCAGCAATAAATACTTTTGTCATTTTGATTAAGTTAATTCTTCCAGTATTTACATTTCTTGGACTCGGGTGATAGCAGCCGAGTAATATTTTACCATCGGGGAGAATATATTGTTTACCATGAACAAATTTAAATTTTTGTTGAGAAAGATCGTATTTATTTTTATAAAATTTAATACAAGCATCGAAGGCAATTTTTCCGAGTGCAATAATCATTTTCAAATTAGTTAGATAAGAAATTTCTTTTTGAAAATAACTAGAGCAGTTATTTAATTCAGTGATTGTAGGTTTATCTTGAGGGGGTACGCATTTTAAAGCTGTAGTAATATAAGAGTGGTATAGCTTTAATCCATCTGTTCTGGCTACGGAAGTAGGCTGATTGCATAATTTTGCTTTATATAAGCATTGAAATAAAAAAGTAGAGGATGCATCTCCAGTAAAAACTCTACCAGTTCTTGTTCCACCATGTGCAGCTGGTGCAAGACCTACAAATAGTATTTGAGCTTTAGGATCCCCATGTCCTGTGATTGGTTTTGCCCAATAGGTTTCATTTAAATATTGCTTTCTTTTTTCAGTAGCAATTTTTTTTATAAATTGAACTAATCTTGGACACTGTTTACATTTGATAATTGATTGATTGAGTTTTGTTAAATTTGTCTTCATTTTTTTTGGCGATCCCGGAGGGAATCGAACCCCCAACCCTCAGTTTAGGAAACCGATATTCTATCCAGTTGAACTACGGGATCTATTTAGTTAATAATTTTTTATGTTCAATTAATGTACATCGATTCATAATCATAGTTATTCCGTTTGCTTCGGCAATTTTTTTTGCTTCTTCATTTTCAATACCTAGTTGCAACCATATGTAGGTCACTTTTTTTTCAATTGCTTGTTTCGTAATTTCAACAGCTTCAGGTGAAGGACGAAACACATCCACCATATCAATACTTTCAGGTATGCTTATGATATCTGGATAAACCAATTGGCCAAGAATAAGTTGTCCCTTATACTTTGGATTAATAGGATATACTTTGTAATTATTTTTCATCAGATAATCCATGATTTCATTAGAAGCCAATTCTGGTTTTGGACTTGCTCCTACTAAAGCGACAGATTGAGATTCTCTAAGACATTTTTCAATAATAGAATTTTCGCTATTACTCATTAGATTAAGGAAGTTAATTTTTTTATTTCACCAATTTTAAATATAACCGCTTCTTTTTTACTATAACCAAATTTTTTAGCAGCATTTGTAAAGCGTACTGGCGGTTCAAATGGATCTTCCAGCGATAACATAATTGTTCCCCAGTGCATTCCTATGACTTTTTTTGCTTTCAAATCTTTGCCAATTTGTAGCGCTTCTTCTGGAGTTGCGTGAAAAATAGATTTATCAAACATAGGTCTAAAGTCATAAGCTCCAATATTTATAAACAACAAATCAACAGGACCAATTTGGTTTCCTAATGTTTTATATATATTTCCATATCCTGTATCACAGGAAAAAAATAATTTTTTACCTTTGTATTCAATTAAGTAGCTTCCCCATAAAGTTTTATTTCTATCAGTTAAACTGCGCTTGGACCAATGCACGGCTGGCAAGAAAGTTAAGGTAATGTCATTAATTGTTACTTTTTGATACCAGTCTAATTCTTGTACTTTGGTAAATTTACGTTTGGTAAAATAAGAACCTACTTTTAATGGTGTTAGTGCTACTGCTGTTTTGTGAGGAAATTTTTTAATAGTGGTTAAATCTAAATGATCGTAGTGATTATGGGTTTGTAATAATAAATCTATTTTGGGTAACTTTTTAAGAGCAATAGCAGGATCCACATATCTTTTCGGACCAAAATTTAACGGTCCTGCATTTTTAGAGAACAAAGGATCAGTAAGAATTGTTGTTGAACCAAGTTTGATTAAGAAAGTAGCATGACCAATCCAGCCAATATAATCAGTATTTTCTAATTGTTTAATTTTTTGCAATACTTCTTGTTCTGCAATGATGTGATCTTTTGGAATATTAATTATAATTTTTTTCTTCTCTTTATTAAATGTAATATAGGAAAACTTTCCTTTAGAATTTCGTTGAGGACTGCCCTCGACATTGCGAAAAGTTCCATCGGCTAAATGGTGATAAGGTCTAGCCGCATATAAATCAAATGCTGGTAGTATAGAAGTTGCCAATGCAAGCCCTGCGGTATTTTGGATAAAGCTCCTTCTTGATTTGCTTTTAATTTTTTTCATATTTAGAATTATGATATCAATTTTCTAATTCAATGAACAAATTTATTTATTCTTTTGTTGTTTTTTTTATTTTTGTCACTAGTGGTGCCAATGCGCACATTCAACACTACGCAAAATTAAATGAAATCAAATTTGATATTTTTAGAAACGACCAAAAAGTGGGCTATCACTATATTATTTTCAAAAGAAATAATGATATATTGACCGTAGAAAATGAAATTAAGTTTGATATCAAAAAACTAGGAATTAATTTCTATCAATACTTCTCTAAAGGTACCGAGGTGTATAACAAAGATGGTGTTCTAACTGAATTTACTTCCGAGACATCAGATAATAAAAATATGAAATATTGCAATATTAAGAAGCAAGATAATCATACATATTTAATTGATGGAACTGGTTTTAAAGGAGAGTTTGAAAAAAACTTTCTTATTTCTTCTTATTGGAATCATGAAATATTAAAGCAAACAACACAAATATCCGGAATTTCCTGCAAAATAAAAGATCAAAAAGTTAGTTTTTTACGAAAAGAAATTATTGAAGTAAATAAAGTCAAAACAGCAACACAAGTATTTGACATTCAGGGAACAGATTTAAATACGCAAGTTTGGTTTAGGGAAAAAGATTTCACAATAGTTAGGCAGGTTTTGCATCAAAAGGGCACTTGGCGATATGAAGTGCAAAGTATTAACTAGGATTGTGTTTTAGATACTCAATATACTGGACTACTTCTGTAAATAGTTCATCTTCAATATCTTTATAACTATTATCAAATTTATTTTTTACGCAGAGAGCAACATGTGCATAAGGGTTTCTACCTTTAGGATGATTGGGGTGATCTGGTAATTGGCCTTGTAAATAATCACCAGCCTCTTGTATCATTTTCCAAAGTTTACTTGCGTTTTCTTTGTTCATTTTTTTTTCAAAATATTATAATAGTCATGCATTATGACTACAAAAGTTTTTTACAATCACTCTTGCAATATTTGTAGAGCTGAAATTAATCATTATAAAAAAATAACCAAAGATGAGTTTGATTTTGTAGATATTACAGACAATTATATGGCAAAAGTTCAGACTAAGTCTAATGATAGACAATTATTGCGAAGGATGCATGTTATGGAAGATGGCAAGCTATTTGCTGGAGCAAAAGCTTTCTTAATTGTTTGGTCTAAAATTCCAAGATACAAAATCTTATCTAAAATATTAGGATTGCCAATTCTTTTCTCTATCTTTAGTGGATTGTATGAAATCGTTGCATACTTCCTATTTTTGAAAAATAAAAAACAACTGCCTTCCACTAAATAATCAATCTCAGATACTATTGAGGTTTGGCAACGTTTATTTCGTCACCTAATAGCTTTGTTTGACATTGGTTGCATTTTTCTATCTAAGACGCAGTGTATTTGTATTTTCAAATACATAATAATAATAATAACAAGAAAGTAAAAAATGAGTCTAAAAGGAAAAGTAAAATGGTTTAATGAAAAAAAAGGTTTTGGTTTCATTGAACGCGAAGACGGAAAAAAAGATGTTTTCGTACATATCTCAGCAGTCCAAGCGGCTGGCTTAGATTACCTAGATGAAGGAAGTTCTATTAATTTTGATGTCGAAGACGGTCCAAAGGGCCCATCTGCGGTAAATCTAAAGCAAGAATAATCCCAATCAATTAATAAGTTAGGAGGCCCGTTTTGGGCATACACTACAACTACAAAGCAAAACGTGGTGAACGTGCTATGCAAAAAGAGCAAAAACGAAAAGATCGTTTAGCAAATAAAAAATCAAAACGGGCCCCTCTTATCAGCGAAACAACCTCTACCACCCCCAGACCCAAAGTACGAGAAATGCACGACATTAATAAGGTTGTGACTTTGGATGATTTAACCAATCCAGAAAATTAAATTTTATTATCTTCTTCAGTATTTGCAGCTGGATTAAGCTCCATACCTGTCGGTGTAATACTTTTGGGAACAGGAAAGAATTGATTATCTTTATTTTCAATAACAGGCCGAATACTCATTCGGTATAACGCAAATAATCCTACCAACATATTTCCAACAACTAAAAAGACGAAAAAACCTTTCGGACCAATGGCGCTCATAAATAAGGAGCATACAAAAGGACCTGCCATAGCACCAAAAGCAAAAGCAAACTGCAAACCCGCACCCGCAGCTACAAATTTATCTTTGGAGATAAAATCATTCGTATGAGAAAGATTGAGTGAAAACAAAGGTAAACTACAAAAGGCATACAAAATAATACATAGGTAAAATAAAAATTTAAATGTGTCGGAAGTGCTAACAAAAGCAGAAATAAAAATTAATACAAAAGCAATAAAAGCTGCAAGCATAGAAAAAATAGAAATCATTTTTCTTCTATCAAACATGTCGGATAAATATCCAATAGGAAATTGAGCTAGCGCACCTGAAATAGTAAGTAAAAAAGTAATAAAACCAATTTCAATCAAAGTAAAATTCAGAGCAGCCGCATACACAGCAAGCAAAGTAAACACTGCTGAATGAATGAATCCAGTTAATACTGAACTTACAACTCCTAAAGGAGAAATTTTGTATAATTCAGTAATTTTTAAATTTTGTATTTTTTTAAAAGCCGGAGGTTTTCTTTTTGTTAATAAGATTGGAACTAGAGATAAAGACATGAGGATGGAAATAAGAATAAAGGGTTCATAATTTTCTGGTTTTTGAAAATTAATTAAGAGCATTCCTAATCCCATACCAAAATAACTTATCATCATATAAATAGATAAGACTTTACCCCTGGTTTGATTGGTGGACCGGTCGTTTAACCAACTTTCTACAATAGTATAAATTCCAACCATACATATGCCGGAAAAGATTCTTGCAATAAACCAAGTGAATGGATGAACATAAATAGAGTGGACTAAAATGACTAAGGATGCAGAAGAGGCCATAGCTGCAAATACTCGAATATGGCCAACTCGGTGGACTAACGTTAAGATATTTTTCGCACCTATGAAATATCCAATATAAAAACCGGACATAATTAACCCGGTAGATACAAGGCTAAAATTTTCATAGACCGATCTCACTCCTAGCAAGTTTCCTTGCAAACCATGCGCAGTCATAATGAAACCTAATCCAATAAATAGCGCCCAGGAGTTTTTTAGTATTTTAAACATAATCTGTATCTATGTTCTGATTTGTTACTTTCAATATAAAAATAGTATATGGGAGTTAACTTTGAAGGGAAATGCAAAATACATTTAATTGGAAGTGGATTAGTTTATTGTTTGCAGGACGGTTTTTAACATCCTCTGCATTTTTCATGTACGTCGGCACTTTGCCTTTTTTACTTCAAGAATGGAATTTATCAGGTACGCAAGCAGGAGCTATTCAAACGGCAGCTATTGTAGGTTTTGCATTATCGTTATTTATTGCATCGTATGCTTGTGATTTTTTTAACCCAAGTAGAATTTTAATTATTGGATCGATTGGCAATTGTATTGCCGCTTCATTTTTTTATTTATTTGCTCATGATTTTATAACAGGTTTAATGTTTAATTTATTCTTAGGGCTTTTTCAGGGAGGTATTTACGGCCCATCCATGGTTTTAGTTTCTGAGAAATATGAAAAAAAACATAGAGGGCTTGCTATGGGGTTTATGCTTGGAGGACAATCACTAGGATATGCAATTTCCTTAACGTCAAGCTTTATCATTGCAAGTTACTTAGGCACTAAATCGGCATTTTTATTTTGTACCGTAGTTTCTTTTTCAGGTATCTTTGTATTTGTTGCAGCAAGTTTTAAGGATTGGAAAAAGCAATATCATTTTGATCATAGTATAAAATATTTTTCGGTAAAAAAATCTGAACAAAGTAAATATTTAGTCAAAGGGTATGTTGCTCACTCCATGGAATTATTTGGCGTGTGGTCTTGGTTACCTGTATTTTTATCTTTCGTTTTAATCAAACATAGTACTTTATCCCCTTTATTATTGGGAGTGATTATAGGTTTGTCACTTCATTTATCAGGTGCTGTAGCAAATATTATGTCAGGGTATGCCGCTGATAGGTATGGAAGAAAAAAAATTTTAGTATTTTTTGCTTTAGCAAGTGCAATGTTTTCTTTTTTAATGGGATGGTTGACGGGTCTACACTGGGTGATCATTTCTATACTAGCTTTGATGTATAGCTTTTTAAGTATTGCTGACTCTGGAGTGTTAACTTCTGCTCTAACGGAAAACACGGAAAGAAATGTATTGGGAAGAGCTTTGGCATATCGATCTATTGTTGGCATTGGTCTTGGCTCCATAACTCCAGCTATGTTTGGATATATTTTAGATGTTACCAATAATCATCAGGCTGTATCTGAAAATACCAATTGGATTTATGCTTTTTCTTTTCTAGGAATGTTGGGTTTAGTTGCAACGTACAATGCGCTCAAGACTGACAAGGCAGTGTTGGGATAAAAATTATTAAAATCTCCAGCAAAATGGAAGTTCGTCATCCATAATTCAGCCTTAATCAAGGATAGATATTCGCTTTTTCAACCAAAGGAAAAATATGAAAAAGTTAATTATAGCAACTATGTTCTTGTCTGCACTTTCAATGAATGTGTACGCAGGAAGCCATACGAAAAAATCTGATGTTACAAAAGCGGATTATCTAAAACAAGCGGAAGCTCGTTTTGATCGAATGGACACAGATAAAAATGGAATATTAACGGTTGCTGAAAAAAAAGCTTACTGGGCTAAAATAAAGGCTGAGAGAGAAGCTAAAAAAGAAGCAAAAAAGACAGAAAAAAAATAACTAACTACAACGCATTACTTCAGCAGTGGTCCATAATCACTGCTGAAGAATTCATACAATTCACTAGCTTTTAAAAATACAACATGTATTAAGGGGCGCATTATGGAATTAAAGTTAAGAAACATTGCAATTATTGCTCACGTCGACCACGGCAAAACTACTTTGCTGGATAACATTATGAAGCAAAGTGGAATGTTTAGAGACAACGAAGCTGTTGCAGAACGATTAATGGACTCTGGAGATTTAGAAAAAGAAAGAGGCATTACGATTCTTGCAAAACCAACTTCGGTAACTTGGAAAAATGTTCGTTTAAATATTATCGATACACCGGGCCACGCTGACTTTGGTGGAGAAGTAGAACGTGTTTTAGGAATGACGGACGGAGTTATTTTATTAGTCGATGCAGCTGAAGGACCAATGCCGCAGACAAAATTTGTTTTAGGAAAAGCTTTGAAGCAAGGTTTAAGACCCATTGTAGTCATTAATAAAATTGACAGACCAGACGGAAGACCAAAAGAAGTTATTGATGAAGTGTTTGATTTATTTGTTTCTTTAGATGCTACAGATGCACAGTTAGATTTTCCTATTTTATATGCATCAGGGAGAGCAGGATGGTGTACGAAAGAATTAGAAGATCCAAGAGAAAACTTACATCCTTTATTAGATTTAATTTTAGCCCATGTTCCAGAACCAAAAGTGGAACAGAATAGACCTTTTGCAATGCTAGTTACTTTGCTTAGTTCTGATTCTTATTTAGGAAGATGTTTAGTTGGTCGAGTGATTCATGGATCAGCAAAAATGAACGACACGGTCAAAGCAATTAATTTACAAGGTGAAGAGGTAGACACGGGAAGATTAACAAAACTTTTTACTTTTGCCGGAACAGATCGGATTCCTGCTGAATCAGTTTCAGCTGGTGATATTGTTTGTATTGCAGGTTTAGCAGATGCTTCGGTGGCGGATACGATTTGCGATATCAGTGTAACTGAACCTTTAAAATCAACCCCAATTGATCCACCTACGATGTCGGTCACCATTACCGTCAACGATTCTCCATTTGCAGGAAAAGATGGAAAGAAAGTTACCTCAACAGTAATTCGCGAAAGATTAATGAAAGAAGCAGAAAGTAATGTTGCGATTACGTTTAAAGAAAATGATGGAAGAGACGCATTTGAAATAGGGGGTAGAGGAGAATTACAAATTGGTGTGTTGATTGAAACGATGAGAAGAGAAGGATTTGAACTTACGGTATCTAGACCAAAAGTTTTATTTCAAACAGAGGGTGGACAAAAATTAGAACCAATGGAAGAGGTTACCATTGATGTCGATGAAGAATACGCAAGTAACGTTATTGATAATATGAATCAGCGAAAAGCGGAAATGACCGACATGAAAGATACAGGTGCAGGAAAAAAACGAATTATTTTTAAAGCACCATCGAGAGGATTAATTGGTTATCAAAGTAGATTTTTAACAGACACAAAAGGAACAGGTGTATTAAATAGAATTTTTCATTCGTACGGTCCTTTCAAAGGAGAAATTGTTGGTAGAAGAAACGGAGCTTTAATTTCTATTGATACTGGAAAAGCAGTAGCCTTTGCTATTTTTAACCTTCAAGATCGTGGTCGAATGTTTATTGAACATAATACAGAAGTTTACACAGGCATGATTGTAGGAGAGCATTCAAGAGATAATGATTTAGAAATCAATGTCATGAAAGGTAAGAAATTAACTAATATGAGAGCTTCTGGTTCAGATGAAGCGGTCACTTTAGTTCCTCCCGTTAGAATGAACTTAGAGGAATTAATGGCTTATATTAATGAAGATGAGTTATTAGAAGTTACACCTAAATTTTTACGATTAAGAAAAAAATATCTAATCTCTCACGAGCGCAAACGTTTTTCTAAAGCCTCCGCCTAATAATTCACAAGTAGTGTTAGTAAGTACAATGAATTCAAGAGAATGTTCTTGTTTTGATTCTGTTTAAGACTCTTTTTGAAACTGTTACGTGCTCAACTTATTCACTTTGTGAATAGTTTTTTCTTTAAGCAGCTCTGGATAACTTTAGTTCATTCCAAATTTGATCTAAAGAATCGACCAGATACTTCATCTTCTCATCGTTATGATATGGAGTGGGAGTAAATCGTAATCGTTCAGTGCCTTTAGGAACAGTTGGATAATTAATTGGCTGAACATAAATAGAAAAATCATTTAATAAAATATCCGAAATTTCTTTGCATCGAGCAGAATCTTTTACCAATACAGGAACAATATGACTTTCGTTTTTAATAATAGGTAGATTTTTTTCCAACATGAGTTTTTTTAAAGTTTTAGCTCTTTCGTATAATTCTAATCTTAAGGAATGATTGTTTTTTACAAATCGAATACTTGCAACTGCAGCAGCAGCGATAGAAGGAGGCATCGAAGTGGTAAAAATAAACCCTGGTGCAAAAGATCTTATAACATCCGTAATATTTTTACTTGCAGCAATGTAACCGCCCATCAAACCAAATCCTTTTGCTAACGTTCCTTCAATAATATCTAAGCCTTCGGTTGCATTGCATTGTTCCGATAGACCTCCACCATGTTCACCATACAAACCAACTCCATGCACTTCATCTAAGTAAGTGAGTGCATTATATTTTTTTGAAACTCTGATGATATCTTCTAAAGGACAAAAATCTCCATCCATGGAGTAAACGGATTCAAAGGCAACAATTTTGGGTTGCTCTTTAGGAGATTGTTTTAATAAATATTCTAAATGATCGACATCATTGTGTTTCCAAATTTGTTTATCTGATTTTCCATTTTTAATTCCTTCAATCATCGAAGCATGATTATTTGCATCCGAATACACCATGCAATTAGGTAAAAATCTTGCCATGGTACTCAAAGCACATTCATTGGCAATGTAACCAGATGTAAATATTAAAGCAGAATCTTTTTTATGAAATTTGCAAAGTTCTTTTTCTAATTCAACGTGATAGTTTGATGTTCCAGATATATTTCTTGTTCCACCAGCACCAGCACCTACAGCTTTTGCAGCGTTGACAAATGCATCAATTACTTCTGGGTTTTGTCCCATGCCAAGATAATCGTTGCTACACCAAATCGTAACATCGGATTTAATACCCATCTCATTGCTAAAAACTGCCTTAGGAAACTCTCCAAGCTTTCTAGTGATATTATTAAATACTCTATACCTTCCTTCACTTCTTAATTGGCGAAGAGCATTTTCAAAAATATGGTTATAGTCAAATTTCATTTTGCAGGAATTTATACAAGACTAAAATTAAATAATCTAATTAAGTTTTGGAGATATAACTTTTCCATTTTCTAATTTTGGCGGAGTATATTGTAAACCAGCGGGTGCGTCATAAGCGAACCGATAAGAAACTAAAACAATTAAGAGCAAAAGAAGACTTGCAGAAGCAAGTTTTACAATAGGCCATTGCTTAGGAGTTTTTTTTACCAGCACATTGGAAATATAGTAGAGTAAAAAGGGGGTAACAATGGATGCAATGATAAGAATTTTTTTTAACATTTAATTTTAGTGTAAGAAATTATTTGGTGTCTCAGCATAACTCCGTAAAGGATTAAGATGGCCAAATAAGGAACGAATGCTGAGACGGGTTGTTGTATAGCAAATTTTTTGGAAAAAATTATGACAAAAATTATTTTTTTTAAATTGCAACAAAATCACAGTTTTATTGACCTTTTGACTGAAGAAAGCCAACAAAACCTGAAAAACCTGCAATGATCATTTGTCCCTCTAAGGAAAAAATAAATTGAGGATAGATACCCATGAGCCACCAGCCGCCTAAAATTAAAATGTACCAAATAAGGCTAATTTGGATACTTTTTCTGATCGTTTTCCAGTCAATTTCTTTGATTTTTTCTTCATCCATAACAAAAGGTTAAGGCAATTTAATAACGAAGTCATCTATTTTTAGGATGGGAGATATATCAAATTAACATATAAAAAATCTGCCGAATAAGGGTAAAAAATTCTTATGACAAATACATTAAAAATAAATTTATTTAGCCTTTCTTGCATAGCGATTTTAGGATTTGCTATGTATTTTGTGGCTTAAAATAAAGCTTAATTGCCAATTGACACTTTTGTAAAAAAGCGTAAATTGACCTATGCATATTATGTATAGGTGATATGCGCCATCCACATGGATACAAAAAGTGGCTCATCTACATGAGTTAAAAGTAGGTAAACTTTTAACAAGAGGTACTTAAGATGGATATAAAATCACACTTACTAAAAAGCTATAGTGCTACGCACGATGCTGAGCAAAAAAGAAAAGTTTTGCAAAAAAGTGTTAAAGCGGTTGCCGTAAATGCTAATGGTACGCCAGGCTATATGGTGAAAGAGGGTTCTAACAAAGGAAAAATTTTAGGACACCTAGCTACTAAATCTAATAATAATTTTTAAATTTTTTTTTAACCAAGGGTAATTTTATTACCCTTGGTTATATATTGCTTAAGCAAGATATTTTTTAAAGAATAATATTGTTCTCTCCCAAGCAAGATTAGCTGAAGCTTCATCGTAGCGTGGTGTGCTATCATTATGAAATCCATGATTCACTCCTGGATACATATGAGCGGTATAATTTTTTTTATGTTGTTTTAAGGCAGCTTCATACACAGGCCAACCTTCATTAATTCTTCTATCGAGTTCTGCAAAATGTAGTAATAACGGTGCCTGAATTTTTGGTACATCTTGTTCAGCAGCTTGTCTTCCATAAAAAGGAACCGAAGCATGTAATTCAGGGTAAGCAACTGCCAAAGCGTTACAAACTCCTCCTCCATAACAAAAACCTACACAACCAACTTTACCAGTTCCAATTTTTTTACTACGTAAAAATTCATAACCTGCGAAAAAGTCATTCATCAATTTAACTGGATCTACTTGTTTTTGTAGTTCTTTTCCTTTTTCATCATTTCCAGGATAACCTCCTTGAGAAGTTAAGCCATCTGGTGCTAGTGCTACAAAACCAGCTTTAGCAACTCTTCGTGCTACATCTTTTATATAAGGGTTGAGTCCCCTGTTTTCATGAATGACTAATACAGCAGCAGTTGTGCTAGTCATCGTTGTGGGTTCAACTAAATAGCTTTTTACTTTGTTATTTCCTAGCGGAGAGTCATACGTAACATAGCTTGGTTTAATTGCTGGATCATTAAAATTCACCTGTTCCGCATAAGCATAGTTCGGGCTTAATAGTTTTAAAATACCAAGTGCTGTAATTCCACTTACGGTAAAGCGGTTGGCTTCTTTTAAAAATTCTCTTTTGCTTATTTTTCCATGAGCATAAAAGTCATATAGATCCAATAATTTTTGATCAAAGTCTTTAGCGGTGAGTCTGTTCATAGATTAGATATTAAATTAGAAGTTTTTCTTGTAAAGATTATTTATAGTAGTACAAAAAAGACGTTAAAGTTATTAACTTAAACAGGTAACAACTATGGGCAAAAGTAAAGACGTAAAAAAAGAAAAGAAAAAGCCTAAGAGTACTGCGCCTAAACAAAGCAAGTCTAAGAAGCAGTATTAGTTAGGTAAATCACAAAAGGACATTAACGAAAATTAGTGTCCTTTGTAAAAATAAGAAAAATACAATGATTAAAGATAATCTATATTGGATATTATTAGGACTTGCTCTTGGTTTTGCTGTTTATTTAGTTGATAAATATATTTTCTAATTTTTCTCATCCCTATTCATGCAGCTAGCTATACTTGCAAAACTTATAGAAGTTATTTTTCCAGTTTTTTTTATTATTGGAGTTGGATATTGGATTGGAAAAAAAAATCCAAACTTCGATACCAATTTCATCACTAGTTTTTCAGGATCGATTGGTGTTCCGAGTATGTTGTTTTATTCGTTAACTTCTACCAGTTTAGATTTTTCTGTTTTTTTTAAGTTTGCCATGATCACAGCTTTGTTTGTTGCTTTGTTTGCAGTGACGGGAATTATTATTTTACTTATCTTAAAAAGAAATATTTTAATGGAGCTACCGCCATTAATTTTACCGAATACGGGAAATATTGGTCTACCTTTGTGTTTGTTTGCCTATGGCGCAAGTGGTTTTTCCATTGCAAGTTCGATTGCTGCAATGATTATGTTGTTTCACTTTACTATTGGAATTTTCTTAGCAAGTGGCAAACTTTCCTTGAAGCCACTGGTAACCTCCGTTCCAATGTATGCTATTTTTTTAACGGGAGGTATTTTATATTTTCAAATACCAGTTCCGCAATTTATCATTAATACGACGATGCTAATTGCTTATGCTACTATTTTTTTAATTCTGACATCTTTGGGAATTGCTTTAACCAAATTACAAGCAGTTAACTTTAAAGGTAATTTAGCTATATCATTAGTGCGATTAATTTCTGGACCGATCATTGCTTTTATTATTATTCGTTGGCTGAATTTAGAAAGTTATCAAGCAGGCGCTTTATTAATTCAGTGTTCAATGCCTTCTGCTGTACTTACGTATCTAGTGGCAAAAATGTATTCACCCAAGGAGCATGTAGATAATATTGCAAGTGTTATTGTTACCTCCACGACTATTAGTTTGGTTACAACACCCATCATTGTTTTTATTGCTTTGAATTATTTTTCTTAAGACCTGTTTCGTTTGTAGTATTTGTAAAATTCCTTTTACATTTTTTCGTTGTCTCGATTTTTTTATTTTTTGTTGGTAGGTTTTTCTTTTTCGCTTCGTTTTCATGAACCTTGGTTTTTGCTATTTCTTTCAGCCTTTTTTGATACTAGCAAAGGAAGAATAATGAGGGCGAAGACAATTATCCCAGCTAGCAGGGATAAAAGAAACCAATTCATTTTGATTTTTCGAAGGTTTTTGCGTTTTGTAGAATAGCTTCTACCTTTTTATAATTTTCCGCTGATAGTGTTTTTTTAGGATCAAAGTAAGCTTTTTCAATTTTACTCATGTCGAAGTTAATTTCTTCTAATAATTTCATGCCCTGATCATAATTGCGTTGCATAGAAAAAGCCAAACCCCTTAATTTGATATCATTTTTTTCCCTAGCAATAAGTTTTGAAATAGCACTAACTTCTTTTAAGTGTTGAAAAGCTTTTTCTTCAATTTGTTTATTTTTTGATTTGAAGATATTTGAAATAAAATTAAACACCATGTAGCTCCTTAAGGGTTAAATTATCAAAAGTTAGATCAAATGTCTAAATTTAAAATAATGAGACGATATAACGATGCAACACAAATCCAACAACTAGCAAGATAACACCAATCGCATAAATCAACCAAAAATTCATACCAAGACTTTTAGCAAAAAAGAAAGGTAGAAAAAAAAGGTATGAGATAGGAACCCCTATTAAAATACTTTTGGCAAACGTGATACTGGTTTCTGGATTTTTATGTTCTAGATAAGAAAAAACTAATGCGATTAAACTTGCAAGCGGTAAGGCAATAATAAATCCGGACAGCTCTGGTTTTTTTCCCGACAACCAACTAGCAAAAGCTATGACGACTGCTGCTAATAAAACTTTTAGAAAAAAAAGCATATTATCTTTTTATAGTTATTAATTGATAACTTTTATTTAAAAGATTCTTTAGGCATAAATTGTATTACATTGCCTCGGTAGTATTCAAATAGTGCTGGGCTTTCTCGGTAGATATTACCACAAGCAAAATTTCTTTGTTCTTCTGTTAATTTAATATCTTTATTATTTAAATGCTCTAAGCAATTTCCCATATAGCGAAAGCTTCGATACTGTTGTTCAATTTGTAAGCCAACTAGTAAAAAAATTCCAAGACAAATTCCTACCCCTGCATATGCCTTCATAAAATATCCAGCACATTTCAAGATTTGCGGACAGTTGCTAGACCACGGACAGGTTTTATTTTCTTCTTTTTTCTTCATTTATTTTTTTAACTTATCTTGATTTGAATAAATTAGAAACAAATTTTGCCACTTCGTTTTAATCGTGCTATGCTTATGGAAATTAAAGGAGAAACAATGACAGCAACTTACAAATGTCCAAAATGCAACATGGCTGTTAATGCTAGCTGCGCTAATTGTAATGAACCATTAGTCAATGACACATTAGATGTGAATGGAACACAAGTACAAATATCTAAATGTCCAAAATGCCAAGGGAAAATTAAATCTCCTATGTGTTGTGGCCAGGATATGACTTGTTCGGTTTAATTACTTTATTTATTTAGAAATTCTAGTTCTTCGTCTGTATAGGGGATCATTCAGGGTTTTCTTGTTCTTTTGGAATTGCCAACTCAACAAACTTTCGGGGGAGAAAATAATTTTAAATTGGCAAATCCAAAAGAATAATTGTTTATACTTTTAAATTAGCCACCTCATAGTCCTATTACTGGGCATTAGATATGTTTATTTGACATATCAAACAACCCAAAGTGTCGCTATTTTTCAGTCTAAACAGAGATACTTTCATCAATCATTTCTACTTTTGCTCATCTTAATGGTATTATTTTTTTTATGAAAAAAATTACTATCGTTGGAGCTGGTTTTTCTGCTGCAGTGTTATCTACTTTACTTAATCAGCACGATCTTACTATCGTAGACAAGGGAAGAGGACCTGGTGGTAGATCTTCTGCACGAAGAGTGGATGGGGTAGGAGTTTTTGATCATGGGTTACAGTATGTTCATCCTAAACATAATGAGTTTCAATTATTTCTAGATGAGCATTTGTCTAGTCATATTCATAACTGGCAAGGCTACTTCTATGAAGATGGCAAACAAATAGAAGAAGATAAAATTAGATATGTTGGAAATACTGGAAACAATGATTTTGTAAAACATTTGCTAGCAAAGAATACAAGTTACCAAAAAGAATTAGCTTCCCTAAAACAGAATAGCTCTGGTTGGGATTTGTTATTTAAAGATGGTTCAGAAACATCTGCACACAATGTAATTTTAACCATTCCTTTAGAACAGTGCCGTGTGTTACTCGAGCCACTTAAATTAGCAATTCAATTAGAAGGAGGGATGCAACCTATCTTTAGTGTGATGTTAGCGCTGAATACATCATCTGGGATAAAAGGATCAGGACATATCATTCATAACAATTCAATTATTGGTTGGTGCGCCAACGAAAGTTCCAAGAACAGAGACAACAATAATAGCAATTTAGAATTATGGAGTATTCAAAGTACAATTGAATATGCAAAAAATAATTACAAACATTACCGAGAAAAAAAAGAAGCAATGTTACAAGAAATGATAAAAGCTTTTGCTGATCATTTTCAGTTAGAACAATTAGATGTTCATTATCAGAATATACATGGTTGGCTTTATGCTTATAATGAACAACCGAAAACAGAAAAATATATTTGGTTACCAGAAATTGGCCTTGGTATTTGTGGAGATTGGATGGCTGGGCCAAAAGCTGAAAACTCTTGGCAAAGTGCAAGTTTATTAGCCAAAGCAATAATGAAAGATGTTACATGAAAAAATTTAAAGATGGCTTAACATGGGCTTTTTTTGTGGTTTTGATGCTTTGGTGTGCTTATCATTTGCTTGGTTTAAACCTGTTATGAAAAAGTTTATGAAAACTTTTTTTATTATAATTATTTTGTGTATCGTATTTGTTTTTGCCAAATACCTTGGACAATTTATGATTTAGGAAAGTGATGAGTACAAAAAATATTGGTTGGAATTTTGATAATAGCTATTTGCAGTTACCAGAAATCATGGCAACGAAATACTCACCTGTTCCAGTAAAAGAACCAAAAGTAATTATCTTTAACCATACTTTAGCAAAAACATTAGGGTTAGATTTTTCCTCCTTAACCGAAGAAGAAAAAGCAAAATTATTCTCTGGCAATTCCATCCCTGATAATACCCAAACTTTTGCTCAAAGTTATGCAGGTCATCAGTTTGGTCATTTTACAATGCTAGGTGATGGTAGAGCCATTGTGCTGGGAGAACATATTTCACCAGAACAAAAAAGATTTGATATTCAGTTTAAAGGATCAGGTAGAACACCTTTTTCACGAAGTGGTGATGGTAGAGCAGCATTAGGACCGATGTTACGAGAGTATATTATAAGTGAAGCCATGCATCATTTGGGAATTCCTACCACGAGAAGTCTTGCCGTAGTTGCTACAGGAGAAGATGTAATACGAGAAACGTCTTTGCCAGGAGCTATTTTAACTAGAGTTGCTGCAAGTCATATTAGAGTTGGAACCTTTGAATTTGTAGCTGCACAAAAAGATATCAATGCGCTGCAAGCTTTAATTAAGTATTCGATTAGAAGGCATTATCCAGAATTAGCAGAGGCTACTAACCCTGCTTTAACTTTATTTAGAGCAGTTAGAAACAGACAGATGGATTTAATTGTACATTATATGCGAGTTGGTTTCATTCACGGAGTGTTAAACACAGACAATGTAGCAATCTCTGGAGAAAGTATTGATTATGGACCTTGTGCATTCATGGATCATTATGATCCTAAAACAAAATTTAGTTCGATCGATCATGCAGGTCGCTATGCTTATGGAAACCAGCCATTAATAGCCAAATGGAATCTGGCAAGATTTGCTGAAACACTTATTCCTTTAGTGGATATTGATCTCAACAAAGCAGTTGAGATTTTGGAAGCCGAAGTTAATCAATGCAGCGAAATATATAAGAAAAAAAGCCTAGAAATGATGCGAAAAAAGCTAGGAATGGAGGGGACTATTGAAGAAGACAACTCTTTAATTACCAAATTATTGCAATGGATGAACAAGAGTCAGGCAGATTACACTAATACTTTTAAAGACTTAACCAATGGAACTTTGTCTCATTCGATGTATCAAGATTTAGATTTTCAGAATTGGAATGATCTTTATCAAAAGAGAAAACCAAATAGAGAAATTATGAAACAACATAACCCCCAAGTTATTCCAAGAAATCATAAAGTGGAAGAAGCTTTGCAAGCAGCAACTAATCATAACTTACAACCTTTGCATTCATTGCTAAAGGCTTTAGAGAAACCTTATCAAGAAACTCATGAGATGAAAAATTATCAGGATCCAGCTCCAGCTAGTAATGAGCCATATCAAACTTTTTGTGGAACGTAATGATCAAGGTCATCTAAACTTTTTTTTTCTCCCTTTAAATCAATGCACATGACAGAAACAAGTAGTTTTAATCTTATTCCTAATATTGGTATTGAAGGAGACCGTGTATTTTGTTTTACCAGATTTTTAGATGAACAAGATGCTTTACGTTTTCAAGAAGATAGAAAAGCAAGAAACATTATTAATTTTTTATCCATGAAACATTCTCCTATTTTAAATCACTATCATTTTTCTTTTGAGGATAATCAAATTTCATTGTTTAAATTACATAACAAATTAATTTCTGTACAAGATAAAAACTTTTCTACATTGCAAACTATCGTTGATGTATTTAAACAAGAAGAGAAGTTAGAAGAGAGTAAGATTTTTTTACTTTATAATCCGAAGCAACCTTTTTTTGATTATATTCGTGAGCCTGTTATTTCTTTGATTAATGTAGAGAGTTTAAAAGATTTTAATCATAAAAATAATTTACAAATTGATTTAGAAAGATTTAGAGGAAATATTTATGTAGAAGGCTTAGCGCCATTTGAAGAATTTAAATGGATCGGTAAAACTATCACTATTAATCAAAAAGAATTTGAGGTGTTGTCAGCTATTCCAAGATGTAAATCTACTCACTATCCTTATAAATCGATCCAAGCAGATTGTAATGTTCCGCAGCTTCTACAACAAACTTATAATCATGTAGATATGGGGATTTATCTAAGACCAACCGCATCTACTATTGTTGACTTAAACTCTTCAATCCAATTTAATTAGTATGATGAAACAATTTTTGTTTTTCATTTTCTTAATAGGGTTTGCTAGCGCATCAGTCGCAAAAGACTGTAATATCAAGCCTAAATTAGGCTCTAAAAACTTCATTATTGGCTATGGTTCTTTGATGGAAAGAGATTCTAGAATTAGCACGAATCCTGCAGCGTACCGTGTTGAACCAGTGATGATTAAGGGTTTTCAACGAATATGGGGACACAATGGAAAAAATTATAAAACAACTTTTTTAACTATTATTGAAAAACAAGATGCACAAGTGAATGCAATTTTTTATCCTCTTTCTATTCAAGGGTTACAAAAACTAGATGAAAGAGAAAAAAGTTATTGCAGAGTAAAAGTAGATACAAATAATTTAAATTTTTATGGAAGGAATGTAAAAGCACATAATGCTAATTTTTGGGTCTATGCTGCTAATCCTGCAAGATTACAAGAACCAAGCGAAAGCCATCCTATTGCTCAATCCTATGTCGATATTTTTTTAAATGGCTGCATGCAAATACAACAGGAATATAAAATTGAAACCTTTGCAAAAGATTGTGTAGAAACAACATCGGGTTGGTCAGAGCATTGGGTGAATGACAGGGTGCATGCAAGAAGACCCTTTCAGCTTCCTAATGCTTATAAGATTGATCAGTTATTAGGAAAATATTTTAACCATTATTATAATCATAAGTTTAACTAATGTGCGGTAGATACGTAATTACAAAAGCAGCAAGTAAAACAAAAAACATTATCCAAAAAAATAATGGAGTAGTAGATGAAATTAATTACAATGCATTCCCAGGTAGTGTGCTTCCCGTCATCACGAAGGAAGAAGATCAATTAGCTTTACATAAATTTCATTGGGGACTGGTTCCTAAGTGGTCTGAAAAAATGAAAGATTTTAAACCACTCAATAATGCAAGATTAGAAACGATACATGAAAAAGTAACTTTTAAAGGTTTGATAGCTGCTCGAAGATGCGTAGTTCCAGCTGATGGTTATTATGAATGGAGAAAAGATGAAAACGATAGAAAAGTTCCTTATTATTTTACGGGAACAGATTTACAAACTTTATACTTTGCAGGTTTGTATCAAAAAAATACTAATACAGAATTTTCGATCATCACCACAGAAGCCAAAGGCGACGTGACAGAAATTCACCACCGCATGCCTGTTATTTTACAAGAACAAGATATTCATCGGTATTTAGATCTTAAAACGGATGCATTAACTTTATTAAATGTTTATCCTGGCGTGCCTTTAACCTTTAATGAAGTAAGTAGGGAAGTAAACAATCCTGCCAATAATACGCCAGAGTTAATTCAGTCACTCTAGACCCTTGTGGACAAACGAAGCCAAATAACCCTTGATTTATAACCTTTATTATTACGAATTATTGAATTTTGTCACTAGAATCATAATAAAATATTTAAATTAAAATTAGCAAACATTGTATTGGGAAGCTAATAATTAAAGTTCTGTATTATTTTTCCTTACATGCATTGCGTTTAAAATGATGGAAATAATTATTTATATTACTTGTGGAGCTATTCTTGCTTTTATTCTTTATTCTTTCTTGAATAAAAAAAAAGAATAAGGAAGAAGATGCTTCTGTTTTAAGTACACAATTAAGTGAGCTGTCACGTCGATTTACCGTTTTAGAAGAAGCTGCGAAACAAATGGGATCGATGCAAACTTCAATTGATACTACCTTTAAAAATTTTCAGAATATGCTTGATGACAAGCAAGAACGAGGTGCTTTTTCGGAAGTAGAGTTAGAAAAATTATTACGTGATCGATTACCTGCTAATTATTTAAAATTTCAAGAAACCTTAAGCAATGGTAAGCGAGTTGATTGTTTAATTGACTTTGGTGATGCTAATTCGAGATTAGGAATCGATAGTAAATTTGTTCTTGATAACTTCAAAGTTTTTAAATCCTCAGAATCCGAGGAAGAGATTAAAAAATATAAAAAACTTTTTGAAGAAGATGTAATGAAAAATGTAAAAAAAATATCAAGTGATTATATTATTCCTGGCGAAACCGCACCACATGCAATTATGTTTGTTAGATCAGAAAGTGTATATCGATCTATTCAGGATAGCGATGTTGATTTGATGGGTAAAGCTAGAGAGAAAAATGTATTAATTGTATCCCCATCTTATTTGTGGGGTCTATTAAATACTCTTCGCGTATTTTTAAAAGATTCTGAGATGAATAAAAAAGCTCAAATGATTATTAAAGAAATTGGAATGATCGGAAAAGATATCGGTCGGTTAGTGGAAAGAACTGAAGATGTTGAAAAAAAATTTAATTTAGTGGCAGATCAATTTAGAAATATTAAAGTTTCTGCAGAAAAAATTCAAAGAAGATCAGAAAAAATAGTAGAAATAGAAGGAACTAATATTCCCTCAATAGAAAAGGAAGATAAATAATGAATTACGCATTTTATGATTTTGAGACGACTGGTAGATCTGGAACTTGGGATCAAATTATTCAGGTAGGGGCTGTTTTAGTTAACGATAATTTTCAAGAACTAGACAGATTTGAAGCCAAGTGTGGTTTAAAACCTGGTTTAGTACCTGAACCAGGAGCATTATTAGTGAACAAAACTACACCAGACATGCTCAGAAAAACTAATCTTTCTCATTACGGTTTGGTTGATCAAATGCTACAAGTTTTTAAAAAATGGACGCCAGCTATTTTTATTGGATATAATTCTATTGGTTTTGATGAAGAATTTTTGCGAAAAACTTTGTTTAAAACCTTAAACGATCCTTATCTGACTCAGTTTAATGGAAATAAGCGTGGAGATATTTTGGGATTAATTAGAACCGCACATCTATATTATCCTGAGTGTATTAAAACTCCTACATCGGACAAAGGAAATGCTGTTTTTAAATTAGACGAGCTTGCACCTATGAATGGGATTGAGCATGGTAATGCTCATGACGCAATCGGTGATGTATTAGCAACTATTGGAATTGCAAAAATTATAGCAGATAAGGCTCCAGCTGTTTGGAAAGCAAGCTTAATGACTACAAGTAAGGCAGAGGTCAATACAATTGTAGAAAATGAAAAACTATTTTGTTTTAATGAATATTTTTATGGAAAAGCCAGACCCTATGTCGTTACTTTTTTATGTTTTCATCCAAAATATAACTGGCCTCAGTGTTTTGATTTAAAAGAGGATCCACAAACTTATTTCGAAATGAGCATGGAGGATTTGAAAGCCGCCATGAAAAAAAGTCCAAAAATTATTAGATCAGTAAAAAATAATAAACATCCTGTTATTATGAATCCAAAATTTGGAGAAAATTTTGATGGTTATAAGCAACTTGGTATGAAAAAATTAATGGAGCGAGCTGAATCTTTACGAAGTAATGAAGAATTTAAAAAGAAAGTTTCTAGAATTTTAGAAGATGAAGCGCAAGAAAAAGAAGATTTAGATTCGCAGCTTGATGTGCAAGCAGAAGAATCAATTTATTCAGGTGGCTTTGCCAGTGATGGAGATAGAAATACCATGCAAGAATTCCATAAAGCAGATTGGAAAGACCGATTACTTGTTGCTGACAAATTTAAGGACTCTCGGTTTAATTATTTTGCTAAACGATTAATTTATGAGGAAAATCCATCCATTTTACCAAAGGATATGTACAATGAAATTCACCGCGCTATTGCAAAGCAAATATTAAGTACAAACCAAGAAAAATGGAACACTATACCAAAAGCTTATTCTGAGCTTGATACTTTACGAGTGAAATATGAAGAAGAAAATGACCAAGAAAGACTTGCAATGATGAATGACCTGAATCTTTTTCTAGAAGAGATTGAAAAAAAATATCAAGACGCCTAGTTGACAATTTATAGTAGATGCTTAACTTACTCTTTTAACTTTAGGAGATTCTTTTATGGCAACCAAGCAAGTAAATGACGATAATTTTGAAACAGAAGTATTACAATCTGATAAGCCTGTATTAGTTGATTTTTGGGCTGAATGGTGTGGACCATGTAAAATGGTGGGACCCGTTCTAGAAGAGCTATCTGATGAAATGTCGGACAAATTGGTTATTGCCAAACATAATATTGACGATGCGCCAAATACTCCAACCAAGTATGGAGTGAGAGGTATTCCTACCATGTTACTTTTTAAAAACGGTCAGCTATTAGACACTAAAGTGGGTGCGGCTAATAAATCGAACATTAAAGAGTGGCTGGATAGTAAAGTTAGATAATTACAAAGTAGGTATTCTAGCCAACACTTTTAAATTTTTATCTGTAATCACCATTTCGCCAGAAGAAACAGTTTCGTTTACTGATCCTGATATAACTACTTGATGGGTCACTAGAATTAAATTCTTTGTACTTTTCCAATCTTTGATGAAAGACTTAATGTCTTTTAATTGCCTAGTTGCATCAGCACCAATGCCTTGTCTAAAAAAAGAATTGAGTGGTGGAAAATCTTTGTAGTCACCAAAGGCATATTTAGCCGTATCTCTACATCTTTCGAATTGACTAGTTAGAACTTGGTCAATTTGAATATTATTTTTTTTAAAGAGCTGACCAATTCTTTTACTTTGTTCGATACCTTCTTTACCTAAATTTCTTTGTGTGGATCGGTCATTAATTTTTAAATTATCAGGATCTCCACAACAAGAAGGACTGGTAATACTATGTCGAATCCAAACTATCTTTCCACCTTCTTGTAATAAGTTCCAACCTTTTTCATTAGCTGAAAGATTAAAAGGAGTGATAAAGAATAAAAGTAAGATTAATAATTTTTTCATTGCTTAGAACTTAATTGTAGCAAACTTCCACAAAGTTCGAAAGAGCCACAAACTAAAATTAAAGAGTCAGGACAAGCTATACTAATTTGCATAATAGGCGAGATTGCGTTGTTTTTTGCTGCAGGTCTAGCTTTCATTCCAAGTTCATCACAAGTTTGGATAATTTCATCCGTACTGTAAAAGCCATCTCTTAACTGAACTGCTAAAAGCTCCGTTGTGATCGAGGAGAATTGTTTTAAGTATTCTTTTAAATCTTTACTTTTGTTCATGGCAAAAACCATAAAAACTGGTTTTTTTGTATTTAAATCTTCGAGAGCTTCTCTTGTGGCTTTGGCGCTTTGTGGGTTGTGACTACCACAAACATATAAAGTAGTTTCTACGTTTACATATTCTAATAATTTTGGATCATTTATTTTTTGAAATCTAGCTGGCATTTCAACAGCAAAAATAGATGAAGATATCTTTGTTGCATCTAGTGGAGTGTTAGAAATTAATTTAGCAGCTTGAATAGCACAAGCTAGATTAGATAATTGAAACTTTGGAAAATGCTTTGGTTGATCTATATCTAACAAGCAATCATTGTCTTGATAAATAATTTTATTATCTTCAACATGAATATTAAATTCTTCACTTAAATAAAATTTTTTGGATGGATTTTTAGATAGGTATTCGTCCATATATTTTAGAGTTGCAGGATCTTGTTTTGATATAATGATATTTGTTTTTTTACTAATATCAGATACTTTATTTCGAACTACATCTTTGAGTTCTGGTCCAAGAAAGTTTCTATGCTCTAATGAAATAGGGCATATTACTGTAATTAGGGGGTTTTCAATTGTTCTTGTTGCATCAAAAATATAGCCAAGACCAACTTCGATTAAATTAATATCTGCTTTCTTTTCATTAAAACCTAAAAAAGCCATAGCACAAAGTATTTCAAAAAAAGTAACGTCTTCATCGGCATGCTTTTCAACGATGGTGAGATAATGAATAAATTCATCTTCAGTTATTGGTTTGCCTTGAAATTCAATTCGTTCTGTCACATGGCTTACATGCGGACTGATAAAAGCATTGGTAGTCAGGCCTTGTCCTTCTAAAATGGCCTGCGTCCATTTCAGCGTAGAGTATTTTGCATTGCTACCTAAAAATATAACAGAATTATTTTCTAAATTTTTTTCAGGGGAACCTAATTTGAGTAGTAATTGTTTAACTCGATCAAGAGTAAGCTTAATATTATCCGGAGATCTTCGTCTGTAAAGATCGTTCAGTATCCATTGTAGTTTCGAGGGTTGATTCATCTTTTATTTCTTGAGAAGGTTTATCAAGTTTTAACAAAATAGAAAGTAAACTGCTCAGCTCTTCTCGATGATGTTTTCTATGAATAATTCTATCTACAAAACCTTTTTTTAATAAATAGTTTGCTGTTTGAAAACCTTCTGGCAAATCTTCACCTATCGTTCTTTTAATAACGCCAGGTCCAGCAAACATAATTTTTGTTTGTTCAGATTCTGCAAATACAAAAACAGATGGTCCATAAAACCAACTAGCTGTCACTCCACCAGCCACAGGACTGGTTGCCATAATAATCGCTGGCAAACCTTTTTCTTCTAACATTTGCAGGCCAATAATAGATTTTGGCATTTGCATTAATGCAAATGCTGAATGTTGCATTCGTTGTCCACCTGTTTGAGGAAAAGCTAAAAAAGGAAGATTATGTTCTGCTGCATATTTGCAAGCAAAAACAAATGCCTCGCCTTCTTCCACTCCAACAGATCCACCTAAAAATTTTTGGTTCATACAATATGCTACAACTGGAACGCTATTAATATTTCCAGTAGCAACTATTGCTGCATGGCGTTGATTAAATTTTTTCCTCGCAGCCTCTACCTTATCCTTAAAGCTAGTTATATCTTTCCATCGTAATGGATCTGAATTTAGTTTGGGAGTGTCTAATTCTGTATATATTCCATCATCAAATAAAATCTGAAATCTTTGTCTTGGTAGGATTTGCTGAGGCTCGTCACACTTAGTGCAACAATATAAATTTTTTTCTATATTTTCTTTATAAATAATTTCAGAACAGGATGCACAATTTGTCCAAAGGTCACTTGGAGTTGAAGTTTTTTTATTAAATAAATTACTTAATTTTGGCTTTAATTTTTTGGTAATATTTGTAATCCAATTCATATGATTTTTGCCTTTAACGCTTTTACCATTTTATTTAACTGAAGAACAGGGTTTGTCTTCTTAAGCAAAGACATAGTAATAGCTTTGCATAATGCACTGCCTACCACTAATCCGTCTGCTTTTTTTAGTGAGCTGATAGTTTTTTCAGTAATACCAAAACCAATTACAACATTTTTTGCAGGATTGATTTTTTTTATCTTAGAGTAATTTTGTAAAATTTGTTTGGGTGATACTTTTAATTTTCCTCCAGTCGTAGAAAGCATACTGATATAATAAAGCATATCATGGGAATCTTTTATAATCTGTTTCATTCTTTTATCTGATGTGGTTGGTGATATTAGTTGAATAAAATTAATAGAATTTTTTTTACACATTAAAGAAAACTTTTTATTTTCTGGCCAAGGCAAATCTACAATAATAATTCCATCCACTCCTGAAGCTTTACAATCCTTTAGGAAACTATTTTCTCCATATTGAAAGACAGTATTAAAATACCCCATCAGAATAATGGGTGTAGTATTATTTTTTTTAAATTGTTTGATTAATTGAAATACCTGCTTTGTTGTTATGCCTCGTTGAATAGCTCGGTAAGAGCTATTTTGAATTTGCCCACCGTCTGCTACCGGCGTATTGTGCGGAAGTCCTACCTCACAAATATCTGCATGCTTAGAGATGTTATTTAAAATTTGTAAAGATGTTTTGATATTAGGATCACCCGCGACTGTATAAGTTAGCAAAGCTGGACGCTTTTCTTTTTTACAACTGCTGAATGCTTTTTGAATAGTGGAAATCATTTAAAGTAACCCAGCCTTTTTTTAATAATATCTCTATCTTTTTTTGCATCACCACAACTATTCACCACAATGATAGTTTCTTTGCTAAGCTTAGGTGCTAATTTAATAGCTTCAGCAAATGCATGGGATGGTTCTAACGATGGAGAAAGTTTTTCTAATTTTGATACAAGCTTGTAAGCGTTTAGCGCCTCTTCATCAGTTGCCGAAGTATATCTCGCTCTTTTTGTATCTTTTAAGAAACAATGAAGAGGGGAAATACCAGGATAATCAAGTCCAGCACTAATAGAAGCTGTCTCACCAATTTGCCCATCCTTGTCTTGAATTACATATTGTGCTGCTCCATGTAAAATTCCAATTTTAGAACCATTGGTTAAAGGTGCAGCGTGTAATTTACTTTTTGTTGGTCCTCCAGCTTCAACACCAATAAATTCAACTTGTTTTTTGTCATAGTCCATAAATTCATTCCAAAAACCCATTGCGCTAGATCCTCCACCAACGCAATTAATGAGCTTTAGTTTTTTTGGAACGTTTCCAAATGCTTGTTTCATTTGAACAATGAGTTCTCGAGAAATTTGAGCTGTGCTCCATGCGCAAATTTTAATAAATATATTTGGCCCCACAGTTGAGCCAACGCACATGTGAGTAGTATCGCAGTTAGAAACCCAATAACGCATACATTCACTCACAGCATCAACCAAAGTCTGACTACCTGAATATACCGGTACTATTTCAGCACCATTTTTTCTCATGGCATCACAATTTGGTTTTTGTCTTTTAATATCTTTGGCACCCATAAAAATTTTACATTGAAGACCAAATTTTTTAGCAGCCATACTAAGCATTTTTCCAGCATAGCCAGCGCCCGTATCTCCAATAATGTATTTTTTTCCAGCTCGCTTACAAATTAATGCATGAACTGTTGCATTGTAAATTTTATGCGCACCGCCATTAGCTTCCGAAACAACTTTTGCCCAAATTTGTGCACCACCTAAATGCTTTGTTAAGTTATGAAGAGGAATAAATGGAGTAGGGGCTCCCACATAATGTTTAAAATAATAATCTCTTTGTTGAAGAAATTTTTTATCATGTCTTAGTTTTTCAAAAAGAATAGTTAAATCTTCAACCGGTTTTTTTAATGTTTCAGGAATAAAGTTTCCGCCAAATTTTCCTCCGTATAAATAATTTTTATCGTGCTGGTCAATTAACTGAAGTTTTCTTTTTTAGCTTAAGCATGTCTTTTCACTTCATCCATAAAATCTTTAATTTTATTAATATCTTTTACCCCTGGCTCTGACTCCACACCGCTAGAGATATCAATCTTAGAGGTAAAGTGTAGAGCTTGATGAATATTAGTAATATTAATTCCACCTGCTAAAAAATAAGAGCTGATATTTAGATTATCTAACAAATTAAAATTAAAAAGTTCTGATTTTTCCATAGCGGGAGTATCTAATAGTAAATCATCTGCTGCAGGATATAAATCTATTTGTTGCAAATCTTCCTCTTCTTTTATTTTTATAGCTTTAATAATGCGAAGATTAAATCTAGATTTTATATCTATAATTCTTTCATTCGTCTCTGAGCCGTGCAGCTGAATAAAATCAATATGTTGGTGAATTTGTTCTATAATTCTATCATTTGGATCAACCATGACTGCAACTTTAAAAATATCTTTTGTATGAATTTTATTTGTAATTGCAATTAATTCTAAAGCACTGCAACTTCTTGGGCTTTTAGGATAGTCACAAACAAAACCTAAATACTGCGCTCCATTAGATATTGCTGCATCGATAGCTCTTAGATCTTTCAAGCCACAGATTTTTATAGTGGCATTCATTTAATTGAGAGAAGCAATTAATTTTTGTATGTTATTTTTAATATTACCACTGGTAATACTTCTTCCAATGACGATACCTGTTGCTCCATTATTAAATGCATCTTGAGGGGTCATTACTCTTTTTTGATCTTGTTTAGTATCTCCTGGTAGTCTTATACCTGGAGTAATAATTTCCATACCTTTGCAAATTTTTTTAATTAATCGAGCCTCATGACCTGAGCAAATAATACCATCTAGTCCAGCTTGTTTTGCAAGTTTAGCTTGCTGGATAACAATGTTATTAATTTTTTTCGTATGTCCTGTTTGTTTAATGGCTGATTCTGAAAAAGAAGTTAGTACTGTAACACCTAAAATTTTAAGTTTTTTATTTGTTTTATTAGCTGCTTGCTTTGCTGCCTTCATCATTTCCAGTCCACCAGAGGCATGAATAGTTAAATATCTAGCATGCTGTAAATCTTTTAATGCATGAATAGAAGAAGAGACTGTATTTGGTATATCTTTTAATTTTAGATCAAGCCAAACTATTTTATTTTTAAGTTGTCCAAGAAAAGATCTGCCAAGTTTTGAGTAAAAAAATTCTAATCCAAATTTGTAGCCAATAATTAATTTTGTGGTTTTGCTATGAGAGATAATTTTTTTAATGGTTGCAATATTCGTGGTATCACAAGCAATAAATATTTTTTTTTTCACTCTGTGTCTTTTTCTATATCGTAATTAATTTCATTATTAAGTAGCTTAGAGCTCTTCCAGCTAATTTTTCTTTTAATTCCAACTTCGACTGTTTGCCCAGTTCGAGGATTTCGAGCTTTACGAGGGCTTGTTGTTTTTACTTTCATCATGCCAAAGCCTCTTATTTCTACGTTATGTCCAGCAGCTAGTTTATTTGATAAAAATCGAAAAATAGAATCGGTCATTTTTTCAATATTGGAACTTAAAACTTTAGGGTATTTTTTTTGTAATGCTTCAACTAATTCTTTTTTGACAAAAGTTTTCTTTTCCATAGATCATAGAATAGACTATTGAATTTAAAGAATAAATAATAAAAATGAATTAGAAAAGATTATTCTTGGTCTTTTTTCTTAAGCGCTGTTCCTAAAATATCTGCAAGTGAACTTCCTGATGCAGTAGATCCATATTTCTCAACTGCTTCAGCTTGCTGATGTTTCTCTAAATCTTTAATAGATAGTTTTACTTTTCTAGCAGTTAAATCTAATTCAGAAATCATAGCATCCAGGGTGTCACCTGGCGCAAATCTATTCGGCCTTTGATCAGCTTTTTCTAAGGCTATATCGCCCTTTTTGATAGTTGTAGAATATCTGTCTTCACCCACATTCACTTTGATTGCATTATCTAATACTTCTGCAACACGAATGGAAATGATATCTTTTACTTTTTTATCATCAAAGAAATTAAATGGATCTTTTTTCAATGCTCTGATGGATCCGTTTACTTTTTCGTCTTTAATATCAATAATTTTTAACTGAACGGATTGACCTTTAGTGTAATCATCTAAATCTTTTGATGTCTCATTAAATGATATTTGTTTGTAATGCACAAAAATATCGATTTCACTATCCCCAGTATTTAAAAACAATCCAAAATCTTTTTTATTAACAACTTTTGCATCCACGATAGATCCAACAGGATATTTTTCCAAGAAATCATTCATTGGATTTGGTTGTGTATCTTTATAACTAAAACTTATTTTTCTTTTCTCTGTATCAACTTCTTTTAGTCTTACTTTAATTACTTCTCCAATTTTAAATACGGATTTTGGATTTACATTTTTTTGCATGTGCTTAATTTCACTAGAGTGAATTAATCCAACAATTCCTTCGTCTAATTCTGCAAATGCACCAAAGTCAGAAAGCTTTGTAATTTTTACATCGTAATCTGATCCAACAGTATATTTTTCTTGGATGGTAACAAATGGGTCTGGCAACATTGATTTAATAGAAAGGCTAATTCTTTTAGCTTCTTGATCGATTTCTAAAATTTGAACTTTCACGCTATCCCCTACGGAGAACATATCGTTAAGATTTGAAATTTTTAAATAACTCACTTCACTTGAGTGGAGTAGGCAATCTAAGTTTTCAATGCTTACAAACAAACCATAGCTTGTGATGGCTTTTACTTTTCCTTCAACAATATCATTTACTTTGAATTTTGAGATTACTTCATCTTTATTTTGATTTTTAACTTCTTCTAAAATTGCTCTTCTAGAACTGATGACGTTCATTCGAACATTATCAATTTTAATAATATAAAACTCTAAAGGTTTATTAAAAAACTCTGAAGTGTTTTTGATAGGACGATCACTTAATTGTGAAGAGGGGCAAAAAGTAAAAATACCAAAAATTTCTACAATAAAACCACCTTTAACTGAATTTTTTACTACGCCTGAAACTTTTTCTTTTTTAGCAAAGGCATCTTCAATTTTTTTCCATGATTTAGCTCTTCTCGCTTTTTCAACACTTAAAACTATATCACCAACTTTATTTTCTACTCTTTCAATATAAACTTCTAATTCTCCACCGACTTTTAAATTGTCCAATTCTTCTCTAGATAATTCTGTCTTATCTATCATTCCCGATGACTTACCTTTAACGTCAATGGTAATAAATTTTTCTTCTATCTTTTCTATTTTGCCTTTTACGATAGAGTTTTCTTTAACAGATCTTTGGGATAGGTCTTCATTTAGTAATGCTTCAAACTCTGCATTACCATTATTATAAACTTTTAACGTTTGTTCTATCAATATTAGTTACTCTGAACCTTTCTAATTAATCTTTGTAATTTTACAAAGGTGGTTCTTATATTGCTTCCTGTATTATTAATCAAGATAGAGTCTTTGGTTTTAATTAGGGGAGAATGCGATCTAGATTTATCGTTAAAATCTCTCATTTTAACGGTTTTTAGCACTTCTTCGAAGGTGATAGCTGGATTAATTTTTTTTAGTTCTAGATATCTTCTTGTTGCTCTCATTTTTAATGGGGCATCAATGTATATTTTTAGATCTGCATTTTGAGCAACTTTAGAATTAATATCTCTTCCGCAGACAAATACATTTTGAAAAGAAGTGTTAAAGATAATTTTTCTTTGCACTGGAAGTAGGGCTTTTCTTATTTGAGGAATTTTCGCAATTTTAGAAACCAGTAGATTAATATTTTGCTTATGTAGCCCTGAAGATTTTAAATCATTTAAGGATATTTTTTTTGCAATAGTAATTAATTTGCTGACGTTTATTTTTTTTTGCTTCTGTTGCAACTGCTTTTTTGCAAGAAATCGATAGAGCAATCCAGAGTCTAAAAACAAACTGTTTTGTAATTTATTTGCTGCATATTTTGCAACGGAAGTTTTGCCACTAGATACTGGTCCATCCAATCCAACAATAATTTGCTTAAAGCTTTTATTTCTAATTTTTTCAATATCAGATAAAAAGTTTGGATAGCTAACTCTTGCGCAATCAAAATCTTTTATGTGAATTTTCTTTTTAGAAGCCATTGCCATTACCGCAAAGCTCATAGCTATTCTATGGTCTTTAAAACTATCTACTATTGCAACTTTGTTAGAGTAAAAATCTTCATCCAAACCAAGAATGGTTAAGCTATTACTAGTTCTTGTAAGAGAAACTCCAACTTTTTTTAAATTGATTTCCATTGCAGCTAAACGGTCAGACTCTTTTATTTTTAATTCATCTAAGTTTGGAAAATAACTTTTTCCATCAGCAAAAGCTGCTGCAACCATTAATATTGGAATCTCGTCAATAATACTTGGAATGATCTCAGCTGATAATGATACTCCACGCAACATAGAAGATTTAACTTCTATATCTCCAACACTTTCGCCAAATTTTATTTTTTTATTTTTAATTTGAATATTAGCACCCATTTTTTTTAATACTTTTAAAAAACCAATTCTTTTTTCATTGAGCAAAATATTATGAAGTGTGACGCTACTATTTTTAGTTAGTGCGCCCAAAACAATTATAAATGCTGCTGAAGATGGGTCACCTGGTACAATATAATTTTTTTCTGCAGATAAAAATTGTTTACCCATAATTTTAATTGTCTTCATCTTTCCATGATTTTTTATTTGAATAGGGTATTTTAAATATTTCAACATTCTTTCCGTATGATCTCTTGCAGTATTAGGTGCAGTGATCGATGTTAAGCCATGTGCGTTCATACCAGCTAAGATACAAGCACTGATTATTTGCGCTGATGGTTTAGTGATCGAAATATCATTTTGAACTGCGTCTCCATATCCAATTAGTTTGATTGGCAGATATTCTTTATTTTTAGGAGAAAAAGATGCAAAAAATTTTTCCATGAGAGAAATTATTCTTATTGGTCTTTTTGATAAAGAAGCATCACCAATGAGTTTTGCTTCAACTGGAGAGGTGGAAAGCAATCCAGTTAAAAGTCTTAAGGTTGTTCCGCTATTATTAAAATTTAAAGTTCCTTTAAATGGCTTAAAACCAATTCCTAAACCGAAAATTTTGTAATCAGATGGTCCTGTTTTTTGAACAGTTATTTTTAATTTTTTAATATTAGCCAAAGCAGTCTGCACATCTTCACCATCAGAAATATTACTTACGTTTGAGATGCCATAGCTTTGAGAAAGTATAATTAAAGAACGAATTCCAATAGATTTGTCACCAGGTAAATGCAGCGATCCTTTCAGAGATATATTATTAGGTGCTTTAAATAATTTTTTAATTGCCATTTGAGTACGAATTATATAAACGCACTTTAAACATTACAAACGAATAATACACTTATGGCTGATCAAAGTTGGGGAAATAAAATTTTTTGTGAGTGTGGTGCAAAATACTACACGATGAACAAAAAAGATAAAATCACTTGTCCGATTTGTAGTGCAGAATACATACCCGAAGAAATGAATTTAAAACAAACGTATGCTCCGGTAGCAAAGCCCGAGGTAAAAGAAAAGAAAGTTGATGATTTAGATAACATTGATGATGTTGCTAGCGATGGTGTTGAAGATGATATTATCTCTCTAGATGATCAAAAAGAAATAGAAGATTCAAACGAAGAATTTAAACCAGATTAAATTCTAAAATTTCCACCCAAATAATATTTTATAGCATTTTCGTCGTTAGAAATTTTTTCTGGAGTTCCTTCAACTAATATTTGACCGTCCTTAATTAGATAGGCCTTATCCAAAATATTTTCAATTGCCCAGTAATTATGGTCTGTAATGAGAATAGATAAACCAATATTTCTTAATTCAACAATAAATTTTTTTAGAGAACTAATCGATAAGGGATCTAAAGCAGCACATGGTTCATCTAGTAAAAGTGTGGAGATAGTTGGATTGCAAATTCTTTGAAGAATAGAAACTTTTTTATACTCCCCACCTGATAATGAGTTTGCTTTGCTTTTTTTTAGGTAGCCTAATTCAAAATAACCAAGTAGCGCATCAATCCTATCATTAATTTCTTCTTTATCTTTAATGTGTAGTTCAAGAATAGCATATAAATTTTCTTCAGCTGTCATGTTGCCAAACAAACCCTTATGCTGCTCTAGTAAGCTTAGACCTTTTAAACTTCTGGTATGAATTTGTAGATCATGAATAACTTCATCATTAAAAATAATTTCTCCTTGATCAGGAAATATTTTTCCAATGATTAGGTTAAAAAGCGTTGTTTTTCCTGAACCATTAGGTCCTAGCAGTCCAACAATTTTTCCTGGCTCAAGTGTTAACGAAATATTTTTTAATATTGGTCTGCCACCTAAAGATTTTGAAATTTTTTTTATTTGAAGAGATTGGTTTTTTTTTGATTTAATATCAAAAATATTTTCTTTTTTTACTTCTTTGATTTCAATCGGATTTTCAATGACTTGGAATTCTGGCTTTAAAACAAATATTTCCTTATTCTCTTCTTTTGTTTTTTCCTGAATAGCAAATTTTGTATCTAGAAAAAATATATCAGAATTTATTGTTGTTTCTTGATTTTTTTTTAATAGATCTTGCCTATCAGTAAAATTAGTAATTTTATTTTCATCATTAATATTTTCCTGAATTATGCTGGCTTGGATAATTTTCTTTTTCTTCATTTGTATTTTTCTGCCAAAACTTTTTTATTTTTGTCTTTCATAAAGGCTACAGCATTATTAGTCGTTGTATCTATTTCTACCGTATCGCAATAAACAATATGAGACAATCCATCTGTTAAATCTTTCATTACAACATTGCCATCTATGATAATTAAATTTTTTTGAGATAAGTGCTTTGCAATGTTAGAGGTAATTTTGTAGCTTTTATTAGTAATAACTACCTGATTTTCATAAGTTGTTTCGTTAGTTTTTTTATTAACCAATGCTTTTTTAGAACGAATTTCGATGAGCGTATTATCTTTTTTAAGCGTAGTAAAAGAGTAGACACCATTTAAATAAATTAAGTCTGGCTCGTTTTGTAATATATAAGATTCTTTTGCTTGGGTTGTGTATTTTTTCCCTTCTTTATCCGTATTGATATACTCAGTATTTTTGAATGTATTTTTTGATTTTATTTCTTCAACTGTTTTAATTTCTTCTTTTGTTTCTACTTTGATTGATCCCTTGTTCTGTTTGGGCAGGTAATAGTAGGTATAAAATAATAAAATAAAACTTAATAGTATTAACGTTATTTGTGTAATTTTTCCTAAATTAATATTCATGAATTCATAAAAGATAAAATATTATGCATATGAATAACTCCTTTTAATTTTTTTTTCTCAACAATTATTAATGCAGTAATTTTTCTTTCATTCATTAATCGTAGCGCATCTATAATGAGACAATCTTTAGATATAGATAGTGGTTTTTTGGACATAATATCTTTTGTTGTCTTCTGAAAAATATTTGAGAATTTTTTAATTCCTCTGCTCATATCTCCATCAGAAACAAATCCAGTGACTTTTTTATTTTTTACAACAATTGCACATCCAAGTCTTTTAGTTGAAATAGTTAAAACAGTATTTTTAATTGGTGTTGTTTCTTCGACAATAGGTAGGTTTTTTCCAGTAATCATAATTTCTTCAACTGTAGACAAGTTTTTACCGAGACTGCCACTTGGATGGAATGCTCCAAAATTTCTTTTGTTAAATTTTTTTCTTTCCGCAAGGCATATTGCAATGCAATCACCAAGCGATAATAAATTAATAGAGCTACTGGTTGGAATCATGTCTAGCTCTTGATTACCAGCCTCCTTAACTTTGGGCATGATAATTTTGATGTTGCTGGACTGAATAAGGTTTGATTGTTGATTAGAGCTAATACCAATAATTTTAACAGAAAGTTTTTTTGCGTATTTGATGATATTCCCCAATTCTGAACTGTTGCCACTAAAAGAAGCGATCATTAAAATATCATTTTTTTTAATTGCACCCAAAGATCCATGCCCTGCATCTGTTGGATCTAAAGTAAAACTTGAAATTCCAATAGATGATAGAGTGCTTGATATTTTTTCTAATATTTTTGCTGATTTGCCGACACCACAACAAATAACTCTTCCCTTAACTTTATGGAGTAGATCTATAGTTTTTATGAATGATGCATCAATAGATTGAGACAGTTTTTTTAAAGCAACAATTTCAGCAGATATAACTTTTCTTGCTGAGGTAATTAATTTATTTTTTTTCATAAATTAGTGACTAAATATATCTTCTTCCCAACCACCAAGATCCAATTCAACTCTAGTTTCTAAAAATGCAAAACATTTTTTTGCCATTTCAAGCCTACCTTCTCGAACTAACATCTGATCTAATTTTTCTTTGATTTGATGTAGATGAATAACATCGGATGCAGCATATTGTTTTTGTTCTTCACTCAATTTTTGCAAACCCCAATCAGATGATTGTTGGGCTTTGTTAAGAGTAATTCCCAATAGTTCTTTAGTAATATCGTATAATCCATGTTTATCCGTGTAAGTTCTGCACAACTTTGAGGCAATTTTAGTGCAATAAATATTTTGTAAATCAATTTTTAAATAGTGCTTGACTATTCCTATCTCGAATCTTGCATAGTGGGCTATTTTAAGAGTATTTTTGTTACTTAGGAGTTTTACAAGGTTAGGAGCATGGTACTTATCTCTATCAAATTGAATGATATATACTTCGTCATCACCACTACAAATTTGTAACAAACAAAGTTTATCTCTTCCCTTATAATTTAACCCCAAAGACTCCGCATCAATAGCTACACTTTTAGCACTTTCTAATTTATGGTTATTTGGTAAATCGTTTTGGTATAGTGTTATTTTCATTATTCAGTATGAAACTTTATTGTTCAATTGTAGATTGTATATAGTATGAGTAGCAAAAATTATAGTAGAACAATAGGTATTTTTGGGGCCTCAGGTTTTATAGGCGAGTCCATAATTCAAAGACTTGCAAGAAATAACTATAAAATAAAAGTAGCTTCAAGAAATCCATATTTATCACAGAATTTAAGAGTTTCGGGAGATACAGCTCAAATTGAATTAACAAAAATTAATATTCATTCTGATAAATCAATTCAGAACTTCTTAGATGATTGTGACGTTTGTATTAATTTAATTGGAATATTGTATGAAAAAAGCTCTCAAAAGTTTGAAGATATTCATTGCAAGTTTCCTAATACTTTATCTAAAATTTTTTCCAGCTCTAAGCATTCCAAGCTTTTGATACATTTTTCAGCACTTGGTGCAAAAGCCAATTCCAATTCAAAATATATTTCAAGTAAATATGCTGGAGAAGAAGCAATAAAAAAAAATTTTTCAAACTATGTAATTATTAGACCAAGCATAGTCATTGGACCTAAAGACAATTTTTTTAATATGTTTGCAAAATTAGTAAATATTTTTCCAGTCATTCCATTGGTTGGGGCTGAAACTAAATTTCAACCTGTTTATGTCAATGATATTGCTGAGGCAGTTAATGCAATTATTGAAAATAATTTATCAAAACAAATATTTGAACTTGGTGGACCAAAGATATTTTCATTTCTAGAGCTTATAAAAATGCTATTGACAGAAATTAGAAAGAAAAGAATTATTATTCCTATTCCATTTTCAATGGGAAAAATTCAGGCATTTTTTTTACAAATGTTTCCCAAGCCACTTTTAACATTAGATCAGGTTCAGATTTTACAAGAAGGAGACAATATTGTTTCAGATCAAAATAAAACATTTGAAGATCTTGAAATTAAACCTAAAAATATTGAAAATATAATTTCAGGTTACTTGAAGGTGTATAGACCCACAGGTCAATTTACTGATTAAAATAATAATTAATTAAAAGTACACTACCCAAAATAATTCTAAATATCACAAATAAATTAAGACTAAATTTTTTTAAAAAAATTAAAAAATATTTTATTGTCAGCAAAGAAAATATAAAACTAAATATAAAAGCAAAAAAAGATAATATAGTAAAATTAGTTTGATCTAGCTTTATGATTTCATAGCTACCCAAAATAAAGGCTGCTGATAAAGTTGGTACAGATAGTAAAAAAGAAAATTTAGCTGCATCCACTCTATTAAAATTTAAAAAACGAGCTGCGGTTATTGTAATTCCACTTCGTGAGGTTCCAGGAATTAATGCTAGCATTTGATATAATCCAATTATCATTGCATCTTTATTAGAAATAGAGTTGGTAAAATTTTGTATTTCTTTTTTTTTGTCACTAATAAAAAGGAGCAAACCAAAAAATATTGTTGAATATCCTACGACTGCCAGGTTCATAATATTATTCATCCATCCAAAATAACTTAACACTCCTCCTGTGATAACAACTGGTATTGTAGCAATGATAAGATTAATAAGTAGTTTTTGATTTTTCCATAAAGATATTAAATCTTTAAAGAAAAAAGCTACAACTGCTGCCAAACTACCGCCGTGCATAGTTACATTTAGGAGTAAATTATTGCTTTCAACTTTTAAAACTTCCTCAAGAACTACTAAAAGACCAGAGCTTGATACCGGTATAAACTCAAAAATACCCTGAGCCACAGAAAGAATTAGTATTTTTAGAAAATATATTTCGGTCATAAAGTTAGTCTTTATATTAATTAAATTTATTTTAAACTTCCCAAAGTTTGGTCAATTTTTTATACTTTCTTTTGGTTTTATTTATTAAATTTGTAATTTTTTGGGATATTTTTTAAAATAGGTAATAACTTGATAACTAATAATATCCTTTTTTAATTGCTATTTTTAATACTTGTCCCTAATTATAGGGAAAATTATCAAAAATATTAGAATAATATTATGTCAGAAAAAATGCTCAAATTTGTAGGTATAAAAAAAGAAACACCAAGCAAAATTGATGCGAAAGAAAGAGTATCAAATTTTCACGAGATTTATAAAGAATTCATTGAAAATAAAGCATCGGAACAAGCTAGTAGGTGTAGCCAATGTGGAACACCATTTTGTCAGGTTCATTGTCCATTACATAACAATATTCCAGACTGGTTAAAACTGACAGCAGAAGGAAGATTAGAAGAAGCATACCGGCTGTCATCGTCAACAAATTCCATGCCAGAAGTTTGTGGATCTATATGTCCGCAGGATAGATTATGTGAAGGAAACTGTGTTATCGAACAATCTGGCCATGGAACAGTTACTATAGGTGCGATTGAGAAGTACATTACAAACACTGCCTGGGAACATGGATGGGTAGAAACAATTAATCCAAAAAAAGAATTATCAGAAACAGTTGGTATTATAGGAGCTGGACCAGCTGGATTAGCTGCAGCTGAGCAACTTAGACAAAAAGGATATCAAGTCACTATTTATGATCGATATGATAGGGCGGGTGGTCTTTTAATTTATGGAATTCCTAATTTTAAATTAGAAAAATCTATCGTTGAAAGAAGATCAAAACTTTACCAAGACAGTGGAATTAAGTTTGTTCAAAATTTTGAAGTAGGCACACATTCTACTTTAGAAGAATTGAAAGAAAAGCATGATGCAATTTTAATTGCAACAGGAGTTTATAAGGCAAGAGAAATTGATGTACCTGGACAACATTTAAAAAATGTTTTTCCTGCAATGAAATTTTTAACTGCTTCTAACAAAAAAGGACTAGGTGACAAAGTGCCAGAGTTTGATGATGGTACTTTAAATGCTGAAGGAAAAAATGTTATCGTTATAGGCGGAGGAGATACAGCAATGGATTGTGTTAGAACTGCGATAAGGCAAAAAGCTAAATCTGTTTCTTGTCTATATCGAAGAGATAAAAAAAATATGCCAGGGTCTGCAAGAGAAGTTCTGAATGCAGAAGAAGAAGGAGTAAAATTTATTTGGCTATCAAGTCCCAAAGAATTTATTGGAAAAGATAAAGTGGAAAAAGTTATTTACGATAAAATGAGACTAGGTGAGCCAGACTCCTCTGGTAGACAATCTCCAAAGATTATTGAGGGTGCAACAGAAGAATTACCTGCTGATCTAGTAATTAAATCTCTTGGATTTGATCCTGAAGAGATACCCACTTTGTTTTCAGAGCCTAAATTAGAAGTTTCAAAATGGGGAACGATTAAAATCGATTTAAAAACCATGAGAACAAATATCAGAGGAGTATTTGCAGCTGGTGATATTGTGAGAGGGGCGTCACTAGTGGTTTGGGCTATAAGAGATGGCAGAGATGTTGCAAAAGAAATTGATCATTATCTAAAAGTTAAAAGACAACAAACTGAAACTGAAGCAGCATAATGAAAGAAAGATTTTTACAAAATTTAGATTTATTAAAAAAAAATCACGTAAACGTAGATGAGCATGACGCTTGTGGAGTTGGTTTTGTCGTTTCTATGAATGGAAAGCCAAAAAGAGAGGTAATTCTTAATGGAATCAACGCTTTAAAGGCCGTTTGGCACAGAGGAGCTGTAGATGCAGATGGCAAAACAGGAGATGGAGCAGGTTTGCATTTTGAGTTTAGTAAAGAATTTTTCAAAGATAAAATTGAATCAACTGGTCATGAACTAAAAGAAGACCAAACACTTTGCGTTGGTATGATTTTTTTACCAAGGAATAATTATACAGAACAAGAGCGTTGTCGTACTTTAGTAGAACAAGAATTATTAAAAAATGATTTTTATATATTTGGTTGGAGACAAGTACCTGTCAATGCAAAAGTATTAGGACAAAAAGCAAACGATACAAGACCCGAAATAGAGCAGCTTTTGTTTGCCACAAATAAAAATTATTCAGATCAAGAATTAGAAACGGTTTTATACACGGTTCGAAAAAAAATTGAGAAGAGAGCAACAGAAGATCAGTTACGAGAATTTTACATTTGCTCTTTGAGTTCTAAAACAATTATTTATAAAGGAATGTTTTTAGCTCAAAATATATCTGATTTTTATCCTGATTTTAGCGACGAACGATTTATATCAAGATTTGCTATTTTTCATCAAAGATTTTCTACTAATACATTTCCTTCTTGGGAGCTAGCACAACCATTTAGGATCATAGCTCATAACGGAGAAATAAATACTCTCAAAGGGAATGTGAATTGGATGAAGACTCATGAAGCTGGGATGGAAAGTTCTTTTATAAAAAATATTGATGATTTGAAACCAATTATTAAATCTGGAAATTCTGATACCGCATCATTAGATGCTGCCTTTGAATTATTAGTTCGCACAGGAAGAACATTACCGGTAGCTAAAATGATGTTAATTCCAGAAGCGTGGTCTAAAAAAAATAAAATTATACCTAAGGCTCATCGAGATATGTATAATTATCTTAATTCTGTTATTGAACCGTGGGATGGACCTGCTGCGATTGCTGCTTGTGATGGAAAGTGGGTTGTTGCAGCTTCTGATCGAAATGGATTACGTCCATTACGCTTTACCATTACTAAAGACAAACTCTTTTTTGCCGGATCTGAGACAGGCATGATCCCTGTAGAAGAAAATAATATTTCTTTTAAGGGCAGAGTTGGTCCAGGACAAATGATTTCTTTAGATTTGGATAAAGGTAAATATTATAATGATAAAAAAACAAAAGATTATTTATCATCTAATCCAATATATAAAAAATTTGCCTCTAATCACATTGAGTTAAGTAAATCTTTAAATGAATTGAAGGAAAAAAATATTTATGGAGGATATGAATTAAGACAAAGACAATTTTTAGCTGGTTTTACCATTGAAGATTTAGAAAGTATTTTGCATCCAATGGTTGAGGATGGAAAAGAAGCTGTTGGTTCGATGGGTGATGATACTCCAATAGCTGTATTATCAAGTAAATTCAGGCCTCTTTCAAATTTTTTCAGACAAAATTTTAGTCAAGTTACTAATCCACCAATAGATTCATTACGTGAGAATAGGGTCATGTCTTTAAACACAAGGTTTGGGAATTTAGAAAATATTTTAGATGACAGACTAACAGAGCAAAAAAGTTATGTTTTGGAGTCCCCTGTGTTATCTAATTCACAGTTTAAAAAACTATTTGATATTTTTGACAAAAATGATGTCGAACAAATTGATATTACCTTTGATAAAAATGATCCGAGTAAAAATTTAAAAACAGAAATTGATAAAATTAGACAGGATGCTGAATTTGCTATTCGATCTGGCAAAAAACACCTTGTTGTCACTGATGAAAATATTTCAAAAGATAGATTAAGTATTCCAATCATTTTAGCTGTTGGTGCTTTACAATCGTACCTGGTTAAAAAAGGTTTGAGAAAATTTATTTCTCTTAATGTTAGATCATCTGAATGTTTAGATACACATTATCATGCAGTTTTAATAGGAGCCGGGGCAACTACTGTTAATCCATATTTAGCCGTAGATTCAATTTTTCAAAGATTTGAAAAAGGACTATTTGGAAAGTTATCGTTTGACGAATGTGTAAGTCGTTACATTAAATCTATTAATGATGGTTTATTAAAAATAATGTCTAAAATGGGTATATCAGTTATTAGTTCTTATCGAGGAGGATTGAATTTTCAGTCGTTAGGATTGAGCAGAGGTTTGGTTGCTGATTATTTTCCAGGTTTAGAGTCTAAAATTTCTGGGATCGGATTATCTGGAATAGAAGACATGATTAGAAAGCAGCATGAAAGTACTTTTGCTGAAAATATAATTACTTTACCAATAGGTGGTATTTATAAATATCGTCACGGTGGTGAAACGCACGCTTATCAAGCCAAGACCATTCATCTTTTGCAGTCAGCAGTAGGAAATGATTCTTATGATATGTTTAAAAAATATTCTGCCTTAATGAAAGATATGCCTCCAATTCATTTAAGAGATTTATTAGATTTTAGATCAAAAAAAGAATCTATCCCTTTAGATCAAGTTGAATCGGTAACTCATATTCGAAAAAGATTTGGTTCTGGAAGTATGTCAATGGGAGCGCTTTCAAAAGAAGCCCACGAAACTTTAGCGATTGCGATGAATCGAATTGGTGGCGCTTCATGTAGCGGTGAAGGTGGTGAGGATGAAAGCAGATTTGTACCACGAGAAAATGGAGATAACGCCAACTCAAGAGTAAAACAAATTGCTTCAGCAAGGTTTGGGGTAACAGCTAAATATTTAAATCATTGTAATGAGATAGAAATTAAAATGGCTCAAGGGGCAAAACCTGGGGAGGGAGGACAATTACCAGGTTTTAAGGTAACAAAAGATATTGCAAAACTTAGACATTCTACTCCAGGAGTTACATTGGTTTCTCCTCCACCGCATCATGATATTTATTCGATAGAAGATCTTGCTCAGCTTATTTATGATTTGAAACAAATTAACCCCACAGCAAGAGTTGGTGTTAAGTTAGTTGCTTCTGCCGGGATCGGAACCATTGCGGCTGGTGTAGCTAAAGCAAAAGCCGATATTATTTTAATTTCTGGTCACAATGGAGGAACTGGAGCGACACCACAAACAAGTGTTAAATACGTTGGTCTACCATGGGAAATGGGTTTAACTGAAACTAATCAAATTTTAACTTTAAATAATTTACGACACAAAGTTGTGTTGAGAACAGATGGTGGAATTAAAACAGGAAGAGATGTTGTTATGGCTGCTATGATGGGAGCAGATGAATTTGGTATTGCTACTACTAGCTTAGTTGCAATGGGCTGTATCATGGTTAGACAATGTCACTCTGATACCTGTCCGGTTGGAATATGTACACAGAATGAAGAGTTGAGAAAAAAATTTACTGGAACTCCAGAAAAAGTTGTAAATCTTTTTACTTTTATTGCTGAAGAGGTAAGAGAAATTTTAGCTGAACTAGGATTTAAAACGTTAGATGAAGTTATTGGCAGAACCGATTTATTAAGACAAGTTTCCAGAGGAGCATCTAACTTAGATGATTTAGATTTTAATCCATTGTTAGTTCAAGCGGACCCAGGCGATAATCCAAGATTTTGTAAAGATAAAATACGAAATGAAGTACCTGACACTTTAGATAAACAGATACTCATAGACGCATTGCCAATTATTCAAAGCGGTCAAAAAACTGAATTAAGTTATACAATAAGAAATACGGATCGAACTGTAGGTGCAAGACTTTCATCTCACTTAGTTACAAATTTTAAAGATAAAGTTTTTTCAGAAAATCAAATTAAAATAAAATTAAGAGGATCTGCAGGACAATCTCTAGGAGCTTTTGGTGTTGTTGGTTTACAATTTGAAGTTATTGGTGATTGTAATGATTATGTTGGAAAAGGATTGTCGGGAGCAACAATTGTCGTTCGACCTCCAAGAGTTAGTGAATTGGAAACAGAAAAAAATACTATTATTGGCAACACTGTTTTATATGGAGCAACATCTGGTTATTTGTTTGCTGCAGGACAAGCGGGTGAAAGATTTTCCGTTAGAAACTCTGGAGCAACAGCCGTAGTAGAAGGTGTTGGTACTAATGCTTGTGAATATATGACTGGAGGCTGTTCAGTAATTTTAGGTGAAGTGGGAGATAATTTTGCTGCAGGCATGACTGGAGGCATGGCTTTTGTTTATGATCCTAGTAACAATTTGAGCAATGTAATTAATCCTAATTCTGTGGTTTGGCAAAGGGTAGAAACTGAATATTGGGAAAACACATTGAAAGAATTAATTGAAAAACATGTAGAAATGACTAGCTCAGATTATGCCAAAAAAATTATCTATAATTGGTCAGAAAATAAAAAAGATTTTTATCAAATATGTCCAAAAGAAATGCTAGATAAATTAGAAAATCCAATCACTTTTAAGGAGCTTGAAAAAAAAGCTGTCTAATTCGATTAAATTATTTTGCTTTGGATTTGGCTTATCGGCGCAGTATTTAGCTCGCCTATTAAATAAAAAAAATATTGAATTTGAACTATTTGGAACTTCAAGATCAAAAATTAATTTTAAAGATAAATTTATTCATCAGTTTTACTTTGAGGATGATCACTTTGATAAAAATATCTTTTCAGTCCTTCAAAATGCCACACATGTATTAATTTCTACTCCTCCCCAATTAGAAAAAAAAATTATTCATTATTTTTTTGATACTTTGAAAAACAACAAAAATTTACAATGGTTGGGATATTTATCTTCCACAAGTGTTTATGGAAATCATCAAGGAGAATGGGTTAATGAAAATTCAAATACTAATCCAACTTCTGCTATGGGAATCAAAAGACTGGAGGCAGAAAAATTATTATTAGAAACAAATTTACCTGTTCGCATATTTAGACTTTCTGGAATTTATTCCAAAGAAAGAAATGTTTTACAAAGGTTGCAATTAAATCAGGTAAAAATACCCAAAAGTAATAATCAGCTATTTTCAAGAATCCATGTAGAGGATATAGCCGAAGCTCTTTTTTTATCTTTTACAAATTCTAAAAAAAACGAAATATACAATATTAGTGATGATCACCCGTGTGCTTACAAGGAAGTAATCGAGTATGCAGCACATCTTTTAAAAATAACTCAGTTAGAAGAAATTTCTATAGATGAAATGCAAAATGGACCTGGCAGAGAATTTTTTCAGGATAGTAAAAAAGTAAGTAATGATAAAATTAAAAAAATTGGACTTGTATTAAAGTATCCAAATTACAAGGAAGGCTTACAAAGTATTTTTGAACAATCTAAGTAATTGAGTTGCGATTAAACTTAAATCTTGTTTTGTGGATAAACTATGGTCTCCATTATTTTGAAAAAAAATTTGAGTATCTTTGGATATTAGTACTTTTGCTAGTTTAATAGAAAATTTTTCATTTACCGTTTTATCTTTAAGTCCATGAAATAACCGAATAGGAAAGTTGCATTGTATTTTTTTATTTAAGATTAATGATTGATTGCCACTTTCAATTAACTTTGATGTAATGGGGTAAAAATTATTATAGCTACTTGGCATTTTATAAATTTGTCCAGCACGGATTAGTTTCTTTACTTTTCCACTAAAATTTTTCCACATTATTTCTTTGGTAAAGTCAGGCGCGGAGGCAATTCCAATAAAACCGACAATTTTTTTTTTCACCTTTTTTATTAAATAAGAACCAATCCAAGATCCCATCGAAGATCCAATGATAATAATTTTTTTAGTTTTAATAATCGTTTCAATAATTTCTTTAGATTGAATTATCCAATCAGTAATTCCAAAGTCAGTAAATGCACCACTAGATTTTCCGTGCCCAGAATATTCGAATGCAAGAAATGAGATATTGGACTGTTTGCATATTTGTCTTATTTTTTTTACCTTGGCACCTGTTAAGTCAGACATTAAACCATGTAAAAAAACAACGGCTAATGGGTTTTTTCCTTTATTAAATTGATATCTAATTTTTTCCTTTTTTTTGGTGAGAAAAAATTTAGTTTGTAATTTATTCATAAGATGTGCAATTTTTTATCACAAACTCAATGATTAAAAAAATAAGATTATTACAAGTCATTCCCAACATGGGAATAGGTGGAGCAGAAACAGGCTGTAGGCACATTGCAGAACATGTATCGAGCCATGGTGAATTTTCTGCGATAATGACTACAGGCGGCAAACAATTAGAGCTTTTGAGCAAAAGTATAAAGGTTTTTAAATGGCCCACATCCAAAAATATTTTTTTTATACTATTAAATATTTTTTATATTTTTTATCTTATCAAGAAATATAAAATTAATATTGTTCACGCTCGTAGTCGTGGACCAGCTTGGTCATGTTATTTTGCATGCAAATTAACTAATACAAAGTTTGTAACAACCTTTCATGGAACGTATAATTTTTCATCAAGTATAAAAAAATATTATAATTCTATCATGATAAAATCAGATATTGTGATAGCTGGATCTAACTTTATTAAAAACCATATACAAACTAATTATAATAAAGATAAAAATATTGAGCTAGTTAAGCGGGGCATTGATATAAATTATTTTAACCCTAGCAATGTTAATGATAGTCAAAAAGAAAATTTAAGAAAACAAATTGGATTTTCTAACCAAAATTTTTTAGTGTTGCTACCAGGAAGATTAACCAGCTGGAAAGGGCAAACATTATTTATTGAAGCTGCGAACTATTTAAAAAAAGAAAATAAGTTATCAAATATTTTTTTTATCATTCTGGGAGGAGCAGATGCAAAAATAAACTATAAGCAGCAACTAAAAGATTTAATTTACTCATACAAACTAGTGGACAAAGTAAGAATAATGGAGCCAATGAGTGATATGCCACTCGCTTATTCTTTTTGTAACTTGGTAGTGTCAGCATCCATTGAACCGGAGGCTTTCGGAAGGGTAAGTGTAGAAGCTCAAGCGATGGAAAAGCCTATTTTAGCTAGTGCAATTGGAGGCTCAAAGGAAACAATTGCAGATCAAGAAACAGGCTGGATTATAGAACCAAACAATATTCACGCGCTTGCAAATAAAATTTTTGATATATCAAAGATGGATTTTGAAAAACTTTCGGCAATGGGTAAGCTAGGAAGAAAAAATGTTTTACAAAATTATACTCAGGATCAGATGTGTGTAAAAACACTAGAAATTTATCAATCATTAGTTTATTAAAATCTGCAATGATCAAAGCTCAAAATTTATGCCAATAGTTCAGCTACCGGATGGAAAAAAAATTTCCTACAGTAAGACGGTAACTGGTTATGATATTGCAAAAGACATAAGTATCTCACTAGCCAAAAAGGCTTTAGCCATTCAAGTAAATGATGAATATAAAGACTTATCTGTAGAAATTAGCAAAGATTCCAAGGTTAAAATTATTACTCTAGATGATGATTATGCATTAGAATTATTGAGACACGATTCAGCTCATGTGATGGCCATGGCAGTTCAGCAATTATATCCAGGTACTCAAGTTACGATCGGTCCTGTCATTGAGAATGGTTTTTATTACGATTTTGCTCGAGAGGAACCTTTTACAGATGAAGACCTATCTAAAATTGAAAAAAAAATGATGGAAATAATTGATCAAGATCCACAAACAAGAAGAGAAGTTTGGGAAAGAAAAAAAGCAATAGATCATTTTAAAAGTATTGGAGAGAGTTACAAGGCTGAGCTGATAGATGCAATTCCTGGCAATGAGGAAATATCAATTTATTTCCATGGAGATTGGCATGATTTATGTAGAGGACCTCATTTACCAAGCATTGGTAGAATTGGTAAGGCATTTAAATTAATGAAAGTAGCTGGTGCGTACTGGAGAGGAGACTCTAACAATGTAATGCTACAAAGAATTTATGGAACTTGCTGGAAGTCAAAAAAAGATTTGGATCTATATTTGCATAATTTGGAGGAAGCTGAGAAGCGAGATCATAGAAAACTAGGTAAGACTATGGACTTGTTTCATTTTCAAGAAGAAAGTCCTGGTGCTGTATTTTGGCATCAAAAAGGTTGGACACTATTTCAAACTTTAGTTGATTTTATGAGAAAGAAACAACTGGAAGCAGGATATATGGAGGTGAATACCCCAGAAATTATTGATAGAGGCTTATGGGAAAAATCAGGTCATTGGGAAAAGTTTCAAGAATATATGTACACTACGGTTACTCCGGATGAGAGAACATTTGCAATTAAGCCAATGAACTGTCCTGGGCATTGCCAAGTTTATAATCAGGGACTAAAAAGTTATAAAGATTTACCGCTAAAGTTATCTGAATTTGGAAAAGTTCATAGATATGAGCCTTCGGGAGCATTACATGGTTTGATGCGAGTAAGATCTTTTACCCAGGATGATGCACATATTTTTTGTACAGAAGAACAAATAACAGAAGAGTCTGTCAAAGTTACAAAGCTAATTTTAGATATTTATAAATCATTTGGATTTGAAAATGTTTCTCTAAAATATGCAGATCGACCAGAAAAAAGAGTAGGTGATGATGCTGTGTGGGATCAGGCCGAAAAGGCTTTATTAGAAGCAATAAAAGCATCGAATGTTGACTACACGCTGAATAAAGGAGAGGGAGCTTTTTATGGTCCTAAAATTGAATTTGTTTTAAGGGATGCTATCGGTAGAGACTGGCAATGTGGAACTTTGCAAGTAGATTTAAACTTACCAGGAAGATTAGGCTCAACGTATATAGATAAAGAAGGTAAGAAAAAAACTCCAGTGATGTTGCACCGAGCATTATTTGGTTCTTTAGAAAGATTTACAGGAATTTTAATTGAACACTATGCTGGTAAGCTACCATTTTGGTTGTCCCCAGTTCAAGTTGCTATACTTCCAATCAATGAAGAGCATCACGAATATGCAAAAGAAATGTTAAATCAGCTTGAAAAAAATTCAATAAGACCTATTATCGATTTAAGAAATGAAAAAATTAATTACAAAATTAGAGAACACTCTTTGGCCAAAGTTCCCGTCTTAATGATTTGCGGTTCAAAAGAAGTTCAAGACAAAACTATTACATTGAGAAGATTAGGAAAAGAAGATCAACAAACTGCTAAGTTTAGTGAAATTTTATCAAGCTTATCTCAAGAGTCTCAAGCTCCAAAATTTTAAGAGGTATTTTTATTAATAAGAATTTTCAATACAATCGAAAACCAAGAGATAGAGGTCCCCGCACTAATGAAAATATTAGAGCGACGGAAGTCCAGCTTATTGGTCATGAAGGAGAGAACATAGGTATTGTTCCAGTCGGCGAAGCAATTAATAGAGCTCAGGAAGTCGGATTGGATTTAATTGAAATTGCTCCCAATACTAAACCACCCGTATGTAAAATTATGGATAGTGGAAAATATAAATATGAATTGCAAAAAAAAGCTAATCAAGCGAAAAAAAAACAAAAAGTTATAAACTTAAAAGAAATTAAATTACGTCCAGTAACTGACAAGCATGATTATGATTTTAAAATTAAAAATGCACAGAAATTTTTGACAGCTGGCGACAAGGTTAAATTCACAATTAAATTTAAAGGACGTGAAATGGAGTATTTGAAGGCTGCTTATGACTTAGTTAGAAGAATTACAGAAGACACAAAAGAAGTAGGTAAGGTAGAGCAGCATGCCAAAATGGAAGGTCGACAAATGACCTTAATAATACAAGCTTTATAAGTCCCACATTTTTATTGTTTTCAAAACACAATGTTTGTATAACCCTGCTACATTTTTATGGGAAAACTTAAAACTAAAAGTTCAGCAAAGAAAAGATTTAAATTTACAGCTAAAGGAAAAGTAAAAGCTCCTCAAGCTGGAAAAAGACATGGCATGATTAAAAGAACAAACGCACAAATTAGAAAACTTAGAGGCACAACAGTTCTTTCCAAACAAGACTCAAAAATAATTAAGTCTTACATGCCTTACAGTGTAAGAGGATAAATTATGGCAAGAGTTAAAAGAGGTCAGGCAAGTCACCAGAAACATAAAAAAGTTTATAAGCAAGCTAAAGGTTTTAGAGGAAGACGAAAAAATACAATTCGAGTTGCTAAGCAAGCAGTAGAAAAATCTTTACAATATGCGTATCGTGACAGAAGAAGAAACAAAAGAATTTTCAGGTCTTTATGGATTCAAAGAATTAATGCAGGTGTACGAGCTGAAGGATTAACTTATTCTAAATTTATTAATGGTCTTGTGAAATCTAAAATTAAAATTGATAGAAAAGTTTTAGCTGATATTGCTTACCACAATCCTGAAGCTTTTAAATCCATCGTAAAAAAGGTACAACTACATCTAAATTAAATTTAAATTTTAATTTTTTAGATGACCGACTTATCTACATTAGAACAAGAAATATTTAGTGGTTTTGCTAATATTAAAAGCAAAACTGAATTAGAAAATTTTAAAATAGAAATTTTAGGAAAAAAAGGGAAATTATCAAAACTTTTTCAAGACCTTGCAACAATTGAAAAAGATAAAAAAAAAGAATTTGCATCAGAAATAAATATTTTAAAAAGTAAGGTTTTAGATAAATTTCAAAATTTAACTAATCAATTTGATCAAGAAGAATTAGAAAAAAAATTACAAGATCAAACAGTTGATGTAACTTTACCAGGAACTAACAGACCACAAGGAAAAGTTCATCCAGTATCGCAGGTGATCGATGAACTTACTTCGATATTTGCTGAATTAGGTTTTTCGGTAGCGGAGGGTCCAGATGTAGAAAACGAGTATAATAATTTCACAGCGCTCAATACTCCACCTAATCATCCAGCCCGAGATATGCATGACACTTTCTATCTAGATGAAAGCAAAAATCTTTTACTGAGAACTCATACATCTCCAGTTCAAATACGCACTATGTTGAATGGCAAACCTCCTTTTAAAATCATAGCACCCGGAAGAACATATCGATGTGATAGTGATCAAACACATACTCCGATGTTTCACCAATTAGAGGGCTTATATATAGATCAAAATGTAACAATGGCTGATCTACGAGGTTGTCTTGATTATTTTTTAAAAAAATTTTTTGAAGTGGATGAAATAAAAATGAGATTTAGGCCTAGCCACTTTCCTTTTACCGAGCCTTCAGCAGAGGTAGATATTGGTTACGAACTTAAGAATGGTAAAATAACCATAGGCCAAGGTGACAAATGGTTAGAAATTTTAGGATGTGGAATGGTTCATCCAAATGTTTTAAAAAATGCAAAAGTAGACCCATCAAAATACCAAGGATATGCTTTTGGGGTAGGGATCGATCGTTTAGCAATGCTTAAGTATGGCATTAATGATTTACGATCTTTTTTTGAAAGTGATGTTAGATGGTTAGAGCATTTTGGCTTTAATGCAAATGATGTTCCATCAAATTATAGAGGGTTGTCCAGATGAACATAACTCTTAATTGGTTAAAAAAACATTTAAAAACTTCTTCAAATACAAATGCAATTGCTGAAAAACTAACCTCAATTGGCCTTGAGGTTGAAAGCATAACTTCTGCATCAAGTAATTTATCTAATTTTAAAGTTTGCAAAGTTCTCAAAGCCATTAAGCATCCTGATGCAGATAAACTAAAAGTTTGTGATGTGGATATTGGAGATGGAAAAATAACAAAAGTAGTTTGTGGAGCATCAAATGCTAGAGACGGTTTAATTACTGTTTATGCCTCACCTGGAACTGTCATACCAAAAAATGGCATGAAGCTTTCGGTGGCAAAAATTAGAGGGGTAGAATCTTTTGGAATGCTTTGTTCTGAGTCAGAACTAAATCTTTCCGAAGAAAGTGAAGGAATTATTGAATTAAAAAATAAATTAAAGATTGGTGATAATTTTTTTACAGAAAATTTAGATCCAATGATTGATATATCTATAACACCAAATCGATCCGATTGTTTGGGTGTAAGAGGCATTGCCAGAGATCTAGCTGCTTGTGGAGAGGGTAGTTTTATCCAACAAAAAATAGAAAAAATAAAAGTTACTTCTAAAAAAAATATCAAAGTAGAAATAGCAAGAGAATCAGGATGCTCCCAATTTGGTGGATGCTACATAGAAGGAGTGCAAAATAAAGAAAGTCCAGTATGGTTAAAAAAACATTTAGAGTCTGTTGGTCAAAAACCAATATCAGCAATTGTAGATATTACTAATTATGTAATGCTGGATATTAATAGACCTCTTCATGCCTATGATGCAGATAAAATAAAAGAAAAAATTATTGTTCGTAGATCAAAAAAAGGTGAGAGTTTTAAAGCACTCGATAATAAGAATTATCAGCTAAGTGCTGATCATTGTGTTATTTCTGATAAAGAAAAGGTGCTCGGTCTCGGAGGAATTATTGGAGGAGAAACAACAGGTATTGAGCTTGATACTACTAATATCTTTTTAGAAGCTGCGAGCTTTGATCCTATTTCCATAGCCAAATCGTCAAAAGAACTTGGTATTATTACTGATGCAAAATACCGATTTGAGAGAGGTGTTGATCCCAATTCAATTGAAGAAGGCTTAATAAAAGCCTCTAAATTAATTCAAGAAATTTGTGGAGGCAAAATAAGTAAAATAAATATTGTCGGAAAATCTAACTATAAAGAAAAAAAAATTAAATTTATTGTTTCTAATTTTAAAAAACTAATTGGATTTAGCATTTCTAATATTGAAGCAATTAAAATTTTAGAAAAATTAGGCTTTATAGTTAAAAATAAGAAAACTTATTTAGATCTTATTGTACCAAGTTTTAGACCTGACATTAATCAGGAAGTAGATATCATTGAGGAATTAATAAGAATTAAAGGTTATAATAATATTCCTTTAGCTGAGCCTAATCGTATAGCTTTCAAGCCTGCTTTAAATTATGAACAAAAACTTTTTCACTATATCCAAAGATCTATCGCATCGCTTGGTTATTTAGAAACGGTTACCTGGTCTTTTGCTAGTTCAAAAATTAATGATTTGTTAACTGATAAAAAGTTAAGATTAACTAATCCAATTTCTTCAGATCTTGATACATTAAGAACATCTATATTTTCGAATATTTTAACTCATTGTAAAAATAATATCGACAGAGGCTATAAAAATTTAATGTTATTTGAAGTTGGTCCAGTCTTTAATGGTATTAATCCAGGAGACCAGTCTGTTGTTGCTGGCGCTTTAAGACTTGGACATAAAATAGAAAAAAGTTGGATAGAAAAAAATGCTTTATCAAATGTTTACGATGTTAAATCAGACGCGATTTCTGTTTTATTAGATTTAGGAATAGAAAAAGATAAGCTAGTCATTGAAAATAAAAGTAATTTACTTTTTCATCCAGGAAGATCAGGCTCTATATATCTTGGTTCAAATAAAGGTCCGTTGCTTGCTACTTTTGGAGAAATTAATCCAATAATTACAAATCAACTTGAATTTGAAAAGCTTTCACCTTGTGGTTTTGAAATTTATTTAGAAGGTTTTAAAGAACCAAAGAAAAAACAAAAAGATAAAAATGTTTTTGTAGTTTCCAAATATCAGTCAGTTGAGAGGGATTTTGCATTTGTGGTAGATAAAAATATAAAAGCTAGTGAAATTATTTCTATAATTAAAAATTGTGAACCTATATTAATTCAAAGTATTGATATTTTTGATGTTTATGAGGGTGATAATATAGAAAAAAATAAAAAATCAATCGCACTAAGTGTTAAGCTTCAATCCATGGATAAAACGTTAGATGAAAAAACAATTGAAGCAATTAGTCAACAAATCATTTTGTCTGTTCAAGCTAAAACAGGTGGCACTTTAAGAAGTTAATGAGTTCAACAGAACTTATAAGAAATTTTTCAATAGTCGCTCATATCGATCATGGTAAATCTACTTTAGCAGATCGGCTAATTCAAACTTGTGGCGGATTACAAGACCGAGAAATGAAAGAGCAAGTACTTGATTCTATGGATATAGAAAGAGAGCGTGGAATTACTATTAAAGCTCAAACTGTAAGGCTTAATTACAAACATAAGGACGGTAAAAATTATATTTTAAATATCATGGATACCCCAGGTCATGTTGATTTCAGTTATGAAGTTAGTCGTTCTTTAGCAGCTTGCGAGGGATCTTTGTTAGTTGTTGATAGTACACAAGGTGTTGAGGCTCAGACCTTGGCAAATGTGTATCAAGCAATGGATAATAATCATGAGCTTGTTATTGTTTTAAATAAAGTAGATCTTCCAGCTTCTGAACCTGAAAAAGTTAAGCAAGAAATCGAGGATGTCATTGGCCTAGATACTTCCAATGCAATTTTAGCATCAGGAAAATCTGGAATTGGAATAGACGAAATTTTAACGGCTATTGTTGAAAAATTACCAGCACCCAAAAGTGAAACTAATGATCAGTTGAAAGCATTATTGGTAGATAGTTGGTACGATAGTTATCTTGGAGTTGTAATTCTTGTAAGAATTATTGATGGATTTATTAAAAGAGATGATGAAATTATGATGATGTCTAATAGCGCCAAATATAAAATTGATAAAGTTGGTGTCTTTACTCCAAAACCTATTGATAAAGAATTTTTAGGACCAGGAGAAATGGGATTTATTGTAACTGGTATAAAAAGTGTATCGGAGACAAAAGTTGGTGACACAATCACTTTAAGTAAAAATCCTGTAGCAAAAGCACTTCCTGGATTTAAGCCAAGTAAGCCTGTTGTTTTTTGTGGACTTTTTCCAGTTGATAGTTCGGACTATGGTTTGCTTAGAGATAGTTTGGGCAAACTTGCATTAAATGACTCTAGTTTATTATATGAGCCAGAGTCTTCTTCTGCACTTGGATTAGGTTTTAGATGTGGATTTTTAGGATTGCTACATCTGGAAATTGCTGTGCAGCGATTAGATCGTGAATATGATTTAAACTTAATAACTACTACTCCTGGCGTTGTTTATAAACTTGAAAAAACAGATGGAACTTTAATTGATCTTCAGAATCCAACAAATATGCCAGAACCAAATTATATAAAATCAATTAAAGAGCCATGGATCAATGCAACCTTGATTACACCAGATGAGTATTTAGGATCTATCATTAAACTTTGTGAAGACAAAAGAGGTATGCAAAAAAATCTTTCCTACTCAGGAAATAGAGCTGTATTAAAATATGAATTACCATTGAATGAAGTGGTCTTTGATTTTTATGATAGGTTAAAATCCATCTCAAGTGGTTACGCTAGTTTTGATTATGAAATAAGTGAATATAAAGAAGGTGATTTAATAAAATTATCTTTATTAGTAAATGCAGAGCCAGTAGATGCTCTTTCAATGATTATTCATCGTGAATTTGCACCAAGGCAAGGAAGACTAATCTGCGAAAAATTAAAAGAACTCATACCAAGACATCAATTTCAAATTCCAATTCAAGCTGCAATAGGGGGAAAAATTATTGCCAGAGAAACAATTCAAGGTTTTAAAAAAGATGTATTAACAAAAATTCATGGTGGAGGAGCAAGAGATAGAAAAAGAAAATTGCTTGATAAGCAAAAAAGAGGAAAATCGAGAATGAAGCAATTTGGAAGTGTTGAGATACCCCAAGAAGCATTTATTGGAGTTTTAAAAATAAATAAAGATGCTTAATATTTTTTGGAGAGATGTGAGAGCGGTTTAATCAGCACGCTTGGAAAGTGTGTGTACTGTCAAAGGTACCGAGGGTTCGAATCCCTCTCTCTCCGCCACAATAAAAATTAATGAAAATTTGTTTTTTAATCCAAAAATTACTATTGTAGAGCTAGATTTAAAATTGATGTTTTTTTTAAATAGTGAATTTACTTTTTTAAAATTTTTATCAAAAATTTCTATTTGTAAAAAAATACTATTATTTTTTAATAATTTTTGCAAACCTTCCAGAGCGATTAAAATGTCATGTCGCTTCAACATCTAATTTTTAAAAAAATTTTTTTATTGTATGATATTTAATTTACTGTCACCTGTAATAAATTTTGCAGTTTGGCATTTAGTGCAAAAAACGCAAATCTTCATCTTTGTCTGCAACTCCAAAACCCCCTTTTTGAATATAGTTATTTTTTATTTGAGCTTTCATTTTTAGCTCGCCTATTTTCATCAGAAAGTCCAATATTAAAGATTTTAATTCTGATTTTTAAGATTATTAATAGAAATGCATTTTTTGCTAGTAAATTTTAAATGTTTTTTTTATTGGTTCAAATGCGAAAACTTTTATTGTTGGAAAATTTTTTCCCACAAAAAGAGAGTATATTCCACTATTTGCCCCCACATCTATAAAAAAGTTTGGTTTAATTGTTTTTATTTTTTTTAACAAAAAATTAATTTGTTTTTTTTCATAATTATTTTGAAAATAAATAAGCTGATCCATTGGTTCATTCAGATTAATTATAATATTTATATTTTCATAATTTATAATAAAATTATTTTTACCAATTAATTTAAAATATCTTTTGACAATACTAGGTATAAGTCTTTTAAATATTGGTATTTGAATAAGAGGGCTAAGTATCATTTGTCTTTTTTATTAATTAATTGAATAAATCATAGAATTTTCTAATTAATTTTACTGCCCTAAAATCCAAACCCATAGTTGGATTAATTTTTTTTGTAACGTAAGAAATTCCAAGACCGAAAATTGGATCCCCAAAACCTAGAGAGCCTCCCCATCCATTGTGTCCAAATGATTCTTTATCCAATCCCATGGTTGGATTAATTTTTTTTGTTACATATGCAATACCTAACCCACTGATAGGATCGGCAAATCCAAGAGACCCACCCCAGCCATTATGACCAAAAGCTTCTTTATTTTTTCCAAACATCCATCCACCTCGTAAAATAAATCCAAGATTAGTCCATCGAATAGGTAAATTTAAACTTAAATCAATTTTAGATCCAGTTTCTACAAGTCCATTTTTTAGTGTAGCTTGATTAGAAATAAGATTTTTGTTTTGTTTAATATCATTAGCAAGACAGTCATAAATAAAAGCTATGGACATTGCATTTCCATGACCACCCATCGAGGGAACTTCAGATTTTCTCCATTCTAGACTATTGTAAAAATTTAAATCATGAACTGGATTGTTAAAAGCGTTTAAATCTTCATTATTTTTTTTTCCGTTACTTTCGGACAGATCCTCCTCTAGATCTGCTACATTATTTAACTGCACGTCATCCAAACCAAAATAAAAATTTACTTTATATTGATTTGAAATATTTTTTTTTAGATACTCTCCAACGGTCATTCCAGTAATAATATTAATTAAGTTACCAACTAAATATCCATGAGTTTTTGCATGATAATACGTAAATTCACCAGGCTTATGATCAGGTTCTTGATTTTCTAAAATTGTTTTAATTTTTTCCCAATCTAATAAATCTTTATTATTTAATTTTGTCTTAAATCTATACATTCCAGATTGATGAGAAAGTAAATGTCTTACAAGAATATTTTTTTTGTTAAATGACTGCCAATAGTAAGAAATAGGTTTTTCTATATCTAATAAATTTTCTGCAATCAGCTTTGAAATGCAAGCAGCATAAATACCCTTGCTTAAAGAAAAAGTATTAACAATAGTATTTTCTTTCCATGTTTCTTTACCATCCCTTGTTCCACCAAATAAATTGATTAATACATTACCATTTTGAATGACAGAAAAACCAGCGCCATGCTCTTCTTTGTTATCAAAGCTTTGTTGAAATATATTTTTTATTGCTAAAAATTTTTCTTCGCAAGTTCCTTGAACCTGCATTTAGATTGCTAATTCAAGTGCAAAGTTTCTTCCAAGACTAATTTTTAAATCTTGGCAAAATTTAGCAGCTTCTGCACCATCAATTATTCTGTGATCATAAGATAGAGAAATAGGCATCATCATTCTTGGTTTAAACTCTCCATCAATATAAATTTGCTTCATTTCTGATCTGCCAATTCCAATAATTGCAACTTCAGGAGCATTAATAATTGGAGTAAAAAAACTACCCCCTATACCACCAAGACTTGAAATTGTCATAGATCCTCCAAAAAATTCTTTTTTATCTATTTTTAGTTCCTTGCAAAGCTTACTTACTTTTCTTACCTCATTGCTTAGGTTAGATAGTGTTTTTGTATTAACATCTCTTATTTTTGGAACCATTAAACCATTGGGCGTATCTACGGCAATTCCTATATGAAAATATTTTTTATAAATTACTTTTTCACCATTAAGTGATGAATTAAAGTTTGGATATTTTTTCATCGCATTAACTAAAGCTTTCATCATAAAAGCTAAAGGAGTGATGGATATTTTTTCTCTAGTATTTAAATCAACTAAATTTTTTCTAAAACTTTCCATTTCAGTTACATCAATTTCATCATGTTGTGTTACATGAGGTATTTCGTTCCAAGCCTTAACTAGATGTGGACCAGACAGCCTTTTGATTCTTGGAATATTTTGCTCATCCACCTCTCCAAATTCAGAGTGTTCAAAAGGTAGATTTTCCTGACTTTTTGGCTTTATTTCTTTTGAAACCTCAGCTGATGTAGCTGGTTTATTAATATTAATTCTAATATGTGATTTTATATCTTCTTCTAAAATCCTACCTAATCGACCACTACCTTGTACATCATGAATATTAACACCAAGTTCACGAGCAAATTTCATTATTTTAGGGCTAGCACTGGGAATTTGTTGAGTTGGTTTTGCCTCGGTATTATTATGAATTTCTACAACTTTTGGTGTTGCAACTGGTGGAATGGTTTTTTTAATTAAACTTTGTTTCGTTGAAGTAATAATAATTTTACAAATTTCCTGACCAGGAGTTACGCTATCATTTTTGTTAACTAGAATTTCACTTATTGTTCCGTCAAGAGGAGAGGGTATGTCAATGCTTGATTCATCATCTTCAATTGTAAGAATAGTCTGATCTTTTAAAACTTTTGAATTTATAGATAAATGAATTTTAGCTACAAATAAATTTCCAACAATATTTACTTGAGGTACTGTTAGTATTTTTACTTCTTCAGAAGTAAAAACTTCTTTTTCTATTGTTTTAGTTTCTTCAATTTTTTCAATTTGTTTTTCACCCGAACCACTCAATGAAGCTATCAGACTTCCTTCTGAAACTTTATCTCCAATTTTAATATGAAGTTTTTCGATAGTACCTGAATGACTAGAGGGAACTTCTACACTTGATTTATCACTTTCGATTGTGATCATCGGATCACCTTTTGAAACTGTATCTCCTTCCTTTACAAGAATTTCAATTATCTCAACATCTTTAAAGTCACCAATATTTGGAACTAAAATATCTTGGGCCATTATAATTTAGTCGGAATAGGTTTTTTTTGATCGATATTGTATTTTTCAAATGCCTGTTGCGCTACGCTTGAGGCTATCTTTTGTTCTTGTGCCAAAATACTCAAAGTATTTGCAACAATGTATTCTTTATTTACTTCAAAAAATTCTCTTAAATTTTTTCTTGTATCACTTCGGCCATAACCATCAGTACCAAAAGCATAAAAAGATTCTTTTACATACGGTCTAATTTGGTCTGCGTGAATTCTCATATAGTCTGTTGCAGCAATCACTGGTCCAGGTCTACCAGACAGGCATAATTCTACGTGAGATTTTTCTCTTTCTTCATTTGGATTAAGGAGATTTTTTCGCTCAACTTCCATCCCATTTTTTTTAATTTCATTAAAACTAGTAACGCTCCAAACATCAGAATCGATACCATATTCTTCACTTAAAATTTCAGCAGCTTTTAATACTTCATTTAATATAGTTCCAGATCCAAGTAGTTGAACTTTAGATTTTCCTTTATTTTCAAATTCCTTAAGTAGATACATTCCTTTAAGAATATCTTCTTTTTTTACATGCTTTGGAAGTTCGGGATGCACATAGTTTTCATTCATTGTAGTCACATAATAAAAAACATTTTCTTGTTTTTCGTGCATTCTTCTTAATCCGTCCTCAAAAATAACAGCTAATTCGTAAGCGTATGTAGGGTCATAAGAAATACAATTTGGTATCATAGAAGCCATAATTAAGCTGTGTCCATCTTGGTGCTGGAGACCTTCTCCTGCCAAAGTAGTTCTTCCAGCTGTTGCACCAATTAAAAATCCTCTTGCTTGGGAGTCACCTGCAGCCCAAATTAAATCCATAACTCGCTGAAAACCGAACATGGAGTAAAAAATATAAATTGGTAACATTTCAATATCGTGGTTTGCATATGCAGTACCCGCAGCAACAAAAGATGACATTGCTCCAGCCTCTGTTATTCCTTCTTCTAGCACTTGGCCCTTTTTATCTTCTCGATACGAACTAATTTGTTCAGAATCTACAGGTTCGTATTTTTGTCCCTCATGAGCATAAATCCCTATCTTTTGGAAAAAGCCCTCCATACCAAAAGTTCTTGCTTCGTCTGGAATAATAGGAACAAGTCTTGCTGCAGTAGTTTTATCTCTTAATATTTTTGTTAAAATCGTAACTAACGCCATCGTAGTTGAAATTTGTCTTTCTCCTGATGACTTGTAAGAAGACTCGAATGGAGCGCTTTCGATTTTAACTGGTGTTGCTTTTGAAGATCTTGAAGGAATTGGTCCACCAAGTTTTGCTCGTCTTTCTCTTAAGTATTGAATTTCTTCAGAGTTTTCATCTGGCCTATAAAATTCTAAATTTTCTACTTGTTTATCTGTCAAAGGAATTTCAAATCTGTCTCTAAAATAAAACATATCATCGACATCTAATTTTTTTTGTGAATGAGTTGTATTAATACTTTCTCCAGATTTTCCCATTCCATAACCTTTAATACTTTTAGTTAAGATTACAGTTGGTTGACCTTTATGTTTTGTGGCAGCATCGTATGCGGCATATACTTTATTTGGATCATGGCCCCCTCTATTAAGTCTCCAAATATCAGCATCAGACATATTTGAAACTAATTTTGATAGTTCAGGATATTTTCCAAAAAATTTTTCTCTAACATAAGAACCACCTTTTGCTTTCATAGCTTGATATTCGCCATCTACACATTCATTCATTCGCTTCATTAGAAGACCTGTTTTATCTGCTCGCAATAAAGGATCCCAATAAGATCCCCAAATTACTTTAATGACATTCCAACCTGCTCCTCTAAACGTACCTTCAAGCTCTTGAATAATTTTTCCATTTCCACGGACAGGTCCATCTAATCTTTGTAGATTACAATTTACGACAAATATTAAATTATCTAATTTTTCTCTGGAGGCTAAACCAATAGCACCCAATGTTTCAGGTTCATCTGTTTCTCCATCACCAATAAAAGTCCAAACTTTTCTATTTTGATCAGGAATTAATCCTCTGTTTTGAAGATATTTCATAAATCTTGCTTGATAGATTGACATGATAGGACCAAGACCCATTGAAACTGTTGGAAACTGCCAATAATTTGGCATTAGCCATGGATGCGGATAAGATGAAAGTCCATTACCTTTTGCTTCTTGTCTAAAATTAATTAATTGTTCTTCATTAATTCGACCTTCTAGATAAGATCTCGCATACATGCCTGGTGCAGCGTGTCCTTGGTAAAAAACCATATCACCTAAAAAATCTTCAGACTTTGCTCTCCAAAAATGATTACAGCCTACATCGTACAAAGTTGCAGCAGAAGCAAATGTTGCAATATGCCCACCAAGTTCAGGAGAAATTTTATTTGCTCGTACTACCATAGCAGCTGCATTCCATCTGATAAGCGATCGAATTTTTCTTTCTATCTCTTGATCGCCGGGAGATTTTGCTTCTAATTCAGGTGGTATAGTATTTATGTAAGGAGTGTTTTGAGTATAAGGTAAATTTGAACCTGCAATATATGCCTGATCTATTAATTGACTTAATAGGTAATGTGCTCTTTCAGCACCATCTCTTTTTACAACTGCACTTAAAGATTCAATCCATTCATTTGTTTCAGTTGGATCTATATCGTTGATATTTGGTACACTGCTATAAAGTTGATTGTTTTTAATTTCAATTCTTGGCTCTGGTCTACTTGTTGCAGGAGTATTTGGAACAACAGAATTATTTTCAGTTACAATTGGATCTGGTTTTTTTTGTGATGAGGATTGTTTTGCAGTATCTTTACTTTCTACAGCAGCAATAACACTCCCCATAGATACCTTATCTCCAACACTTACTTTTAGTTGCTTTATTATTCCTGAAACAGGCGACGGCACTTCCATGCTTGATTTATCACTTTCAAGACTAAGAATAGGATCATTTTTATTTATTTGATCTCCTTCTTTTACTAAAATTTCTATAATTTCAACATTCTTAAAGTCCCCAATATCTGGAATTTCAATATCTATGGTTGAAGACTGATTGCCTGAGTTATTTTGCAATGTCTCTTCTGCATCTTTAATAATTTTTTCTGTTTCTGGAAATATTTTTTCTTCTTTAATGGTTTCGCTGGGGGCTTGTTCGTTTGTGGCAATTAATCCAATCAAACTTCCTTCGGATACTTTATCTCCAACTTTAACTTTTAACTCTGATATTTTGCCTGAGAAAGGACTTGGTATTTCAACACTAGATTTGTCACTTTCGATTGTGATAATTGGATCATTTTTATTAACTTCATCACCTTCTTTGATTAAAATTTCAATAATTTCGACGTTTTTAAAATCGCCAATATCTGGAACTTTGATTTCAGTGCTCATAAATTTGGTTGTTATTTATAAATTTGTCTGGCCCCTGTAAATAAGTAAATTACTAAATTAATTTAACAAATATCCTTCCCTTTGAATATTAATTAAATTACAACAACATCATTAATAAAAGATATGTACGAAAAATTTGGTCAATTTATTGATGGAAAATGGTCCCCATCCTCTGATGGAGGCACATACGAGGTAATTAATCCATCTAATGAAGAAATATTAGGTCATGCCTCTAAAGCTACATCTGAGGATGTGGAAAAAGCCCTACAATCTGCAAAGCGTGGTTTAGCAGTTTGGAGAAAAATAAATCCATGGGATAGAGCAAATAAAATTCGAAAGATTGCTGATTTAATTAGAGAAAGAAAAGATGTTATTGCAAAATGGATTTCATTAGAGAATGGAAAACCATTTACCCAAGCACAAGTAGAAGCTGTTGGATCTGCAGATATATTCGAATGGAATGCTGAAGAGACAAAAAGAATTTATGGTCAAATCATTGAAAGCAGATTTGAAACGACAAGAATGTCAGTCAAATATGAACCGGTAGGAGTAGTTGCTGCATTAAGTCCTTGGAATTTTCCTACCATTTTGGCTGCAAGAAAAATTTCTACCGCCTTAGCCGCAGGATGTTCTGTAATATGCAAACCAGATGTGGTTACTCCAGGTTCGGTAATGGAACTAGTTGATATTTGTAATCAAGCTGGAATTCCTCCAGGAGTAGTAAACTTACTGTCAGGTGATCCACCGTCAATCGCATCTCAATTGATTGCATCTGATATTGTAAAAAAAATATCTATTACTGGATCTACCAGGGTTGGAAAATTAGTTTTAAAACAAGCTGCTGACAAAGTACAAAGAGTGACAATGGAATTAAGTGGGCATGCACCATTTATTGTTCATGATGATGCAAACATACATAAAGCTATCGATATGGCCATCATGGCAAAATATAGAAACACTGGCCAAGTTTGCATTTCACCGAGTAGATTTTTCATTCACGAAAGTAAAAAAGAAGAGTTTACAAAATTATTTGTTGAGAAAACTTTACAATTAAAGATGGGGCCTGGGATTAATAAAGACTCAGATTTGGGACCAATTACAACTGCAAAAAGACTTGGGGAAATAGAAGATTTAGTGGAAAAAACAAAGCAAGAAGGAGCAACAGTTCTTTGTGGAGGTAAAAGAGCTGCTGGTTTCAACAAAGGTTATTTTTATGAAGCAACGGTATTTGATAATGTAAAAGATGATTTTACTATTATGACGGCAGAGCCATTTGGACCACTGTCTCCAATGTTGTCTTTTAAACATTTTGATGAAGTAATTGAGAGAGCTAATAATCATGATGCTGGTTTGGCGGCTTATGTAGCAACTAATTCTATGGAAAAAGCACAAAAAACTTCAGACGCATTAGAAACAGGGATGGTTGCAGTAAATACGCCAGTCGTTGCTATTGCAGAAGCTCCATTTGGCGGAATAAAGCAAAGTGGCTATGGAAGAGAAGGTGGATCTGAAGCAATCAAAGATTATCTAAACGCAAAATATATTCATCTCGGCCTTTCGGGATAAAATGTCTAATAAGAATTTAACAATCAGCTTTTTAGGAATTGGCTTGATGGGATTACCCATGTGTACCAATATTGCAAAAGCAGGATTTGCGGTAAAAGCATTTAATAGAAATTTAGAAAAATTAAATGCTCTTAAGGAATTCGGAGTAAATACTTGCAACACTTTACAAGAGGCTGTTTCTGAAACTGATATTATAATTACCATGCTTTCCGATGACGAGGCTGTTTTAGATGTATTAAATCAAATCATAAAATTAGATTACAAAAAAAATTCTATTTTTATAGATATGAGTTCTATTAAATTTAGCACTGCTAAAAAAATTCATGACATTACAAAACAAAATAATTTACGATATGTGGATGCGCCAGTTTCAGGTGGTCCTGAAGGTGCAAAGAGCGCTTCTTTAGCAATTATGGCTGGTGGTGAGCAATTAGATTTTGATGATTGTCACGATGTGCTCAAAACCATGGGAAACCCAACTTTAGTTGGTCCATCTGGGAGCGGACAAGTTGCAAAGCTTTGTAACCAAATTATTGTTGGAGTAACGATTGGAGCTGTAGCAGAAGCAATTATTTTATGTGAAGCCACCGGTGCAGATCCAACAAAATTTATTCAAGCAGTAGCAGGTGGTTTTGCAGATAGTAAAATTTTACAAAATCATGGAAACCGCATGGTCGCAAAAGATTTTGCGCCCAGAGGTAAAACTCACACACATCTTAAAGATATGAATAATATCATTGAGTGTGCTAAAGATTATCAAACAGAGCTTCCAATATCTAACCTTATTCAAAAAATGTATCAAAGTTTAGTAAATGCAGGATTAGGAGATAATGATCACAGCTCTTTATATAAAGAAATTTTAAAATTAAATAAAAGAGGTATTTAAATGAAGCTACTCAGATTTGGAGAAAAAGGAAAAGAAAAACCAGGAATTTTAGATCAAAATAAAAAGATAAGAGATTTATCAGGTCATATAGATGATTTTGACTCAAAAAATATTAACTTTGCTAACTTAGAAAAAATTAAAAAAATCGATTTAAATTCTTTACCAATAATTGACTCTTCTACAAGAATTGGATCTTGCATTGCTACTCCAGGAAAATTTTTAGCCGTAGGTTTGAATTTTTCTGATCATGCAAAGGAAGTTAAATCTAATTTGCCAAAAGAGCCTATGATATTTTCTAAAGCAACAAGTTGTATTATTGGTCCTCATGATGACATTGTTATTCCAAGAAACTCTACCCAGTTAGACTGGGAAGTAGAAATAGCTTTTGTTATTGGAAAGGAGGCTAAATATGTTTCTTTAGAACATGCGGAAGAATATATTTTTGGTTATTGTTTAGTAGATGATGTGTCCGAACGTGACTGGCAAAAAAATAGAAGTGGACAATTTATTAAAGGAAAATCAGGAGATACATTTGGGCCTATCGGTCCTTATTTGGTTACAAAAGAAGAAATTAAAGATGTGAATAATTTAAATATGATTACTAAAGTTAATGGAGAAATAAAACAGGATGGCAATACAGATAAAATGATTTTTTCCATGAATTATATTTTATCTTATCTAAGTAATTTTATGTCTTTGCAGCCAGGCGATATCGTCACAACAGGAACGCCTCCCGGGGTTGGAGCTGGAATGAATCCTCCACAATTTTTAAAAACAGGTGATGTTATTGAGCTTGAAATTGAATCTTTAGGTGCTCAAAAACATAATTTAGTATCAGAGCAATAATTTTGGTGCCCACAACCAGAATCGAACTGATGACCCCGTCCTTACCATGGACGTGCTCTACCTTCTGAGCTATGTGGGCATATTTGTGACTTTTAAAATTTATATCAGGCTTTTACAACTTTTTTATAATTTTTTGCCTGGAAAAGGTCTGTTTTGAAGCAAAATAAAATCATTATTTAAATTTATTTTTTTTTTATGAAAAAAATATCACTTATTATTGTTATGGTTGCTCTAGTAGCTTTAACAAGTTGCACTACTCACTCTGTAAAATTTGGAAAAAGATGCACAACTGTTGCCCAAGACAATACCTATGAAAAATCTTTTGTTTGGGTTGTAAAAAAAGAAACAGAACAAGCTTTTGATAAAAAAATAAATAAAGAAAATTGCTCTAAAATTGAGGGAAATATTTAACTTTTTTATTTTGTAATTTTATCGAAAGTAGAATTATTGACAAAAATGTCATATATCTGTTTATAGCGTAAAGCATTTTTGAATATCAAAATTGCTTCAACTTAAAAGAGAGTAAAAATGAGTATAAAAGGTAAAGTAAAATGGTTTAATGGATCCAAAGGTTATGGGTTTATTGAACGCGATGATAAAGAAAAAGACGTTTTTGTTCACATGTCAGCAGTAAAAGATTCCGGAGTAGGATATCTTGACGAGGGAGATGTACTTACTTTTGATATCGAGGATGGAAAAAAAGGTCCATCTGCTGTAAACTTGAAAAAAGAATAATTTTTTTAAGTAAAATTAGTTTTAGGAGGCTCGGCCATGGGTATTCATTATGATTATAAGTCTAAGCGTGGTGAAAGGGCGATGCTGAAAGAAGCAAAGCGCAAAGAGCGACTTGCTTTAAAAAGAGCCAAAAGAGCCTCTACTAATCCAGAACCATCAGTTGAAGAACCAACTGAAATGCACGATATTAGCAAGCCAATTACTTTAGACGATTTAACAAATCCAAATAAGTAGTTAATGGTTTTTAATGCTGATAAAGATAATAAAAAGGAAAAATTATCTAACGCGTTAAAAGAAAATATTAAAAAAAGAAAAGAATTTCAAAAAAAACTAAAAGAAAAAAATAATAAATGAGCGTCCTGTCAGATAAGTGGATCAAAAAAATGTCTTTGGAAAAAAATATGATATCCCCATTTGTTGAAGAACAACAAAGAGGAGAAAGCATCTCTTTTGGCCTGTCATCTTATGGTTATGATGCAAGAGTATCTAATGAATTTAAAATTTTTACCAATGTTCATTCAGCATTAGTTGATCCAAAAAACTTTTCTCAAGAAAGCTTTGTAACTAAGAAAGAAGATGTTTGTATCATCCCTCCAAACTCTTTTGCTTTAGCAAGTACAGTTGAATATTTTAAAATACCAAGAGATGTTTTGGTTATTTGTTTGGGAAAAAGTACTTATGCGCGTTGTGGTATTATTGTGAATGTGACTCCATTAGAACCAGAGTGGGAAGGTCATGTTACGTTAGAGTTTTCAAATACTACACCATTGCCAGCTAAAATTTATGCCAATGAGGGAGCTTGCCAATTTATTTTTCTAAAAGGAGATCAAGACCCTGAAGTTTCATATGCAGATAGAAAAGGAAAATATATGAAGCAAAAAGGTGTAACCCTTCCCAAAGTTTAAATGAAAAAATTAGTGATCCAAGGAGGTAAAAAACTCATTGGAAACATTGATATTTCAGGATCCAAAAATTCTACCTTGCCCATATTAGCAGCAACTTTGCTTTTTGATGAAAAGGTGATTTTAAAAAACATTCCTTTTGTTAGAGATATTGTAACAATGTGTAAGTTATTAGAAAATATTGGTAAAAAAATAATTTATTTTTCAAAAAAAAATGAAATTCATATATTTCCAAAAAAAAATAAAAAATTTATTGCACCATACAATCTTGTAAAGACTATGAGAGCTGGAGTGTTGGTCTTAGGTCCTTTATTATCAAAATATGGCAAGGCTCAAGTTTCATTACCAGGCGGATGTGCTATTGGAACACGTCCAGTAGATCTTCATATTGAAATGCTAAAAAAAATGGGAGCTTCAATAGAAATACAAAAAGGATATATTCAAGCAAAAGTTGATAAAAAATTAATTTCAACTAGACTTAATTTTCCTTCTATATCCGTTGGAGCGACAGAGAATTTAATTATGGCTTCTGTCTTATGTAAAGGCACAACTGTTATTAAAAATATTGCGATAGAACCTGAAATTATAGATTTAGTATCATTCTTAAAGAAAGCCGGAGCTAATATTTCTTTTAAAGCAAAGAGAGTAATTATTATTAAGGGCGTAAATAAATTAAATGGTTTATCACATGCTGTTATACCAGACAGAATAGAAGCTGGAACCTATGCTGTTGCAGCACTTATTACCAATGGAAAAATTACATTAAACAAAATTGATATAAAAAATATGAGTAATATTTTTACAATTTTACAAAATTGTGGGGCACAAATAAAATTTATTAATACAAGTTCAGCTATGATTTATAGAAAAAAAAATCTTCATCCTATCAAAATAAAAACCAAACCATTTCCTGGTTTTCCAACAGATATGCAAGCTCAAATAATGAGTTTAATGTGTTTAACAAAAGGAACATCTTATGTTCAAGAGGATATATTTGAGAATAGATTTTTACATGTTTCGGAATTAAAGCGAATGGGAGCGGATATTACTTTGAAAACAAAATTAGCAATTATTAAAGGAGTGAAGTCCTTGCATGGAGCTGAAGTGATGGCGACAGACCTAAGAGCATCTGTTTCACTTGTTCTAGCAGCGCTATCCACTAAAGAAAAAACAGTTATTAATAGAATTTATCACCTTGAAAGAGGGTATGAAAATTTAGTCCAAAAATTGAGAAAATGTGGAGCACAAATAACTACAATTAATGCTTGATAATCAGGGTAATTTAAAACTGCTAGCCAAAGATGAAAAAGATTTAAATATCTTTTCCGCATATTTGCAAGATGCAGTAATTGTCGCTCAAGACATAAAGTTTTTAATAAAAAATAAAACCTTTGTATGTATTTTTAATCGATTTATGTGGGAAGATGCCGAGCATGGAGTTTTTAGAGATAATAGAAGAGTTCGTTCTGCATTAGTTTTTAATGGAGTTCTCAATGCAAAATACAAAAATATTAATCCTAAGAAAAAAACTACAATATTGGAGTTTTTGGCAATAGAGGCAATCAAATTAAAAAATGAAAACTATAATTTGAAGTTGATATTTTCTGGTGGCGGGGTTATTTCTATTGAAACAGAATTTATTAATTCAACTCTTGAAGATTTTTCTAATAGTTGGAAAACAAAATATAAACCAAAACATAAAATTTAATGAAGTTTATTTTAAATACCAAACAAAAAAATTTTTCTAAAGAGTTTTCTAAAGTTTTAGAATCGAAAAGAGAGCAATCTAATATAAATAAAAATATTGTTCTTCAAATAATTCAACAAGTTAAAAAGAATAAAGATAAAGCAGTTATTCAGTATTCAAAAAAATTTGATAATATTAAATTAAATAAAAAAAATATTTTAATATCAAAAAAAGAAATTAAACAAATAATAAGCACTTTAGATGTTAAGGTAAAAAGAGCGATACAAATTGCTTATAAAAGAATTTATTCTTTTCACAAAAAACAATTAGTTCATTCTTTTCAATACAAAGACGCATTTAATAATCAGCTTGGTTACAAATATACACCCTTAAACAAAGTTGGAATTTATATTCCAGGTGGCAAAGCTAGCTATCCCAGCACAGTTTTAATGAATGCAATTCCAGCAATTGTTGCTGGTGTAAAAAAAATTATTGCGGTAGTGCCCACTCCTAACAATGAGATTAATGCGGGCGTTATATATGCCGCAACTATTTGTGGAGTAAAAAAAATATTTAGAATTGGTGGTGCCCAAGCTATTGCAGCTCTTGCTTACGGAACAGAAACAGTGGATCAAGTTGATAAAATAGTTGGTCCAGGAAATATTTATGTAGCTACGGCAAAAAAGGAAGTTTTTGGCCAGGTAGGAATTGATATGATTGCTGGCCCTTCAGAAATCACTGTAGTTGCCGGAAAAGAAAATAATTCTTATTGGACAGCTATAGATCTTTTATCGCAAGCAGAACATGATCAGTTATCACAATGTATATTGTTAACAAAAAATAAAGCTTTTGCAGAGAGCGTATTATCACAAATAAAAAAAATAATTCCAAAATTGCCTCGAAAAGAAATTGCAGCAAAAAGTATAAAAAATTATGGAGCAATTATTATTTGTAAAAATGATAATGAAATTATTGATTTAGTGAACAAAATAGCTCCTGAGCATTTAGAAATTAAAATTACAAATTGTGAAAAAATTGAAAAAAAAATTATTAATGCAGGGTCAATTTTTTTAGGAGACTACAGTCCCGAAGCCATAGGAGATTATATTGCTGGGCCAAATCATGTTTTGCCAACTTCTGGTACTGCAAGATTTTCATCCGGTTTATCTGTTGCAGATTTTTATAAGAAAACCTCTTTAATAAAGTGTTCTAAATTAGGTATTCAAAAAATAGGGCAGGCGGCAATAGATTTAGCAAATTATGAAGGGTTGCAAGCGCACGCTCTTTCAATTAAGACACGCTTAAATAATAATAATTAATTATATGGCAAAAGAAGAAATGTTAGAATTTAATGGAACGGTAACAGAGTTGTTACCTAATGCCATGTTTAGAGTTAAGCTTGAAAACAATCATGAAATTTTAGCGCATACTTCTGGTAAATTAAGAAAAAATAGAATTAGAGTTCTGACAGGAGATAAAGTGTTAGTTGAAGTTACGCCTTATGATTTAACTAAAGGTCGAATTACATTCCGATTAAAATAGATGGCCCAAGTTATAAGTGGTCTGGTATTAGCAAGTGCTTCACCAAGAAGATTGGACTTATTAAAAAGTATAAATATTATCCCTGAACTTATTCAGGCTTCAGAAATTGATGAAAGTTTTAAAAAAAAAGAAAATCCAATCAGTTATTGCAAAAGATTAGCAAAAGAAAAAGGTGATTTTGTTTTTGATCAATTCCCTACAAAAAATATTTTATCGGCTGATACGATTGTCATATGTGGAAGAAAAATTTTTGGTAAACCAAGAGATCACTTAGAGGCAAAAAAATTCTTAAATTTTTTTTCTGGTAGAAAACACACTGTTGTAACTGCCATTTATCTAAAAAATGAAAAATTTAATAAGTTAAAAATAGTAAGCTCCAAGGTAACGTTCAAAAAATTAGATCAAAATGATATTGATGATTATCTTCAAACAGATGAATGGAGAAATAAAGCGGGGGCTTACGCAATTCAGGGTTATGCAGAAAGATTTGTTAAAACTTTAAATGGATCTTATTCAAATGTCGTCGGTTTGCCTCTTTATCAGGTGTTCAATTTGTTAAAATCAGCAAATTTAGTTTAGTTTTTCGTTGATTATTTAAATAAATTATGGAAAAAGACTGTGCGTGGTCTGATAGCTCAGTTGGTAGAGCAGAGCCCTGAAAAGGCTTGTGTCGGTGGTTCAAATCCACCTCAGACCACCATTTTTTTTATTTGCATTTTAATTCCTAGATTGATAATCAACCGCTAATTGCAATGATAAAAATATATAGATCTACTCACAGACACCATTTTCATGCTGAGCATTTGCTTGGCCAATAGAATTATATATTTAACCACAAAAAAATATTATAAACAAAAATTATGCAGCTGTAGCTCAGTTGGTTAGAGCGCTGGTTTGTGGAACCAGATGTCGGTGGTTCGAGTCCACCCAGCTGTACCAAAACAATGAATAAAAAAACTTTTAAACCTAGTAGTGATTTACCTTTAGGTTTTACAGATAGGCCAGAAGAAGAGCTTCTTATTCGAGATCTTTTAATTTCAAATATTAAAAAGATTATGTCTAAATATGGATTTCAATATCTTGAAACTCCTAGTTTTGAGTATACTGAAAGTATTGGTAAATTTTTACCAGATAAAGACAGACCTTCTGAAGGAGTATTTTCATTTCAAGACGAAAAAAAATGGCTCTCTTTACGATATGACCTAACTGCTCCACTGGCAAGATATGCAGCAAAAAATTTTGACAGTCTACCAAGACCCTTCAAAAGATTTCAATTAGGTACTGTCTGGAGAAATGAAAAACCTGGACCAGGTAGATTTAGGGAGTTTTTACAATTTGATGCAGACTATATTGGAACAAGTAATTTATTTGCAGACTCGGAACTTTGTATCTTAATTTCAGAAATATTAATAAGTTGCGGATTAGAACAGAATGAATTTAATATTAAGATATCAAACCGAAAACTTTCTAAAGGGCTTTTAGAAAAATTAAATATTGTTGATGAACAAAAGCAATCGATTACACTTCGTGCAATTGATAAGCTAGATAGAGTTGGTACTGAGGGTGTACAGTATCTTCTGGGAAAAGGAAGAAAAGATAAATCTGGTGATTTTACCAAAGGAGCGGAACTAGAGGAGTACCAAATAAAAGAAATTATAAGTTTTTTAAATATTAAAAATCTTTCAGAAAATAACTATGAAAATATAAAAAAAATTGCAGAAGGAAATCAAACAATACAAGAAGGAATTGCAGAAATGCAATTAATGGAAAAATATTTTTCATTATTCAATTTTACAAATTATATCTTTGATCCTACTATCGTTAGAGGACTTGAGTATTATACAGGACCTATTTTTGAGGCAAACTTAACATTCGGTGTGCAAAATAAAAAAGGTGAAGAAATTGAGTTTGGATCCATCGGTGGTGGAGGAAGATATGATGATTTAGTTAAAAGATTTAATAATCAAGAATGTCCATCAACAGGAATTTCAGTTGGTTTAGATCGCTTAATTTATGCAATTATTCAAAAAAACAAAGTTAAGACGCAAAAAAAACTACCAATATTAATATGTGTTTTTGACGAAAAATTTATGACTTTTTATATGAAAGTACTAAAAGCGCTTCGTGACAAAAATATTAGTTCTGAAATTTATTCAGGAACATCCAATATTAAGTCCCAGCTAAAATATGCAGATAAAAGAGGATGTGATTACGTCATTTTGTGCGGAGAAGATGAAGTTAGCAAGAATTTAGTAACTATTAAAAATTTAAATGTGGGAAAAAAAATATCCGAAAATATTAAAGATCGAAGTGAATGGAAGCAATCTGAAGAATCTCAAAAAACCATACCTTTTGATCAATTGTTAAATGAATTGATATAATGAAAAAAGGGCTTGAGAAAAAAAAATTAAAAGAAGATTTTTCCAAAAAAATTTTAAATTATTTCAAAAAAAGAAAATTTAATTTTACAGATCTTGATTTATTAATAGATACCAGTCTTTTAACAGAAAGATCTGGAGAGCAATTTAAAAAAACTACTTTAACTTACAGAGATTTATTAGGAAAAGAGGTTAGTTTAAGACCTGACCTAACTGTTTCTACTGCCTTAAAATATATCCAAGAAAAAAAAACTAAAGAGGAACGATTTTGTTATTATGGAACAGCTTATAGGTTAAATAAAAAAGGTGATTTAAAAGTATTTGATCAATTAGGTTGTGAGTTGATTAACTCATTAAATAAAAATTCAAGTTTAATTTTACTAGATACAATTCTAGAGCCGATTAAACAAATTAAGAAACTGCAAATAAATATAGGAGATATCGGCTTATTTAAAATATTAATAGAATCTTTGGATCTACCTGAAAGATGGAAGTTAAGACTTATTAGGCATTTTTCTCGAAGAGAGTATTTTTCTGATTTATTAAAAAGATTGGAAACTAATTATGATCTTGACCAAGTAACTATTGATGTTGATACGCAAAGACTAAAAGATTTAGAACAAATGGATCAAAATAAAATAATTGCAGGTAGAACTGTTGCTGAAATAGTTAAAAGATTTAAAAAAAAACTTAAAGATCCAAGAGATAATTACAAAGGTAAAAAAAATGTTAAAATAATAAAAAATTTTTTAAATATTAAAATTCCATTACAAAGAACTGAAAGAGTTATTATTGATTTTTTCTATAAAAATAAATTATCAGCAAAGGATATAAAAAATTATTTAAAAAAAATCATTTTTATTAATAAAAAAATTGGAAAAAAATATTCTATTACCTTTAAAACTGATTTTGGAAGAAATACAGAGTATTATACGGGATTAGTTTTTTTGGCTTATATTAAGAAAAAAAATCAAATAATTGAGCTTGCAAGAGGGGGTGAATATAACAATTTACTTAAAACTTTAGGTTACAAAAAAAATATTCCATCCTTAGGCGGAGCAATTAATCTGAATCAATTAATTAATTTATAAAATGAATAAAATTAAAATAGCATTACCCAGCAAAGGTAGATTAAAGGAAGAATCCTTAAAATTTTTTCAAAAGAAAAATCTTAAAGTAGTTAATGCATTTGGTGAAAGAAATTATTTTTTTAATATAAAAAATAATAATCAAATAGAAGGAATTTACTTACACGCAAAAGAAATTATCGAGAGAATAAATGATGGAACACTCGATATGGGTATTTCCGGTTTAGATTTATTGAAAGAATTTCCAGAGATTTACTCCCAAAATGTTAAATTATTACAAAAACTAAACTTTGGATTTGCAGATCTGGTTGTTGCTGTACCGAAGGACTGGCTAGATGTGCAGAATATGGCAGACCTTGAGGAGGTGAGTTTTGAATTTAAAGAAAAATATGGAAGAAGAATGAGGGTGGCTACAAAATATCCAAATTTAACCGAAGCTTTTTTCTTATCGAAAGGAGTAAGTCAATTTAGAATTATGCCAAGCCTTAGGTGCTACGGAATCATATCCTTTTACAGGTTCAGCAGAACTCATTACAGATATTACATCAACAGGATCTACGTTGAAAGCAAACAACTTGAGAGTAATTACGGATGGAAATATCTTAAAAAGCTCAGCTTGTTTATTTGTTTCTAAAAAATTTTTAAATAATAAATTTCTTAAACATTTTAAATAAAAAACCCCCAGAAATTTCTTTCTGAGGGTTTTTAATTTGTTTAACTTTTGTATTTAGAGTGTTCTGGTCGGGGAACCGTATTACATTCTCTTCAGGTAGTTCAATAATTACTGATTTATCTATCTTTTCTTAAAATTGTTCATCACTGTTCATCACTTTTAGGGTCAAATTCAAAAGGAACTCAAAAGATGAATTGTAAAATTCAAAAGAATGAACACATTAAGTCAAACCTTTAAAAAATCGAAAATAGTGTAACTTATTTACTAAGTTGTTCTTAAGCATTTGAAAATTAATTGGTAATTATATTCCTAAATTTTTAATAAAATTTCCCATGGATTCTAGAAAGCAATACCCAGCTATTTATGAAAAAATATATTTTTATTACTAAAAATTTTTTTAAAAAGAAAAAAATTGATGATTCCAAATATAAGTTAGAAACTAGACGTTTATAAGATAGAGTAATTCTTATTTACGAGGAAAACTATGGAGATAGAACTTTTTTTTTGGGCAATAAATCTAATAACTTTAAATAAAATAAATATTGTTTTAGATATAGGTTCATTATTGAGGTTTTTATTCATTAGAGATTGTCAAAAATAAAAAAACTAAAAATATTTTCATTTGATCCTATAATCACAAATATTAAACGCTACAGGCTTTGACAGAATAAATCAAATAAAAAATATTAGAACTTTTAATACAGCACTCGGAGATAAGAAAGGACAAGTAAAGTTTTATGGTCTAAGAAGATTTTACTCCAAATTTTACTCTTTATCCAAGAGGAAATGAAAAAAACACTTCTATTTGTGAAATTGATAAATTAGATAATTTAATGAAAATAAAAAATAATTATCATGTATTTGAAAGCAGATATTGAAGGAAGTGAATATCCGTTCCTTATTGGAGCAGCAAATATTTTAAAGAAAAAGATATTAATAATTACAAACTGAAATTTTTAAAAAAAATAAAAATAAAATTTTTAAATTTTTAATAAAAAAATAATTTTCAATATATTTTTGATTGTGGAGGTGATTATATTTTTTCTAATTTTGAATTAAAAAAACCCCCAGAAATTTCTTTCTGAGGGTTTCTAATTTGTTTAACTTTTGTATTTAGAGTGTTCTGGTCGGGGAACCGTATTACAT